>JAZQQK010000051.1:0-2792 GCA_045629065.1 Anaerovoracaceae bacterium | reverse complement strand
TACAGAGTTTAATAATACTGATCCTATCTTATCAGGAGTGGATGTGGATAACGATGAGAGGACATCGTATCGCAATTATTTCTATGAGAAGTTGTGCTTGGAAGCATTATTCCATGACCATCCTTATGAAGGGCAGACAATCAATGAAATATTTGATCTGATTATTGATACTGTTTGCTCCAAGAGGAAGACCATACGAATAGCAGGTGATGATAAGCCTGTGAGCGTAGTGAAGTCTCAGTTTATGAAGCTGGATTATAGTCATATATCTTATGTACTTAGCTGCTTAAAGGAAAATGGAACCCAGGTAAGAAATATCAAACAGTATATGTTGGCAACGCTTTACAATGCACCGCTGACTATAAGCAACTATTATCAGGCCATGTATAACAACGACCATGCAAATGGACTTGTTTAACGTGGTCTATTTTTATGAAAAGAGGTAACGAAATTGGAAAATTTAGAAATTAGTATAAAGCTGGATCCGGTAAAAGATGGATTCAAAGAGACACCAGACACAAGCACTTTGGAAAATCATGCAGCTGTCATTGTTGGAACAAACGGAAAACACAGATGCATTGGGGATATGGAAGTTATTCGAGTGATGCAAGGCATAGGGAACCATGGAATAGGATTTCCTATTGGAGATGACTATGTAGCAACAATCGATGAAAGAAAAATCCTTAAAGTAGGAGCGTCAAAATTTTTTGTAGGAAGCATGATGGTTATGAAATGCTCCGGTATTTGTAACATTGTGGGAGAGAATATTTTTGATACTGACATTGAGAAAATCAAAGGGCTTATAGAATCAAGAATTGTAACTCTTTCTACTGGAACAGAAGACTTTTCAGCATATCAGTTAGAGTATTAGGAGGCGCTATGAGTAGAACTATTTCAAGAGCATATGTGTCAGCCGCATGGAGTAAAAACCGTGTAGATGCAGAGGACCAAGCTAGGAAGTATTGTAGGGAGCTTATTGCAAAGGGAAAACTTCCTATTTGCCCAGTTCTTATGTTTAGTGACGTATTTGATGAGAATGATCCGGAAACAGAGAAGAAGCGTCGCAAGATGTGTGACTTTCTTATTAAGACTTGTAGAGAGCTTATTATTTGCGGTGAGCCAGATGATCGTGTGAATGAGGAGGCATCGACTGCTAGGGAAGCTGGTGTATGTGTGAATATGCTTTCCGGAGTCTTATAACAAGTGAAAAGCGAAAGGGGTGATGACCGTTGAATGATGAGCTTTCCAAAGAAACGTGCCAATTTGTTGTGCGTTTAGCAGAGCCTGCACTTAGAGAGCTGGCTAGATATATTAACGAAAAGAATGGTGAAATGCTCGATAAGTTTGGCAAAGACATTGGAGATCTGATTAAAGCTCCTAAGACAGGCCAGATGTCTGTGAAGGACTTAGTAGGGCAGGGTCAGGGAGTAACAAGTACACCGCTCAATTCCGAGGATGTACGTTTATTTAGAAAATGTGCAGACAAATATGGCGTAGATTTTGCGGTTACAAAGGATAAATCGGTAGATCCGCCAGTATATAATCTTTTCTTCAAGGCTAAAGACGCAGATGCAGTGCTTGCTGCAATGAAGGATTTTGCTAGAGAAGAGATGAAGAAAAAGAGCAGAACAAAGACACGAGGTAGTGTGCTTGAAAAGCTTAAGAAGTTCAAGGATATCGTTGCAAAAACACCGCGTAAGGACAAAGAAAAGAAGAAGGAGCATTCACGATGAGTCAGAAAGATATTAAAAAGCTCCTTATTCTCAATGTTCCATACATTCTGGTGGGAGCATTTGCAACTAATCTGGGTGAAGCCTGGAGAATAGCAGTTGGCAGTAATATGTCAGAAAAGGTACAGAGTTTAGTTTTGGATGGAGCATTTGGAGCAGCATTTGCTAATCCGCTTCCTAGTTTGTTTCCGACAGATATTTTAGTAGGTATCGCATGTGGGGCCGCACTCAGATTGGCTGTATATCTTAAAGGCAAAAACGCCAAGAAGTACAGACACAACGAAGAGTACGGTTCAGCCAGGTGGGGCAAACATGAGGACATAGCTCCATTTGAGGATCCTGATTTCTCTCAAAATGTGATTCTGTCGCAGACGGAGCATATCACTATGAGTAGCAGGCCATCGCAACCAAAGTATGCACGAAATAAGAATGTGCTTGTGGTCGGTGGTTCTGGTTCAGGTAAGACAAGATTCTTCATTAAACCGAACATGCTACAGATGCATTCTAGCTTTGTAGTAACTGATCCGAAAGGAACTTTATTGCCTGAAATTGGAAATGCCTTGTATAAGAATAAGTATCGAATGAAGTTCTTTAATACGATTAATTTCAAGAAGTCGATGCATTACAATCCATTTGCTTATATTCATTCTGAAAAGGATGTGCTTAAGCTGGTAACGACATTGATTGCCAACACAAAAGGTGAAGGAAAAGGCGGGGACGAGTTCTGGGAAAAAGCCGAAAAGCTGCTATATACAGCACTTATCGGTTATATCTGGAAGGAAGCCCCTGAAGAGGAACAGAACTTTTCTACTTTGCTAGAATTTATCAATGCAATGGAGGTACGTGAGGATGATGAGGAATTCAAGAATCCAGTGGATCTGATGTTTGATGAACTTGCAGCCAGAGAGCCAGATCACTTTGCGGTAAGGCAGTATGCCAAGTATAAGCTTGCAGCCGGAAAGGCTGCTAAATCAATCCTGGTATCATGTGGTGCTAGACTTGCTCCATTTGATATTGCGGAGCTTAGAGAGATTACAGCCTATGATGAACTAGAGCTTGATA
>JAZQQK010000050.1:0-8043 GCA_045629065.1 Anaerovoracaceae bacterium | reverse complement strand
TTGTATTTTGTTTGCAATTACTTTGACATAGAAATTTTGAATTTGAAAGGAGAGGAACATTGGACAAGTTATTTATCAAATCCAACGATGCCGCTCAAAAGACGATCGACAGTCTCTACCAGGAATTAGAGAAGAGAATTGGCGCAAGCAATCCTAATCAGTGCCCAGTAGATTTAATGTCAGCGTTCTTAAAGTTGTGTCATTCACAATCATGTGGAAAATGCGTACCATGTCGTGTTGGTCTAGCTCAGTTAGAGAACATCATCGACGACATTTTGGACGTAGATGCAGAGTCTTCGCTTAGCGATTTAACGCTTTTAGAAGAAACTGCAAATTCCATCAAATCATCCGCAGACTGCGCTATCGGTTTTGAAGCAGCCGATATGGTGTTGAGATGCTTAAACGGATATCGCGAAGATTTCGTTTCACACATCACTAACAAAGTTTGCGCACCTAGAGAAACATCCGGAACAGTATCCGTTCCATGCGTAGCAAAATGTCCTGCAAACGTTGACGTACCAGGTTATATAGCATTGACTAAAGCTGGCAGATACAACGACGCAGTAAATCTCATCAGAAAGGATAATCCATTCCCAACTGTATGTGCACTTATATGCGAGCACCCATGCGAAGCAATGTGCCGTCGTACAATTATCGACGCACCTATTAATATCAGAGGAATCAAGCGCTTTGCTGTGGACAATTGCGATAATCCAAAAGTACCAAAGAAATTACCAAAGACAGGAAAGAATATCGCAGTAGTAGGAGGAGGTCCTTCCGGACTTACAGCTGCATATTTCTTATCACTCATGGGCCACCAGGTTACAATCTTTGAAAAGAGAGATCAGCTCGGTGGAATGCTTAGATATGGTATTCCAAGCTATAGACTTCCTCGTGAGAGACTGCAATGGGATATCGATGCAATCCTTTCTACAGGAATCGATGTTAAGCTTGGCTGTGATGCCACTCAGAATGGTGGATTAGAAAAGTTAAAGAAAGAATATGATGCAATCTATGTTTCTATCGGATCACACAATGCAAAGAATCTCGGCATTGATGGTGAATTTGCTAAGGGCGTAATCCCAGCAGTAGAAATGTTAAGAGGTATCGGAGACAATGCTATGCCAGACTTTAAGGGCAAGCATGTAGCCGTAATCGGCGGAGGAAACGTTGCCATGGACGTAGCTCGTACAGCTAACCGTCTCGGTGCAGCATCCGTATCAGTCGTATATAGACGTCGTCGTCAAGACATGACAGCATTACCTGCAGAAATCGATGCAGCAGCTGCAGAAGGTATCGAAATCCTTCAGCTTAAAGCTCCTGTAAGAATCGAAACTGATAAACATGGCTATGCACATGCACTTTGGGTACAGCCACAGATCCCAGGTCCAGCAGACGCACAGGGTAGACCAAAGCCAGTTGCATCGCAAAGCCCTGAAGAAAAGATCCCTTGCGACATTATCATTTCCGCAATTGGTCAAGCGACAGACTCTAAGTCCTTCGAAGAGATGGGACTTCCAGTTAACCGTGGCAACATCAAGGCTATGAACGACCTTTCACTCACAGGAATCGACGGAATCTTTGCCGGTGGCGACTGTGTTACAGGTCCAGCAACAGTAATTAGAGCTGTAGCAGCAGGAAAAGTTGCAGCAGCTAATATTGATAGATATTTGGGCTATAAGCACGAGCTTACAGTAGATATCGACATCCCAGTAGCTACACCTAACGATCCAAATCCTTGTGGTAGAGTTGAACTTCAGGAAAGATACGCTAGAGAACGTGGCAACGACTTTAATGAAGTAGAACAACCAATGTCACTCGAAGAAGCATTACAAGAAGCAACTCGTTGCTTACGTTGCGACTTCCACGGCTTGGCATCATTCAAAGGAGGGAGGGATGGCAAATGGTAAAGCTTAAGATTAACGGACAAGAGATTAGCGTTAAAGAAGGTACTACTATTATGGATGCTGCCAAAAAGGTAGGCATCGAAATCCCACACCTTTGCTATCTCAAAGAAATCAATGAAATCGGCGCTTGCAGAGTTTGCGTAGTTGAACTTGTAGGACATGATAAATTAGTTACAGCTTGCAACACAGCTTGCGAAGAGGGTATGGAGGTTATCACTAACAGCCCTAAGGTACGTGAAAACAGACGCTTAAATGTAGAACTCATCCTTTCCGACCACCGTTCAAACTGTGCTACATGCGTACGTTCAGGTAATTGTTCACTCCAGAAAGTAGCAAACTCACTCGGTATCATCGAGAACCGCTATGATAATATTGCTGACAAGTATAAGGCAGACGTTAGTCTTCCACTTGTTAGAGATAACTCCAAGTGCATCAAGTGTATGCGCTGTATCCAGGTTTGCGAAAAGATTCAGTCAATCGGAGTTTGGGAACTCATCGGTTCCGGCTTTAGAGCAACTGTCGGAGTTAAGGGCAACAAGAAACTCGAAGACTCGAACTGCGTACTTTGCGGTCAGTGCGTAACACACTGCCCAGTAGGTGCCTTAAGAGCAAGAGATGATAGAAACGAACTTTTAGCTGCACTTGCAGATCCTAACAAGAAGGTAGTTGTACAGGTTGCACCAGCAGTTAGAACTGCATGGGCCGACGAAATGGGTATCGCAAAGAGCAAGGCAACTATGGGTCAGCTGGTTTGCGCACTAAAGAAACTCGGTTGCGACTATGTATTCGACACTAACTTTACAGCAGACCTCACTATCATGGAGGAAGGATCCGAATTCTTAGAGAGACTTGCTCACAAAGAAGACTACAAGTGGCCTATGTTCACATCTTGCTGCCCAGGTTGGGTAAGATTCGCGAAGACTCAATATCCAAGCATGGTTAAGCAACTCTCCACAGCAAAATCTCCACAGCAGATGTTCGGCGCTATGGCAAAAACATACATCGCAGAGAAGCTTGGAGAAAATCCAGACAATATCTACTCAGTTTCCATTATGCCTTGCGTAGCAAAGAAGTACGAAAGACAGGTGCCTGAGGTTAATAACGCGGGACACGGATATGATGTAGACCTTGTATTAACAACTAGAGAACTCGCCAGAATGATTAAGGCTGACGCTATCAAGATTGAAGATTTAGTCGATACTCCTTACGACGGAATCTTTGGTGAAGGTACAGGCGCAGCAGTAATATTCGGCGTTACAGGCGGTGTTATGGAGGCAGCACTTCGTAGCGCATATTACCTTGTAACAGGTTCTAACCCAGCTCCAGACGCATTCAAAGAAGTGCGCGGCTATAAGGGCTGGAGAGAAGCAAAATTCAACCTTGCGGGAGCAGAACTTAAGGTTGCAGTAGTAACTGGTCTTGCTAACGCACGTGAATTATTAGATGCAGTTAACCGCGGAGAAGTAGAGTATGACTTTGTAGAAGTCATGACTTGTCCAGGTGGCTGTGTAGGCGGCGGCGGCCAGCCATTCGAAGATGGCATGGAAAAAGCCGAAGTGCGTGGTAAGTGCTTATATGGACTCGACGAAGCTAACGACATTAGATTCTCACACGAGAACTCCACAGTTCAGCTCGCATATAAAGAGTTCCTCGAAAAACCACTTTCCCACAAATCACATGAACTTCTTCATACAAATCTCGAGAGTTGGTCTTTAGATATGAAATAATGATGAACCTCGAAATTATATAAGCCTTAGAATGAACAAAGAACCCTGCCTAGGGGTTCTTTGTCTTTTGTAAGATTTGCGAATAAATAGTTCGGCAGAGTTGCGTATACATATGCGCCCTTTATTGAGAATCGCACAAAAATATGTTAAAATATATATTTAAGTAAACAAATAAATTTATATAAATGGAGGGAAATTTTAACATGAAAAAGAAATTTTTAAGCGTACTGCTAGTTCTCACAATGGTACTCACCATGATACCGATGGCAACAGGCGTAGCTTTTGCAGAAAGTGGAACTTTGCCAGGTAGCGCAGTAACGTGGGAACTCATGGAAAATGGAACTTTAGGAGAACATCCTACTTATAAACTTACAATTGCAGGAACAGGCGATATGCCTAACTTTAACAGCATGGAAGATAGACCATGGGATGATCAGAAAGCCTATATCACAGAAGTAGTAATTGAAGATGGTGTTACATCCATTGGTGAGCTTTCATTTGTCAGTTTCACAAGAGTGAATGTGGTATCAATTCCATCAAGCGTTAATAAGATTGGACGAGAGGCGTTTGATGGTTGTGACGAACTCAAGCAAGTGATAATACCAGCCAGCGTTACATCTATAGGGGTTCAAGCATTTAAAAACTGTGATGAATTGAATTGTGTAATCATTAATTCGCTTACACCGGCGACGTTAGGGGAAAAAGCATTCGAAAATTGCGAAAAACTGAATTTATATGTAGAAAACGGATATAAGTCAACATATGCCAGTGCAACTAATTGGAATGAATATGCTGAAAATCTTAAAGAAACAGAGTATCTCGCATTTACTGCTTTAGAGGATAACTCCAAGATTTCGCTTGTTGCAAGTGGAACACCAGATAATATATCTTTAGTATACACAACAGAAGCAAATCCAAAGAGAAGCTCAAATTGGATAGATTATGTAGTTGGTAGCGAAATAACATTGCAAAATGGAAACACCGTTTATTTTAAAGCAAAAGGCGAGGATAATGTTAGCCTAGGAGTAGTATTACCACTGATGATATTCTATGGCAGCCCTAGCTATTACCATTTTAACATAGCAGGAAAAATAAAGGCTAGTGGGGATATTACTACATTAATTAGAACTTGTGGATTAACAGATCTTTTAACAAACCACTACTGCTTCTATCGTTTGTTTGAAAATTGTACAGGACTTACGCAAGCGCCAACACTTTCCGCAACAAAATTAGCAAGCAATTGCTATCAAAGCATGTTTGAAGGATGCACAGGACTTACGCAAGCGCCAATACTCCCAGCAACAACATTAGCAACATATTGTTACCAAAGCATGTTCAAAGGCTGTACAGGACTTACACAAGCACCAGAACTTCAGGCAGAAACATTATCAAACAGTTGCTACTCTGGAATGTTCGAAGGATGCACAGGACTTACGCAAGCGCCAACACTCCCAGCAACAACATTGGCAACTTCTTGCTATCAAAGTATGTTTAAAGATTGTACAGGTATTTCACAAGCGCCAATACTCTCAGCAACAATATTGAATGACTTTTGTTATCAAAGCATGTTTAAAGGATGCACAGGTTTGACACAAGCACCAACACTTCAGGCAGAAACATTAAAAACCGGTTGCTACATTGAAATGTTTGAAGGTTGTACAGGCTTGACACAAGCACCAATACTCCCAGCAACAACATTGGCAACTTCTTGCTATCAAAGTATGTTTAAAGGTTGTACAGGCATTTCACAAGCACCAATTCTTCCAGTAGTAACATTAGAAGCCGCATGTTATAAAAGCATGTTCGAAGGCTGTACGGACTTAACACAAGCGCCAACACTTCCATCAACAACATTAGCGACAAATTGTTATGCAGGCATGTTCGCTGGCTGTACAGGCTTGACACAAGCGCCAGTGCTTCCAGCAGAAACATTAGCAATGTATTGTTATCAAAGCATGTTCGAAGGCTGCACAGGCTTGACACAAGCGCCAATGCTTCCAGCAGAAATATTAACATATTCTTGTTATGCAGGCATGTTCGAAGGCTGCACAGGCTTGACACAAGCGCCAATACTTCCAGCAGAAACATTAGAAAGCTTTTGCTATCAAAATATGTTTAAAGGTTGTACTTCGCTTCATGAAGTAACAATGTTAGCCTTAACAACAGCGACAAATTGTTTCCAAAATTGGCTTAATGATACAACAGGAGGTGTGCTTAATAAAGCAACAGACACAGATGCGGAAATGTTAAAAACTTATCTTCCAAGTGGATGGACGATTGCCGGAGAGAGCGAAGCACCTGAATACTTAGTACCTTCCTTTGATATAGAAAAGTATCGTGAAATAATGGCACAGGCAGCCGCACTTCAAGCAGAGATCGATGCAAAGAAGGCTCAAGAGGACACACCGGTTACACCGGTCATAGAGGACAAGGTTGTTGCTAGATCCGAGAACACTGCTCGCGGCATCAAGGTTACTATTACCGACAGCGAAAAGGTTAAAGATTTCAAGGCTAAGGGCTACACTGTAAAGTATGACTTCTATAGAGCAGAATCCTTTACAGTTCCGGACAACTCCGCTTACAAGCTCACAAAGGTCGTAGGAAAGGACGAACCATGGTACCTGAACACATCAGCTGTAAAGGGCAAGAGATATTTCTACAAGGTAGTAGCAAAGGCTTATGATGCGGACGGCAACCTCATAGGAGAAACAGCCTTAGAAGACTGCAAATACGCATGCAGAATTAGATAATTAGTAAAGAAAAGGGAGAATGGTCGAAGGCCCGGCCATTCTCTTTTATATTGCATTTTAATACTATGTAAAAACAGTATATTACTTGCATATTTCACATAAAAATAGTATAATATGCTAAACATAAAGGAGAATTGCGCAATATGAATAGCAAAAACAGCATATTAGATAAATATTATCAATCTAAGGAGCCGAGCGAGAGGTATAAGTCCTATGCATGGAAAACCGGGGCAGGCCTGCAGCAAGTTGATAATTTGAAGGTCTCAAAATATTTGCTTGATACGGCTGAAAGAAATATCAAAGGTGAAATAAATATCGCTGAAGCAGAAGAATTAATCAAATCTTACTATGAAGAGAAAGCAACCAGAGAATCTGCGGCAGGAGGATTTTTCGAAGGCAGTCGCCAAAGCGAAGCTGATTTAGTCTCCCTTAGAATCGCAGAGCTCATTCAGGAGGAAGGTTTTGTTTTTTCAGCCCAACAGATTTTATCGATTAATAAGCGATTATTCGGCGGCATTTATAAACATGCGGGTCAGATAAGAGACTATAATATTACAAAAGCGGAGTGGGTTCTTAATGGCGCGAGTGTTGGCTACGGCAATTCTCTGGAGCTAAAAGAGATGCTGGAGTATGATATTGACAGGGAAAAAACTTTCAAGTACGAAGGTTTATCTATGGATGAGATTATCAGCCATTTAGCGAGATTTACTTCCGACCTATGGCAAATTCATCCTTTTGGTGAGGGCAACACAAGGACAGTTGCAGTATTTCTGATCAAGTATTTAAAAACATTTGGATTCGATGTAACGAACGATATCTTTGCGGAGAATGCCTGGTATTTTAGGAATGCACTGGTCAGGGCCAACTACAGCGATATTTTTAAAGGCATACATGAAACCACGGATTATTTGAAACTATTCCTTGAGAATCTTTTGCTGGAAGGCACGAATGATTTATCCAACAAAGAACTCCATGTGGACTTTAATCGTGGTATAGAAGTTAAGGAGCCAATATTCGCCTTAGGCTTCTATCAAAAGACATATAATAATATTGAAAGAATTAGGCGAGAAATCGGCCAGAAAAGCGTATTTGGCCGTTCGGATGTTACGAGAATCCTTGGTATAACCGAGACCCCTGCTTCGGCGCTAATAAAGAAAATGTTCGACAATGGTCTTATCACAAAAGCGCAGGGCTACGGCAAAGGCAGATATATATTTAAGTAGCAATTTTTTCATAAGGAAGATACACGCAAGGCTTTTTCTTTGAGACATCTTTTATACACACCAAAAAACCCGATCTCTTACGAGACCGGGTTCTTTATTATGTTTAAGTTGAGACTTAAATTTTATTTTGTGTTAGCAGTGTGACTGCTAGACACCTCAGAAATTGTCAACTTTGGACTAGTCCTTCTTGTCCATTGAAGCTTTTCTAGCAACGAGTGATTCGTACTTAGCCTTAGCTTCAGCTTCGGACTTAGTGAAGAGTTGTTCTGCTCTTTCTGGGAACTTAATCATAAGTGAGTTGTAACGAACTTCGCCCATGATGAACTTCTGGAAGTCAGCCCAGTTGGGTTCTTTGCTGTCCAAGTGGAAGCCGTTCTTGCCAGCTTCTTCTTCATCTGGATTGAAGTGCCACAAGTGCCAGTAACCACAATCAACG
>JAZQQK010000049.1:0-26723 GCA_045629065.1 Anaerovoracaceae bacterium | reverse complement strand
TTACGAGAAGTTCATCGTCACCTGCGCCCTTAAAGCCAAAACTATAGTTGAATCCACAGAAAGTCTCTCTGACATTTAACTGTTCCACTAAAAGCTTTTTAACATAATCTTCTGGTGGCATCGTCATGATTTCACTAGTGAAAGGAATATCAAAAAGATAATCCACACCAAGTGATTCGATGAGAGCTGCCTTTTCTTCCCTGTAAATTATGTTCTTTACAGGCTTCTTTCCTGGAATTAAGTTTCTAGGGTGGTTAGAAAATGTAAAAACGGCCGACTTTACATCAATTGACTGACGTCTTAAGTCCATCGTGCGTTTCACCGCCCTCTTAATAATCTCCTGGTGGCCGAGGTGGACACCATCGAAATTGCCGAGAGCCAATATTAATTTGCTATCTACCTTTTCAGGTAATTCAGTCATTATTATCATCTTACTAATACCTTGTCTGCTACAAGTTTGTGATATCTATCGTTGTGGAAAGCGACTCCTAAAAAAGTACCGTCGTCCTGATAGAGTCTATAGGCACCCTTGAATTCAGGGTAAACCTTTAAGCCCGCATATGAACCGTTATGATTACCCTTTGATTCAGGGTCTGCATCCCTAAGTTCTTCCTTTGGAACCGGTTCCTTATATGTAGGCTTTTTTGTAATTTTTATTTCACGATACGAGATGTGCCAACCATCTATGAAACGCTGTGCAACCTCTTTGTTAACAATTGCTTTTCCGAACTTTTCGAGCGGATAATCGAGCGGCAAAACATACTTTTCTAAGGCTTCTGGAATATCTTCAGAAAGCGGTGTCGTATGCACCAAACGATTATATCCTTTTGGACTTATTTCTTCTTTAACTAAGCCATTAGATTTTGCTGCTTCGATGAGTTCATCGAGTTCTACAGCGTCCTCGATTTTGAAAGCTCCGCTAGCAGTTCTTACCAAACTCTCCATCGTAGCGCCACAGCCAAGAATCTCGCCTACATTTTGGCAAATAGTTCTGATGTATGTGCCCTTGGAGCACTCAACAGTAAACCTTACATGCGGCTTATTGCTATATTTGCTGTCTCCGTCCACATAGAGTGGATCATCCACTGTGATTTTTTTAATATAGACTTGGCGAGCGCGAACTTTCTTTTCTATCTCGTCCTGCTCTTCCTTCGTTCCGTTATGCATTACATCGTAAAGCTTGCGTCCTTCGATTCTAACGGCTGAATACATGGGAGGCATCTGGTCTATAAGCCCATGAAATCCTTTGAAAGCCTTCTTTACATCGCTCTCTTTTACGGATACCAAGTTATCCTCTAATACATTTCCTGTGACATCCTGAGTATCTGTTACAATTCCGAGAATCATAGTGCAACAGTAAGTCTTAAAGTCCACATCAAGATACTCCGCCACGCGGGTTCCCTTGTTAATACAAATAGGAAGTACACCCGTAGCAAGCGGATCTAATGTACCCGTATGACCCACTTTCTTCACACCTAAGATTGATCTAACCTTGTAAATCATATCGTTTGATGTAACGCCAGCCGGTTTATTAAGATTTATTATTCCATCTTTCATTAAAGGTTCTTAACTGCCTCTTCAATATCTTTTTTAATAATTTCTACGGCTTCTTCGAGTGACATATCACGTAGTGTGCAACCAGAAGCTTTGATGTGACCACCGCCATCGTGAAGCATGGCGAGTTCACATACGTTTCCAACTGATTTTGCACGATATGATACTCTAATTTCACCTGGCTCTTTTTCCTTAAGGAAAGCAGCGTATTCCACGCCTGCTATCGCTCTTAACTTCTGGACAATAGGGTCTGTCTCGCCTGCCATGACACCGATTTCTTCTAAATCGTTATGTGATACATAAGCGATAACTCCCCTGCCGTTACCGACCATAATCATATTATTCATCGCGCGATTCGCAATCATTACCTTCTCTGGTCTATCGTTTTCGTAGAGTTCTATAGAAATCTTGTTGACGTCAACGCCCCAGTCATAGAGTTTTGCCATGATTTCGTGGGAATTCTTCGTAGTATTGGAATACTGGAAGTTTCCCGTATCTGTAGTGATGGCTGCAAAGAGCATTTCACCGATTGCTTTATCGGGAATCAGTGGGTCAGCAGTGGAAAGGAATTTCACCTCATTGAGTTCGATTATGAGTTCATAAATAAGTTCGCCACACGCAGCTGCCTCTGGGTCGATATAGTTGAACTTTGCAATTCCCTGTGAAGTGCCGTGATGGTCTACGCAGATTGTAGTCTTTGCCTTATCAAACTTCTCGGTGTAGTCCTTAAATCTGCCATATTCACCGCAGTCAACGCACATAGATATGTCGAGGTCATCGTCCTTAATGATATTTGCATCATTAGTGAAATATGGTCTGCCCTCGTCATCGTAAATCATAAATTCCAAATTGGAAGGCATGTCCTCACTGTAGAGTGCATAAACTGTCTTTCCCATCTTTCTTAAGACACGTGCTAAAGCTGCGCAAGAGCCAACGGCATCGCCGTCGATTCCGACATGTGGGTAAAGCAAAATGTTCTCTGCTCTATATAATTGTTCTGCGATCTCTCGCATAGTGTTGTTTTGCATTATAGTTCCTCTTCATCCTCTGCGGAGTCAGTTACGGCGCTGTGATCTTCTGCATGATATTCCTCGAACGGAATAGTAGATAAGATTTCATCGATGTGCTCACCATAAGCTGCGGCCTGGTCGAACTTGAAAATCAATTCAGGGATTCTGCGAATCTGTACAGCCTTTGCGAGTTCCTTCTTGAAAAGGCCCTTTGCGGAGTTGAGTCCTCTAAGCACTTCTTCCTGCTGACCTTTAACCACTTCAGGATCCTTTGAGAAACCTAAAACTGTCACATAAATATATGCGTAGCTTCCATCAGGAGTAACCTCTACACCAGTTATATTTACAAAATTGCTTGTGAGTCTAGGATCTTTAACACCGTTGATTAAGAGTTCACCAACAACCTTTTGTATTTCACCGCCTAAACGGTCTGCTCTATAACTTTTTCCCATACTAAACCTCGTGGTTCAAAATCTTTCTAGCTAAGTCTAAGATGTCTTGTGAAACTGTATCATCAACAACTACATCTTTTACTTCTGGAACCTTTTCCAAGATTGTAGCCTTGATAACATCTTCGAATGTGTCTGAAGATGCTACGCACTCTGCGCATGCGCCAAGGAACTTAATCTTTGCAACGCCCTTTTCGAGTCCTGTCAATTCGCAGGAACCATTATGCATTCCAAGTTGTGGATTTACATATACATTTAAGATTTCGTTTATATCCTTAGCTACTGCTTCATCTGATCTAATACTTTTTGCCATATTACTTACGCTCCACTTCTACCATCTGGAAGCATTCAATGATGTCTCCAACCTTGATATCATTGTAGTTTTCAATGCCAATACCGCATTCAAATCCAGTGAGAACTTCCTTTGCGTCGTCCTTGAATCTCTTAAGTGATGAAATCTTTCCTTCGTGGATAACAATACCATCACGAACAAGTCTAACTTCTGCGTTTCTAACTGCCTTTCCTTCTACAACGTATGCACCAGCGATGATGCCTACATTAGGAACCTTGAATGTGTCACGAACTTCGATCTTTCCTAATACTTCTTCCTTGAATTCAGGATCGAGCATACCCTTCATAGCATCTTCAATTTCGTTGATGATATCGTAGATTACTCTATAAAGTCTGATCTGAACGTTTTCACTATCTGCATATGTCTGAACAGCTGTAGTAGGACGTACGTTGAAACCGATGATGATTGATCCTGTTGTGGATGCGAGCATTACATCGGACTCGTTAATTGTACCTACGCCAGTGTGTACTACCTTTACTCTTACGTTTTCGTTGTTGAGCTTTTCTAATGATGCAACAATAGCTTCGATTGAGCCTTGAACGTCGCCCTTAACGATTAAGTTGAGGTCCTTAACTTCGCCTTCTTGAATCTGGCTGAATAACTTTTCGAGAGTTGATGATGCGTTGCGAGCTAAGATTTCTTCTCTCAACTTCATCTTTCTATTTTCAGCAATCTTTCTAGCTGTCTTATCGTCCTTAACTGCGTTAAATTCGTCACCAGCTTCTGGAACTCCGTCAAGTCCTAAGATTTCTACTGCTGTAGCAGGACCTGCCTTTGCGATTTCCTTTCCTCTGAAGTCAGTCATGAGACGAATACGTCCATAGCAGTTACCAACAACTACTGATTGACCTGCTCTTAAAGTACCATTGTCTACGAGAAGTGTAGCAACAGGACCTTTATCCTTGTCAAGTCTAGCTTCTACTACAGATCCCTTTGCCATACGGTTAGGGTTAGCCTTGAGCTCGAGAACTTCAGCTTGTAAAAGAATCATTTCGAGGAGTTCTGTAATACCAGTTCCCTTCTTTGCAGATACTGGAACTGCGATAGTGTCACCACCCCAATCTTCTACGAGGATGCCATGTTCTGTGAGTTCTTGCTTTACTCTATCTGGGTTAGCTGCTGGCTTATCAATCTTGTTAATAGCTACGATGATTGGAACACCTGCTGCCTTTGCGTGGGAAATAGACTCGATTGTCTGTGGCATTACACCGTCATCAGCAGCAACTACTAGTACTGCGATATCTGTAACATGCGCACCTCTAGCACGCATTGCTGTGAAAGCTTCGTGACCTGGTGTATCGAGGAATACAATCTTCTTGCCGTTGATTGTAACTTCTGAAGCACCGATGTGCTGCGTGATACCACCAGCTTCGCCTGTAGCTACATTAGTTTGTCTGATAGCGTCGAGAAGCGAAGTCTTACCATGGTCTACGTGGCCCATTACTGTTACGAATGGTGCACGTGGCTTAAGGTCTTCTTCCTTATCTTCGAAGTCTTCGATACCCTCTTCAACTTCAACCTTTTCTTCCTTAGTTACGAGAACACTAATACCGAGCTCTGCTGCTAAAATTTCAACTGTATCTGCATCTAAGCTCTGGTTGATATTAGCCATGATACCCATCTTCATGAGTGTCATAATTACAGTGTTTAATGTAATGTCAGCCTGTTCGCAGAAACCGCCAACTGTGATAGGGCAAGTAACTGCGATTGTACCTGTTGGCATTGATTCCATGATGTCTTCTTCGACAACAACTTCCTGCTTGTACTGGCTGTGCTTCTTTGGCTTTGCAGCCTTTTCTAAGCTTCTCTGATCGATACCGTCCTTGTTCTTCTTTCCGGCCTGACCACGGTTTTCAAACTTATCAAACTTGTTGTGGTCTCTTTCTACGAAGCTACGCTTCTGTTGATCCTTAGCGCCGTGCTTAGTTTCCATTCTCTGTAAACCTTCGCCGCCCTTTGCGCCATCACGCTTCTGGAATGGCTTGCCGCCCTTCTTATCGCCTGAATCTGCTGTCTGGTATCTTGTGCCTGTCTTTGGATCGCGTTTGTATCCCTTGTCGCCAGACTGATTACGTCTATCGTCTGATTTCCCTTGGAACTTACCATCACGTCCTTGGCCTTCGCCCTTATATGGTTTGTAGTCGCCCTTTGCGCCTTCACGCTTCTGCTCTTGCTTTTGTGGCTTAGCTGCTGGCTTTTCTTCCTTCTTTGGAGCTTCAGCCTTTGGAGCCTCTACTTTAGGAGCCTCAACCTTAACTTCTTCAGTCTTTGGTTCTTCCTTCTTTGGAGCTTCTACCTTTACTTCTTCCTTTGGTGTTTCAACCTTAACTTCCTCTTTAACTTCAGGAACAGGTTCTGCTTTCTTAGGATTGGAAACATCCTTTGGAACGACCTTTAATCCAGCTGGAATTCTAGATCCTCTGGATTCTAAGTCCTTATTTACTACTGGTCTTCCCATCGGCAAACGACGAGCTGGAGCTTCTGTAGTCTGTTGAGCTACTGGAGTCTTTGCTGGCGCTTGCTTAACTGGTCTATTTGGAATTACTGCTGCTTTTACAGTAACTCTTGGTTGGTCACCCGCTTGAGTATCTTTTGTCTTTGGGGTTGCCTTTACAATCTTAGTTTCTTCTGCCATTAGAACACCTCCTCAGTGTCATAATCTATTTTACTTCGTCGATTTCTTTTAGAATGGCTTCCTTGAAGCCTTTGTCGGTAACTGCGAAAATGCCTTTGCCCATCTCTCCTGTGATATGGGACATTTCCTCAATTCCACCGTACACTCTATATGGAACTTTACATCTCTCTGCGAGACTTATCATTTTATCTTTTGAGTTGTCTGCTAAGTCTTCTGCTAGGATGATTAGTTTTGACTTGCCATGCTCAGTAGTAAAGACCACTGTGTTATATCCAGAAACTATCTTTCTGGCACGTGCAGCAAAACCCATCAAGGAAAGTACTTTTTCTTTCATGCCTTCCTCCTAAATCTTGCCACGCTTTTTGGCCTTGGCTAAGCATTCATCAGAACCTTTGCAGATATACACGCCACGTCCCGGAGCCACATTCTTAGGATCCATTTCGTACTGGCCGTTAACCAGTGTGTAGCGCATGAGTTCTTGCTTGGGTTTTGATATAAAGCATCCTACGCATCTTCGCATTGGAATGTTTGTCGATTTCATACTATTCTTCAACCTCTACGACTTCTCCTGCTTCAGAAGGTGCAGCTTCTGCATTCTCTCCGAAGTACTGAGTGTGTGATTTAATATCGATCTTCCAGCCGGAAACTCTAGCCGCAAGTCTAACGTTTTGGCCTTCCTTACCAATTGCTAATGATAACTGGTAGTCAGGAACTACAACCTGTGCAGCCTTTCCTTCAGCATCCAAGATGATAACCTCTTCAACCTTCGCTGGTGAAAGTACATTAGCAATTAATTCTAATGGATCTTCGGACCATGGAATGATATCGATCTTTTCGCCTGAGAGTTCATCAACAATTGCGTTAACTCTAACTCCTCTAGGTCCTACGCATGATCCAACTGGATCTACATCCTCGAATTCTGTCCATACAGCCATCTTTGTTCTAGAACCAGCTTCTCTAGCGATTCCCTTGATAACTACAGTACCATCTTCGATTTCTGGAACTTCGAGTTCGAATAGTCTCTTTACGAGGCCTGGATGGCTACGTGATAAGAATACTTGAGGTCCCTTGTTGGACTTTCTAACATCCATGATGTATACCTTTAAGCGGTCATTTACTCTATACTTTTCACCCTTAACCTGTTCGTTAGGTGAAAGTATTCCTTCTGTGTTTCC
Organism: Anaerovoracaceae bacterium; assembly: GCA_045629065.1. Taxonomy (GTDB): domain Bacteria; phylum Bacillota; class Clostridia; order Peptostreptococcales; family Anaerovoracaceae; genus JAKSSM01. Next base: position 19,548 of record JAZQQK010000049.1, on the reverse strand, counting down.
AATAGAAACAAATAATGTTCCATTGGAATCTCTCTGTACAATGCCTGTAATGATTTCGCCCTGACGGCCGATAAAGTCATCAAATACAAGTCCTCTTTCAGCTTCTCTAATTCTCTGTACTACTACTTGCTTTGCAGTCTGTGCAGCAATACGACCGAAGTCCTTAGGTGTAACCTGATACTCAACGATATCGCCAACTTCATATCTAGGGTCGATTTCTCTAGCTTCATCTATAGTGAGCTGTGTGAGCTCGTCTTCCAATTCTTCAACAACGTCCATTCGCATGAATACATTGATGTCGCCTGTTTCTTCATCAATATCAACTCTAACGTTTTGGTTAGTTCCATAGTTCTTCTTGTATGCGCTAACCAGAGCAGATTCGATAGCTTCGATTAAAACTTCTTTTGGAATTCTTCTTTCTTTTTCCAAAGCGTTTATAGCTTCAATAAATTCTGCATTCATTTTTAGTTTTCCTCCTTGCCATGTTGTGGCCATGACCTGCCGAAGCAAGTCCACATATACAACTTTTAAAATATTACAGCGAGGCTAACCTTGGCGATTAACTCGCTATTAATTAACAATGTAACTTTTTCCTCGGGCTTTGCTTTCGCCTTGCCTGGTCTCTTGTCGACCACGGGCTCGACCTCGATTGTGAGGCTTCCATCCTCGGCTCTTTCGATAAGCTTGCCTTCGTACTCTTTACTACCCTCTAATGGTTTGAAAAGTTTTACATCAACCATCTCGCCCATATATTTTGCAAAATGTTCTGGCTTTGTAAGCTCCCTATCCATTCCTGGCGAACTAACTTCCAAATAATAATTCTGCTCAATTGGATCTAACTTATCAAGTTTTTCAGAAAGTTCGCGACTCACAAGTTCACATTCATCTGTTGAAATATATTCCTTTGGGTCACTCTTATCGATATACACCCTGAGGAACCAATCTCTACCCTCTTTTTGGAATTCTACATTCCAAAGTTCCAGGTCATTTTCTTTGAGAATTGGATTTACGAGTTCGCTAACAGTCTCTGTTACCTTTGACATAAAATCACCTCAAACATCAATTTCTTTTGGCGAAAACCGCCTCAAACTAACAACTAAGGAGTGGCTCGAGCCACTCCTTAAAGTCATACCATAATTTATTACCTTGCCATAATACCACGAAAGTCCAGTATTTGCAAGCATTTTTTGAATTTTGCCTATGAAAAGTTCCTATTCCAAAATTGCTCCTTCAGCAGCCGATTTAACATTCTTTGCATACTGTGCGAGATAACCCTTAGTTACCTTTGGTTCTGGCGCTTTCCATTCTGATAAACGAGCCTTTATCTCTTCATCCGAAACCTTGAGTTCCAAAAGACCTTTCTCAGTGTCGATTTCGATGATATCCCCGTCCTTTACGATTGCAATAGGACCACCAGAAGCTGCTTCAGGTGATATATGTCCCACGAAGCATCCATTGTTAGTTCCAGAGAATCTTCCGTCAGTAACAAGTGCAACCGTAGTAGCCATTCCCATACCGTGCAAATATTTCATAGATGAGAACATCTCGCGCATGCCTGGACCACCTTTAGGGCCTTCATACCTTATAACTATTACTGTTCCCGGCTCGATCTTTCCATCGAGTATCGCCTTGTTGGCATCTTCTTCACAATCAAAGCACATTGCCTTTCCGACAAAATGTCTCGCCTCCGGTAAAATCGCTCCTGGCTTTGTCACTGCTGTAAGTGGCGCGAGATTGCCCCTCATTACCTGAAGTCCTCCTGTAGGCTTATATGGCTTATCGAGAGTTGTAATGCAATCGACATCCTTTGTAATCTTTGTACCATATTTCTCTAAGTTTTCTCCTACTGTCTTTCCTGTTACAGTCATGCAGTCAGTATGAAGCATTGATTTTAGATTATACATGATTCTAGGCAAACCACCCGCATAATGGAGTTCTGCCATAGAAGAATCGCATGATGGATATACCCTAGCGATTACTGGAGTTTCCTTGTTAAACTTTTCAAATGTGCTCATGACATCCATGTCGATCTCGGCCTCGTGAGCGAGAGCAGTAAGATGCATGAAAGCATTAGTGGAACCGGATGTTGCAGTACATACTCTGATAGCGTTTTTAATGGATTCCTTTGTGATAATATCACGGGAACCGATGCCCTTCTTTACGAGTTCAGTGATTGCAACGCCTGTTTCTGTAGCAAGTCTAAGTCTAGCGGGATCTGCCGCTGGAGCCATAGCTCCATTAGGTATAGTCATTCCAAGTGCCTCGGAGAGCGCACACATAGTATTAGCCGTGCCATAGAATGTGCAGGATCCACAAGAACCGCAGATATTGTCTTCCAAATTCGCGAATTCTTCTAGACTGATCTTACCTGCCTTATATGATGCAATTGCTTCTGTTACACCTGTCTTATCGAGTTTGTGACCGTTGAGTTCTGCGGAACCCCTTAGCATTGGTCCTGAAGGAATTAATATACATGGGATGTCAAGTCTAGCAGCACCCAAAAGCATACCAGGAACAATCTTATCGCAAGAGCCGATTAATACTAAACCTGCGAGCTTATGAGCTTCTGCCATAACCTCTATAGAGTTCGCAATTACCTCTCTGGAAGGTAAAATATATTTCATTCCATCGTGTCCTTGTGCGATTCCGTCGCAAGCAGCCATAACACCAAATTCTACTGCGGTGCATCCACCTCTGTAGATTCCGTGCTTTACGTACTCTGCGACCTTGTCCAAATTAAAATGGCCTGGCACGATCTCATTCCATGAATTCGCAATACCTATGACTGGACGCGATAAATCGTCATCGCTAAAGCCGTTAGCTTTATAGTTAGCGCGATGTCCAGCATCAGCGATTTTGTCAGATAAAACATCAATAATTTGCTTCATAATTTTCCCTCTTTTTATTGCAAAAAGCCACATTTTCATGTGGCTTTAATCTATACGTCTTCTAAGAATCCCGGAAAGTGCTTTTTGATATCTTTAAATTGATAAATATCAGTTGTCGCACAGCAAGCGGTACAACCACCTACGACTACGAGTAAGTCATATAATACATCAACCTGGGCAATCTCCCAATCCCAATCGCTGTGAGCTGCCACAAGCCTTTTTACATATTCGCCTCTGTCGTAACGCGGATTGCAACCTCCGCAAAATTTGATTCCTACTTTCATATTACTTTACTTTAATTTCTTTGAATAATTGTTTTGTTTTTGGCTTAAAGAGCTGATCTTCGCCAATGCTTAAACCTGGTAATTCAGCTACTTCGTCAAAGAGCTTTTGCATCTTTTCATCGAGCAATCTAGTTGTCTCAGCAACGTCCTTTAGATCATTATTGACACTATCGGTGAATTCCTTTGCATGCTTATATCTAAGTTCGTGCTCTAAGCTTGCCCAGAAGTCCATAGCAACGGTTCTGATTTGAAGTTCAACAGGCACCTCTTCGAGTCTGTCCAGTAAGAATACTGGAACACCTATTACTAGGTGTAAGCTCGAATATCCGTTAGGCTTTGGATTCTTGATATAGTCTTTTACAGTCATAACATGAATGTCATCCTGTGATGAAAGCATATCCGCCACCGTATAAACATCGTCTATGAAATTACACACCACTCTGATACCAGCTATATCAAAGATATTTTGTTTAGCGGACTGGATAGAAATCTCGCAGCCGAGCTTTACCAGTTTTTCTTCGATTGACTCTGGAGTCTTAAGTCTTCTTTCAATGTGGTGGATAGGATTGTAGTCGTTACGAACCGCAAAATCTTCTGATAGGATTTCAATTTTAGTTCTTACAGTCTTAATCGCTGCCCTATATTCGTGCTTAAATGTCTCGAAGCCGAGCTGATTCTCAAGATGCACTATGTTTTCATCTATTAAAGTCAATTCTACACCTCTAATTGTTTACATTTTACTAGCGAAAAGTTATAATAATCTCATCACCTAATTTGGTGAAAAACTTATATCACTATCTCGTTTATTATACATTACTAGTTTACAAAATTAAAGTGAAATACTTGTGAAAATCAAGTATACATTATTTGAAAACTGGTTTAAGAGAAAAATGGACTATATTAAGCTTGGAAAAACTGAATTAACAGTATCAAAAGTCGGTTTCGGGGTCCTTCCTATCGGTCCCGGCCAACTCGCACTTCCTATCGAGCGCGGTGCCGACGTGCTTTGCTATGCAATCAAGTCCGGCATAAACTTCATCGATACTGCCCAGTACTACCGAGCTTACCCATACATTAAAACTGCCCTCGCAAAATTAGAGCGCGAAGGATATCGCACCGATAACCTTGTAATATGCTCTAAGTGCCTCTCTGCAGATTATGACGAAATGACAGCCGCCATAGCTGAAGCTTATGAAATGATGGGTCGACCTGCAGACATCTTTTTGATGCACGAAGTACGTCCCGGTCAGTTCGAAGAAAGAAAGGCTGCTTGGCAGGCTCTGATTGATGCAAAGGCTAATGGTCTCGTCAAGGCGATCGGCATCTCCACCCACCACGCAGACATTGCAGAGTCTATGGCCAAGGTCTCCGAATGTGATGTCGTTTTTCCTCTTTATAACTACGCTGGCATGGGAATTCGCTACGGTAACCGACAAGGTACAGTTGAGGAGATGTATTACGCGATTAAATGCCTTTCTGAGGCCAAAATCGGCGTTTTCACGATGAAAGTATTCGGTGGCGGTAATCTCACAGATAATTACCAAAAAGCCCTGGATTTCGTATATTCTTGCCCTGAAATCGAAAGTGTTATGGTAGGCTTCGGTTGCGAGCACGACATCGACGATATGGTGAACTATCTTTCAGGAAAAATGCCAAAGGATTATAATCCAGACACTTCTAAAAAGCTTGTCCGCATAAACTATGAGGACTGTGAAGGCTGTGGCACTTGCATTCCAACCTGCGCCTCAAAAGCGATTTCATTCGGCTCTAATGGTCTCGCCGTAATCGACCAATCCAAGTGCATCACTTGCGGCTACTGTGCCCTCGCCTGCCCAGTCAGAGCAATAATTAGATACTAGACATTACCCATTCGCACAACAAAGCGGGCTTCGTACGAAGCCCGTTTTTTTATTGAATTAAATGTATGTATGGAGTCGATAGGGTTAACCTATAATTCTTCTCCCACGTATTTTATTATTGATGTAGTAACATTGTACTTTGGCTTAACCTGCGCAATTTTCTTATAATTCTCAGTTGCCATATGAAGTTCAAGTGCTGCTTCGTCCTCCCATCTTTCTAAAAGGAAAATCTTAGTATCATCTTCGTAAGGGAAGAAGTATTCATATTGATGGCAACCCGGCTCGTCTTTGCAAGTTTTGCCGTATTGATATAATTCGTTAAAGAATTTTTCGCGGTTTTCTTTAGTGCCACATTCATAAGTCACAAAACTAATCTTCATCATGTCCTCCTATTTATATTTGCTGATCCACTTAGGATTCTTTTTCTTTATATCGGGGTCTTTAACAATTGTTTCGGGTTTTTGCTCAAGAAGTTCAGGATTCTTTAGATACTTTTCAAGTTCTCTGAAGCAACGTCCTAAATAGCTTCCGCTAGCGATTCTCTCATCTGTTGTGATTGAAAGTTCTATAATCTTTTCTTGGTCAACCTCGCCGTCGTCATTAATATATGTCTTTAATTCAGGCTTTCCCATAGCCAGGAAAACGCTCGATGTACCAAATTCATAAAGGTGATGTTGAACTGCAGCTGTTCTAATCGATGCCAAATTTGTAATCCAGAATGAAGTATGGAATGGGCTTGCGTTTACAGCCCAGAAAGGCATAGTGAACAGTCTATCTAACATTTTGAAAAAGCCTACACCTAATCTTAAAAGTCCAGGGATTTTCAGTATAACATTGGCGAACTTATCCATCGCATTGTCTTTGAGCTGAACCTTAGATAAGTCGATGGCGTGTGCTAGCTTTTCATTGATTTCGAAGATTGTATCATCCAAATCAAAGTAAACCTTGTTAACAGTTTCGCCACCAGTCTGAGGCACTAATGTTACGAAGGAAACGCAAAAATGGTTTCTAGCATATACCTTACGATTGATGGAAAAACGATTTAGAAGTGGATTCTGTGATGCTACTCTTACATATGCCGCAATGATTACAGCCATATGTGAAAGAGGAGTGCCGTTTTTGCGACATTTTCTAATATAGTCCTGAATCGGATCTAAAGAGATAGCCACTTTGATAGCATTCGTAGCATCAAGTCGCCTATTCATTATATGAGGAACGATTTCATACATAGGGTCATATTTCGTGTGAACCCTATAGCCGTCTGTTCTATACATTCTAGTCTCCTTATCGCATTAAGAGGGATGCGATTGTCCCTAAAAAATACAATTGAATTTTACCATAGATGCGTTAAAAATAAAAGAAAAATATTCTCAATCTATGATATAATGAAAACATGAAAAAATCGAGCCTTGCAAAAAAGTTAATAGTTCTGCTTACGACATTTGCTATGCTTTTGATGATGGGTTGTAGCATCACATTAGTAAACATCAATTCACCAGAAATTGAGTATACCGAAGAGGAACTCAGAGAGCAACGAATCGAAGAAATTTTGTCGAAGATGAGTCTTGAGGAAAAGGTCGGACAACTGCTTTTGCCAAAGATTGAGCAGCTAAAAGATGATCGCTTAAAGGTAACTAAAGTAGATGACGAAATTATCTCTAAAGTGAAAAAATATAAGCCTTGTGGAGTTATTTTGTTTGCACCAAATATACGGAATGAGGAGCAACTTCTAGCACTGAATGCTGACTTGGCTAAGCTTGGCGATATTCCAATGTTCATCGCAGTGGACGAAGAAGGCGGAGATGTTTCAAGATTGAATGGCAAAGGTTTACCAGGTGTGACGGAAACGCCACAGATGCTTGAAATCGGTAAAACTGGAGATGTTGAAAAGGCAAAAGAGCTCGGTGCTACGATTGGCCATTATCTCTCAAAATACGGATTTAATATTGATTTTGCGCCTATTGCAGATTGCTTCACCAACCCAATGAATGTTGTTATCGGTCCTAGATCTTTCGGTTCTGACCCTAAGATTGTCAGCAAAATGGTCGCCGCTGACATTGAAGGCCTTCATTCAGAAGGGATACCTACTTGCATCAAGCATTATCCCGGCCACGGAGATACTTTCACGGATACGCACAGAGAGACCACAATAGTAAAGAAAACATGGGAAGAACTCAAATCACTTGAGATAATTCCATTCGCAGAAAATCTGAAAAATACGGATATGGTTATGGCCTCACACATCGTCTGCACAGCTATCGACCCCGACATTCCGACATCGCTTTCGCATGTGATGATTCAGGAGAAACTCAGAGATGAGCTCGGCTATGATGGCATCGTTATCACAGACTCCATGAAGATGAGCGCTGTATCGAAAAAGTACAAGACAGAAGAAGCGGCAGTGCTCTGCATCAAAGCCGGTGTGGATATAATTCTCATGCCGAACAGTTTCGAGAAAGCGTATAACTCCTTAATCGCCGCAGTAAAGGCAGGAGAACTTTCCGAGGAACGCATTGATGAAAGCGTTCGCCGCATCCTAAGGGTAAAAGACAAGTATTTACATAATCAAGAAAATTTGAGTAAACAAAATTAATCAGGACATTAAAAAAAGGGCTTCATACGAAGCCCGTTTTTCGTATGTCGACAGTTTTGATAGTTTTGATGTTATTTTGCCGGAGATTTTGCCAAAATATATGGCAAATCTGTCTGTTTTTTTAAATATTGTCAACATTGACCTAAATAGGCTGACTTTTCTAACAAAAAAGCATATTTTACAGACAGAAACAGAATTTTTCGAAAAAAGTGTCAATTTGGCCGCGAAAAAGTTGACATTTCTAACAAAAATCACTTTTTTCTGTCGAATGTTAGAAGAAATGAGCATTTTTTCTAACATATGCGCCTAAAGTCTTGTAGCTGTTAGAATTTTGCGTTTTCACACAAAGATTATAACTCAATCTGCCCATTTTTCTAAAAAATACGCCTCAATCCTTCTCAGTTGTTAGAATTTTGCATATGCTCATAGAAAACGGGCTTCGTACGAAGCCCGGTTTTCGTTTTAAAGAGATTTGCTTTTTTATTACTTATTAACTACATTTTTAGCATTGCCATCTATAAATGCTTCAACATTTTCTAAAGTACAATCCATAATACGTTTTCTGCTATCAAATGATGCCCATGAAATATGTGGAGTTATGATAATATTCTTTGCTTTTAATAATGGATTGTCAGATTTGATTGGCTCCGTGCTCACAACATCAAGTGCCGCTCCAGCAATTCTATCACTGTTCAAAGCATCCGCTAAATCTTTTTCATTTATTAGTTGGCCTCTTGCGTTGTTAATGATTAACACATTCTTTTTCATAAAAGCAATGCTTTCTTTGTTAATCATCCCTTTGTTCTCTGCTGTAAGGTTACAGTGCAATGAAATTACATCCGATTTTTCGTAAATTGTATTTAAATCAACATATTCTCCAATTGCCTTTCCGGCCTCGCTTTGATATGGATCATATGCTAATACCTTCATGCCCATAGCTTTTGCTATGTTTCCTTCAGCTTGTCCAATTCGTCCAAACCCAACGATACCGATAGTTTTTCCATATAACTCTATCAATGGATAATCCCAGTAGCAAAAGTCTGCGCTTTCCTGCCACTTACCATTAAAGACAGTATCGCTGTGGTGCCCAATATGGTGGCATAATTCAAGCAGTAAAGCTATTGAGAATTGGCTTACAGAATTCGTACCGTATGCAGGAACATTAGAAACTGGAATACTTCTTTGCTTAGCAGCTGCTACATCAATAACATTATATCCCGTTGCAAGTACCGCAATGAACTTCAAGTTTTTGCATTTTTCTATAGTACTTGCAGAAATTGGAGTCTTATTTGTTATAACAATTTCAGCATTGCCTATACGTTTTGCTATCTCCTCTTCATCAGTAATATCAGTTCTGTCATAAACATCAAGAGCACCAAATTTTCTAAATTCTTCCCAAGATAAGTCACCTGGGTTTTCTGTGTAGGCATCTAGTATTACAATTTTCATTCTACACCTTTTATACTAATTAACCTTTCTAAACATCATATTTGCTTGGCTACTTTCAGAGTAAAGTTCATTTATCGATGTATACAGTTTTAATGTGCCGGAAGCTTTTGTTCCAAGGCTTTCTATAAATATGCTATATACAAAATTGTCATCATGCTCCAAGACTTGCCATGTCATCTTATCATCTATAGTTCTTCCGTCACTAGCAGTAATTCGAAGTATTAAATCTCCACCTTCGTTAAAGATATACTCCAATGACTTTGCTTCAATCTTGCCTAAATATTCTTCGGCCGAATATTCTACCTGTCCAGCTAGTGCACTATCTAATTTCCATGTGCCTATGATTTCTTTCTCTATGTTTATTTCATGAGGGAATCTCGCAAAAATATAAGTATAATCACCACTAAACCACATGAAGGAATTATTGACTGCGTCGAATACCATACATTCTTCTACTCCATTTGATGTGTCTAAATAAATATAGTACTCGTTTTCGTTTTCAGGATTACGAATACCCTTCCATTCAATAACTTCATTTAGCGAAACGCCTTTTTTATCAATTTTTTCTATTCTCACAAAGCCATCACTCGTGTAGTTAATATTGAATTCATCAAGGTTTAATAATGTAAACATCAATCCCCTATCAAGACTTTGACCATTTACATAGCCCTTATATAAGCTCCATGAGCCATCAATTAATTGATAATCAATTGGCTCATTTTTTACATTCTCCTTATTGCTAAAGCCGCCATTCACAAAAATAATAAATCCAACGGCAAATACTATTATGACCACGAGCCAAATCAATGCTGGATATATGCTATTTTTAAACTTTTTTCTCTCTTTATCTGGAGTTTGAGAATCTTTTGTCATAATTAGTCACCTATCAAAATTACGGATAAATCATTAACGTTTGTACCAGTTGGACCAGTTATTATAAGCTGATCGATTTTTTTAAGTGCATTATACGAATCATTATTTTCTAGATAGTCATCTATATCGATGCCTCTATCTGCAAGCTTTTTTATTGTACTACCATCCACAAATCCACCGGCAGCATCAGTAGGGCCATCTGTTCCGTCCGATCCAATAGAAAAGATTAGTACATTCTCTATTTCTTTACATTCTTTTGCAGCATATAGAACTAACTCCTGGTTCCTTCCGCCCAAACCTGTGCCTTTTACTTTTACTGTTGTTTCTCCACCAAAGATAAAAGCCCTATTACTTTCGTTCCTATGCTTTTTTGCATAGTCTCCTATGAATTTGCCAGCATCCGAAGCATCGCAATCAACTGTTTCGTCAACTATTACAGCTTCATATCCAAGTCCCTCAGCCTTTGTTTTTGCAGCTTCGCATAACTTGCCCAAATTACCGATAACATATGACTCAACGTTTGATATCTTTTTCGGTGTTTCTTTACTGAGGATATTTAATGCACTGTCCGATACCTTAAGGTTGTACTTCTTTATAATTGCTATAGCCTCATCTGAAGTTGATGCATCTGAAGTTGCAGGGCCAGATGCAATTGTATCTAGTCTGTCACCAAGTACATCGGATAGAATTAAGGAATAGATCTTTCTATTGGCACATAACTCTGCCAATCTTCCTCCCTTTACTTTTGACAAGTGCTTTCTCACGCAATTTATTTCGCTAATATTTGCTCCTGATTTTAACAAACTAGAATTAATCGAATTTAATTCTGCTAAGTCCAATTCCGATGATTCAAAGAGTGCAGAACCACCACCTGAAATTAATAACAATATATTTACCGACTGATCCAATTCTTTTATCTTTTCAAGAGTGTATTCCGTTGCCTTAATAGAATTTTCATCCAAAATTGGATGCCCTGCTTCGAAAATATCAAAATTGTCTATTTTGCCTTCAGCATGGTTATATTTTGTGATTACAACTCCAGACTTAATTCTCTCTTTTAAAATTTCATTAGTAGCAACAGCCATTTTATAAGCTGCCTTACCAATCGCAAGCACAAAAATATCACCGACAAATTCTATTCTATGAAGTGCCTCTCTAACAGCCTCATTTGGTAAGTTTGTTTTTATACTAGCTTTTATTATTTTTTCAGCATCGCTCAATAGGTTTTTCATGTCTTATAATTTGATATCGTATTCTTTAATCTTTTTCCACAATGTAGCCCTGCTCATTCCTAATAATTCGGATGCACGCGTTCTATTTCCGCCTGTTTCGACAAGTGCCGAACGAATTCTCTGCTTCTCAATTTCAGCCTTTGACAAAAATGATTTTGAATGGCTATCCACTAATTGGTATTTATCAACATCGATAGTATTGTTGAGTTTTTTATCAATGAATTCCTCCATTAATGACAAAAACTTTTCTCGATTAGCGTTTGGCTCCAAAGTTGCAGAAAGCGTTTTCGCATAATTTTCTAGTTCTCTAATGTTACCTGGCCAGTCGTATGATTCTAATATGCTCGAGATTTCTGCCTTTAAAGATCTAATCGCAGTAATAACATTCGGTGTTTCTCTCGACATGAAATTTAAAAAGAGTGGGAAAATGTCTTCTCTTCTTTCTCGAAGCGGTGGAATTGTTAATTCCAATACATTTAATCTATAATATAGGTCTTCTCTAAATTTATGGTTTTTTACGAGCTCCCATAAATTCTTGTTTGTTGCGCATATGATTCTAGCATCAAAACTAATGATCTTTGTGCCACCGACCCTCATTATTTCCTTTTCCTGAATTGCTCTTAATAGTTTTACTTGAATCGATTCATTTATTTCACCGATTTCATCCAAAAAAATTGTTCCCTTATCGGCTAATTCAAAGATTCCTTTCTTACCACCTTTTCTTGCCCCAGTGAATGCTCCATCTTCGTAGCCAAAAAGTTCACTTTCCAAAAGTGTTTCGTTCATCGCCGAGCAATTAACTGCAATAAACGGATATCTGCTTCTCTTACTGTTATTGTGTATTGATGAGGCCATAACCTCCTTACCAACACCTGTTTCACCCAAAATAACGATTGATTCACTTGTTTGCGAATATTTCTTGGCAATGTCTATTGCCCTAATAAATTTAGGGGAATATGCCGACATATCTTTAAACGAATGTTTTGCCATAAATCCTTTATTGGCTAACTCGTCCTGCAACAATTCATGATCCCCTTCTACACTTTCTAGAGATCTAAAATTAACCATTAATGAGTCATTGCTGGAATCGATTGGAATAAAATCAACCACATACTTTTTCTTGTTGATTTTGCATAGAATATTCAATGTTGGTGACTTGATTTTTTCGATATCTATTGTTTGAGAAATAAATTCTATTTCATTAAGAAGTGAAGATAACGATTCATTAACAATAGGTTTGTTAAGATATGAAAAAATCTTCACTGCTTCCGAATTGCAAACATGAATATTATCGTTATTTGATAGTATTAAACCCCTATCAAAGTAGTCAATAATTGTATATAGTTCCGCATTCTTAAGTCTTTCTTTTTTAATGGCAATAGCAGCATCAACAGCGATGTTTGTATAATCAAGCAAAGCGTTTTTAGGTCTTACAAAGAAACCCTTTAGACCAAGTTGTTCAGCATAGTCGCAACCTAAAGCTGTACCTACGATGGCCTTTCCACCTCTTTTTTTGAAGTCCTCTATGATGTCCCATAATTCGGCATGTGAATGAAAAACTCTTTGCTCAAGTTTTTCATTGCTTGGATTAATTCTGTTTAACAAATCGATACAATCGTATCTCTCATTATATGGGACAATAAGTGGATGCTTGTCATACTGAAGTGACTCTTCTAAGGCACTCATAATGTCTGGAATTCTAGTATCCATAGTTACAACAGGTTTCTTTACTATAGTTTTAAGCAAGGCAGCATTAATACCACTTGAAAGAAACACGTCAACATCATCAAGTTCTTTTGGTATTACCGTTTCTTTAGTAATTAGTCCCTTATATACTGTAAATTTGGCTTTGACATCTAGCGTATTAATTACTTCAGAAACCATATCAGCTAATCTTCCATAACACGCGATACATACTTTTGGAACCATATTCTTCTCCCTCTCGTTTTATGATTTGTGCTAATATTTTACCACTAAATTTAAATTTTAAAACAGTTTTGTATAATTATTAAACAGCAAATTAACATTTTTTAATGCTATAAACTTCAAAAAAGTCCGCTACATTTTGTAGCGGACTTTTTGAACTTTAATTATTTCTTATAATCGTACTTCTTGTATAAGTCATAAATTTCTTGAAGTCCCATTAACTTGTTAAACTCATTGAAATCATAAAGCTTATCAAAGTTGCCTTCAGTAGTATCATTTTCTTTGAGAATCTTGTACATATTCTCAATTGCTAATGCAGCACTCCATGTTGCAATTGAAGGCCAGAACGCAACTTTATAACCCATTTCTTCGAGCTTCTTGTTTGGAAGAATAGGTGTTTTTGCGCCTTCAGACATATTGATAAATGCTGGCTTATTTAAGAGTTTAGGAATCTTTTCCATTTGTTCAATTGAAGTAGGTGCTTCAAAGAATAAAATATCCGCACCAGCATCTCCATACATGTTCAATCTTCTGATTGTCTCATCGAATCCATAAACAGCATTAGCATCACATCTAGCGATAATTACAACATCCTTATCCTGTCTAGCATCGCATGCGGACTTAATCTTTTGAACCATTTCTTCAGCACTGATTAATTCCTTGCCTTCCATGTGTCCACATCTCTTTGGCCACACTTGGTCTTCGATCTGAAGTCCAGCTGCACCAGCAGCGATAAAATCTCTAACTGTTCTCTGAATTGTTACAGCGTTTCCAAAGCCATTATCAATATCAAAGATTACAGGCAAATTTGTTACATTGCAAGTCGCTCTAGCATTTTCCAAGCTTTCGTTATAAGCCATAAGACCTACATCTGGGAAGCCACATCTAAAAGCAGCTACACCATAACCGCTCATATATAAACTTTCCATTCCATTTTTTTCGGCAATGATACCACAGATTGGTCCAAATGCGCCTGGTACTACTAATATACCATCACGAGCAAGCAAGTCTCTAAGCTTTTTACCATTTCCCATATTAGTTATTCGCATTGCATATTTGCAATGCTTCTCCTTTCATACTTTCATACTATTGTTCAGCAGCGTTTCCAGCGGCTTGTGCTATTTTTGCATCTTTTTTAGCAGATATCTTCTTGATAATTGGTGGAAGAACTAAAACTAGAACACACATTACTAGTAAAACTGCTACATAAGGTCTTGAAACAAATTCTATTATGTTTCTATGACACATTACTGCTGTTCTATTTAAGTTCTTTTCGATCATATCGCCAAGAAGAGTAGCAATTAAGAATGGTGAAAGTGGGAACTTTGCAGCATTCATTGCTAAGCTAAGTAAAGAGAAAATAAAGATTAGTGAAACATCGAATATTCTATTGTTGCAGCTGAATGCACCAACAATTGCCAAAATCCAAACTGACATAAATAAGAATGTAGGTGGAAGTTGAACAATCTTAATGCAATATTTTACAAGTGGTAAATTTACAACCAATAGAATTAATGATCCAACTAAGAAAGAAACTGCGAGACCCCAGAAAAGTGAAGGGTTAGTTTTAATCAATGTTGGTCCAGGTGTTACGCCTAATACCATCATCGCAGAAAGCATGATAGCAGCAGTACCTGAGCCTGGAATACCCATAGTAAGCATAGGTACTAAAGCGCCAATGGAGCAAGCATTATTGGAACACTCAGGTGCAGCAACACCCTTGGGTTCGCCTTCTCCCCAATTAGGATTTTTTCTATCTATTCCTCTTTCCATCATATATGCTAAAGGAGTTGATGTTCCAGCACCGATTCCAGGGAATACGCCAAGTACGAAACCGATGATTCCTTGTCTGATCCAAAGTGGAATAAATTTAACCATTTGTTTGAAAGAAATCTTAACCTTGTCCTGTACGGCGATTGTTGATTCTTCCGTTCTTTCGTCTTTTTTGCGAAGATTCTTTAATACTTCTGCAAAAGCATATAAACCAATAGCAACTACTACGAAATCAATACCATCCATTAACATGAATGAACCGTAATTGAATCTAGGTGTACCAGTTACTATATCCATACCAACTGTACCTACAGCCAAGCCCATACAAATACTAACAAATACCTTGCTCTTTGATGAGCCCTCACTGATACCAGCAATACAAATCAAAGCGAAAATCATAAGTGCTAAGTATTCTGGTGCTCCGAATGATACGATAAGTTTTGATAATCCTTGTGCTAATGCTATGAACAAAATTGTAGCTATAATGCCACCGACGAATGATGACATAGCAGCCGTAGCTAGTGCCTCTCCAGCACGCCCCTTCTTTGCCATTGGATATCCGTCAAGACAAGTTATAACTGCAGATTCAGTTCCGGGTGCATTAACTAAGATAGATGAAATGGCTCCTCCAAATTGAGAACCATAATAAATACCGCATAATGCCATTAACGCAGGTGTTGCGTCAAGGTGATACATAAATGGTAACAATACTGCTATTGTTACAACAGGGCCTAAGCCAGGTAAAATACCAACAACTTGACCAATAATTACTCCGCCCAAAATGAAAGCAAGATTGATTGGAACAATTACGGTTTGAACACCTATTAATAAGTTTTCTAACATGTTGTCCTCCTATCTAAAAATCAAGCCTTCTGGCAGATATATCGTTAATACAAAGTTAAACAATACAAACACAATAGCCGTGAATATTATTGTGTATATTAAATTAGCTTTCCATTTTTCTTTCTGTAGATATGTAAGAATTCCCATTGTAAATAAAATATTTGATGGGATGAAACCGATAAGGTAAAGTCCTACAATATAGAGAATAAATGCACCTGAAGCAACTAAAACGTTCTTTGGAACGAATTTTAATTTTGCAGGTTGACCATCATCCTCGCATTTCTTGTATTTGATAATTGATTTAATGAGTACGAATAAAACAGATAATACCCATGCAGATCCAACAAGAATAGGATAGAATTTTGGAGGTAAGTTTGTGTCATTAAGTTTAAGTGAAGATTCCTTAATACTAAATGCAGTTCCTAAATAGAAAGCTCCTAAAGCAAGTAGGAACAGTTCCACATACACCTCGTACAATAAATTTTTCTTCATTGTTTTACTCCTAGTGATCTGCCCTTGCACTTTCGTGCAAGGGCAATATTATTTGCGTTTACTTCTAATCTATAGATTAATAAACACCAGCAGATCTCATTGCATCTAAGCAGTTATCTCTGTAATCAGCTAAGTACTTGTCAATACCATCTGTTACACAGTCTACTGTCCATGAATAACCAGCGCAGATATCCTGGAATTCCTTTGTCTTAGCAAGTTGTTCAAACTTGTCTTGCCACCATTCAAGTGCTTCCTGAGGCATATCAACTGGACCAGCCATTCCTCTGTAAGCACACATTTCAAAGCTATAACCTTGCTCTGCAAATGTTGGGCAGTTAGCATATGTTCCACCAAGTCTGTTCATTGATGCAACACCTAAAATCTTTAATGTGTTAGATTCTACATACTGACCATATTCACCAACGCCTGAGAATGCGCAGTCAATGTGATGTCCCATAAGTGCTGGAATTAATTCTCCACCATCGTCATATGTTACATATTCAACTTTTGCAACATCAACACCGATTTCGTTGAAGAACATAACGTTTGCTAAGTAGTCAAGATCAGGAGGTGCAGAGCCGCCCCATACAACTGATGTAGGGTCCTTTTGCATAGCAGCAACAACTGTAGCTAAGTCTGTAGTCTTAGGGTTGTCAGGAGCTGTAGCGCAAGCTGAGAAGTCCTTAATCATGATAGCAACTGGAGTGAAGTCAGTTGGAGTGAATTCCCACTGGTTAATGATGGAAGCTGTTGAGGAACCACCAGAAATAGCACAGAGGATGTCATCCTTACCTACTTCGTTCTTACCAAATTGAGCAAAACCAACGGCACCAGCACCACCAGCTACGTTAGTAATCTTAATAGGTTGAGTAACGATACCAGTGTCAGCAAAGCCCTTAGCGAATGCTCTAGCAGATGTGTCGAATCCGCTTCCTACATCGGCAGAAGCTTGGAATGTGAATGAGGATGGAACTTGCCAACCTTCATTTCCCGCTTGTTGTTCTTTGTCGCCGCACGCGAACATACAGAATACAAGTGTTAAAGTGAGTAACAATACTAATACTTTTTTCATTGTTTTCTTCCTTTCTTTCTTCTAAATTTTAACTCATCATTTATTTTCAAATACAATGAATTACAACTTGTTATTGCCTAGTCTCTAGGCGCATACTTCTTTTCTAAAGCCTTCATTTCATCGAGTCCAATAAGTTTATTGAATTCTGGGAACTGAACAACTTTATCTAAGAATGTAGCAGATGTATCATCTGCTAATAATTGTTTGTAACAATCAGTCATACCTTTAACTGCTGCATATAAACCAGTTACAGGATAAATTACAAACTTGTAGCCAAGATTCTCGAGTTCTTTATTTGTTAATAATGGAGTCTTGCCACTTTCAACCATATTAGCCATTAAAGGTCCTTCTACCTCGTCAGCTACCCTCTTGAGTTCATCAACTGATTGAGGAGCTTCTACAAATATGATATCAGCTCCAGCTTTTTTATAAGCTTTTGCTCTCTTGATAGCTTCATCTAAGCCTAAAGGTGCTCTAGCATCTGTTCGAGCTATGATAAGCATATCCTTTCTTGTGTCTGCAGCCATCTCGATTTTCTTTACATTCTCCTCTAAATCGATGCAGCGCTTGTTTTCCATATGACCACATCTCTTTGGATAAAGCTGATCTTCAAGTTGAATTGCTGCAGCACCTGCAGCTTCAAATTCTTCAATAGTCCTTTTTACATTTAATGCATTGCCATATCCAGCATCACCATCACAGATGAGTGGAATGTCCATAACCTTAGTCAAGTTATGAATATGATTTGCAATTTCTGTTAGAGTAATCATGCCGTAGTCTGGCTGACCAAGCAAAGTAGCAGAAACGCCATATCCAGTTAAATAAGCTGTTTCGAATCCTAATGAATTTACGATTCTAGCAGAAACGCCATCATAGATTCCAGCAGAAACTACAATTCCTGGCTTGCTAAGTCTTTCTCTAAACATTTGAGCAGTGTTCATATTATCTATCCTCCTCTTTCATATCGATTTACACCTTTATCATTTTGACTGATATTGTTATCCGCATAAAGCGTGCCAAATATCTTATTTGAGAATTTGTAGGCCTTCTTAAGGTGTATGTTGTGTATACAGTATTTGTGTGTTAAAAAACGTTTATCGTTTTAACATATGTGTTTAATTATTAAACATACGCTCACGGCCTACTGTTTTTTGTATTTATAACGGTTCCTCTTGCATTAGTGTTATCATAGAATATACCACTGTATTTATTCTTCTGTATTATTGGCACGATTTAAGCAAGTAAATATTATTGAGGTAATATCATGGAAAACTTTATTCACTTTATTCTTACATTAGCAGTAGCCACTGCTTGTGGTTATATACTTCAAAAACTTAAAGTACCCGCTGGGGGTTTAGTGGGATCACTTTTAGGTGTCATAGTATTTAATTTGGTATTCAATATAGGTTATTTTTATAGCGATTTGAAGCCATTAATTCAAACCTTTTTAGGTATAAATGTAGCCGCTAGTTTTAGGCGTGAAAACTTTGAAGCTATGAAAAGGCTCGCCAGACCAATTATTTTCATTCTTCTATTTTCGCTTGCCTATAACATAATCGTTGGCGGCTCATTTATCTTGCTTACAGAATTAGATGTGCCTACCGCCCTCTTCAGTGCTGCTCCTGGCGGTGCAACAGATATTGCAATCATAGCGATGGATTATGATGCTTGTATTTCGTATGTTGCAATAATACAAATTTTCCGAGTAATAGCAATCGTTTCTGTCGTGCCGTCACTAGCTAAAAAGTATATTAATCCATCGTCAAATATATTAAGCAATGCTAATGTAAAAGGTGATGATCATACCTTCTTGATTGAGGCAAATGTCAAGCGCAAAGAGAATGAACCTATAATTAATTACATATTAAGATGTTTGGGTTTCTACGGTTCTTGTGTACTAGGAGGAATAATCTTTTTAAAACTCGGTTTTTCTGCAGGCATGTTAATTGGTGGAGCACTAATAGGCGGTGCCTATTCAATGTGGAAAGGTGGAGTACACTACAAACCATCCCTTAAGTTATTCGTTCAAGTATTGGCCGGCGTTTTAATCGGTAGCAAAGTCACTCGTGAAAGCTTGGCTAACTTCAAAGTGCTCCTGATTCCATTAGTTCTAATAAGCGTTTTGACTATCGTATTAACAATTGTTGGTGCTAAGTTATTACATAAGACCACAAAAATGCCTTGGTTAGAAAGTTTCTTCGCTGTGGCTCCTGGTGGCATTATGGAAATGTCCATTGCGTGCGAAGAATCTGGCGGCGATGTGT
>JAZQQK010000048.1:0-19221 GCA_045629065.1 Anaerovoracaceae bacterium | reverse complement strand
TCGGAACAGAAACAGATAAGAATGGCAAAAATTATGTTTATGTAAGAAACCCTCACAAAGGTTTAGGTTTGAGTTATGATAAAAACGGTAAACTTTTTGCAACTATTGCGTCAGGTGGCTACTCAAAAATTGAATGGCGTGCCTTTGAACGTTGCATGCGACAATACAATTATTGCGATTGCCGACTTTCAACTAAGAACCTTAATAATGAATTAGATTTAAAAGCCTATAAGAGAAAGTATAGTTCTTTCATTGATGATGTAGTCGCTAACTTAGAAAAATACCCATTGACAGGCAAGGATTTGCCTATAGCATATACTAACTTTGTCGCACAAGCCAAAAATGTCCAAAACATTTTTAAAGAAGAAGATGTATTGCCTAGAGTATTGCAGAATAGGATCAGGCAATTTAGGACCACGGCTAAAGCTTATTCCGATTATTGCACTAATCAAAAGGGCTTCAATAAAGACAAGCTTACTATGCCACAATTTACGGCATTCAAAACAGCACTAACGGTAGTTAACTTATCAAATGTTCGGAAAACCGATAAATTTGATGCTGAAATCTTCGATAGAAATAATTATGATGTTGCCGAATATAGAGAAATAGAAAGAAGTGTGAATTTGCCAGAAAACGCATATTCTGCTTTTTCTGATGCTGCTTTAGATGCAGAAGCTTTCACTGAATATGTGCTTGCCAACCCTGAAAAGATTGACGAAAAGCTTAACAAAAGATTTGATGATATTCTAAACATTCTTAATGGTGGTCGTAATTTAGAGTTTGATTTCAAGGCTTATGACAAGTTAGACAAACTTGGAAAGCTTAACTATATGCGTGATCACCGCGACTTCTTTATTGCAGCCAGCGTAATAGCTAATCATCCTGATGATATAATTGATGCTATTCGTACTGCTAACATTGCGAATATTGACGATCGCTTCGTAGATACTATGCATGTACATAGTCAGCGCATTAAGTCTTTACTCGAAATGTATAAGCTCGAGACTGATCCAAAGAAGTATAAAGACGAATATAAAGAAAACGCTCATACTAAAGATGAATTGAGCGATATTTGTGATGTGGCTTTAGAAGATTTTAAGGTAATCAATCTAGCCAATAAAAACGTTAAGCAGCGCAATACCCGTTCATTTAATGAAATAGAAAATGCTGCACTTTCAAGAGATAAATCTAAGAATGAAGACTACGCCCAAAAAGAGCAAACTGTTAAAGATGAACTTAAACGACTTGATGAAACAGATAGTACCTCGCTTTATAAGGACAATCAGTCATTAGTCGATCAAGGCGTTTTGCTTATAAATACCCATGATTTTTTAGTAGCTCACAATAATGATTTCGATGATGTTCAATATATCAACATCGAAGAAAACTGGAATTTCGATTCCGGTGAAGAGAACCTCAACGAAGTAGAAAATAAAGATATTACGCCAGAGGAAGAATTCAAGAATCTTTATGCAAAGCTCGGCAAAAAATATCACCAAATGGCAGATGCTTTTGATAAATATGTCAGCTTAGATTTGGATAATTCTGCAACGCACGAAACTGCCGAATATTCCGAAAAAGCCCTTAACTTAAAGGGAATTATCAATAATGCTCAAGAATGCAATAATATCATTAACGAGATGATGAAATACGACTATAGCGATTTGCCTGAATATGCAAATAAGTTGTATTCCCTTCAGTCAGGAATTGAAGATATTCGTAATAATTTCAGTAGCATTGCGTTTGGTAACCTTGAAGTGCCAGATCGTAATAGCAAAGAAGCTGAATATTACATATTCCATGATGATAATTCTCAGCCAAAAGGTTTCCATGGAGAACTAGACGCCAATAATAAAGTCAAATATTCCAAATTGAATTATCAAAAGGATCTAGTTAGAAGCAAAGAGCCACTTTTCCATGGTGTGCCTTCACCAGCTGATGTTCGCCAAGGTGGTATCGGAGATTGTTATCTGTTGTCAACACTTGCATCAGTCGCTCAGAAATGCCCAGAAGTAATTATGAATTCGATGAGAGATAATGGTGACACTGTCACTGTGCGTTTCTTCAGCGCCGCGGGAGATCCTATATATGTCACTGTTGATAAAGAAATTCCAACTTATATGGACCCTGTCAAGGGCCCTCAAAACCAAGGCTTAATGCTTCAAAATGCGCAGGAGGGACTTGCTCATGGTGCTCTTTGGGTACAGATTATGGAGAAGGCCTTTGCAAAATCGCAAATTATGGCATATTTCGACCCTAATAGACCCGATAGAAAAGTAAATGGTGAAGAAGTAGAACGAGACAGCTTCGACGTAATCACTGGCGGCTCTCCTGGTTTATTTATGCACGCATTGACTGGTAAAGGAAGTCTAATCAGATCTATGTATACCACTTATGCTCCTCAGAATTTCGAAGTTCCTGCATATGATGAAAAAGATGATGCCTTCTTTAATGCTATTAAAGACGCCGTAGACAAAGGAATGATTGCAACCGCAATGACTAAAAGATCTTATAAAGATATCGGCAAGGAAACTGCAGTTAAGTGGGAAAACGACAACTACAGAATGAGTAGTTACTTGCCTCCAAGGCATGCTTATTCCCTTGTTGGCTATGATGAGGCTCCAAATGGTAAAAAATATGTCCTTCTAAGAAATCCTCATAAAGGTCGCGGTGCTGTCATGAATGATGATGGAACTATTGTTGGTAACGAAGACCAGGGCGGTTATTCAAGGATTGAACTAAAAGTTTTTGAAAAATATTTTCGTGGTATTCAAACTGGCGAAATAGATTTAAAACCTATCAATATGAAAGATGCTCAAACTTCTAGTGAATACCAACATCAATTCCTCGATTTCGTAAAGAAACTCGATGAAAACCTTAAAAAAACAGATGGAATCCCTAAATGGAAAAATTCATCACAATTCAATCTCTTTAGAACGGCTTCCAAGAATGCGTTAGAATCCTTAACCAAGAATCCAGGCAACCCTGCTGAAATTAGAGAGGCCATGACTACGCTGATTGGATCAGGTAGAGTGTACAAACAATACTGTGAACAACAGCCTGGTTTCAAAGAGAATGTTTTTGATGCTGGATGGAGAAAAATCGAAAGGTATAACGCAGCTAATGTGTGCGAACAATTGCATGCATTCCTGAATAATCCAAAAACGAAGAATTCGGTTGCTGACTATGATATTCTGAATCAGCGTGCAAGCTTCCCTTCAAACGCATACCAGGCCATCACTAGAGCGCAATCATTTGCAAAGCATCTTTCTAGCAACGGTCTTGCTTATCCAGATCGCAACGTAGAAATCAGAACGCAGATGTATAATAAGCTTGTAGATTTTATTAACAATGACAGGCACAATAATATTAACACGGCTGGTTATGCAAAAATGAAGTCCACTAATAAACTGAAAGAAATCGCTGCTAACTCCGATAATTATGTAATCATGGGTTTAGTCGCTAACCATTCATCAGAAGTATTAAAAGATATGGAATCACTCGGTATGAATGTTTCAGATGACTTTAAGAAAGAAGTGTTGATTAAATCTGAAGCTTTCAAGACACTCATTGAAGCAACCAAGCTTAATACTGATAAGAGTAAATACAAAGAAGAATACAAGCCTACAAAGGAGCATATCGAACGCCTGAAGAACAGTTGCATTAAATCTTCTAAAGCACTTTCCGAAATTCACAATTGCAAAGTGACTAAACCAAATGATAAAGAGGCACTTCACAATGTGATTGAAAAGAATACATCGCAAGATTCAATAAGAATGGATAGAATAAAAAAATCGCTTTTATAAGCGATTTTTTTATTGTCTATTTTTAGTTGTTCTTTGCCATAAAGTAGGCCTGCTCGATTGCCCTGGCGATTGCTCTTGCATCTCCAAAGCCATGAACTTTCATTATTAATTTATTCGTTCCTAGGACTGCGGCTCCCGCATAATTACGGTAGTTCATTATTTCAGCTTCCTTTGGCAGATACTGTCCAAAGAGTTTAATTATAATTTCGTTAATTCCTTCGATTGCCTTTAGCATAATATTACCGGAGAAACCATCTGAAACTACTAGGTCATAATTTCCTGTCTGAAAGTCACGTGCCTCGATATTACCAACAAAGTTGATCTCATCACACGCCTTTAAAAGTTTAAAGGCTTCTTTATGAAGTGGATCGCCCTTCTCTTCTTCTACACCGATGTTTAGAAGTGCTACGCGAGGGTTTTCAATGTTGCATGCCCTTCTCATAAATTCACTTCCCAGTATTGCGTATTGAAGCATGTGCTCGGGTGTAACATTTACAATCGCACCACTATCGCAAAGTCCTACATAGCCACCTGTTATCGTAGGGAGAATTGGACAGATTACAGGGCGAATTACACCAGGCTTTAGACCGATATAGTTCATAGCGCCTATAATCACCTCTCGCGTCTCTCCCATCGAAATCAGTCCACTATATTCATCTGAACCTTTTAGGGCTTCATAGGCCGATTTTAGGGATTCTGAAGGTGTATTATCTTTGACCATCACTACTTCAAGGTCATCGTATTTCCCCTTGATTAGTTCGTAGCCCTTTATGTTTTCTTCGGGATGATCTCCACCCATTGTATCAAGTAAAATCTTTATCATTTCTTCTCTCCTGCCACGCGCTTCTTTCCGTGGAAAGCAAAGCCGACATTATCAGGTCCACAGTGAACACCGATAGCTGGATTGATTGGGGCAACCAAAATTTCTGCATTAGGGAAAAGTTTTTTTAGCTGTGTAGCAAACCATTCAGCTTCTTTAGCCATATCAGAATGTCCTACTACAATTCTATGTTTTTCGATATCTATTCCATCTTCTATCGCATAGTCGAGCATCTTTTTATAAGTGTTCATCTTACCGACTTTTTTATCTAAGGCTTCCATGATACCTTCCGTGCTACCATGAACGATTGGATGCATCTTTACCATGTTGCCGAAGGTAGCCTCTGCCCTCTTTATACGACCACTCCTTACAAAGAATGAAAGATCCTTCGCTGTAGTATAAATTGGGAAGTTATCTATTTCACGCTCTGCCCAAGCCATAATTTCTTCTGCGCTGACACCGGCCTTATACATGTCGCCAATCTCCATGCAGATGAGCATACCACTAGCCGTAAATCCTTTAGTATCGAGTTCATAGAATTTTCTATTTGGATACTTTTCTTTTAATTCGGCTACCGCCTGACGCATGAACTGGAATGTACGGGTTGGTGCTTCAGACTGGTGAGCATACATGATATCTTTTCCACGTTTAAACTCAGGTTCGAAGTATTCGATATAGTGCTCTTTGGAGAGAGCGAAAGTAGTCATCTTAGCCCCTTCTCTCATCAACTGATAGAAAGGCTTATAATCAAACTCATCAAAATCCACATACGGATAAATTGCTTTTCCTTCAATAGTATATGGATAGCTGATCAGTTTCATATCGAACTCTTCGCAAAGTTTTGGAGTCATATCGCAACTCGTATCTACGAATAAAGTGAAATCTCTTTCATCATCCATGAGATCAATTTTAAAGTTCAATACTTCTCCGAAGGCTTTTAAGATGCCTTGCACGATATCCGGATTAGATGTATGAATGTGACCTTTTGCAGAGTCGTTAGCTAAGAAACAAACTATCGAACTACCATTATCATTGAGGATAGATTTAAGCTCTTCGAAGCGATTTACATCCTTCAATTTTACCAAGAAATTTGTGCAGAAAAAGCCGCCATTTTTTGTCTCAAATTGCACGTCATTTTTAGCAATTTTTTTAGCTTCAAGTTCGATCTTTTCGACCTCACCTTTTACTGCTTTTTCGAAGCCTCTGAAGAGATAAACCAGACCTAAAGCGCCAGAGTCAACTACGTTATTTTCTTTTAAAATGCTGAGCGACTCAGGAGTCTTTTTTAACTCGTCTTCCAAATATTTATTAAGAACGCCGAAGTATTCTTCGAGAGTTTTAAACTCAGAATTCTTTGCTCTAGCTGAGGCATTTTTCATAACTGTGAGCATAGTTCCTTCGACAGGATTGGAAACTGCGGAGTATGCACCTAGAGAACTGTCCCAAAAAATTAAGCTCAGCGTTTTTAAATCGTGTTCACGATATCGTTCCATACCCTCGGCAATGCCCTGGAATAGTTTTGCGAGGATGATCCCTGAATTTCCCTGAGCATCGAAAATCATTGCATCGGCGATTTTCCTTGCGGCACAAGCGATTTCGGCATCTTCCATATCCCTAGTAGCATTGAGTCCAGCAATGATTGTCATGCACATATTCTCGCCTGTATCATTATCTGCAATAGGGAAAACATTGATGCGATTGACCTCATCTTTATTGGCCCTTAGCACTGCTGCACCTGTCATAAGCATGTCTATATAGAGTTTTTGTGTGAGTAGATTATTAGACAAAGTCCTCATCCCTTTCTGTACCATTTGGCACTGTAAAATGAAATAATTGTTAAAACTAAAGCTGTAGTAAGAATGATTACTTGTGTAGTTTCAACTTCTAAAATATTGATTATCACTGTATAGAGAATCCATCTCTCGAGTGTAAAATGAACCACATAAACCAGGCCTATATTTGAGCTCATAATGCGGCAGAAATTGTGGAACTTTTGACCGCATATTTTGTGTAACCAATAGTACACTCCAGCCATCGCCATAGCGCATATAATATTGAACAATGCGCTGCCCAAATCCATGTAATAATAGGAGGTCAAATCGCGTGTTCCAATCGCTCCAATTTTGAAGTAAAGTTCAGCTGCAATTCCTAAGATTGCGACCACCGCACAGATAGGTGAAATGTGTCTAAAGAAGCCCTCTTTGTCCTTACATCTCTTCCAATACTTTCCGTAAATATATCCTAACGCAACAAAGATAAAATAGTGCGCATAGGAGAATGGGCCACCAGACGCTCCTTCAATTTTAGTTCCGATGAAGATACCCATTAAGGCATTCGCCATGCGGCTACCAAAATCTATACCGCTTGTAAGCATTCCTATAACCGTACATAAAACTCCGAATATAGCCAGAACCAAATCTGAAATGTTCAGCTTTTTTACTACCGCTATAGTCATCAAAGCTAGGCCTGCAAATTGCAAAATATCTGGTGCACAGAACAGCAATGCATAATACGATAAAGGATAAGTTCCGTGCTCCCAAATTCCGAGTGCAAAGAGTGGAATGATTCGTCTTAATATATTAAACAAATATGCCAAAACGAATATCTTTAATCCACGCTTAGCCAAATATCCCGCAGTAACATTTCTGGAATATCTTATAGCCGCACCCATGTAGAACATGAATAATGGAGCTCCCAAGAAACTTCCCATAAAGATGATTACCCAATATCCAAAGCCGGTACTGAAATCAACTCCAGAAGATTCATAACAGTGGGTAATAATCATTCCAATAATAGAGAAGGTTCTCGCAATGTCGAACTCATCTTGCCTTGCTAAGTTAACCTCTTCACTTGTAAAATACTTGGTCAACCACTTCATCTATTTCGTGTAAGCAACTTTCTTCTTGAAGATAAATCTATAGATCTTATGGTACCACTTTTCAGCAGGATAGATCTCTTCGTAATCTCCGTTATATGTAATTTCGTATTTATACTTTTTCTTTATATTTCTGAGCTTGCCTATTCTAACAGTCTCAGGCACTTCTTTTTCATTGATGTTGGCGATTAGATATGCCTTGTCATCCATGATGCCATAGATGATTTCGTTAGACTCTAATAATAGAAGTGGCTTCTCCTCGGATGTAATATCTGCTAATTTAAACATCGAATTGTAAACCAGCGCGCCCTTCTGCGCTACATAATGGCTCGAGTGGAATACGTCCACATATCTTTCGCTATTAACGCGAGTGCCAATGTATTGTGGGTTTAAGAAGATGTCTACCTTCTTTGCTTTTCTATCTCTAAAGTAATATATGTGTGGGAAATCGTTTAGTTTTGCTCCCTTAAAAGGAATTGTATATACATAAATCTTTGTGCTGTCGATTACTGTAGGAGTAGCATATTCCTCTACAACTTCGTATGTCGTATGTCTAAAATCATAGTCATAAGCCCACTTACCGATATGGATAGCGCCTGTCAAGAACACAGCAAAAGTAATGACTACCAGAATAAATACTCTCCAATTTACTGATGAGTCTACTTCTCTCTTGAATATTCTCTTTTTAAAAAATACATCGATTTTTCTTAGAATTCTTGCAATCATGTCTTTCCTTCAAACGATTAGTATTTGTTGCGGCACATACTGCGCCATAATATAGATTATAGATAATATATTATATCACATTTCTACGCAAAAGTTTATACGTTTATACTCACCAAAATATAAAATATTTAATGCCTTTAATATAATAGTATGTTATAATAATGTATCATTACAATCACTGCTTTATTGCACAGGAGATGTACTATGAGTTCAGAAACAGTTGAAAACTTGAATTCCAAACAAAATAATAAAGAAAAGCGCGAGTCTTTACCTAAAAGATTCATGCGCCTTATTAATAGTATAGAAGCCAAGATTCTCGTTCCATTCGTAATTGCGGCACTCGTTATTTCGCTTATTGGAGTTTACCTCTTATATACATCCACTAATGACTTGGCATTAGAAACCGCCTATATTAAGCTTATAAACGGTTTTGAGATGTTTACGGACTATCAACTCAAATATGTAGATGATGACCAGCCATGGGAAGAAATCAATGATGTCTTTTATTGGGATTGGCGTAACGATGACTATTCAATACAATTCATACATGACAGCGACTTCGGTTTTGCAGTGTTCGAGTATGATGAGTCCAAAGGTGTATATGAACTGATGGACGATATGGATAGTGGCGTTGCGCGTGTATTCGAAAGTGCCCCAGATCTTGTCTCACAAAGTAATAGTGAAAAGCTAAACAAAAATCATAACCTTCTCTACAGAAGTACAGAGATGGGAGATGACGGTGAACTCAACATATACTACTGGCTACTTGTTTCACAAAGTGATGAAACTATGCGCCCAGGTGCAAGAAAAAAAGCTTTTGCAATGGTATATAACGAGACTCAATCCGCTAATGAATTAAAACTCTACTATATGCGTGAGAGCCTCTATATGATTTTCCCTGCATTTGTGTTTACTGTCATCATCGGAATAATCATTGGTAAGTTCACTAGAAAAATTCAGTATGTCAGCCGTTATGTAAAGCGAATTAGACTTGATAATATACCTGATGAACCGTTAGACCTTCATACACATGACGAACTTCGCGATATGGCAGACTCAGTTAATACAATGGTTGCGGGTCTAAGAGAAAGAGAAAGAATGTCCGATGAACTTACATCAGCTGCTTCAATTCAATCGAGCATGCTCATCCAGAAGTTCCCTGCTTTCCCTGATCACAACGAATTCGATATCTACGCTACAATGACTCCAGCAAAGGAAGTCGGCGGAGATTTCTATGATATGTTCATGATTGATGAAAAGCATCTTGCAATAGTAATAGCTGATGTTTCCGATAAAGGCGTTCCTGCCGCTCTCTTCATGGCTATGACTAAGTCGCTTATCAAATATCACTTAAGATCAGCTACACCTGCTAATGTACTTAAATCAGTCAATAAATTCTTGTGTGAAGGAAACGATACATTCATGTTCGTAACTTGTTTCGTTGGAATACTTGATTTAGAAACAGGCGAATTCACATATGCTAATGCTGGACATAACCCACCTTTAGTAAAGAGTGGTATCGATGGAAAATATGAATTCTTAAATGTTAAAAAGAATATCGTTCTTGCCATCTATCCTTCTTCAAACTACGAGGATGAAAAAATCGTATTGCCACATGGATCTAAGATTCTTCTCTACACTGATGGTGTAACAGAAGCAATCAATAAGGCTCACGAGCAATATCAAGAGGAAAGATTAGTAAAGTGCGTATCAGCTCACGATAATGATAAGGTTGATCAAGTTCTCCCTGCAATCCTTGATGACATCAAAGAATACCGCGGAGAGGAAGCACAGTTCGATGACATCACAATGCTGATGGTCGAATACCATTAAGGCATAATTAAAAATGCCCCTATTCATAGGGGCATTTTTTTATTTGTCTAATTTATCTTCTCGGCTGGGGCTTTTTCTTCTGTGAGTTTAGCATACTTCTCGTTTACTAAATCCACTATGTTTTTCTCAGCCCTCTTTTCCATCTGTGGAAGGTCTACATTGGACCTTTCCTGAGGAATTACGCCGGAATTTTGAAGACTGTTTCCAGCATTTTGCAAAGCTTCATCTATCTGAAGCACTGAGAGTTCTGACAATCTTTGAAGCTCAGCGGTTGCCATTTCATTGATTTCTCTTACAACTGCTTTTCTATTGTTATTTGTCTTCTTATTGTTGTCTATATAATCTTTAGTTGCTTCTTGTAACTTTTTAAGATAGATTCGAGCTTCTAGGCAGGTTGTCTTGTAGTCATCCTTCATTCCAACCACCTGCGCCATACAAGCTTTTATTCTCTTCATCTCCTTTGAATCACTGAGAGTAAACCAAAGGAAAGTCCTTTTAGTATTATTAAGCTTTTCTGAAAGCTTTTCTGCCTGTGTTTTAGGTTTGTCATTCGTAACTTCATTGATGTCCTGAACGAGTTCATTTGCTACAATAGGAGGCTCATACTTCATGACTTTCATCTGATTTAAGGTTCTATTATTAGCAAATTGAATGGCATCAGAAGTTAACTTAATCATTTCTTTTGCTACTGACAGCCTTGACTTTTCTTGAGGTTTCTCGCCCTCCTTAGTATCTTCGACATTATTTACAAATTTCGTACAAGCTTTGCGTAGACTTGAAAGTTCTCCTGCTATTACCGCCATATTATTTGTCAAAAGCGCTATATCGAGACTTTTATCCATTGATTCGACTGCACTTGTGAGTGATCCAACCTCATACTCTAAAGCAGGATTTTTTACGGTAAGTTCTTTCGAAGCATTTCTAATAAACTGCGCAAACGATTTTACGTTTTCTCTATTGAATTCAGCCTGAAGTTTTTCTGGAGCATATTTCTCTTTTAATGCTTCGTTTATTGCCTGCTGAACTGTAGGATCATCAGGATTATCAAATCTTTCTCTCGCAAGTCTTCTATCCTTTTCGAATTTCTTTTGAAGTCTTAAGAATGCTTTCTTTTCTGCTTCCATAGCATCGCTTAACATGCCTGCTTTTGCCTGCTTAGCATATACTTTTAAATTCTTTGACAAATGCATCCAAGCGGATGGTATGGCTATATTTTCACCTTTTTTAGGAGGAAGTGATATTAATTTATCACATTCTTTTATAAGGTCTGTGTAGGCATCTGCCAATGTATTTCTCTGATAATCATCTAACATTGCAATGCCATAGTCATTCTTATGTAGCCCGTCTTTCTTAGCGTAATCAGTAATTGCTTTTAACATTTCATTCAATTTCTTGGCTGACTTCTGAAGTGGTTTGTATCTTGGAGTGTCAACTGTTTCCTGTTTGATTAATTCATTTATAGTATCAGTGAAATCTTGCATCTCCTGAGATTTTACTTCTAAAGCGAACTCTTCGTTGCATGTCACAACATTTGAATCCTTAGTGTCGTCCATAATTGGATTTACAGCCATATCCTCAGCTTGTCCAAGTGCTAGTTCATCTAATACTTCACCTTTCTCTTCGACATTTTGGATATTAGGAGCTTGTTTTAAGAATTCATAAGTTGCTACATTATCGTTTGTCAAGGCGAAAATGTTATCCTTTGTTACATTTTTGCCAGGTCCGGCTTCTTTTACATAAACTTTGCCTTTATTCGGATTACGATTGGAATATTTGTCTAAGTCTAAATTATCCCATGCTTCTTCACCATCTAAGATTGTAATGCCATCTTTACTCTTTATCTTTTGTTGCAGAGCATTTAATCTTTCAAATGCTGCATCTATTTCATTCTCACTAAGGCCCGCAAGTCTAATGATGTTTTCCATCTCATCCTTGTCAAGATTCATAATCTTTTCGGCCATTTCCTTATCGATTACATCAATATCTTCGATAGGCGACATTCTAGTGTAATCAACCGCTCCTTTGTATTGTACCACACCAAATGAAGCATCGTTATCGATTCCTTGCACACCGACAAGTTTAACTTTATCGCCATCCACCTCATATTGATAAAACATATTTTTACCATGTCTGTCCACATTTCCACAAAGGAAATCTAAAATCTGCATGTTTGAAAGTTGTTTCTTTCCGGAGGCTGCAATTACCATTTGTTTTCCATTAAACTCCGGGTTTTTCGGGTCAAACATCTTTTCTTTTTCTACACCCTTTGCGTGAAGCATATAGCTTCCAGAGACAACTTTGTTTCCATGCACTAACGTCATTGGCACTGACTTCGCCATAAGGTCAGGATAGCCGAGAAGCTTCGCATATTCATACATCGCGTTGTTTCTTTTATTGACATTCGCATTCTGGCTTATCCCATGTACATCGAGCTGCGCTCTAGTTACAGTTTTAATCGCCTCGATTGAATTAAAAAGTTCAGAAAGCGATGTAAAAAACGCTTCTCTGCGTTCTTTAACATCTTCATTGTTAAATTCATCTTTGCTATTACCTCTCATGCCTTGGATGATCTCCATTAGCTTTTGAGCCTTTTCTTTCTTTTCCAAATTTGGGCTATTTATATCTTGCGTAGCTAAATCATTAAAATACGCAAGCAAAGATTTTTGTGAAAGTTCTGGATTTCCCACACGAAAACAAACATTAACCAAATCTACATGCCTATTTTCTTCCGATGCGACTCTGTTAATGCGCCCTTTATCGACAATTTTGCCATATAGGTTATTTACAATAGGGCTACCTGCTTTAGCAAATAGCATTTCAAACAGTGGGTAAAATGGCTCTTTCCCATACTTTTCTTCGAAATCTTGTCTTACATCTACGAATTTCTTATAGCTGTTTGCAAAAGTATTCTTTGTGAAGAATCCTTTCACCTCTTTGCCGTCTTCATCGATATAGTCTACCTTAAGACGTGAACTCATTCTAGCACCGACATTCTCGAATTTTTCTCTGTCTAGCTGAACAACAATCTGTGTTGGATCTTTTGTTTTAGTTGGTTTTGGTGGCATTTTCTATCTCCTATATGCTTATTTCCTAGTTCGGATATTTTATCTAATTAGTTTTTTCCTTCATAACATTATCATTTGTGATGACATTGGAATTTGATTCGACAAAGTCTGTAATCTTTTTCTCGACATTTTCCTCAATGCGTTCCAGGTTTACATTTGAAACCTCTTTTGGCACCTGACCGCTCTCAGCCAAGCTCTGGCCAGTCTTCTGTAATGCCGCATCTGCCGTAAGGGTATATACAGTCAATAATCTATTAAGTTCATGGTCAGCTATTGCATTGATTTCTCTGACTATTCCCTTTCTGGCATTCTCTCTTTTTTTAGGATTATCTATGTAAGCCTGAGTCTCATCTTTAAGCTTTTTAAGATAGCTTCTAGCTTCTAAAGTATTTACTTTGCTATCTTTATTCATGCCTCCCATTACCTGTGTTAAGCAGGCTTTGATTCGCTTCATTTCTGGAGAATCTCCCAAGTCAATTTTTAAGAAAGTGTCCTTGGTGTTTTCAAGTTTTGTAGAAAGAGTCTTGACTAAATCAACAGCAGCAAAGCTTGGTTCATATTTCTTAACCTGCATGCTGTTTAGTGAATGCATTGTCGAAAACTTCTGAACATCAGAAGTGAATTTATGCATCTCTTTTGCGGCTGCAAGTCTATCTGCTTTTGCAGGGTCTTGCGCAACCCCTGGCTCTTCAAAATACTTCTTGCAAGCGCTGTTAACCTTATTGATTGAACGCATAATTCTAGACATATCGTTTGTAAGAAGCGCTATGTCAAATGACTTATTAAGTTCAGTCATTGCTTTATTAATATCATTTAATCCTGGCTCAGTATCAGGCGCATTTTCAGTCAGCCTGCTTGACATCTTCCTTACATACTGGATGAAAGCACCCACGTTGTTACGATTGAATGTTGCTTTTGTATTTTCAGGTGAATATTTCTCTTTAAGCGCTTTCTTTGCTTGTTCAGGATTTTCTGATTCATTAGCTTTTGCTAAATCCTTCTTGAACATCTTTTCGAGTCTCTTAGCCATCTTCATTTCTGATTCTACAGCATCGCTTAAAATACTCATCTTAGCATTTTCTGCGTGTACCTTAAGATTCTTAACAAAGTGATCGCCAAAACTTAACATATACTCGTTTTCTTCATTTTTTACGGAATTTGCGAGGTACTTATCGCAAGCCTTAGAAATCTCTGCATATCCCTCTGCCAAAGTATTTCTTTGGTAATCATCCAGCATTGCTATACCAAGGTTATTCTTGTGCATACCATCATCTTTTGCATAGTCTCTAATAGCATCTAACTTAAAGGAAAAGTCTTTAACTATATTCTTTAATTCACTGCCATTTCTTATGTTTCGGTTGCCTTCTAAATCCCCTAAGTCTTTAAGGAAGCCACTCATTTCACTAGCTTTATTTGATAAGCTGAAGAGTTCGTTACAAACTACTACATTAGTTTTAATGCTTACCTTTTTAGATGCGGGATTTTCAGGATTATTGACATTGTTGATGTTATTTATATTGTTAATGTTGTTAATTTCAGGTTCATCATCATAGAGATCCATATCTTCAGACTGACCGAGATTTAATTCCTGAACATTTTGCTCCACATTTTGTTGTACATATTCGTTTCGACTTTTGTTATATGTTTTGACATAATGCTGAGTAAATTCGAAGATGTTATCTTTAACGATTGTACCGTGGTCATTTTTATCATACTCTATACCAAGATAAACTTTGCCATTTTTAGGGTTAACGTTAGCATATTTTTTGATGCTGAAATTTTTCCATGCATCATCGCCATCAAGAATCTCTATTTCATTATTTTTAATCTTTTGCTGCAATGCATTTAATCTTTCGTGTGCAGCATCTATCTCTGCTTTGCTTAAGCCTGCAAGTCTGATTTTGTTTTCCATTTCAGTCTTATCCAGCTTCATTATGCTCTCAGCCATTTCTTTATCGATTACATCGATGTCCTGAATAGGTGTCATCTTTGTGTTTCTTTTAATGCCTTGAGAAGATACGTTGCCAAACGAATCATCATTGTCAATTCCCTGGACACCGACAAGTTCTACTGTATCATCAGTTACTCTATACTGATAAAACATGTTCTTATTATGCCTATCAATATTTGCACACAAATAGTCCAAAATCTGCATATTTGAAAGTTGTTTTTTAGCACTTCCAGCAATACGCATTAGTTTGCCCTGGAATTCCTGGTTATTACCATTAAACATATCATCGGACTCAATGCCTTTTGCATGCAACATGTAATTACCATTTATAACTGTATTGCCCTTAACAATTGTCATAGGAACAGACTTTGCGACTAAATCAGGATAGCCGAGAAGATTTGCATAGTCGTACATTGCATTATTTCTCTTATTTATAGCATAATTCGAATTTATCTTGTGAATTTCGTTTTGTCCCTTTGTATTGGCAGCTATTTTATTAGTCTTTTCATATAATTCAGAGAAGGCCGTTAAAAAATCATTCCACAGATCCTCTGCTACGGGTGATTCATCGTCAGTTCCTAGGCTTGTCATAATATCAATAAGCCTAAACGCATCTTTGTACTTCTCTTTATTATTTTCATCTTGCGCTACGAGCTCATTCTTCAAATTGCCAAGATTCTTGGCAATATTAGATTCGTCCTCACCAATCTTCAACAATGAAGCATTAAAAGCATCTATTTTGCGCGGATTCCTATCAGTGGTTTTTGCATTATCAGCAACGTCAAGTAAGAGATCAATTATAGGATAATATCTCTCGCCACTATATTTTTCCTTAAAATCTGCCTTTGCATTTTTAAGCTGCACATCGCCTTTTAAAGTGATGTTTTCTGTAAAGAATCCCTTTACTTGTTTGCCGCTTTCATCGATGTAATTAACCTTTAGTCGTGTGCTGAATTCTACACCGACTTTCTTAATCTTTTGGTTTTCATCTAGCTGAATAATAACCTCTGTTGGGTCTTTTGTTTTAGTTGGTTTTGGTGGCATTTTCTATCTCCTGTCTATTTCTTTCCTAGTTCTTTAGTGCGCTTAAAAGCTACCTGGACTGCCTTCGCAGAAATCTTGCGAAAATCATCCGCTTCTAGTGAGTTAACACCCTGAATTGTGCTTCCGCCTGGGCTACATACCGCATCCTTTAGGGCCTCAGGGTCTTCCTTTGTTTTTAAGATTGTGTCTGCTGCGCCTGCTACTGTCTTTGCGGCAAGCTTAAGTGCAAGCTCTTCTGAAAGCCCACACTCCACTCCACCTTTTGCAAGTGAAGCGACAAACATATATGCAAACGCTGGTCCACAGCCACTAACTGCACAACCTGCGTCTATTAAATCTTCTGGTATTTCTATGATATCTCCGGATTCTTTGAAAGCTCTTTCAAACTCATTTTTAATATCATCCGTTACATTCGCACTCACAGAATAAATCATCATACCTTCGCCGATACGAGCTGGCGTGTTAGGCATGATTCTTATCATTGGAATGTCATATCCCACCTGTTCAACTATGCTTGCTATTGTAACTCCGGCTGCCATAGATATTACTACGCAATCGTCCCTTCTAAGAGCTGGGGCGATTTCTTTTAATACTTCGGGAAGCACCTGTGGCTTTACACCTAATACAACAAACCTCGAATTAGATGCAATGTCCAGGTTCGTAGTAGCTACAGCACCTATTTTATTTGCTAAGTTCAGTGCAGTCTCTTTAGTATGGCTGGAAAGCGCTATATCCTTTGTAGTCTTTGCTACGCTTACAGCTAGCGTTCCTCCCATATTACCGCATCCAATAAAACCGTATGAATACATATTTTACCTCTATCTTACTTGTCCGTTACCGCGAATAACGTATTTATAAGTCGTCATTTCTCTTAAGCCCATAGGTCCTCTGGCATGCATCTTTTGAGTTGAGATGCCAAGTTCGCAGCCTAAGCCGAATTCTCCTCCATCAGTGAAGCGAGTGGAGCAGTTGTGATAAACTGCCGCACTATCAATTGAAGCGATAAAATAGTCTGCAGCGCTTTGATTTTCTGTAACAATAGCATCGCTATGACCAGTTGAATGTTTCTGTATATGAGCTACTGCTTCCTCTACGCTGTTAACAATTTTAACCGCCAAGATGTAATCCAAGAATTCAGTGTCGAAATCATCAGGGCCTGCTTGCTTTCCAGCGATAATCTTAGCTGCCTTTTCGTCTAGTCTAAGCTCTACCGGAATCTTGCCTGCCTTTTCTCTTTCGACTACTAATCTATCATAAAGTTTAGGTAAAAACTCACCTGCAACTTTTTCATTCACTACCAATACTTCTTCTGCATTGCAAACCGATGGGCGGCTAGTCTTTGCATTCTCTACAATGTTCAAAGCCTTTTCTAAGTCCGCCTTTTCATCCACGTAAACATGGCAGATACCCGTGCCGGTTTCTATACAAGGAACCTTTGCGTTTTCTACACAAGCTCTGATCAAACCAGCTCCTCCTCTAGGGATGAGCATGTCAACCTTTCCTCGTGCCGTCATCAGCTCTGTCGCACTTTGTCTAGATGTATCAGTTACTATATTCACCGCATCTTCTGGAAGGCCTGCGAGCTTTGCGGCTTCCCTAAGGCATTCTGCGATTGCAATGTTAGAATTGATGGCTTCTTTGCCACCTCTTAAAATGCACGCGTTGCCACTCTTGAGTGCGAGCGCTGCTGCATCTGAAGTTACGTTTGGGCGGCTCTCAAAGATAATAGCAAGCACACCGATAGGAACTGAAACCTTAGTGATAACCAAACCATTAGGGCGTTCCACTCTATCTAGAATAGTTCCAACCGGATCATCTAGCTTAACCACATCTAAGATTCCATCAGCCATGCCCTGAATTCGCTCTTTTGTAAGAGTAAGTCTATCAATCATGACATCAGAGATAGTGCCTCTTGCGGCCTCCACGTCTTTTCTGTTCGCCTCAAGAATCTCATCGGTATGTTCTGCCAAAATTCGTGCAGCCTCGTTGAGAGCCTTATTTTTTGCCTCAGAAGTGGCATTTGATAAGGCGCTCTTGGCTTTCACCGCTCTATCGATAACCTCTTCAGTTGTAATCTGTAAAACTTTGCTCGCCATTATATTATCCTCGCAAAATATATTCGCTATATTTAACCTATATTATTTTTTACCGCAAAAGAAAGTTCCTACGGATTTGCCCTCTTCGATTTCATAAAGCACGTTTGGATTAGCACCATTAGTGATAACCATATCAATTCCGTGCTCCATGCAAA
This sequence comes from Anaerovoracaceae bacterium, assembly GCA_045629065.1. Lineage (GTDB taxonomy): Bacteria > Bacillota > Clostridia > Peptostreptococcales > Anaerovoracaceae > JAKSSM01. The sequence goes on along the minus strand of JAZQQK010000048.1, from coordinate 850 downwards.
TCTTTGCAGCATTTAGTTTTGTAGCCATGCCACCAGTTCCTAAACTGGAACCTGCGTCTCCACCGAGAGCCATAACTGCTTCGTTCATCTCATCGATTCTAGGGATTAGAGTAGCCTTAGAATCCTTTCTAGGATCAGCAGTGTATAAGCCATCTATATCAGAGAGCAAAATAAGTAAATCCGCCTTTGCTTCAACTGATATGATTGCAGCCAAAGTATCGTTATCACCGACCTTAATTTCATCAGTGGATACCGTATCGTTTTCATTGATTACAGGGAGTGCACCCATCTCGAAAAGTCTATCCATAGTGTTTCTCAAGTTAGCGCTTCTCTCTTCGTCTCTTACATCGCTGCCTGTGAGTAGCACCTGTGCTACTACATGGTCATACTCTGAGAATTGTTTGTCATACACATACATGAGTTCGCATTGTCCTACGGCTGCTGCGGCCTGTTTTGTAGGCATATCTTTTGGCTTTTCCTTTAAGCCAAGTTTGCCCACGCCAAGTCCGATAGCGCCAGAACTGATGAGCATGATTTCATGTCCTTTATTCTTCAAGTCGCTGAGCACTTTGCAGAGTTCTTCTATATGTCTAACATTGATTCTTCCAGTTGGATAAGTAAGTGTTGATGTTCCAACTTTTACAGCTATTCTCATGACTATTCCTCTTTCAAGTTAAATTTAGGATTTTACAAAGCCTTGATTTTTTTGTTCGACTTTGACTACTTTTTCGGCTTTGTTTTCTTTGACTTCTTCTTTCTTAGGGAATGGCTTGTTCAACTCTTCCTTAGCGGACACATCAGCTAAGTAAAGCTTACTCTTAAATTCTTGATACCTAGGGTTGTAATCCTT
>JAZQQK010000047.1:0-4078 GCA_045629065.1 Anaerovoracaceae bacterium | reverse complement strand
AAGGTGAGGCTTTCAACCTACAAATTTACAAAAAAATAACGACTTGACAAAACGTAATGTGTTAATATATAATAAATTAAATAGATGTGTATAATGGGTAGGCCCCATACCTTATATATTTTACTTTATATATTTATATACGCGCGAGGTGGCTCTCCTCAACGAAGAGCCACCTCGCGCTGTATTTATTTGGCCGTTTTCCCTGCCGTTTCACTATTAGTTTGTATTTCTAAACTCTGTTTTTAGGAACTTTCGCTAAGAAAAGCTAAGAAAAGCGAGACTTTCCTTTGTTTTTCGCTCACTTATTCGTACCTTTGCCCTCGCAGACGAGAGAAAACGTTTGTCAAGAAGGCGTTCCACGCTTTATCCTTACTAACGAAATCGCCAGTTTCACAAGACAGAAGGATAGAGGGTATGTAACGCTCACCTGTATGTATCGTTGCATATGGCACTCCGCGCCACATAGCAATTACATATCGGCGTGGGGTTGCTATATTCTTATTCATTTCTGTTGCGGTGTTTGGCGATACCAGTTAGTAGATGAGTAAGGACAAGTCCCTACGCTTTTCTTGTATCCATTCACCTTTAACAAAAGGCTGAGTCGGGGGATTGTGAGCCGCATTATTGCAAAAAGAGCAAAAAGACTTTTTAATTGCTATGCCTATTTTTCGAATTACCGCCATATCCACACGAATCGGCTGTGGACAAAGACTTGATAAGGGATTGTCTGTTGAACTACAAACTTATAGTTATGCCAACCCAATAACTTCTTATCCGGATCAGGTTGCCCAGGCTTTTTTGTATCAGCGTAATGTTGATTTGAAAAAACTCGGCGCACTGAATACTTCATGTCTCAAAGCAACAAGAATTGGATAATTATGACTTTAGAAACACTCATTCACCCTGAGGATGCCAGAACCCTCAAAGCTCTGAAAAACATCCCTGCCCTCCCCAAAATAATGGAGAAGGTATTCCAGTATGGTTATGACGAGATTTCCTGGAGCGAGAACATTACTACCAATCTTCGTCTGTCGGAAACGCAAATGCCAGAAATCTACAATCGGCTACCGCCTATCTGTAAGCGCTTGAATATACCCGTTCCAGAATTGTATTTGCAGATGACTATGATTGCCAATGCTTGGACATCGGGACAAACCAAGCCTTATATAGTCCTAACACTTGGCTTAATAAAAAGATTAACCCCAGAAGAGCTGGATGCTGTACTTGCCCATGAATGTGGCCATATTATTTGTCAGCATGTCTTATACCAGACGCTGGCAAATGCAATTTTTACACTGGGTGACTCTTTGGCCGATTCAATAGTCGGCTTCGTGGGAAATGCAGCGATGAAACCTATTAAACAAGCTTTGATTGCATGGAGTAGAGCCTCAGAATTATCAGCAGACCGTTTTGCTTGTATAGTGAGTGATGCTGAAACCTTAGGACGCGCTTTAGCTCGCATAAGCTTAATGCCGCGTTATATTGTTAACAATATGGATATACAGGCTTGGAGTGAGCAAGGTAAAGATTATGAGGCACTCAAGAATGGCACAACATGGAACAAAGTGTTGCACTGGATGGCGAATTCGGGAATAGATCATCCATATTGTCCTGTTCGTGTTTACGAGGCTTTACAATGGGAGAAAACTTCTCTTTGTCGCGACCTTAAGTCAAGTCCAATTCATATCAATGCTCCATCTGTTGTGCGAGAACAAATTGCATCTCAACCGTCTGCGATAGGAAATGCTGCTGCAAATATTTCAGCCGTTAGTCAAGAACTGGCCGAAAAGGGGCAGGCACTTGCTGGTAAGGGACGAGATATGCTGAAGAATGTTAATATATCTTCGTTCTTTTCAAAATAAGCACAGAATTACTAATATCTAATTTTAATAATATGTTAGAAGGTTTAATTGCGGCAAAATTTGCCAACAAGATGTTTGAAAAGGACATCTTCAAGATTGTAAAACGGCACGCTTTTTGGGGATGCCTACTGATGACTTTACCAGACTTTGGTTTTGGTGCGGTTATATTTATAGCAGTACTATGGCATATGTATAGTAGTATTGCGAAGAGGTGTGATTTATCATTTTCAGATAATTTCTGGAAGCTTGCTGGTATAGGGTTTATAGTCAACATTATTGTTGCCTTTGTTCTTGATCTTGCTTTATCTGCCGTATTTTTTCTGGCACCTTTTGTGTTTTATGCTCAATTCTATCTTTCTGGTAAATTATATATAGAAACTCTCAAGAGATTCAAAGCTTAAGAATATTATGAGTTACGATAAGAATGATGTGGCCAATATCGCCACGAAATTAGGAAGATTAGCAAATGGCGGAGTTGTAGGATACTACGCAGGCGGGAAAGCCTCCGAGGTGATGCGGAATGCTATACCAACAAAACTTGTTGCAGTCGTTGAAAAGCATAAAAAAATACAATTGGGAGCTAGTTTAGCGCAAAGTTTTGTGCCAGGAGCAGGTGTCGCGGCAACGATGGCAGCCGTGGCATCACTATGGAAGATGTACTATGACATCAATAATGTGCTTGGCATTAAAATCAGTGAAAATGCAGGAAAGAGCATAGCCTCTGCAGTGCTTACGAACTTAGGATCGGCAGCAGCAAAGGGGGTTGCAACTGTTTTTAGCGAAGGAGTAAAAGTAATTCCTGTTGTTGGTTGGCTAGCGAGTGCTGCTATTAGTACCGCTAGTTCTTCTGCCATCATTTATGGAGCTGCGTATGTTTATATGAATGCCTTGTCTGCTATGTATAAAGCGAAAGGAACTTTTGATTTGGATTATTTAAAGTCAGTTATATAGGAACCCTCAGACGAATGTAATTATTATGATTACTATTATTATTATTATCGTCATTTTGTATTTCATCTTTAAGGAAGCTAAGCCTGATGAAAAAAACGAATTCGAAATAAGAAATGCGATAGAGCAACTTCCAAACTTCACATTAGTAGCAAAAAGAGCGAATTTCTTTCAAACGAAAGGAGAATGTATAGATGTTTTTAAGTATAATGATGGCATTCTCTATTTATCTCTACAAAACGGAAAAACACTCAGAGCGCCATTGGGAGAGTTTACTTTTAAAGTGGAGAAGTGTCCTTACGGAGAATTGCAAGTAACAGCAAAAGCCTATGGTAAAACAGCAACGTTTATGGCTTATGACTACTTTACGGAAGATGAGTGGTCTATCATTTATAATGTAATGGTTTGCGCAGGTAAAACATATAACATAAGCTATTTGGGAAATAAAGTAAAAATACAAAGAAATGCAGCCATCGGTCAAGTAGCCAAACTTGTTTTTCAAATGTTCAAGTAACTAATACTGCAAGCATTTGTATAATGTTTATAAAATTTTTAAGACAAATAACGGACAAAAATGAAAAAAAGATTATTCCTAACATTGTTAATAAGTACCCTCGCACTTGGGACTTATGCTCAGAACCCCGCCAATTACCTTTCCAACGACTGGGCTTTCTTTGAACTGAAAGGAAAGGTGAAGGCCGTGAAAAGTACTATTAACAACCAGTACACCGAAGAACATACGTTCAGCAGAAGCGGTGTGTTGCTGGGAGAGGATGCCACGGGAGACGACATGTGGAGTGACAATCCTTTTGGCTACACACGGGATGCGAACGGCCGTATCAATGGTACGGGTAATGGACATTACGTATGGACGTGGAAAGGCAGAACCGTGATAAAAGAAGAATATGGTCACATGGGCGATGAATCGACGTCCTATTATCTTTATGACCAGTCGGGTAAACGCACTGGCTACAAGGATGAAAAGGGGAAAGTTCATAAATATACTTATATGGATTACGATGCCAGAGGTAATTGGACATACCGCATGGGTGATAATTACTATACTGAAAGGCGAAAGATTTATTATTACTAATCAAGTATTGAGCATAAGAGATACAAAAACATTATGTTCTCGATATAGAAAAAAGCAGACGTCGTCTGCTTTTTGTATGTTCGGGTATAAGGGGGGCGGGGTGTAGGAGGTGTAAGAGGAGTAAGAAAAAATGTGCCTCGCGAGTGCGTGTATATAAATAAGGAGGGGGGGGCTC
>JAZQQK010000046.1:0-20250 GCA_045629065.1 Anaerovoracaceae bacterium | reverse complement strand
GATAAGAAGGTTGTAAGATTTACACTCGTAGCTTGCTTAAAGAATATGCTTAAGCTCTTACATCCATTTATGCCATTCATCACAGAAGAAATTTGGGGCTTCTTACCACATGGATCTAAGGAAAACATGTACTTAATTTCTGCTTCCTGGCCTAAGTATATGGAAGAGCACCAATTCAATGATGCTACTAAGACTCTTGAAATGGCCATGGATGCTATTAAGGCAATCAGAAACATCAAAGCAGAAAAGAACGTAGCTCCATCCAAAGAGATTAAGACTATCGTACTTGCTTCTGGTGAAAAACTTAAAACTATCAAAGCTGGCGAACTTTACTTAAAGAACTTAGCAAAGATTTCTGAACTCACATTCACTGAATCAAAGAATGATGTACCTAGTGATGCAGTTTCTGCAGTTATCGATGGTGCTGAAATCTATGTTCCACTCGCTGAATTGGTAGATTTTGCTGAGGAAAGAGAAAGACTTCAAAAAGAAATTGCTAGACTCGAAGGTGAAGTAAAGCGTTCAACAGGAATGCTTTCAAATCCGGGCTTTGTTAATAAGGCTCCAGCTGACAAGATTCAAGCTGAGCGTGACAAGAAGGCAATGTACGAAGAAATGCTTGAAAAGGTTAAGGCTCAATACGCTTCAATCGCTGACAAGTAATAACCTTTAGAGGAGATGATTAACATGGATGCTATTGAAAAAATCCATGAATTTGAAAAGTTCGGAAGTATTCTGGGCTTAGAAAGAATTTCAAAACTGATGGAGCTCTTAGGCAATCCGCAGGATGAATTAAAGTTCATCCATATTGCCGGGACTAACGGCAAGGGCTCCGTCTCAAGATATATTTATAACATTTTAGAGGAAGCTGGCTATAAGACTGGCGTATATACTTCACCATTCATTGAGAAGTTTAATGAAAGAATAGAATTTGATCGAAAACACATCACGAATGAAGAATTAGATGAGTACACGGACAAGGTAATGGCTGCTGTGGATGAGATGGTGAGAGGTGGGATAGAAAGTCCTACTGAATTCGAAGTAATCACCGCTGTGGCATTTCTATACTACAGAGATAAAAAGGCTGATTATGTCGTGCTCGAGGTCGGCCTCGGTGGCAGGCTCGATGCGACTAATATTATCAAAAATCCGCTTGCCACAGTAATAGCATCGATTTCGTTCGATCATACTGGTATATTAGGCAACACGCTTAGCTTAATCGCAGGTGAAAAGGCAGGAATCATAAAAGAGGGTTGTCCTGTTATTACAAGTGCTAAGTCTGATGAGGCATTGGTTGTTATCGAAAAGAAGGCCGAAGAAGCAAAGGCAATGTACTTTGAGACAAGAAATATACCATGCAATATTACAAAGCGTGAGATTAGTGGTTACACTTTTGATTGTGATATTCAAGGCGTAGAATTCAAGAATATCGAAATCTCAATGATTGGCGATTATCAAGTTGAAAATGCAATACTTGCTCTAACTACAATCAATATTCTCGAAGAGAATGGTGATATATCCGTTACGAGAGAACAACTCTATAGAGGACTTAAGGTTGCAACCAATATCGCAAGATTTGAAATGGTTAGTGAGGAGCCATTAATAATTATTGATGGCGCTCATAATCCTGACGGTGCAAGGGCACTTAATGAAACTGTTAACAACTTGCTTAAAGGTAAAAGAGTCCTCGTCTTAGTTGGAATGTTAGCAGATAAAGATACAAGAGCAGCGCTATCTGAATTTATTAAATTCGGAAGCGATTTCGTAGTAACTGAGGTTCCTAATCCAAGAAAGATGTCCGCGAAGGATTTAGCAGCAGAGATTAGCGTTCTTGGAGGAAACTGCGTAATTGAGCCAGAATTTAAAAAGGCTGTTCTGTTGGCAAAGAAGCTATTAACTGATTACGATGCACTAATTTGCTGTGGGTCACTATACTTAATGGGTGCCATTAGACCATTATTAAGATAATCAACTAGTTTTTCTATGTTAAATAAAGTAAGGAGAATAACATGGATGTATTTTATAGGATAATAGCTGTTCTGGGTGGACTCGCAATGTTCCTTTATGGAATGCGAGTTATGGGAAATGGTTTGAAAGCTGGCTCCGGCCAAGCAATGAAACGTGTGCTTTCACGTGTTACAAACAAACCGATTCTAGGATTTTTGTTTGGCGCTTTGGTCACATGCATAATTCAAAGTTCAACCGCTACGATTGTACTCACAGTTGGTTTAGTAGGAGCTGGTTTGCTTACTTACAGGCAATCAATTGGAGTTATACTCGGCGCTAATGTAGGTACTGCAATTACGGCTCAGATCATTAGACTTATGGACGTAAGCTCTGATAGTACGAGTATCTTATATTTCTTTAAGGCAGACAATTTAGCACCGCTTGCTTTGATAATTGGTATTGTCTTGATAATGGCCTCAAAATCACGAAGCAAACAGAACACAGGAAACATTGCTGCTGGTTTCGGTGTTCTATTCATGGGACTTATTTATATGAGTGATGCTGTATCAGCATTTGGTGAAAGCCTTAGCGGACTCCTTACCGCTTTTGGAAACAACTATTTCTTGCAATTCGTCGCTGGTGTGGCTGTTACAGGTGTAATTCAGAGCTCTTCTGCTGTAGTTGGTATCATCCAATCTATTGCAAGCTCTATGGGCGTAACATTCGCTGAAATATTCGCTGTTATCATCGGTGTTAATATCGGCGACTGCCTTACAACTTATATCGTAAGTAGAATCGGTGCCAACCATGAACAAAAACGTGCTGCTCTTATTCACATCATTTACAACGTGTTTGCAGCAGCACTCATCATAATCGCTATTTCTATATTAAGAAGCACAGGTGTATTAAACGACAGCATTTGGACATCATCACTCAATTCAGGTGGTGTTGCTAATATTCATGGTTTATTTAGACTTATTCCAGCTGTTGTTCTTCTTCCATTCTCAAATATTTTCTCAAAAATCGCAGAGAAGATTATTAAGGAAGATCCAGTTAACCCTGAGGATAAGGAAATCGTAGATGATCTTAAGGCCTTGGATTCAAGACTGATTGTTTCTCCAGCACTTGCACTTGACCAATCACGTCACATTATTGAACACATGGCTGAAGTAGCTTTACATAACTACGATGCTTGCGTAAAACAAATCTTTGAATTCGATCCTGAACGCGACAATCGTATCAGCCAAAGAGAAGAGATGCTTGATAGAATTACAGACGCGACAAACAATTATCTTGTTTCTGTAGCTCCACATATCACACTTGAAAAAGACAACGCTAGACAAAACTTCCAAATCAAAGCCCTTATCTGCTATGAAAGAATCGGTGATTTAGCAGTTAACATTACTAAAGCTTTGAAGGAAATGCGTGAAGGAGATGTAGCTTTCTCAGAAAGTGCGTTGGCAGAACTCAAATTGTTAATAGATGCTTGTTATGAAATCTTAGATAAGACTGTAACAGCATTTAATAAAAAGGACTATAATCTTGCAGCTGAGGTTGAACCTTTGGAAGAGGTTATAGATGAAATTACAGTAGAACTTAATAACAGACATATTAAAAGAATGTCGGATGGCTTATGTGATGCTATCACAGGCATTCAGTTCCAAAATATAACTACTAATCTTGAGCATATTTCAGATAAGTGTTCAGATTTGGCCGTATTCATTTTGGAACAGAACAATGCAGAAATAAAAGGACAAGAGCATATGTACTTACATAATCTTCATCATTCAGACAATGTTGTTTACCATGAAAAATTCGATGAAGAGTATGATAAGTATTTCTCAGCCTTAAAAAATATTCCTATTAGTGGAAAAGGTACAAAGAATGAGTAAAGAAATAGAAAAAATACTAGGTTACGAATTTAATAATCAAGACCGTTTAGAACGTGCTTTGACGCATTGTTCGTTCAATAAGGAACAAAACACAAAGCACCAAGATAACGAAAGGCTTGAGTTTTTAGGAGATGCATTTTTGGATGCAATCGTGGGTGCCGAACTTTTCAATAAACTAAAAAATGTTACAGAGGGTACTTTGACAAAAACTAGAGCACTTGTTGTTTGCGAAGATTCATTAGCCGAAGTTGCGAGGGAAATGAACCTTGGCGAATATATATATCTCGGTCGTGGTGAAGAACTTCAAGGTGGCAGAGAAAAGATTTCCATCTTAGCTGACTGTGTTGAAGCGCTAATCGGTGCAATTTATCTAGATGGAGGCTTTGCTGAAGCTTACAAATTTGTAGCAAAAGCATTTGCTAAAAACATAGATAGGGCAATTTCTGGTGAATTGTTTAAGGATTATAAGTCAGAGGTCCAGGAACTTCTTCAAGCAGGCGGACAGCAAGTTGTTATTACCTATGTGACTGATTCGGATGAAGGACCTGCACATGACAAGACATTCTATGTTCATATGGAATGCGACGGCAAAATTTACGGCAGAGGCGTAGGCAAGAGCAAAAAAGAAGCCGAGCAAAATGCGGCTAAAGAAGCTATTTTAACCTTAAGGTAGGAGTATATAGATGTATTTTAAAAGATTAGAAATGCACGGATTTAAGTCCTTTGCAGAACCAGTAGTAATCGATTTTCATGAGGGAGTTACATGTATTGTAGGTCCTAATGGATCAGGAAAAAGTAATATCAGCGATGCGCTTAGATGGGTACTCGGTGAACAAAGTCCAAAGATGCTTCGTGGAGGCAAAATGGAGGAAGTCATTTTTAATGGAACGGCTAGCCGTAAGTCCAGGGGAATGGCTGAAGTTACTTTAGTTATTGATAACTCAACTGGAATTTTACCGATTGACTATAATGAAGTTTCAATTACTCGTAGAATGTATCGTTCTGGAGAAAGTGAATATCTCATTAATAACAACAACTGCAGACTGAGAGATATCCGTGAATTAATCATGGATACAGGTATCGGTGTAGATGGTTATTCAATCATTGGACAGGGTAAAATCCAAAGCATTATCGATGGTAAGCCAGAACAGAGACGTGAGATTCTAGAAGAATCCGCGGGTGTTGTTATGTATAAGTCAAAAAAGGCTGAAGCAGAAAGAAAACTCGATGCTACTCAGCTTAATTTGGATAGAGTAAATGACATCATTGGCGAAATTGAAGGACGAATCGATGGGCTCAAGGAAGACAGTATTAAAGCAAAAGAGTTCTTAGAGTTAAGAGAAAAGAGAAAAGATCTCGAGATTAATATCACTTTAAGAAACGTAGAAAAATACGCTGAGTCCAATGAAGCATCAAAGGAAGATGCTAAACAGATTGAGGAGAGCTTGGTTAAAATTGCTGCCGATAAAGCAGAAATTGACACAAAACTTGAGGCTGATAGAGTAAAGCAGAGCGAACTCGAAGAGTTAGATATTGAAGCTAGAGATAAGAAGCTTGAAAAGACTGAGCAATTAGGACTTTTGACTAGTGAATCACAGGTTAATGATGAAAAGCTTTCAACATTCGAAAGAGATGAAGCTAGATTAAAGGGCGAGATTGATGTACTGAATCAAAAGTTAACAGATGAATTAGCTAAAGCTGACAAGCATGAAGAAGATAAGATTAATCTTGGTAGAGATATTCTAGCAGCAAACGATGTATTCACTAAAGCTGTAGAACACTATAATGAAACACAATCCAAGAGCATAGAAATCTCTAATGATATCACTGAAAAAAAGAACGAGATTTTAGATCTTACAGCCAAAGTTTCCGGTTTAAGATCAGAGAGTAAATCATATGCAGGCTATGAAGAAAGCCTGTTAAGTAGAAAAGCGACTATCGAAGCTGACAGCAAAGAAATGGATTCTTCTAAGAATAAACTTGAAGAGTCATTAAAGAATGCTGAGAGCGAAATGCTTGAAGTTAACAAAAAGCTTGAAGCAAACAGAAAGGCTCAAGCTGATTTGGCAGAGAAAAAGTCAATAGTGGAAGCCGCTATCAGAAAGTTCGACAAGGACGGAGAAGATTACAAGATTTTAGCTAGCCAGGCAATGTCCAGAAAGAAGACCATTGAAGAAATGGAGACCAACTATGAGGGATATAATGGCGCAGTTAGATTTATCATGCGTGAAAAGTTACCTGGTATAAGAGGCGTGGTTACTGAACTTATGCAAGTTCCTAACGGCTACGAGGTCGCTATCGAAACTGCTCTTGGTGGAAATCTTCAAAACATCATTTGTGACAAAGATAACGACGCAAAGCGCGCTATCAATATGCTCAAAGAAGCTAAAGCAGGTCGTCTTACTTTCTTACCGGTTGAATCAGTTAAGCAAGGAAAGCAGACAATAAATGAAGCGATCAAGAGCGCTCGTGGTTTCAAGGGCATTGCATCCGATATTATTAGCTATGACAGTAAATATGATGGCGTTTTTAGCTACTTATTAGGAAGAACTGCTATTGTTGATAATATGGACACTGCTGTTCAACTTTCAAAGATTTCAGGTGCAGGAGTAAGATTCGTAACACTTGAGGGAGAAATCATCAATACATCTGGTGCCATCACTGGTGGTAAGTTCAAGAATGCAACTGCAAATCTTCTTTCACGAAGAAATGAAATAGAAACATTAAGCAAACAAATCATTGCTTTAGAGGAACAGTTTAAGGCAAGCGAATCACAGCGCAGCGAAAAAGCTACCGAACTCGAAAAAATCATTCATACTTCAACGGATTTAATTAATGAGAAGCACGAATTGGACATTTTATCCGCTAATTTGGGTGCTAAGATTAATACCATCAAAGAATCCAGTCAAGGTGCAGAAGAATCAGCAGCTAAGCGTGAAAATGAATTGCGAAACATCGAATCTGACCTTGTTAATAACAAGAAATTACAAGAAAAGGCAGACAGAGATGCCGCTCAAGCTGAAAATGATATCAATGGTCTTAAGAGCGAAATTGAGCTTAAGATGTTTGAATTGGAAGGAATCTCAAATGAAATCGCAACGGCTAATGAAGAAGTTACAGCCGCTAGAGTTTCAAAGACAGAACTTGAAAACAAAGTCGGGGCTATTGATGACCTTTTAGCTTTAGTTCTCGAAAATGTAGACAACTTTACAGAAGAGATCGACCAAAAGAATGAGGAGTTAGAAAAACTTAACGAATCCAGAAACAAGCTTCTATTTGGTTCTGGAGATGCTGAAGAAACAGCAAAGAAACTTCAAGCTGAGATTCACGATTTAGATGATTACATTATCGAAGTTTCAAAGAAGAAATCGGCCTTAAGTGATGAAATTAATAATTTAACTCAACAGCAGAGCTCGCTCGGTAATCAAATCAATACCTTAAACGATCAAAAGCATGAACACGAGATTAAGACCGCTCAGAACGAGACTAGACTCGATTTGGCTAAGCAAAAACTCTTGGACGATTTTGAGATTTCATATGCGCAAGCTCTTGAATTCAAAAGAGAAGATTTCGTATATTCCACAGCTGTTAAGGAATCCAGAGAGATTAAAAACAGAATGGATATGTTAGGTGATGTAAATGTAGGTGCCATCAAGGAATACGAGGAAACTAATACTCGCTATCAATTCCTTTCAGAGCAAAGAGCTGATATCACTCAAGCCATGGATGAACTCAATGCGATTATTAGCGACATGGATAAGATTATTAAGAAGAAGTTCAAAGAAAACTTCGACCAGGTTGTTACAAACTTTGAGAGCACATTTAAGGAATTGTTTGGTGGTGGACAGGCCGAACTTAGAATCAGCGACGAAAATAATCCTCTAGAAGCAGGCATTGAAATTATCGCGCAACCACCTGGAAAGAAACTTCAAAATATCAACCTCTTGTCGGGTGGTGAAAAGACAATGACAGCAATCGCTTTAATGTTTGCAGTTCTTAAGACTAAGCCAACACCATTCTGCATTTTGGATGAGGTCGAGGCCGCTTTGGACGATGCGAACATCGATAGATTTGCTGAATACTTACGCAAGTTTAATGAGATTCAATTCACAATAATTACCCACCAAAAGGTAACAATGGAACACGCTGATGCACTCTATGGTGTAACAATGCCAGAACAGGGTATTTCCAAGATGCTTTCATTAAGACTTGGGGACAATTTTGAACTATAGAAAGGTAAGCAATGTCATTATTTAAAGAAAAAAAGAGCTTTTTTGGCAAGCTCGGAGATAAGATAGTCGATGCGTTGGCTGGATATAGTACAGTTGACGAAGATTTGATGGATGAGTTGGAAGAAATTCTAATTACATCCGATATCGGCATGGAGACAACTGTAAAGATTATGGACGAGCTTAGAAATCGCGTTAGAGATGGCCAATTCTCTGATGCTACAAAGGTTAAGAACGGCTTAAAGGACATAATGATTGACCTTGTCGATAAGGGCGAGAGAAATAAGCTTAATAATAAAACATCACTCATCATCTTGATGATCGGTATTAACGGTGGAGGTAAGACAACTTCCATAGGAAAGTTAGCTCATAAGCTTAAAACAGAAGGTAAGACCGTAATGCTTGCAGCTGCTGATACATTTAGAGCTGCGGCCTCTGAACAGCTTGCAATCTGGGGCGAAAGAAATGGCATTAATGTAGTTAAGCACCAGGAAGGAGCAGATCCATCAGCTGTAATCTTTGATGCAATTCAGTCTGCAAAAGCAAAGGGAATTGATGTTCTCATCTGTGATACTGCAGGTAGACTTCAAAACAAATCAAACCTTATGCAGGAACTCGAAAAGATGTATAAGATAATTGGTCGTGAAGCACCTGATAGCGAAAGGGAAACCCTCTTGGTATTAGATGCTACGACAGGAAAGAATGCGATTTCGCAAGCTAAAGAATTCGGACAAGTTGCCGATATAACAGGAATCGTGTTAACTAAGCTTGATGGAACAGCTAAAGGCGGTATCGCAATTACGATTTCAGACGAATTCGATATGCCAATCAAATTCATTGGAACAGGCGAGAAGATAGAAGACCTAGAAGAATTTGTTCCAAGTGAATTCATAGGAGGAATTTTCAATGAGTAAGCCAATTGTGGCAATAGTTGGACGTCCTAATGTAGGAAAGTCAACTTTCTTCAACAAAATAGTCGGTAGAAGAGTGTCTATCGTAGAGGATACTCCTGGCGTAACAAGGGACAGAATCTATGCAGAAGCAGAATGGAATGGTGTTACGTTTGGACTCATCGATACTGGAGGCATTGAACCTGCAAGTTCAGATATCATTCTTTCTCAGATGAGAGAACAGGCACAGATTGCTATGGATATGGCAGATGTAATTCTCTTTGTCGTAGATGGCAAAGATGGACTCACACATGCTGATAGGGAGGTTGCAAACATGCTTATCCGCACAGGAAAGCATGTGATTCTTGTAGTTAACAAAGTAGATAATCCTCGCAATTTACCAGATGATTTCTATGATTTTTATGAACTCGGTCTCGGAGAGCCAATCGCAGTATCAGCTGCCAATATGCTCAACTTCGGCGATGTTTTAGATGAAATCGTGGATAATTTCCCAAAGGTTAAGTATGAAGAAGATGAGGATACTATCCAAGTTGCAATTATTGGTAAGCCTAATGTAGGAAAGTCATCACTGGTCAACTGCTTACTTGGCGAAAATCGTGTAATCGTATCACCGATAGCTGGCACAACAAGAGATTCAGTTGATACTCCTTATGAAAGAAACGGCCAAAAATACAACCTCATCGATACAGCTGGTATTAGACGTAAATCCAAGGTCACTGAAGATGTAGAAAGATATAGCGTAATCAGAGCCGTTGCTGCTGTAGAAAGATGCGATGTTGCTTTACTTGTTATAGACGCAAGCGAAGGTATCAGCGAGCAGGACAAGAAGATAGCTGGTGTTGCTCACGAATCCGGCAAGGGCATAGTCGTTGTCGTAAACAAGTGGGATTTGATTGAGAAAGAAACTAATACAATGAGAGAGTTCTCACAGAAGATTGAGAACGAGTTCCCATTCATGACTTACGCGCCTAAAGTTTTCATTTCTGTCAAGGATAAACAAAGGGTAATGCAAGTTGTTGATATAGCCAAGAAAGTCGCTGAAAATCGCAAATTACGCGTTCCAACGGGACAACTTAACAGCTTGATATCTGATTGTGTAATGATGAAGCAACCACCTTCAGATAAAGGTAAGCGTTTAAAGATTTATTATGCAACACAAGTAGGAGTAGAGCCACCATTATTTAGTTTCCAAATCAATGACAGAGAGCTTATGCATTTCTCCTATGCTAGATATTTGGAGAATAAGATTAGAGAAACTTTCGGTGGTTTCGAAGGAACTTCAGTAAAATTTGTATTTAGAGAAAAAGGCGAGAAGGAATTCTAATGTCTAAAACATTTCATATAACAACTTTTGGATGCCAAATGAACGAGCACGACTCCGAGACGCTTGCAGGACTCCTTTTAGAAAAGGGTTATGAGCAGGTTAAGGAACGAAAGGATGCGAACATTGTTATCATTAACACCTGTAGCATTAGAGAAAACGCTGACAAACGTTTCTTTGGCACATTAGGACAACTTAAACATAGAAAAGAAGACGAGAGGGAAAACTTTACAGTGTGTGTTTGCGGTTGCATGATGCAACAACAGCACATAATCGATACGATAAAGCAAAAATACCCTTGGGTAGATATAATATTCGGCACTCATAACCTTCATGAACTGCCAAAATTGCTAGATAACCTTTACAATGAGAAACAGAAGCAACTTAGTGTATGGCCCGATGGCGGCGAAATTGTCGAAGGTCTTCCGGCAAAAAGACTTTACCAACACAAGTCTTATGTAAACATTATGTTTGGCTGCAATAATTTCTGCGCTTACTGTATAGTTCCTTATACTAGAGGTCGCGAACGTTCACGTTGCCCAGAAGATATAGTAAGAGAAGTTAAGAATCTAGTTGCTGACGGAGTTAAGGAGATTATGCTTCTCGGCCAAAATGTTAACAGCTATAAGGGAGAAGGCGGAGTCGACTTCGCAGATCTTATTTATATGCTTAACGATATTGAAGGTTTGGAAAGAATACGCTTTATGACGAGTCATCCTAAAGATTTGTCCGATAAACTGATAAATGCCTTCAAGGATTGCGATAAACTGTGCCATTACTTCCACTTACCGGTGCAAGCTGGTTCATCTAACATCTTAAAAAAGATGAACCGCAAGTATAATCGTGAGCAATATCTCGAAAAAGTAAGAAAACTTAGAGAAGTTGCTCCGGACATGGCTATTTCGACAGATATCATAGTTGGTTTCCCAGGAGAAACAGATGAAGAATTTGAGGAAACACTTACACTTTGTGAAGAAGTTAGGTATGATTCTGCATTTACATTCCTTTATTCAATCAGAAAGGGAACTCCAGCGGCTGTTGATCCAAACCAGGTACCAGAGGATATCAAACACGAAAGATTCAACCGCTTGGTCGATGTTATCAATAGAATTTCGCAGGAAAAGAATGCGGAATATGTCGGAAGAATTGAAAAGGTTCTCGTAGAAGGTCCATCAAAGACTAATTCAAAGACTTACGGCGGCAGAACTGACACATTTAAGCTCGTAAACTTCAAGGGTTCACCTGAATTAGTTGGAAAGATTGTAAATGTAAAGATTACAAGCTCGAATACCTTCAGTCTCGAGGGCGAGGTCGTAAACGAATAGCGAAATATTCTAATAATTAGAATCAAAAGCTTTTACATAAAGGAGAAAATGATGAAGTTTATTTTTGCACTTTGGGTAGGAAAAATCGTAAATATTCTTGCCAATATAGTTGACAAAAAGAGAGGCTCAAACATTGCTGGCAGAATTGCTATGAAGTTTGACAAGCAGATGGTTAGACATTTCAAAAATGTTGACCCTGAAAAGACACTTTTTATTACTGGAACTAACGGAAAATCAACTACTAACAACCTTGTAAATCACATCATCACTTACAATGGTTTGACGGTGGTTTCGAATTTGGAAGGAGCAAATCTTCTTACAGGTATTGCTACAGGACTTTTGAAGAAGTCTGACCTTCTTGGAAGAATGCATGCTGACTATTTCGTGTTCGAGGTCGATGAGCGTTCTCTTCCGATCATTTATAAACAGCTTCCAGCGAAGAATATACTGATTACAAACCTTCAAAAAGACCAGGCACAACGTAATGGTGACCCTGATTTTATCTGGAGCAAGTTGAGACCAATAATGGCAGATCAGTCAATTCGACTTTTCTTAAACAACGAAGAGCCGCGCTCAAGAGCTTTCGCTGTTGGACATGAAAAAGTTGTTACTTATGGTGCTGAGAAGCATAACGAAGCATTCACAAAGGGTGCTACATTCCCAACTTTAGGATGTCCTCTTTGTCACAGAAAGGTTGAATTCGACTTTTACAATAATGATGGTGTTGGAACATTCCACTGCACACATTGCGATAATAAGAGTGCATCAAAGGCTGATTACATTTCAACAGATGCGGATTTTGAGAAGAGAACATTCAAGGTTAATGGCGTAGACTTTACAATGCCATACGATGTTCCTTATATGCTTTATAACTATGCATCTGCAGCAGCTGTTTGCAAAGAAATTATGGGTATTGAAATCGAAGATACTGCAAAGGCTTTCTCAAGTTTCAAGAATATCGACGGTCGTTATGTAACTTTAAGTTACAAAGATAAGACAATCAAATACCTTAGAATCAAGCAGGAAAACCCAGATACTCTTCAAAACTCAATCAATATTATGGCTGCAGACCCTAATGAAAAGCTGGTTTGCTTAGGCTATGGCAGAATCGATGACCACATCCCATTCTTTACCGAGAGCTTTTACACATTCGACTGCGATTACACAGCATTAATCAATGGAAACGTAGAAAAATTCTTCTGCTTCTCAAGAACGCTCGTATATGATATCGCAAAGCAGCTCGAATACTTCGGAGCTGACACAAACAAACTCATAGTTAAGGATACCGAGGAAGTTGAAGATATATTCGAAGTCATCGATAACTCAAAAGCAAAGGTAGTTTACATCATCTGCACACTTCACAATTATGATGAGATTCGTAAAAAAGTTCAGATGGTAGAAAAGGAGGCAAACTAATGGCTAACTTAGGAACACTTAAAGTGGCTTGGTTATTCCCAGACACATTTTGCCTTTATGGAGATAGAGGAAATATGCTAGCTTTCGAAGCTATCGCAAAGAAGGCTGGTCTTGATGTTACATTTGATAGAGTTGATTTTGAAACAAAATCTTTCAATCCAATGGATTATGATTTTATTTACTGTCCGCCTGGAGAAATCTCTGCTCAGCTCGATGTTATGAAGTGGTTAGAGCCTTATAAAGAAGGTTTGGTAGAATATATCAATTCAGGAAGACCACTTTTGGTAACTGGAACAAGCCAAGTAATGTTTGGTAAGAAGGTTAAGAGACTTGATGGTTCAGAGCCAGAGCTTCTCGGAATTATAGATTGTGAGTACAAAGAAAAAGAATATATCTACGGCGATGATCTCTATTTCACAACCAATTACGATGGTGAAGATATGGTCATTATTGGATCTCAAATTCAAATGGTAGATATTTTCACAAAAGAAAAGCCTTTCGGACTTATTACCTATGGCTATGGTAATACTGGAAAGACTAGGGAAGAGGGTTCGATTGTAAAGAATGCAATCTTTACTAATTGCCTTGGACCGATTTTAGTTCTTACACCTTGGCTTACAAAGAAAATCATTTTACTTGCTTTAAAGAACAAGGGCATTGGTTTAGCTGACTTCGAGCTCGATATGGATCTCGAAAAGAAAGCGATCGAATCAAAGATTGAATTCATCAAGGAAAAGGGTAAGGAATTACCAATTTACTAATGAAGGAGAAATATATTGAACAAATTTAAAGAATTTTGGTACAAGTTAACATATATGATAAAAAGAAATCCATTCTTAGGTCTTTTGCTTCTACTTTTAGTGGTAAGAGTGGCAAGAATGGGTATCGGTAATATCTTCACTTGGATATACAATAAGGCGATGATTTTGCCAGGTATTGTAATTGGAATCACTTTCCACGAAGCCGCGCATGGCTATGTGTCATATTGGTTAGGAGATCCAACTCCTAGAAACGATGGAAGACTCACACTTAATCCTTTAGCTCACTTCGATGTTTGGGGATTCATTTTCCTTCTATTTGCAGGTTTTGGTTGGGGAAAACCGGTTAGAATCGATTCCAGATACTATAAGAAACCTAGAAGAGATGAATTACTCGTAGACCTTGCAGGAGTATTCATGAACTTTATAGTGGCAGTGGTCTTTGCACTTATTGGAAGATTGATGCTCCACACTATGTCGCAATCATTCTATAACGGTATTGGAAGCATTCTATTTGAAATCGTAATCAATATTGTTGCAATTAACTGCATGCTAATGATATTCAATCTCATACCTGTGCCACCACTCGATGGTTGGGGAATTGCTACCGAGCTTTTCCACCTAAAAAAGTACAGCTGGTGGTATAAGATTTATAGATATGGTTCATTAATTTTAATGCTTTTAATCATATTCAACATTACAGATTGGATTATCACACCAATATATTCAACGATAATGAACTGGCTGTTATTCTAGCAATAAAAAACTCAGGAGTTATCTTCTCCTGAGAATTGATTTATAGACATATACACGGGCGGCTTCTTCACCAGCTTGTGCATTCCTTTGCATGAAAGCTTCGTGAATACTTCGATATTCCTCGACGATGTCGCGGACGAATGAAGTAGGAAAGTTTCTTACCTGATTAGCATAAGTGATTAAGCGTTCTCCACGCTGAAGAATTTTTGCAAGTTCTGCATTTTTAGTAGCATCATAAATTAGGGAATTGTAGCCACGCTGGATACGAGATACCTTATCGATATCTTCTGTAGCAGCATAGAATTCAAGGAAATTGAATACTTCATCAAGCTTATCTAGAGTTTCCTTGTCAATCCTTTCGATGGCCCATTTTACGGCCTGAGGATAGAGAAGATATCGCATTGTATAATAGTCATCGATATCCTGTTCGGTAACACCTATAACAAAGGCACCGCGCATAGGAATTAGCTTAATCAGACCAGTAGAGGAGAGTTGATTTAAGATTTCTCTAACAGGTGTTCTAGAGATGTGGTATTTATCGCAGATTTTCTGCTCGATAATACGTGAGCCAGGGCGAAGGTTACCATTCATAATATCTAAAATAATTGAATCGCAAACCTTTTCCTGATATGTGCGCGTATCTTCATAGTTGTTGTTTAAAAAGTCTAGATTAACCATAAGCCCTCCAAAATTGTATACAATTTTAACATAAAGGGTGTTTTACTTCAAGATGGTAAAAAAAGATAACATAGAAAAAATATTAGATATATTAGAAAAAACCTATCCCGATGCGGAATGTGCACTCGATCACAAGAATGTTTTTGAATTACTAGTCGCTGTGAGCTTATCAGCTCAGACTACAGATAAATCAGTAAACCTTGTGACTCCGGCATTATTTGAGAAGTATCCAGATGCACAAGCTTTAGCGAGTGCAGAGACAGAGGATGTAGCTGATTTAATAAAGCGCATCGGTATGTATAAACAAAAGTCCAAAAATGTTATTGCTATGGCACAGAAGCTTGTAGATGACTTTGATGGCGAGGTTCCACATGATTATGACAGTTTGGTCATGTTGCCAGGCGTAGGGCGTAAAACCGCAAATGTGGTGCTTGCAGTCGGTTTTGGAGAGCAGAGAATAGCGGTAGACACTCATGTGTTTAGAGTTGCAAATCGTATCGGATTAGTCAAAGCAGATAACGTTTTAGATACAGAACTTCAGCTTATGAAACGAGTTCCTGAGAACCGTTGGACTAAGACTCATCATTCACTAATTTTTCATGGTAGAAATTTATGCGATGCAAAAAAGCCCGCCTGTGGAACTTGTCCAATAGCTGAGCTTTGTGAGAAAAAGATAAAATAAAAAAGACCCTATTGGGTCTTGGAGCTAGTGACAAGAATCGAACTTGCAACCTGCTCATTACGAATGAGCTGCTCTACCATTGAGCCACACTAGCACAACACATATATTATAGCACAAAATAAGAAAGTATTCTAGAGAATTTAAAATGAATGAACAGAAAGCAAAAGTAAAATTAATTATCACATTTTTCGCATTTGGTTTAATAAGCTTGATAGTAAAATATGTAGATGTCCCTTCAAGCGTAATCAGTGCATTTAGGGGAGTATTCGGTGCAATTTCTATCTTTATTAGTTTCCCAATATTAAAAAAGAGTATTAATTGGGAATCGATAAAAAAGAATATATTCACACTCGTTTTGACAGGCACGATTATGGGTTTCAACTGGGCAATCTTTTTCGAGTCATATAATTACACTTCAGTTGCCATTGCAACCGTTTGCTATTATATGCAGCCAATATTCTTAATGATAGGTTCCGTAATATTCTTAAACGAGAAGTTTACTTCAAAGAAAATTGTATGCCTTCTTGTCGCTATTCTCGGAATGGTATTTGTAACAGGTGTTTTAAATGGCACATCAGACCCATCAAACAAACCTATTGGCGCTATCCTAGGCGTTTTTGCTGGCTTTATGTATGCAGTTGTAGTTCTTATCAATAAGAAGATGAAAGATATCCCTGCTAGTGAATGCACAATGGTTCAGCTCGCTGTAGCTGGCACTGTTATGACTATATATTCACTGTTTACAGTCGATAGAGCAGAAGTTGATTTTAATCTTAGAACTATTATTCTTCTCTTGGTATTAGCGGTTGTACTTACTGGATTATGCTACACTATATACTTTGATTCAATAAAGAAAGTACCAGCTCAAACTGTAGGAATTTTAGGATACATAGATCCTATTACTTCTGTACTATGCTCAGCAATAGTATTGGGCGAACCACTTGGCATGACTACAATCATTGGTGCAATCTTTATTTTAGGCTCGACATTTGTAAGCGAAATCAATTTTAAGAAAAAGGAAATTAAATGAAACACGCTGTAACTTATGATTTGAAAAAAGTTGATAAGAACTCCAAGGCAAGAAGAGGAGTAGTACACACTCCACACGGGGATATTCAGACACCCGTATTCATGCCTGTCGGCACACAAGCCACAGTAAAGGCTATGAAGCCAGAAGATGTGGATAAGATGGGCGCCGAAATAATCCTTGGCAATACTTATCATTTATATTTAAGACCTGGTCATGAATTAATTAAGGAGGCTGGCGGTCTTCATAAATTTATGAATTGGAACAAGGCAATTTTAACGGATTCCGGTGGCTTCCAAGTTTTTAGCTTAGGTCACATGAGAAAAATCACTGAAGAAGGAGTTAAGTTCCAGTCATATTTAGATGGCTCTAGCCATATGCTCACACCAGAAAAATCCATTGAGATTCAAAACGCTTTGGGCTCTGATATCATGATGGCTTTTGACGAATGCGCACCTTACCCGGCAGATAGAACATATATCAAAAACTCATTGGAGCGTACGACTAGGTGGCTCAAGCGTTGCAAGGATTACCATAAGGATTGGGAAAGACAATCACTCTTTGGAATCATGCAAGGTGGTATGTATAAAGATCTTAGAAAGCAATCCGCAGACGAAATCGTAGACTTGGATTTACCTGGCTACGCTATCGGTGGTTTATCTGTAGGAGAACCAAAGGAAACTTTCGTAGATATGCTTGAAGTAGCCGATTATCTTCCTAACGAAAAAGCAAGATATCTCATGGGTGTCGGTTCACCAGACTACCTATTTGAGGGAGTAGAGGCCGGCATAGATATGTTCGACTGTGTGCTTCCAACTAGAATTGCTAGACACGGACTTGCAATGACTTCTCATGGTAGAGTTAGCATCAAAAAGCAAGAGTACGAAAAGGATTGGACGCCACTTGACCCAGAATGTAATTGCTATACTTGCAGGAATTACTCAAAGGCATATTTAAGACATTTATTTAAGTCAGATGAGATTCTTTCAAGCATGCTTCTTTCAGAGCATAATTTACACTTTTTAGTTAATACGATGGCTAATATTAGAAAGTCCATCGAAGAAGATAGATTCTTAGAATATAAGAAGGAATTTTACGATAAATATGGAGAATTTTAATGTTTGCCCACATGCAAATTACTGTGGTGGTTGCAATTATCAAGGAAGACCATATAATGATCAACTGAAGTTCAAGCAGGACGAGGTCAAGGGCCTTGTTAGAAAGCGTGGGCTTACACCAGATACTCTTGAGCAAATCGAAGGCTGCCCTAGTCAGTTTGCCTACAGGAATAAGATGGAATATACATTTGGTGATTTCGCCTTAGGTGATCCATTAGGCCTCGGCATGCATCGTAAAAAGAGTTTCATGTCTATTGTCACGATAGACCAATGCCAGATTGTTCATGAGGACTTTAATATTATCCTTCGTGGCGTGCTAAACTTTGTTAACGATAAAGGTTATCCTAAATACAACAAGAAGCAGCATGAAGGATTGCTCAGGAACCTAATCATAAGACAAGGAATTAGAACTCATGAACTCTTGGTAAACATTGTTACTACAACAGGCGAGTTTGATGAGGAAGGCTTCAAGGACATGATTTTGAGTTTGAAGCTCGAAAACACAGTTGTTGGAGTTCTTCACACAATTGATGATAACTTCGCTGACAGCGTAATTTGTGAGGAATTAAGGGTATTATATGGCAGAGATTACTATAACGAAATAATCTTGGGACTCAAGTTTAAGGTCAGTGCATTCAGTTTTTTCCAAACTAATGTAGAAGCTTGCGAAAGACTATATAAAGAGGCACTAGATTTATTAGACAATTTCGAAGGAAAAGATTGTTTCGACCTTTACTGTGGTACAGGTACAATCAGTCAGATTCTGGCTCTTAAAGCAAAATCGGTTCTTGGAATCGAACTCGTACCTGAAGCCGTAGAAGCCGCTAAAGCAAATGCAGAGATTAACGGCTTAAAAAACTGCGAATTCATCGCTGGAGATGTTTTCGAGGTTTTGGATAGGCTTGATAGAAAGCCAGATGTAATAGTGGTTGATCCACCTAGAACTGGAATTCAACCAGCTGCACTAGACAAGATTATTAGCTATGGTGTACCGGAGATAGTTTACATCTCTTGCAATCCAAAGACTTTGACGGATAATCTTTACTACTTTGATTATTATGGCTACAAGTGTACATATTTGAAGCCATTTGATAACTTCCCATTCACAAAACATACTGAGACGGTGGCACTATTGTCCAAACTAGATATCGACAAGCACATTTATGTAGATATCACAACGGATGAGCTCGATTTGACAACTTCGGAGCAAAAGCCAACTTATGCAGAGATTGTCAAGTATATATTGGATACTACTGGAATTAAAGTGTCAACTCTGAATATTGCTCAGATAAAGAGAAAATGTGGAATTGAAATAAAGGATTCATTCCGCAAACCTAATTCCAGTGAATCAAGACAGCCATCTTGCACAAAAGAAAAAGAAGAACTTATCATGGAAGCTTTTAGACATTTTAAGATGGTTAAGTAGTGATGAAAGATAGCTTAAATGCAGATATAATCAGATCTTCAAGAGATTAAAAAGATTGTATAAAAGCCTGATTTATGGTATAATATTTACAGACGGAGGTGCTTAGAATGATTACATTTAAAATTGATGAAATGATACCATGCTTGAAAAGCGTAAGCACTGGAGAAATCTTTGATACCGAAGTTGTACAAATAAAACGCAAGAGCTTTTTGTCAAAGTTCAATAGTAAAACAGGTTGGTATGTGAACTGGAGTCAGTTTTCAGATGATACTGAAATATATGCACTTGTTCTGAAAGGAACTATGGATATCCAGGGAATGGTTGCCATTCAGTATGACGATGAAGCCCAGGCAGTTTATGTAGCTTGGGGTTGCACAGCACCACATAATAACATTTGGCAAAATGGTGAACAGCTTTATTCAGGAGTTGGTGGACACTTATTTGCTATAGCATCTGATCTTTCTGTTAAACATGGTTATGAAGGCTATGTTTATGCAGAAGCAATGGATAAAGAACTATTTGATTATTATTGTGAAGAATTTGGTGCAGCATATCTCCCAGCCGTAGAGAACAAACCATATAGATTTATGTTAACAGATAAGACTACCGAAACATTAAGGGAGGTGTACAATTATGAATGGACAGACGAAATCATTTAAAGAAAAAAATGACATGGTTCAGGAATATATCAAAAAAGCAAATCCATATAAGCCATTGGAGCCTCTTAAGTTTGATTTGAGAGCTTATGCAGCTTATTTAAAAGA
>JAZQQK010000045.1:0-16908 GCA_045629065.1 Anaerovoracaceae bacterium | reverse complement strand
TTCTCTTTCTTCTGGTGCCTTGTCGATCATATCGAAGTCAACTTTTTCACCAAGACCATATCTTGCGTTTAAAGTCTTTGTGATAGCAGCAGTAAGAGTTGTCTTGCCGTGGTCTACGTGTCCGATAGTACCAATGTTAATGTGTGGTTTAGTTCTTTCGAACTTTTGTTTTGCCATTTTGTGTTCCTCCTAATATAACGTTATAAATTAGAGATGGTGCCGGGCGTCCCCGACGCCACGTGGTCTTCTCCGACCATTTTAAATTGCGAAAACATACTCATTCGCAACTTTAAATATTTTATCACATCACCTGACCTAAGTCAATCGGTGTGTAATGCATAATATGTAGTTTCTACTTATCCAAGTAGGTGCCGATTTTTTGCTTGATACGCTGAAGTGCGTTATCGATGGATTTCGGCGATTTATTCAATAGTTTTGCGATTTCTTGGTAGCTGAATCCGTTCAGTTTTGCTCCTAGAACCTTCTTTTCGAGCGGGCTGAATACCGCCTCGCTATCCTCTTTGATTCCTTCGAGGATTTCTTTTCTAAGCAAGGCCTGCTCCGGCTCGAGTTCTGTGGATGCTGCAAGCACATCTTCCAAAGATTGCTCATTCTCGTCGTCGCTAGTTAGTGTCACGAATTCGTTTAACGGCTGGTTCTTTTGGCTGTTTGCCTTTTTCATGGCATTGAGAATCTGACCGTCAATGCACTTATTTGCAAAAGTCTTAAAACTTGCATCCCTGTTAGGATCGAAGGTGCGAATCGCCTTGAAGAGTCCGATAGTACCCTCTTGGATTACATCTTCCTCGTCCGCACCAGCGATGGTACGTGACTTTGCTCTAAGCTTAACAATCTTTTTGAACTTTTCTATTAAAATTTCTTCTGCTGTCTCACTGCCCTCCTGAGCCATCTTTACAAGCTGCTCATCGGTCAGTACGAACAAATTCTCCATAATCTAAGTTCCTGATTCTCTAACTATTCTAAAGCTCTTTTAGCCAAATCTCTCTGCTTTCTTACTTCGTAAATAATGATGGATGCGGCATTGGATGCGTTGAGAGAAGTGATGTTACCGACCATTGGCATAGATACCACATAGTCGCACTTATCCTTTACGAGTTTGCTTATACCAAAGCCCTCTGATCCAATTACAACGGCTACTTTACCCTTCATGTCGGAATCGTAGTAAGCTGGGCCACCCATGTCACAGGCTGCAACCCAGATGCCCTGTTCCTTAAGTTCATCGATAGTCTGTGCGATGTTCGTAACCTTTACTACTGGCATGTATTCGATAGCTCCGGCGGATGACTTCGCTACGACTTCTGTAAGTCCGCAAGCATGACGCTTTGGAATGATGATTCCGTGTGCGCCTGCGCATTCAGCAGTTCTCATTATGGCACCGAGATTGTGTGGGTCTTCCAAACCATCCAAGATTATGATGAAAGGTTTTTCACCAGCTTTCTCTGCCTTTTTAAAGATATCTGACATCTCAGAATATGCATAAGGGCTAATGTAGGCAGCGACTCCCTGGTGAACTTGACCGCCAGAGATTCTGTCGAGTGCAGCTTTTTCCACATACATTACCGGAATGCCTTGCTCCTTTGCCATACCGAGAATCTTGATAGCTGAGCCTTCTCTCGAAGTAACTAAAATCTTATCGATTTCACGGCCTGACTTGAGTGCCTCGATTACAGGATTGCGGCCAACTATGATATTGGTATTTTCCTCGCGTGGTTCAAAGGATCTTTCTACAGGCTTCTTGACTGTCTTTTTAGGGCTAAAGTCTTCTTTAACTCTAGTAGTGCCTGTGGATTCGCCAAACTTTGCATAGCCGGCTCCTGACTTAGGTCTCTTGATATTGTGATTGTCTCTTCTGTTCTTTACTTTTGCCATAATGGATTAAATCTTCTTTCTGCGATATTCATAGAATTGGTAGCTATATCCGTTCTCCGTGAAAACTTCAGACTTCCATGCAACCTTAAACTGAGGAAGCTCATCAGCATTCGTGATGAAAACATCCGCATCGAATTCATGGTCAATCTTTGTGATATATAACTTATCGCACAAAGGCATGAGTTCGTTATATACCATAGCTCCACCGATAATCATTACATCGTCTGGGAGGTAATTGTTGAGTTCCTCGATGAGTCCATTCATAGAGTGAACGACCTTGACGCCTTCCATTGCAAATTCTCTATTTCTGGTCATAACAATATTCGTTCTGCCAGGAAGTGGCTTGCCGCCTGGCAAGCTTTCCAGAGTAGAACGGCCCATGACTACGGTCTTTCCGAGCGTCTTTTCCTTAAAATATTTGAGATCTCCTGGGATGCTGCAAAGGAGCTTTCCGTCCTTACCGATTCCCCAGTTTTTATCGCAAGCTACAATTAAATTCATATCTTACCCCTAAAAATTTATTTTTGTGAAATCCGGACTGGATACTTTGCTATTAAACAGCAATTGGAATTCCAGTAATCTGCGGATTCTTTTGGTAATCTTCAACTATTACATCTTCTGGCTTGAAGTCGTAGAAGTTCTTAATGTCTGGATTGAGATGTACCTTTGGTGCTGGGAACTGTGGACGAGTGATGAGTTCCTTGATGATAGGAACGTGTCTGTCGTAGATATGAGCATCGCTGATTACATGTACGAATTCGCCTGGCTCATAACCAGTTACCTGAGCAAACATCATAGTTAAGATTGAATATTGTACTACATTCCAGTTGTTAGCTGCTAAGATGTCCTGTGAACGCTGGTTTAGGATAGCATTGAGCTTATTTCCTGTAACATTGAATGTCATGGAATATGCGCAAGGTTCTAAGTGCATCTCGGATAAATCCTGGAAATTGTAGATATTAGTTAAAATACGTCTAGAATATGGTTGATTCTTTAACTGCCAAAGTACATTGTCTACCTGGTCCATTTCACCCTGGGCAAACTTATACTTCTTTGACATTTGATAGCCGTATGCCTTACCGATGGAACCTGTTTCATCGGCCCATTCATCCCAGATATGGCTCTTCAAATCTTTAATATTGTTGGACTTCTTTTGCCAAATCCAAAGGAGCTCATCAGTAGCTGATTTGATGGCTGTTGGTCTTAATGTAAGAGCTGGGAACTCTTCTTGAAGATTGTAACGATTAACAACGCCAAACGTCTTAATAGTATATGCAGGGGAACCATCTTCCCATCTAGCCCTAACTACTTGGCCCTCTGTTGAATATCCTTCTTCAAGGATTTTGTTACACATGTTTACAAATAATACGTCCGCTTTACTCATTGGACTACACCTCCGTTATTTTGTTTAATATTTATGCAATCATCCCAAGGGATGTTGTATGTCATAGTTTAACATTATCTTAAGTAGATGTTGTGAACACCTTTGTTAAGAACTTCTTTGTTTTTATAATGCAACCAGTGTGATTTGAAAATATTATTAAACACTTCCATTCCCACTTGTAGGTCGGCAGAAACATCTCTTTCCAAATCTTGGTCTTCTGCTTTATCGAACTTTAAAAGTGCCGTCATCATTGTCTCTACCGATTTTGCTATATCGTCAATAAACGATCTAGTCGATACATCGCGGTCCGCTTTTGCCAATGGCTCGACAAATGTTAGCACAGATGTACTGATACTTTCTCTAATGATTTCTTGTATCTGGTCTACCGGACGATTCAGGTTGTCGATATTGTCCCAAGTGACATTAACCCATTTGCTGTAGTACTTTCTCTTTCCTATGCTATTGATATGCTTGAGAATATTGCCTGTAACACAAATGTTTTTCAGGAAATCTTTTGTTGGCTGGTACATCTCGCCGTCGTTTACGATTGCATAGAGCAGTATTCCCTGAATTGCCGCTTCGAACTCATCTAAGATAGTCGCATATGATTTTCCACGAGCAAAAGTGTGACCACTGATTCTAGCCATCGTGTAGATAATACCTACCGCTTTAAGATATTCTTCTTCAGCTAAATTACGATATTCTTGAGCATCCATGACTAATTATCTCCTTGCTGTAATTTCAAACGCTTTTAAGATAATTTCCTCTGTTCTATCAATGTTGCCTGATAAATACAGATATCCGATAAGTGCTTCGAATGCCGTGGCATTTTTGTAGTCTATCGGATCTGCGTTCTTTGCTTTTGACGCAATCTTATGGTTACGCGCACGCTTAGCTAGAGCGTATTCGTCGGCTGTTAGGAATGAACCTTCGCCGTTTTCATCGGCCCCTTTCATTAGTGCACGCATAACCTTAGCTTGTGCGGAAGCTTTGACATACATAATCGCAGACTTGTGAAGGTTGTCGACATGGTATTTGCCGGATTCTATCACATGCTTTCTCACATAGATTTCGTAAACGGCGTCGCCCATATAGGCGAGCGCCGTAGTATTCATTTGTCTTACATCAATTTCTGACATCTATTCTCCTGGCTACTCGCATAACTTTCGCCTTTGGGCTAGTCCTTAATAATTTCAGCGCCCTGTGCTGTATCCTTGATAGTGTAGCCGAGGGCCTTTACCTTATCTCTTAATTCGTCAGCCTTTGCAAAATCTTTTGCTTTCTTAGCTTCTGCTCTTGCCTGAACCATCTCTACAACTTCGGCAGGGATTCCGTCATATTTATGAGCTTCCTTCTCGGCCTGCTCGTCCTTGTATTTCTTTGCTGCCTTTAAAAGGTCAAGTGAAAGTACTCTGTCGAGCTTGTTCAATATGTAGAGCTTAGTAATATCGTTTGTGTCAGCCTTCAAAACATCGTAGAGCACTGTTACTGCCATGGATGTGTTGAGGTCATTACACATTGCGTTATCGAACTTGTCTTCGAACTGCTTTACTACTTCTCTATCTACAGCTTCGCCTGGCTCGTCTGAGTTAAACTTCTCGCAAGTAAATGTGTGGTCAAGCTTGTCCAAAGTTGCAATCTTGGAGATGAGCTTTTCGTATGCTACAGTTGCATTAGCGAGTGCATCGAATGAGAATGTAAGAATCTTTCTGTAGTGTGATTGTAAGCAGAAGAATCTATAAACTACAGGGTTGTAGCCCTTTTCTTCTAAGAGGGAAACTGTGAGGAATTCGCCCTTAGACTTGGACATCTTACCGGATTCGTCATATAAGTGGAGCACGTGCATCCACTGTGTGCACCATGTATGTCCGAGATAGCTTTCGGACTGTGCAATTTCGTTAGTGTGGTGTGGGAAAGCATTGTCGATACCACCGCAGTGGAGGTCGCAATACTCACCTAAGTGCTTGATAGAGATGCAGGAGCATTCAATATGCCAGCCTGGATAACCTACGCCCCAAGGTGAATCCCACTTAAGAGCTTGATCTTCAAACTTGGATTTTGTGAACCAAAGTACGAAGTCCGCCTTATTCTTTTTATTAGTATCTTCTTCTACGCCTTCACGAACGCCGACCTCGAGGTCTTCTTCGTCGTGATCGTTAAAGATGTAGTATCTCTCGAGCTTGGATGTATCAAAATAGATGTTGCCACCTGCCTGATATGCATAGCCAGTATCTAAAAGCTTAGTAATCATCTGAATATATTCAGGAATCAAATTAGTAGCTGGTTCAACTACATCAGGTGTCTTGATATTGAGCTTTTTGCAGTCTGAGAAAAATGCGTCAGTGTAGAACTGTGCGATTTCCATAACTGTCTTGTGCTCACGCTTTGCGCCCTTTAACATCTTATCTTCGCCCTCATCAGCATCTGATGTTAAGTGGCCTACGTCAGTGATATTCATGACACGCTTTACGTCATATCCGTAAAAACGGAGGTACTTCTCGAGTATGTCTTCCATGATGTAAGAGCGGAGATTGCCGATATGTGCAAAGTGGTAAACTGTAGGGCCACAAGTGTACATGCCGAGCTTGCCCTCTTCATGAGTCTTGAGAATATCCTTTGAATGTGTATATGAGTTATATAATCTAAATGGTTGTTGTTTCATAACTTACCTCTACTTAAAATAATTCATTCCGTCACGTTCAGCATTTACGATAGCGATTGCTGCCTTGATAGCTTCGTCTACTGTCATGTCTTGCTTTTCGGCATCGCGACGGAGCTTGTATTCTACGTTTCCGTCTACTGCGCCACGGCCTACTGTGATTCTAACTGGAATACCGATTAAATCTGCGTCCTTGAACTTAACGCCTGGGCGTTCGTCACGGTCGTCTAATATTACTTCAACTCCCTGTTTCATGAGTTCATTGTAAATCTTGTCTGCAACCTTGTCCTGGTCAGCATCGCCTGGCTTAACCTCTGTAATGATTACATGGTAAGGTGCTACTGACATAGGCCAAATGATACCGTTTTCATCGTGGTTAGCTGGCATATCGATGATTGCCTGGAAAGTACGAGAAACACCGATACCATAGCAGCCCATCCAGATTAACTGATCCTGCTGGTTTTCGTCTTTGTAGATTGCATTCATTGGCTTGGAGTATTTAGTTCCGAGCTTGAATACCTGGCCAACTTCTACGCCTCTAGCGTGCTTGATTGGCTTGCCGCACTTAGGACATGGGTCGCCTTCCTTAAGTGTCTTAAGGTCAACTACGAGGTCTGCTTTATAGTCTCTACCGTAGTTAACATTCTTGATGTGGTAGTCTTTTTCGCAAGCGCCAGCAACTAAGTTCTTTAAGCCTACGAGTTCGCTGTCCACTACGATCTTACAATCGTGAAGTCCGATAGGACCTGTGAAACCGCCTACGCAGCCAGTTGCCTTGGACATCTTTTCTTCATCAGCAAAGGCAATATTATATTCGCCGATACCGAGTGCGTTTACGAGCTTTGTCATGTTGAGTTCGCGGTCTCCACGGATGAAGCATGCTACAAATCCATTTGGCTTATTGTTTTCGTCGTAAGTTTCAAAGAGTAATGCTTTGATAGTCTTAGTCTCTGGAATTCCGAGGAACTTAGCAACTTCTTCGATTGTCTTAGTGTCTGGTGTGTTAACCTTTTCGAGTGCGAGTTCTGCTGCGTCTTCCTTTGGTGCGTCCACGCATTCAGCCTTTTCTACTGTAGCTGCCATGTCGCAGGATTCGCAGTATGCAATCTCTGATTCGCCGAATTCGCAAAGCGCTGTGAACTCGTGAGAAGCGGAACCGCCGATAGCGCCGTTATCTGCTTCTACTGGTCTAAATATGAGGCCGCAACGAGTGAATACTCTAGTGTAAGCATCGTACATGTCGTTATATGATACATCGAGTCCCTCTGGGTTCTTATCGAATGAATATGCGTCCTTCATGATGAAGTTACGAGATCTCATCATTCCGAAACGTGGACGTGCTTCATCTCTAAACTTGTCAGTAATCTGATACATGTTGAGTGGAAGCTGTCTATAGGAAGTTACGTTTTGTCTAACGATGTCTGTGATAACCTCTTCAGCTGTAGGTCCTAAGCAGAAACCACGTCCGTTACGGTCGTTAACTCTCCACATTTCAGGTCCGTAGGCAGCCCATCTTCCGGACTCTTCCCAAAGTTCGCCTGGTTGAAGAACAGAAGATGCGAATTCTTGACATCCCTTAGCATCCATCTCTTCTCTAACGATCTGTTCAATTTTTCTGATTACTCTATAGCCCATTGGCATATATGAATATACGCCAGCAGCGGCTTTCTTGATAAAATCTCCTCTTAAAAGTAAAACGTGGCTTGGAATTTCTGCCTCGTTAGGTACTTCTCTTAATGTCTTAAAAAATGCTTTTGATAATTTCATTTATGTTAATCTCCTAGATAATTTTCTAAATTTGGATTGCATTCAGTTTGGCCTTGAATTGAATTAGCCACTTGCCTACTTCGCAATCAACGTACAGACTGCTTCAGCCGCGATACCTTCGCCTCTACCTGTAAAACCGAGTTTTTCTGTCGTAGTACCTTTGACATTGACCTTGTCGGGTTCTATGTCTAAGATTGCCGCTACATTGCGGCGCATCTTTAATATATAAGGTGCTACCTTTGGTTTCTCACAGATGATTGTGATATCGCAATTGCCTACTTTATAGCCTTTATCGTCTAATAACGATTTTACCTTTTCCAATAGTTTCATACTGGATATGCCTTCGTATGTCGGGTCGGAATCAGGGAAGTGTTGGCCGATATCTCCCAAGCTCGCTGCACCGAGGATAGCATCCATGAGCGCATGTGCTGCCACATCCGCATCGGAATGCCCGAGCAAACCTTTTTCACACGGTATTTCGCAACCGAGGAGGAAAAGCTTACGCTCCTCTACGAGTTTATGAACATCGAAGCCTGTTCCAATTCTAACTTCCATATCTTCTTTCAAATCCGCCTTGACTGTAATTTTCAGGTTTTCATCGGAGCCGTCGACCATATCAACCTTGACTCCCAAACGTTCAACCAAGCTTGCATCATCAGTTCCAGTAAAACCATCCGCTTTGGCTCTCTTTACCGCTTCCATGAGAAGCTCTGTTTCGAAGCCCTGCGGAGTTTGAACGCTCTTAAGCTTAGTGCGATCCAGCGTACCATCTTCAGTCCTTACCGTATCTCTTACATTGATTACGGGAACGACTGCTTTAGTTCTTACCGCTCTTTCCACAACCCTGCTTATAACATCAGATGTGACGAACGGTCGCGCTGCATCGTGAATCAAAACAATCTCTGTAGAAACTTGCTTTAGGGCGTTACCTACAGATTCCTGTCTAGTCTCGCCACCTTTTACTACCATTACCAATTTAGGGAACTTTGCCTTAAGGTCGCTCTCGAGCGACAAATAGTCCGATGGCAGAGTTACCAAAATCTCGTCGATATACTTGTGATTTTGGAATGCCAAAATTGCTGTCTCGAGAACTGTGTTAGTGCCAAGTCTTAAGAATTGCTTTGGCTTATCGCCGCCGAATCTTACACCAGCTCCGGCGGCGGTTATTATTGCTGTGATATGTTTACCACTGTACATTGAAAAGTCCTATTTCACCTTTCCGAATATCATTCTGCCTGCGGCAGTTTGTAAGACGCTTGTAACGATAATCTCGATAGTCACTCCGATAAACTTTCGTGCATCTTCTAC
Organism: Anaerovoracaceae bacterium; assembly: GCA_045629065.1. Classification (GTDB taxonomy): domain Bacteria; phylum Bacillota; class Clostridia; order Peptostreptococcales; family Anaerovoracaceae; genus JAKSSM01. The sequence goes on along the minus strand of JAZQQK010000045.1, from coordinate 7,900 downwards.
GACAATCATCGTTCCATCATCTAGATAACCTATTGCCTGCTGGCGGTCCTTACCCTGTTTAATGAGTGTTACCGTCATCTCCTCGCCAGGGAGAACCATAGGCTTGACAGCGTTAGCGAGCTCGTTCATATTGAGCACGCCGATGCCCTTTACCAGGGCTACCTTATTCAGGTTGAAGTCGTTAGTAACAACCTTGCCCTTCATGATTTGCGCAAGCTTTAGTAGCTTTACGTCAACTTCTGGTATTTCTTTGAGACCCTTTTCAGAATCGGTATTGTAGATTTCGATGCCATACTCAGTCTGGATTTTATTCAAAATATCCAGTCCACGTCTTCCCTTCGCACGCTTGAGCGAATCGGACGAATCTGCGATGTGTTGAAGTTCTATCAATACAAATTCAGGGATGATGATAGGTCCCTCAAGGAAACCAGTCTTTAGAATCTCTAGTATACGTCCGTCGATGATGACGCTCGTATCGAGAATCTTTGGTACTCTTTGGGCTTTCTTGTCCTTTGCGTTATAGTCGAATTGCTTTTCGATTACAGCCTTTGTGATTGCCTTACGATTGTTCATAGTCGTGTTGATGATATCTGCGAAACGGCTAGTGCCGACGATGATACCAAGGAAACACATTACAACGTAAACTATGGTTGTAATCATAAGTGTGAGTGAGCTGTCTTTAATCAGGTCTGTATAAACCAATGAGATGAGGTAAGCAACAATTAAGCCTACCAATAGACCTGCGATACCGCCCAAAACCTCTGTTGAGGACATTTTTGCCAAATTGCCTTGAAGGTCGTTAGCGACTTCTTTGGATCTCCTAGAAATTAACGGTGTGATCTGGTAAAAAACAAATGCAAAGATAATAACGAATATAGCACCAATTACATAGAGAGCGATGTCATCTATTTCATCCATTGGTGGGATAAACTTGACTTTTTCAGAAACTAGCATTACTAGCTGAAAAACTTCATAACCGATCAGACCGCCTAGAACCGTTAGGAAAATCCTAGAAAGCCTTTTGAACATATTCTTTTGTAATCTCCTTTCTGCTGAATTTAGTAGAAATAGAAAGCCTATCTAGCCACACTTAATATTAGACCATGTGAATAGAATCGTTGATTAACTTTTCGGCTTCGGAAGTATTGATGCCTAGAACTAAGACTATCTCGCTGGAAAGAATTAATTTTGCGTTAGCGAGCATCTTTCGTTCGCCTTGGGAGAGGGCTCTAGTCTTTCCCAAGTGAGTGAGATTCCTTACGACTTCTGCCGTGAGTACTATCTCACCGGACTTCAGCTTAGACATGTTGTCACGATAGCGACGATTCCAGTTTTCATCCATTGGCGTCTTTTCGCCAGAAAGCACTTCGATTGCTTCTTCCACCTTTTCTTTCGAAACCACAGGGCGCACGCCAATAGCGTCGCTAGATTCCACTGGAATCATAACGTCGATTTCGTCAGTAGGTAATTCGAAAACATAGTAGTGTTTCTTTTCGCCAAGTATTTTCTTTTCTTCGATGCCTACAATTGTGCCGGCACCGTGCATTGGATAAAGGACTTTATCGCCTACAGAAAACATGTATAATACCTCCATTCTATTCATACTTTCCCTACGATATAGTATATAGTAATTGATTAATTAAGTCAATTATGTTAAGATGTATTCATGTTAAAGGAGGTATCCCCCATGAATAAGATTTTGGTTGTTGATGACGAGGCGAAGATTCGCGAAGTCATTAAGGAATATGCTGAATTCAGCGGTTATCAGGTGGATGAAGCTGACAACGGAATGTCCGCAGTCGGCCTTGTAAAATTGAATGATTATGACCTCATTATCATGGATATCATGATGCCTAAACTCGACGGTTTTAGTGCGGTCAAAGAAATAAAGAAGATTAAAGATATTCCTACTATTATGCTCAGCGCACGCGGCGAGGAATATGACAAGCTCCACGGTTTTGATCTCGGGATAGATGACTATGTTACAAAGCCTTTCAGCCCTAAGGAACTCATGGCCAGAGTAAACGCAGTTTTGAGCCGTGGCAAAGTTCAAACTAAGGCCACAAGCGATGTACTCAAGTTCAACGGACTTGAAATTAACATGATCGCAAGAACTGTTACTGTGGATGGCACTAAAGTTGAGCTCACTCCTAAGGAATACGAGCTCCTTTTCTACCTCGTAGAAAACAAAAACATCGCTCTTTCCAGAAGCAAACTCCTCATGGATATTTGGGGTTATGACTTCTTCGGCGATGATAGAACTATTGATACACATGTAAAAAATCTCAGAAATAATCTCGGTCCATACAGAGATTACATCGTTACTTTAAGAGGAGTAGGCTACAAATTTGAGTTCGAAGGTTAGATTTGATTTCAAAAGCATAAGGGTAAAACTTTGGCTCTGCTTCGCAGCGATTACCATTGGAATCCTGGCGCTCGTTTGGGTGATTCAGGTTTTCATGCTCAATAATTCCTACGAACAGATGAAAGTCAAAGAAGTTGAACGTGTAGGCACACAGATTACACACGCCTTCTCGAAAAACGACGAAACGCTCACATCCACGATTCAGTCGCTTTCACAGACGAGTGATATCTATGCCATGATGGAATATGGAGACAAGCTTCTCCTATTCACACCCGAAGAAGATTCGATCATGCCAGTTTATAAGTACCGCAACGAAACGGCAACATTAAAACGCATGCTATTTTTACATGCGCCTATTGATGATCCTATGCCTGATTCTGCATCCATTCCTTTGGATGCCAGCGTTTCTTATCGTTTCAGTGCTTCCGCAGAAAAGTATAATACTCTGGCCTACGCAAAGTATCTAGCTACGAGCGATGGTGCAGTGGCTATACTATACATTTTCTCACCTCTCTACCCGGTAACTTCGACAGTCTCGATTTTGAGAAGCCAGCTCACAACAGTTACTATTATCGCTCTCTTCGTTGCTTTCGCATTCGCTTTTTGGTTCTCGAGAAGGCTCACTAGACCTCTCAAGAAAATCACTGAAGGTGCAAGGCGCATGGGACAAGGTGACTACGATGTAAGTTTCGACACTAACACGGGTTATTCCGAAATCAACAAGCTCTCCAAGACTTTGAATAATGCAGCGTACGAACTCGGTCGTGCGGATAGTTTGCAGAAGGACTTAATCGCGAATGTTTCGCATGATCTTAAGACTCCACTCACTATGATAAAATCCTACGCCGAGATGATTCGCGATCTCTCTGGCGATAATCCGGAGAAGCGAAATGCTCACCTGGGAGTAATCATGGATGAGACTGACAGAATGGCTAATCTGGTATCTGATATGTCTCAAGTTTCACAGATGCAGAATGCTAAAATTGAGTTGAATATAACTGAATTTGACCTTAAAGCCACTACAGAAAGCATACTTTCATCCTACGATATTTTGCAGGAGCAGGACGGCTACAAGTTCATGTTCAGCGCTCCAAAGGATTGCTATGTGAAGGGTGATGAAAACCGCATCAAGCAGGTAATTGCAAACCTCACAGGTAATGCCGTTAAGTATTGCGGAGACAACAAAGATATCACAATTGTTATCAAGAAAATCGGCAAGCACTACCGTTTCGAGGTCATCGATCACGGACCGGGAATCGATAAGGAAGATCTGCTGCACATTTGGGACCGCTACTACAGGACTAGTGAAAACTACACTAGAACAGCTAGTGGCACAGGACTCGGGCTCTCTATCGTCAAACAGATTCTCACGCTCCATGACAGCGAATTCGGTGTCGAGAGCGAAGTGGGCTCCGGATCCACGTTCTGGTTCCAGCTCGAAGCCGCAAAAAAATAGTAAACTAAAAGACCCATATGTATGTATGGGTCTTTTTTTTATTACTGAATCATTGTCGGTGCATTTGAATCTTTCTTTTTGCCTTCAAAGACGTTCTCTTTGGTATTTCCGAGTTTCTCAATATTTGCTCTTAGTTCCGCTATTGATTTTCCCTTGATTTTTCCGTCTTTTACGACTTTTGGGTTCTTATCAAGAAAGAGGTTGATAGTTTCTGCAGCTTCTTTTATCTCTGCGATGGACTTTTTCTGACCTTTTATCTCTTGTCCTTTTTCCATCATATTGCATCTTTGATTGATATCATGAACCATCAAAGTCATTCTTTCTGCGATGTGCTCCTTTGAAGGTTTGATAGGTTCTTTACCATTAGCAAGCCTTTCAAGATTTATGGCATCCGTAAACCTATGAATAGCTCGCATTGAAACTTTTTTACCAGCCTTAATTTCGCTCGCCATTTTTTCTTTCTTCATGAGGCCGTACGCATTTGCCTTAACTCCAGCATCTTTTAACTGCTCTTCAATCATTGTCATATTACTAATTAAAGCACCCGGATTCTTTTGAAGTTTTTTCATTTCCATCTTCATGGTTTTATAGAGCTCCATAGTGGAATTGTACATGTGATTGAAAGCATTAGAATTATCGAATGCAAAAAAGTCATTATTGCTGGACAAATCCTCTGCAATATCTTTGACAAGCTTGAATGTCTCCTTAAAGGCTTCTGCATTTCCCAAATACTTTTTTAAGTTATTGTCTACGTTATACTTGTAGTTTCTGTAATCCTTTTGTTTTTCCGAAGTGTCTAAAAAATTATGCTTTTCGGGCTGATCCCATGTCTTAACCATAGCATTATATTTTTCTAATGTGCCCTTTTCTATCCCCGAAAATGAATTAAACACCTTTTGGAAATCTTTCAGTTCTATATTGAAATATCCTTTGCTCTCGTTTCCACGATTTTCCTTTCTGAAATATGAATCCGGAATATATGGTGCATCCGCATACATTTCTCCAGCAGACTCACTATGTTTATACATTACGTCGCCATTTAGACCACCATAATCAAATGGCGGATAACCTGAAGCGTCTCTTAGCTGGACGTAGGCTCTAAGTTCACCACCTACTCTTCGCGTTAATACCTTATTCACATTGTAAGATGCACCGGGCTCAAATCCAAGCTTCTTTGCGTATTTTGCAAGTGCCGAGTTATTATCGGCGTTTATTGCAACAGAAATGTTCTCGCCTTTTTTCATAACATTTTGGCTATAAAAATTGTAAAGATCTCCCTCTGCAACCGTATATTTTTTACGCTTAGCGGCACCTTTTTCGAAATACTTTTTCATGTTTTCGTCGCTGGCGCCTATCATTGCTCCGGTCTTTACATATGTATGATTTTCGTCGATAGCATTCAAAAACATATCCGTAGTTACGTGCTCTGTCGCCTCGAAACCATTGGACAATTTGTCGCTTATATCTTTATATTCTTCTTTTTTGGAAAGCACCTCATTAGCAAACTTTGCACAGCCCTTTTCCAGCATTTGAACCCAAAGGCTCGAGCCTGCATAGATGTCGGTCCTTCCGCCGTAATTATTGGCTGTCTTATTTACCTGAACATACACGGGCTTTGGCTTGTTGTTCTCATCGCGATCAAAGAATCTGATAGTGACTGTACCGTCTTCGTTATCCTTCATCATCTCTCTGATTTTTTCGGGATGGTTCTTTGCCATCGATACAAGACCCGCGAGCATACCGCTGTTTTTTAATTCCATGCCCTGGATGATATCATTAGGGCTGGGTTCGTGTGGAAACAATGCATTGTTTTTTTCAATCCATTTGCCTTTTCTCACTTTTGGCTCTACAAGGTTTTTTCTTTCCTCTTTCAGCCTTTTTTCTGTCTCTTCATCTATCTTAAGGCTGCCGTTAAAATGCTCCTTGAATGTTTTTTGATAAGCATCAACTTTTTCCTTTATGAGAAGGTCGCGCTCGTAATTTTTCTGTTCTTCAGAAGACGCAAGCCCGGTGTTTTCAGTGCCTGCATTAGATTTTGCAATCCTGTCATCCAGCTTTTTCTGATAATCAGCCAACATCTCAAGGACATTCATTCCGCTTTTCTCCTGACCAAGGAAAGAATTCCTTAAGAGATAACTCTTCGTTTCTTCAAGTATTTTATCGAACTCTTTATCACCGTAATCCTGCTCATAATCATCGCTGATTTTCTTTGCGATATCTAAGAAAAAGTCTCTGGTAGCATGCTCAGATTTTCCATCAAATATTTCATCTGATGTTACCTTCCTGAAATCCGCCGAGTACTTACCTTCTACAAGGTCTTCATCATCGTTAAAACTAAGTACATGGTTCTTTGCCGTAACGAACAAGTGTGGTATATGTTCATATTTAGTTTTTCCCCAACGAATCTCGTCTGCCGGTACTTCAAATAGTAATCTTCCGCCCATTGAGCTTTCCTTTCGTTTTACCGAATAAAATCATTTGCATATTGCAGTGTGCATAATTCACATTATAAAACAAATAGTGTAATTATGCAAAAAAGGTGTCACTTTTTTTAAGAAATTGCTCCCATGTACCATGGCTGGTACTCGTCGGCGCCGACTCCGAGTGCTTCGCTCTTTGTCTCTTCTCCGGATGCCACGCGAATTATCGTGTCAAAAATCTGGTCTCCCATCTCTTCTAGAGTGCATTCGCCGTCGATAATTCTACCACAGTTAATGTCCATGTCTTCTTCCATGACATTATACATCTTCGTGTTGCTAGCGAGTTTGATGGCTGGTGATGGATAACCTCCAAAGCATGAGCCGCGTCCCGTCGTGAATGTCACGAGGTTGGCGCCACCTGCTACCTGACCTGTTGTCGCAACTGGGTCATATCCAGGAGTATCCATGAACACAAAACCCTTTTTATCGACTTTTTCACCATATCTATAAACTTCCATCAGGCCTGTTGAGCCTGATTTTTTTGCGCCTCCAAGGGATTTTTCAAGGACGTTAGTCAGACCGCCTTCGTTGTTTCCTGGTGCTACGACACCATTAACCTGAGTGCTGGCGCCTTTGCTATATTCCTTCCACCAAGCGATGCGATCCACGAGCTTTTTTCCGACCTCAGGGGTAACCGCACGAGCGGTCAGCGTGTGCTCCACGCCATAGATTTCTGTAAGTTCGGCAAGGATTGCCGTGCCTCCGCATTTTACTAGTTTATCTACTGCTTTTCCCAGAGCCGGATTAGCACTAAGTCCCGAGAAAGCATCGGATCCACCGCACTCGAGCGCCAGTGTCAGATGCTCTACGGATGCCGGCTCTCGCTTAATCTGATTAACGATAGGAAGCATATTTTCTATCTCTTTTATTGCAGCTTCGATCGTCTTTCTAGTACCACCAATTTCTTGCATTACGAGACGCTTTTTTGTGTCAGAAAGTTCTATGTTTTGAGTGCTGATAAAGTCGTCAATTTTGTTGCGTTCGCAGCCCAGAGCGATCATCACCGAGCCACCGATATTCTTGTGGTTTACATAGCCCGCGATGGTGCGTCTAAACTGGTCAATTGCCTCACCGTACGACTCCATTCCGCAGCCGCCTTGAAGTATGAAAGGCACCACGCCGTCTACGTTTTCGTACTTTGCGAGACGCTCAGGAGTGAAGTAATTTGCTACTTTTCTTGCAACAGTTGCGGCGCAATTACTCATCGTAAAAACGCCTATATAATTACGCGTTCCAACCTCGCCGTTTGGGCGCTTATAGCCCATAAAAGTTGGGCGCTCAGCTTCTGGAATATACTCCGTTGGAACGTACTTTTTTGAATATGCATAATCGAGGTCGAGATCGCGGAATTCGATGTTATGGTTGTGCACCATTTCACCTTTTTTGATGTCCCTTTTGGCAAAGCCTATGATGGTGTCATATTTTAGGATTTCTTCGCCTTTTTTAATGTCTTTTGCAGCGATTTTATAGCCCATTGGGCAGTCATTAAGGAGCAAAATATCTTCTTCTGGAATCTGAATTCCTGCCTTTAATTCTTTTCTGGCTACTACCACATTGTCTTTGTCGTCTAATCTAATCGTAAGGTTCTTTTCCATGTCG
>JAZQQK010000044.1:0-6836 GCA_045629065.1 Anaerovoracaceae bacterium | reverse complement strand
CTTACCAATTTGCTGATTGTTTCATTTAGATTTTGATTGATTTTGAAAATCAATCTTTAGACTAAATTTCTACACTATGAAGTTTTCAATGTTCAGCCGACTGTCTTTCAACCGTCAGCTTGTCTATAATAGCACTATTAGAAAGTGGTGTCAATAACTTTTTTAAAAATTTTTTAAAAATTTTTTACAAATTTAAAACCCGCTTTCGCGGGCCTCTTTTTACCACCAAGTTGTAGGTGTTTTTACTCTTGGAGCTGTACGTCTGTACTTGTATTTTGGATAACCAACCACAAAGATTCCAGCTGGCATTTCATTCTCTTTCATGCCAATCTTCTCTTGCAATTCCTTGCTGTTTTCGAGTGCTGTCATAGAGAATCCTAAATAGCACAATCCCAGTCCTTCGGAGACCGCCTGAAGTTCCATATAGCCCGATGCGATTCCGCTGTCCCAAAGTGGCCTTCCTCCTTGAGCCTTATCAGCTAACATGATGACCATACAAGGTGCAGAAAACGAGAGTTTGTCTTCGCCCTTTTCTTGATAGATATCATAAAATCTCATCATGCGCTGGCGCTTTGCTTCACGCTGCTCATCAGTTGGTGCTGAAATCAGTGGGCTTCCTGGAGGGAGCTGTTCTGCAACGCGCTTTAATTCATAGAGAAACGCTTCTCTAAATTCCTTAACGTTTTCGTCTAATACAACATATCTTAAAAGTGCTCTATTGTTTCCTGTAGGCGCATAAGTTCCAGCATCCAAAATTCTCTGAATCTTTTCCTTTTCTACCTTTTTATCTAAAAAGGCACGAGTACTTCTTCTAAACTTAATCATGCCAAGCATGTTTTCAGGATTAACAGACATTGTTTCCTTATTATATTCTATAGGTTCATCGCCCTCGGCAGCTGATAATGCTCCCACAGGGCAAATAGCAACACATTGGTTGCACATCATACAGTTAACCTTGTTGGCATCTATCTTTGCCACGCCGTCATACTTAAACAACTTCCTAGTACAAACTTCATTGCAAAGTCCGCAGCCAGTGCATTTGCTTTCATCTACTAAAATAACCTTTTCCATAACAATGCCTCCCAAAAGTTGCACGTAACAATAATTACTACAAAACAATCAGCGCTATTAGTTCTACCACACCGACTGCAGCAAATACGATTTTTCCCTTGTTGCCTGGCTTCTTAATAGTAAGAGGTGCAAGGAAACCAACCGCTAAAACATAGAGCATTACAGCAAAAGCAACGCCCGTCTTAAATACGCCTGCTTCAAATAGAATTGTAAAGAGTGGTAAAACCACAGATACAGTTGTAACTGGAATGCCCAAGTACTGTTCGCGCTTTCCCTCTGTCTGAAGTTGTCTCTCGGCTTCGAGCACATTGAAATACGCTAAACGAATGAGAGCTGCAAGGATATAAACTGTAGCTGTGATTTCAGCGAATGGTGTTCTACCCAAAACTTGTAATGTGAACATTCCTGGAAGAACGCCGAAACTGATAAGGTCGCAAAGCGAGTCAATCTGAATGCCAAAATTCTTTTCTGCTCTTGTTCTTTTCCTAGTTGAAGCGATAGCGCCATCGACCATGTCGAAGCCTCCCGCAAGCATTAAGAATATGGCTGCAAATATATATTTCTCTTTGAGCGCAGCAAAGATACCTGCCGCAGCACAAATCATTCCTAAATATGTAGCGATTACTGTGTAATCCCAAAATCCGAGTGGTTTTGCCGAACGTTTATTGTCCACGATTCTTTCTCCTAACCTATCGATTTATATTTGTTTAGATTATAACATATAGTTTATTGTTTTGGTAGTGCACTTACATGTATACTCGAAGCTTCTCATCGGACTGACTCCACTTATCGGCCATGAGCTGCCAATCGATTTCGAGTTTTTCAAGTGTGATTATCGACTTATGCGTTCTCTTATCGATTATTACGCGATAGCATTGACCTTTTCGGTCAGTGATTCTATTGGTATTCATAATGTGTTCTGTAGTCATCAGTGGGAACCTACCAAAACTCTTGTCGAGTGTCTCCAATGAAAGCACTCCATCCTCTAGTCCTAATTCCTCATATGTAACTTTACTTACATTATTATATATGTTTAAACCATAGTCTGCTAGAACAGTAAAGTCCTGATGCTTAAACAGATCTATATGACCAATATTTCCTACATATATAGTATTAGAGAACTTCTTGAGAACTTTTGAAAGCGCATCTATGTTTTCCTTAAGCCAAAGATCAGCTTCGCCTTTTACCAAGTTAGGCACATAAGGAATTACTTGCAAATTATATCTGTCCGAAAGTGCGCTCACCAAACTTGCATTGTCATACACATCAAAGATTGGTAGAAGCGCCCTGATACTAGCTTGCTCAATTCCACTGGCTTCTGCGCTAGCGATAAGTCCTTCTATATCCGCACTTTCAAATTCGTCGAAATTGTAGAAGTATAATTCGAATCGTTTTTCCTTAGGCATAGCGTTTTGTTCTATTACTAATGTTTGGCTTTCTGGGAGCTCGCGTTTATAAGCTTGCTTAATCTTCTCTGCCAGTCCATCCAAGCACTCACGCCTTAATTCATTTAGTTTGGACTGTGGAATGTAGATGTCGTCATCTGCAATCATTTTGAGCTTTGCGAACTCGAAAGCAGTGCCGCCCGTCTTTAGTAATTGGGCTTTCACATCCTCTTCATTCGTTCCACGAGACTTAGCCTGTTCCACTGTGAAGCCATTAGTTTCAACACTTTCAGAATATTTCTTCCCATCTATTAGAGCTGACACACTAAGTTTAAGTTCACCACCTAATTTTGCAACTAGTGCAAATTCGACTGGAGTCTTCCGTAAGAATTTTCCTGCGGCAAATTCGATTTCCTCGAATGTGCTCTCCGCTTTTTTCATTAGATCATCCGACACTATTCTATAAACTTTGTCGCCTGGTGCCACATGCGCTTTCATGTCGCCTATTCTTACAAGCTTCTTTCCAAGTTCCTCAAAGTATGTGACCTTAGTAGTAAAATCCTCTGCCGAATGTACTTCCACTACGTCTCCCATTTTTAAGGGTCCCAAAAGCCTCAAATCGGTCAATAGACCGTTTTTATATGGCTTGTCAATTTCCCCAATGTATATGCCTTGATTCTTTGGCATAAGGCCGCTTAGAAGCTTTTCACCTGGGTCAGCCTTGGCATATCCATCCGTGAACCCACCTCTATTAAATATCTGAGTGAGTTCCATTCTATCTTCGAAGCTCACATTATATTTTCCATGTTTCAAGTATTCGTCGATGTATTTGCGATATATTCTTGTAACTGTCGCAACATATTCTGGCGATTTCATGCGACCCTCAATCTTAAATGATGTGACCCCAGCCTCGATGAGTTCGCCTAAGTGGTCTATCATATTGAGGTCCTTTGGCGAAAGTGGATATTCCCCTTCTCCCCCTCTGTAAGGCAATCTGCATGGCTGTGCACAGCCCCCTTTATTGCCCGAGCGGCCACCGATAAATCTAGAGAGTTGGCACTGTCCGGAATAGCAGAAGCAAAGTGCCCCGTGCACAAAAGTTTCGATTTCAAGCACGCCACAAGCCTCTTTTATTTCCTCTAAAGAAAGTTCGCGAGCGAGAACTGCACGGCTATAGCCGAGCTCCTTCATCTTAGTAACGCCTTCCTTATTATATATAGTGGCCTGTGTTGATGCATGCAAAGGAAAGTCTGGCAGGGCATCGTGAATCAGTTTACCCAAACCAATGTCCTGAATTATGAGTGCATCTACACCTATCTGATAAAGCTTCTTTGCGTAGTCCAATGCCTTTAGGAGTTCATCATCTGTGAGAAGTGTATTCAAAGTGACATAAGTCTTCACGCCTCTTAAGTGACCATAGTCAATCGCCTGTTCCATCTCTTCGATAGTAAAATTGGCCGCATTGATCCTCGCATTATAAAGCGTACCGCCCAGATAAATCGCATCCGCGCCGTTTTCTACTGCTGCAATATATTGTTTTACTCCGCCAGCAGGTGCTAGCAGTTCAACTTTTCTCATTTGTTATCCTTTGGTGGCTTAACGCCGTGGAATTGATAATAGCAAACTTCCAAGTTACCATTGTAAAGTTTGCGACGACGGTCAGCTGGCCTTCCCATAGCTTTTTGTTCTATCGTCTTGTCAGAAGTTACCACAAAAAGTGACCAAGTCGGATTATCCTTAAAAAACTTCTTGTACGTTTCGTATATTTTATCGATGTCGGCCTCGTCGCCGATACGTTCACCATAAGGTGGGTTAGTTACCCAAACCCCAGAAAGCGCCTTAGTCTGCATTGCGGAGACATCAGCCACATTAAAGCGAATCACATCATCCACGCCTGCTTCTGCAGCATTAATCTTTGCAACCTTAATTGCATTTGGATCGATATCGGAGCCGAATATTTTTAAATTCACATCCGATTTGATAGCGTTATATGCTTTCGTACGTTCCTCTGCCCAATATTTTTGTGGAATCGCTGGCCAATCTTCTGAAGCAAACTTTCTATGGATGCCAGGAGCAATGTTCTTTGCCATCATGGCAGCTTCGATAGGAATAGTACCCGAACCGCAGCATGGATCCACTAAGATTCTATCCTCTTTCCAAAATGATAGTTGAACTAGTGCTGCTGCAATGGTTTCTTTGATAGGAGCCTTAACTTTGAGCTTACGATAGCCGCGCTTGTGCAAACTTTCGCCAGTCGTATCTAAAGTTACGGTCACACGGTCCTTTAGGAGCGTAATTTTGATGTCAAAAAGAGCACCAGTTTTTTCAAAGTGTGAAACCCCATATATATCCTTGAGTCGCTCTACTATTGCCTTTTCTGATACTGACTGAACTGCAGGCACCGAGGAAAGTTTAGACTTCACGGATGAGCCATTTACTATGAACTTGCCATCTAGTGGAATCCACTCTTCCCATTCGATTCCCTTCACCTGTTGAAAGAGGTCCTCGAATTCGAGTGCCTTGAACTCAGCCATCTTGATTTGAACTCTGTCTGCAGTTCGAAGCCAAAGGTTTGCACGACAAATATCACGCTCTGTGCCCTCGAAAGTCACCTTTCCGTCTTCGGTCGATATTACATTGTAGCCGAGAGCTTCTATCTCACGGCGAGCCACAGCTTCCAAACCGAAAGTCGTAGCAGCGATTAATTCTAATTTCATATTATCGATAAAAAAGGCGGCCAAAGGCCGCCAAACTTTTTTTCTATAAGTAAGGAGTTCTCTGGTTAAGTGATGTGCTTTCAAGCTTGTCTAACTGGTCTAATGCTTTACCAGTTCCGATAGCTACACAAGACTTTGGATCCTCAGCAATTATAACTTTTATTCCTGTTCTATCTTCGATACGCTTATCAATACCGTTTAAGAGAGCACCGCCACCTGTTACAACGATACCTGAATTAGAGATATCAGCTGCGAGTTCTGGTGGAGTTATTTCTAATACATTGTGAATTGCTTCACAAATTTCGTGCATTGGTTCTTCAAGCGCATCTAACATCTCGTCGGATGTCACATCCACGTTCTTTGGAAGGCCTGTAACTAAGTCACGGCCTCTGCATTCCATTGAAATGATTTCATCTCTTGGGAAAGCAGTTCCGATTGCAATCTTCATCTCTTCTGCAGTTCTTTCACCGATATAGAGCTTGTGAACTTTACGCATATATTTGATGATTGCTTGGTCAAACTTGTCGCCTGCCATCTTTACTGATGTTGAAGCTACGATTCCGCCTAATGAAATAACAGCGATATCTGTAGTGCCACCGCCGATGTCGATAACCATCTTTCCATCTGGGCTACCGATGTCAAGGCCTGCTCCGATAGCAGCTGCTACTGGTTCTTCCATAAGGAAAACTTCCTTACCGCCAGCTGATTGTGCAGCTTCTCTTACTGCACGCTTTTCTACTTCTGTTACCGATGATGGTACGCAGATCATAATACGTGGCTTAAAGAATCTACCAGAACCGCAAGTCTTTTTGATAAAGTATTTAAGCATTCTTTCCGTGATGTCGAAATCGCTGATGACTCCATCTCTAAGTGGCTTCAAAGCTACGATATTAGCTGGTGTTCGACCGAGCATTAATCTAGCTTCTTCTCCTACTGCTAAGATTTCATCAGTGTCTGAATTTACAGCTACTACTGAAGGTTCGTTAAGTACGATACCCTTTCCTTTAATAAAAACGAGGACATTGGCTGTGCCAAGGTCTACTCCGACTTCTGTTGCAAAAGCCATATTTTTCTCCTATCTTGAATAGTTTATTTTTTAAATGCTGCAAGCATCCGTAATAGATGCCTGCAGTGATTTTAATGTGGTGGAGCAAGACTCCTTTAATCCGAACTCTTTTGTAAGGTGTAGAGTCTTGCTCTTTACTGATGTTAGATTATATGCGGTGGTTATCTTCCACCCACCATCGGGGTCATCCCAAATTGTTACGGTGTTTATGAGCATATCTATAACATCTCGTCTAAACTCCTCATCATTTATATCACCCTTGACGAACTTCTCCAACCAATAAATTACTTGATATTTTTCAAGGTATAACATATCGGACTGTGCTTCTAAAATCCGACTATGGGTCGATTTTCGGCTCGTTTCTAACTCCCGAATACGATTTTCAATGGATTCTGAGACAATTCCTTTCTCGACCATCTTAACGAGGTTATCAATGCCTTTTTCTATCTCCTGCATCTCTAATTCAAGAGAAGGAAGAAGAGTGTTCTTGGCAATCTCTTCGTCTGCAGCTTTAACTGCCATTTCTGCAAGTTCTTCTATTGTATCGGGATTGATAAGAGCAAGTGCATTCTCAACCACCACTCGTTCAATCTCTTC
>JAZQQK010000043.1:0-6903 GCA_045629065.1 Anaerovoracaceae bacterium | reverse complement strand
GATAATCGTAATTTTCAATTCTCTGTGGTAATGCTTGAGCACCTGTGATTACAAGCTTTGCTTCCATTGCCTTTTGGTAGGCATACATATGGTCTTTAGAGCCATCAGCCCAAGAGTCTTTTGTGAACGGATCTAGATTTGGATTTATGCTTGTGAAAGATGCATCTAGGTGGCCTAAACCGATTTCTGTATCGAAGGCATCCCAAGCTTCACGTGCTTCCGTTAATAACTGTTGGTCAGGATTCAAATTATCAAATAAACCTGCTTTTACAAGTTCGTCAAAACCAAGACTCGTTATAGTAGCTGGTTGATGAGTTACTTTATCATAAAGTTGAACTGTAGCTTTTTGATTAGGGCCATAATGGTTGTAATTACCGTTAGCATCAGCAATCCAATATCCGTCTTTGCTTGGATATAAGTAGTCGAAGTACTGTTGGCCAGTTACATACCTAGGCTCATCATCAATAGTTGCCATTAAAGTATCTCCAGCCTTGTACCAAATACCTCCCTCACCAGTTGTATCTACATAGAAGTTTTCGCTTGAAAGTGTCCAAACCCACTCCCACTTTATATATTCTAATACATTTACATCTGGACCAGAGAATGTTCCATGAATACCAGCGCCATCATCCATAGATGTTTTAGGATTAATTGGCTCTTGAGTACCATCTGGCTTTGTATAGTAGTATCTAATTCTTTCTTTGAACTCTGGAGCTGTAGCAGAAAAGTCTAACTGAATGGAATAGTCCAAACCAGTTTCACCAGTACTCTCGAGTAAGAGTGGTACAGCACCTGATGTTCCTGGGGCGGATCTTTCACCTTTTACTTGCTTATACTGATTAATATCAACTACGATGTGGTCTTCAACGAAGTTGGCTCTTAATTCAGTAGTAGCAGCATGAAGTGTAACGCCTTGCGCTCCAGAAATCTTTGTATACCAAGCGATTGAGCCTGCGATTAGAACTGCGATAAGAAGGCAGATAGATGCTATCAATAAGATTGATTTGCGCTTAATCGACCTTGCAAGTTCAGCAGAGATTTCTCCCTGTGCTACAGCCTCAGCCATATTTTGTTTTTCAGCTTCTTTTTTCTTGAACATTATTGCTTGCTTTCTGTTTTTTCGGCGTTTTCAGCCGCTTTTTTTAGTTCAGCAGTCTTTGCCTCCATTTCGGCGATTTGGAGCTTCATAAGCTCAATTTCGGCCATTGTATCGGCTGTTTTAGTAACATTTGTATACTGCTTAACATCTCTTTTAAATTCCTTCATAAGGAGCCCGATTACCAATAAGAATGGGAAGAGAATTACGAGTACAAAACCTTGTTTTGTATGTAAGAATCCCAAGAATAATGATACGGCTGAACTTACTTTGAAAACTACCTTTCCGACTATGTCTTCCGGGTAAACTTTTATTTTGTCCGCAACATTATTTGCATCACCTTTTGTAGTGAAACAAAGTGCTCCGGCCTCATCCTGTGTGACTTCTATGATTCTATGCGTATTTGCGTTGCCATAGATTGCAGGGTCTTTGGAGATGAAAGTAATAATATCACCTTCATTGAGTTTATAAGGGTCTACTGACCTGACTACCACCTTGGAATCAACTGCGATTGTTGGCTCCATACTACCAGTTAGGATGTGGTAGATTCTAAATCCAAAGAGTGAGGCATTCTTGCCTTGGATGACTTGTACACATACCACTAAACAAATCAGTACGCACATTATAGTCACCACTGTCATAAGTCTATCTAAACGCTTTTTCGCTTTATCATTCATTATTTGTCACCTCTTTCAGGTGCATTATTTGAATTCTTTGAAGCTCTTAAGCGCTCAATAGACTCGAACTGTCTTGAAAGTTCTTCCTCGATAAATTGAAGTCTCTTTGCATCGAGTACAGCTTTTCTCTCCTTTGCCTTTGCAAGTCGGAGTGCCTCTTTGGCTTTTTCACGCTGCTTTCTCGCTTTCTCGCGTTCTTTTGCTCTCTTGATTGCTTCTCTTTCGCGTTCCTTTTCCTTTTGGATACGGATGCGTTCGAGTTCGGCAGCACGTCTCTTTTCTTCCTCTTCTCTTCTCTTTGCTTCGAGAATACGGAACTGTTCTGCACGCTCCTCACGAAGAAGTTGTTCCTTAGTGAGTTCTTCGATGAGAATCTTACGAACTTCGACCTCAGACATATTGAAGTTTTCAACGATTTCTTCAACAATCTGCTTGATATACTTAGGTCTAAGTGATCTACGTCTTGCCTTAATATTTCTATCTAAAGCTCTGTCTCTATTGTCTTCGAGATAACCCTTAAGGATAATGTATGTGAACATGATATTGTCAAAAATATCTTGCTCAAACTTCTGATTGATTTCAGGATTTTGTTCGATGATTTCTACCGTATATCCTGCATCAGAATAGTGTAATAAGAAGTTCCATAATGCTGTACATTTACGTAAGTATGGGTTCTTCTTGATAGCGTTAGTAGGAACAAGAGGAGGTCTAACAATCTGGTACCTATACATTTCCTTTGCGAAACGTGTTTGCATCAGGTTGTTCAAGGCAACATATAATGCCTTAACTCTTGCGAATGCGGACTTTTTAGCATTCGTTTCATCTTCCCAGTCATCCTTCTGTTTGATTTTCATGGATGAATGGACTTCAAGAGTTTCCATCTTGCTTTCGCCTGTAGCATCGATGATTAAGTTCGCACCGAATTCATCTGCTAAGGCATCCTTCATATCTTGATATCGCTTTGAGACGAAATCATATGTTTTCTTTAATAATGTATATACGAAACGGTTTTCGTAAGTATCCCAAGTTTCTTCCTTAAAGATATTAAGAACTTTGTTTGGGATAACGTCGCCATTTTCATCGATGGCATCTACCAAGTAGCTGTGCGCACAAAGGTGTTTAACTACTTGAGAGTCAATTTTCTTTGCCTGAACTACACTAGTGATAAGTTCTTCCTGTGTAATGATTACACGAGGGTTTCTAGTGATTTCAAGGAAAGCTGGGATAGTATCTTCAATGATTTTTACCCAGGTTTCATCTACATCGATTTTTATCTTTCTGTTAGAGAATTGGAACTGCTGTTCACCGTTCTTCATCAAACTCATGAAGAACTCAAAGAATTCTCCGGAAGTCAGATTTTTAAAGGCCTGAGCTGTGAATCTGCGGTAAATAGGATCCACGAGCCACATACGTCTAGCTCTAGACTTTTTCTTAAGTTCAGCTTTAGATTCCTTTTGTTTTGCTTTAAACTTTGTAGCCACGTGATATCCTCCTTTCCACAAAATTTATCATTATAACTATTAGTTCTGCTTTTCGAGACGATGTAAGTATTCCTTACAAATTGGGAAGTTTTCCTTACCAAATGTCTTGTCTAAGTAACGGATATACTTACCAATTTCGTCTTTGATGAATCCTAAGTTCAAGGATTCGAATTTACGTAATACCTTCTTTGCTACCATGAAGTCTAAGGCATCTACTTGTGTGCCACCACATGCTACAAAGATAGGTAGGAATAATCTGATTTGCTTAATGATACGGTTACCGAATGACAGACGGAAGTGCTGAATTAAGTACTTGTCCATTTCAGTAAGTTTCTTCATTAAATCTTCATCTACTGGAATATCCTTAACTGCTTGGTTGAATAAATCCTGAAGGTGCTTTGCAGTGATTCTAACTGGAGGTGTATCAGGAGCTTGGAAAGCAGGTGCTTTCTTATCGAGGTCGATAGGAATAGCACGGTCGTAAACCTTGTCGGCAACGGCGAATGTTGAGTCGTCGTTGTTGATAGTTCCTACGAACCAAGTGTTAGGGCTAACGTGGATTTTACCACCGTTGATAAGGCAAGGGTCATTATCCCAAACCGTTGAAACTACGTCTACTACCCACTCTTCTGGTCTTGGCATTTCGAGTACGGAAAGCATTTCTGCAAAATAGTACTCTACACGCGCGATATTCATTTCGTCGAGTACGATAATGTGTGGATCAGCATAGTAATTTGCTTCGTATACAGCTCTTAAGAAGTCAGTCTCTGTGAACTTCTTTGTGAAGTCGTTATAGTATCCGAAGATATCGGAACGCTCACGCCAGGATGGCTGTACAGCAGCGATAGTTGAGTCTAATTGGAGGTACTTACCAAATCCATAAGGAAGTGATGTTTTACCTGTACCGGAAATACCTTGTAAAATGATTAATCGGCAAGATCCCATTGCAGATACGAACCACCAAATTGTTTCTATATCATAGAAAAGTCCGAGTCTAGATGCTGCAAAGTTCATAAATCTTTCGCAGAACTCTGGAAGTGTGATTTCATCATCATATTCTGGAGGTTCATAGCTTGCTTTGTAGTAGTTATCTACACTTGTAAGACGGAAGAATCTACTGTCATCAGGATTTACGAGTGGACCTTCGAAAGTATTACGATTCTGTGGTACGTATTCTTCGTTTTTTTCGCCCTCTTCGCCTTCTTCACCGTCTTTAAGCTCTTCATCTTCCATATCCATGCCAGGAAGCATTTCTTTCATAGGTTCAATACCATGTTCAGTCATCTTCATGGCAAGGATCTTATCCTTTTCATAACCTAACTTTAAGAGTTCTCTCTGTAGCTTGGCGTTCTCAGCTCTTAAGTTTTCGTTCTCAGTAGCTGGAGCCTTCATCTTGGCTAATCTCTTGATTCCTCTAACGATGAAGAAGATGATTACGAATCCGATGAATGCTATGAGTAAGTTGGATAATACAACTAAAATCCAACCTATAGCTCCTAAGTCTCCACCATAACTTTGAATGATTCTCATTCGCATTGGGAAGTTGAAAACTGTATTAAAAGTTTGGAAGATTGAGCTAAATATCGATAGAATCGATTTCCATATCAAACCTATATCTTGATAAAAATACTTTAAAAATGCGTCCACTAAACTTTCCTCTATTTTCTAAATTTTTTTATGACTTTTTTGTGCTTTTTAATGATTTTGGGGTGAGTTTAACCTAACCCAAGGCAGTTTTTGGGTGTGTTTAACATCACCCGCGCTATATTTTATGCAAAAACGGGTGTAATTTTCGACTTTTTTATGCAAAGTTTGCATAAATAGTTAAAATTTCTCGAAATATCTTAAAATTTGTCTATTTTTGTCGCTTATTTAGTTGTGTCGTCAACTTTTGGCTGATCTTGAGCCTGAGACTGTGCTTGCGCTTGTGCAGCAGCTAATTGTGCCTGCGCAATCTTCATCTGAGTTTCTACTTCAGCACGAACTTTTTCAGCTTTGTAAGCGAAAAGTGTCTTGAAGAATGCTATAAGTTCAAAGATGAAGAAGATAGCAACTGGAAGAACTATGCAAAGACCAAAGCCTAATGTTGTCTGCAAGAAATCAAGTACAGTTCCTAATCCTGCGATTTTGAACTTATACTGGCCGACGATATCATTCTGGTGAACGCTTGAGCTATCGTCCATATTGTTGTTATCGCCTCGAGTCTCGAAGTAGAGATAGTTTCCTGCATCTTCGATGTTAATGATTCTGTGCGTATTTAATGCTTTTTGACCATTAATTACAGTCCAGAAAGTAATTACATCACCAACTTCAAGCTGTGTTACGTCCTTTACTGGAACGTCGATGATAAGGTCACCTTGCTTAAATGTAGGCACCATGGAATCGGATTGTACGGCGAATGGCCTGAATCCAAATACGCTTGGAACCCCGCTTCCAGCCTTTGTTGCGTATGCAGAATAACCTGCAAAGATAGCAACTAGGATACACAAAATCAGTATCACTGTCGCTATTACACTACCTGCGCTGCGTTTTCCTGCTTTCTTTTGAGCAGTTTCTTGATTGTTCATTTTCAAATACCTCGTTTTTGCAATTTTTTAATTTATGTTTATATATTATTAAAACAGGCGAACAAAAATCCGACTGTTGAATAATCGATATTAAATTTTACTAATGTGGTATTGGGTCACCCCTAAATTCAATGTTTGCATACATTGTGCCTCCTGCTACTTGGTTCCAGCAGTCAATGTCTTGCCCTTCAATCCAGAAGAATACTCTCACCTTTCTTGGCATATGACTTTCCAATGTAATCATTGCTGGAATATCAGTGTATGAAGCCTCTAAAGTATTGAGTGTCAATTCCCCATTGTTTTGGGATTGGAATGTTTTAAACTCGCCGATTTTTTTAAGGTTTCTCGTGAGAAGTCTTTCTGTCGCTGGAACTAGGCTAATGTTATCAATCCACGCTGAAGTACCCTGTCTCATATATACGGGTTGTGGAGCATAACTGTAGTAGAGTGTATTTCCTAAGTCATCGACATGTTCTTCTATACCTTGGCCAGGGCCATATTGCTTAACTGGGACATATGTGTAGTAGAACTTTTCGTCTGTTGCAACTGAGCCATATTGGCGTACTTCGATGTTAGTATCTGTTCCGAGAAGATTTATGTATTCTGACTCAGTGCCTGAATCTCCTCTAAGACCTTTATGCATGTCGCCGTTTGGCTCCCAAATATACGCTGTATTGTAATTTGGTGTAGGAGTTATGGTTTCTGTGCCTGCATCATAGTATGAGTCATAGAAAAGAAATCCTACTCTCATGGTTGACATTAGATCGTCACCATTGATTCTTAAATCTTGACTCAATTGTGCTGTTGGATCGTTAACCAAAAATGTTCCGAAATAGTCTTCGAATGTATCTACTTTGAATGATCCATCTTGATTTTGTTCAGGATTATTGAGCCTTAACTCATAGTCGTTATCATCATCCATGGCACGAATCCAAACGTCATAGTAAACGATGTAGTTGTTTGGATCCATAGGAGTTACGTTGCCATTGCCGTCTGTTACATACTTGATTTGCTGACCACCATGACCATCGTCTTCATAGACATAAATCTTGTTGGCAATCTCTTCGATGTCTGGAACAAGC
>JAZQQK010000042.1:0-32619 GCA_045629065.1 Anaerovoracaceae bacterium | reverse complement strand
GAAATGATACCAATTTCTGTACCGTTAACAGATATTTGTTTCATTGTTTCCTCCGTTTAATTATGGCGAATTCGCCATAATTAGTATCATCATTTCCTTTTCTTTTGATACCTAATTATACCATACGCGAACATTTGTTTGCAATAGTTGTGGATGCTGACCGGGTGAAAATGTAAGAAAAAGACCACTTCAGACGAAGTGATCTTTTTTAAACTTATTATTAATTTGATGACAGTCCCAAAACTCCTATCTAGTTCTGCAACCGTACTTGCCTTGTGTGAGCTCTGTCTCTGCTACAAGTTCGCCGTTAGCATCGTAAACCTTTGCTACTGCTTTGTAGTAGTACTTCTTGCCCTTCTTTGCGGCTGTGTTTAAGTACCAAGGCTCTTCCTTGTTAACTACTGTAGTGATCTTGTAGTCTTCTGCCTTTGGAACTGTGTTGGACTCTGCTCTATAGAAGTCATAGAGTACCTTAAATCCAGAAGCTTTAAGCCTATTGATTGCTGGGCTGTCTTGGAGAAATACCTTGATGCCGCGAGCTTGGTTTTCAGTTCTTACAACTGGAACCATCTCTTTAACTAAAGCCTTTGCCTGAGCCACTGTAAGTGGTGTGCCTACTGGCTTTTCTGCTGTTTCTGCTGCTCTCTTAGCATCAATCTCTGCTTGAAGTCTCTCTGCTTCAGCTAAAACTTCGCGATACTTTTCAATGTCATAGGAAGGAGCAGACTCAGTACCAGGAATTGCTTTAATATTATCTGCATATGCTTTCCAACCATCGGCTGCTTTATATGCCCCTACTGATTCTGCTGGCACATAAATTGAAATAAGGTCATCGCAATCAATAAATGTATCATCATTCTGAAGTCTTGCCGGAATATTGCTTAAAACAGTAACCTCTAATAACCCACAATTGCCAAAAGCTTCATCCTTAATTTCTGTAACACTTTCAGGTATAACTATACTTTCCAATTGCTTACAGCAACCAAATGAGGCGTCTCCTATGAACTCAACTGTAGGATTACCACTAAAAATAACTTCTTCTAAGCCTGACCATTCAAAAGCTTTATCTCCAATTTTTTTAATACTTTCAGGGATTGTTATACTTGTTAATGATGCAAAATTAGCAAACACATAGTCTCCTATACTAGTAATGCCTTCACCAATTTGAACTTCTGTAATATTCGCTCTTTGTGCGAGCCAATCTTGGTCTGGGCTACTTGCGAAGCCCTTCATATCGCCAGTGCCTTCGATTACTAACTTATATTCTTCTGGAGTTTCGCTAGTCTTTACAAGATAAGCTATTACTGCTGAGTCAGTAGGTGTTCCTATCTTCCAAGGGTTAGTTCGCTTAACTATAGGTAAATAAGTACTCCAACCAGTGGCTAAATCGTATGCGTATCCTGATTCATCTGGAATGTGGATTGATGTAAGGCTTGCACAATTATAGAAAACCTCGCTTCCAAGCGTTGGTGGTATAGTTGCTAAAAATGTTACAGTTGCAAGATTTTTACAAGCACTGAAAGCACGTTTTCCAATGTTTGTAACGCTTGCTGGAATTTCTATGCTTTCAATATTCATACAACCACTACATGCATAATTGCCAATGCTTGTAATGCCTTCACTAATTTCAACACTCAGAATATTATTTCTTTTATCCTTGTCTTTACTAAGCCAAGGTAAGTCCATCGCTTGGTCAAGGTTCATCATTTCACCAGTACCTTGGAAATAAAGCTTATATGTTTTAGGGTCAGTTTGAGGTGTAACTTCTTCTAACCATACTCTTACATCGCTAGGAGTTGTCGCACCAAACAACCATGGGCTGGCTTGTGTACCTGCTCCTTCAACCGGCCCCTCTGCGAATGCCACGCCTGTAGCCATTGGCATCATAGCGAGTACCATTACAAGTGTTAATAATACGCTTAAAAACTTCTTTTTCATCTTGTCTTTCGCTCCTTGTCACATATATATTTATGCAAAATTATATAATATTTTATTATACCATCTAATACTCAGATTGTCCATATAACAGCATGGTTTAGATATCACAAAAGCGGCCCCTCAGGACCGCTTTATTACTTACCCTTCTATTTTGCATCTGCACTTTCAAATTCTTCGGTTTTTTATTAGCCAGGTGCATCCGACAAACCCCTCGCAATTTCTTCGATTTTTTATTAGCCAGGCACTTTCGACAAACGCCTCAAAACAATCTTTCGATTGTGTAATCATATTACTATACGGCTGCACTTTTGTCAACAGCATTTTACATATTTTTACAATTTAATCACATTGCTGTTCTTCCAAACTGTACCCATGTTTTGAGACTTTGGTTAGCCGATGGAAATTGTCCACGCGTCGTACCTTTTGCCCTCGGCTACTTTCCAGCATTTGAATACGCTTTCTGCTCTATCGATATATGCAAAATATACGCAGTTCGGTTCGGTGTCATCCTTATTGTCGTGAACTAAACTCTGGAAAAGGAATTCTGTCACGCCGTCCTTTGTCTCATAGCCTTCCTGATGGTGATGTCCATGAAGCGTCATAAGAAAGTCGCCTTGGCACTTAGTAAAGTCGTAAGGATGCTCTACACCACTACAGTCAACGAGAACGCCTGACGCCTTCGCCTTTCTCGCGCTCAACATTTTCACGAAAGACTCCTTAACTTCTGTGTATTTCTTATCACTACCTACAAAATAGTCAGAGCCCGTAAAATGCTCGCCATCCCTTGTAATCATATCGTCTTTGAATAGATATGGATGCGATACGAAAATTATGTCACTGGCATCATTCTTTTCAAGCTCAGCTACAATAAAATCCGCTTGGCTAGTCGAAAGTCTGCCATTCTTATATGTCCACGGGAACTGCTCTGGATCAACAGATAAGTATCTAACATTGTATGCTGAATCGTAGACCACAAATGCATTGTTTTCGTCGTTTACTTCTGCATTTTTAGTGCTAAAATATGTCTTTTTTAGTTTTTCGCGATTGCCTAAATAGAGGCGGTCATGGTTTCCCATGATTTCGATTCTCTTGCCCTCTGGAAGGCATTCTGTAGCCGCCAAATAGTCGTTGAGATCCTTTTTATTGCCCATGCGTTTTACTGTATCGCCCAAGTTGATAATCTTGGAAATCTTATTCCAATCCGCTATTTCGTTGATGTAACTATAAACCTCGGAATCCTTGGATACACTGCCGTGTTGGTCGGTAGTTACAATGATTGGAATGCGGTCTTGATTGCCAGCGACTTCTTGGATGAATTCGTTGTAACTTTCCAAGACATCGCCCTTCCAGGCCTCATTCGTAGCCGGCGCCTTTTCGCAACCAGTCATCAAGAGCATCGTGGCGAAAAGGGTAATTATTAATAATATGCTAGTTATCTTCTTCATTTTTTCCTTTTGCTTCAAGCATTTTTGCTATATCTTTTTCTGATACTTCTATAAGTTCATATACATTGCCACCTGCTTCGTCTTGGTACAAAACAGTGAAATCTGCCGGATAATTACTTGGTATATAACTTACCGAGCTTTCATCCCAGCCCACAGGAATGTCGCCATAAGGACAATTTGAAAAGGCGCAGGCCATGACATATGTATTATATCCATCAACCGTAAACTTAACTACATCCTTAAAGTCTAAACCATATTGTAAATTTAAACCGTATTCTGCATCAGACGCAAATTGGCTTACATCAAACACGTAGTATGTTCCATTATGTTTCAAGTAATTTATAACATGGCCGCCTGTATGATTAGGACCAACCATACCGATATAACCATTTTCATCATATTTACCGTCTAATAAATAATTGATTAATGCGGCTGTGCCTCCGCAATTTCCTTTGTTTTGCTCGAATACCTGTTTTGCAGAATAGTTAAAGTGCCATGTTGTTTTACCCGCTGCATATTTCAAATCTCCGTTCGTTCTTTGGTAACCCGATGCCGTTAAGTACAATAAGCAATCTTCAAGCGACTGCACTTTATCCCTTACAGTATCTATATCTTTTCCGACTAGTTCTATCGCCTCATCCCATGTAATAGAAAAACCTTTGGATACATTTGGGATGCGAAGTTTATTCCAGTTCTCTGCCAAATGCATATATCTCGCCTTTTGTTCATCAGTACCCGTAATTTGTGCATTTGCATCCAAGTAAATAATCTGTGAGCCAAGCATTTCTTTAGGAATTGATGCGGCAGTGCTCATTACTGAAATACCTGCCTGTTTACTTCTTGCGCTACTGTTTGTGTGGTAAACATATGATCTGGACTCACCATTTACACTTATAGTAAGACATGTGTCTGCTTCTTTTATATACTCGAATGATAGTACTCCACTGGAATCTTTAGTTGCTGTTCCATACTCTGGGTTTCTAACAGACGCCGTATAATCTGTCACCTTTTTTCCCTTGTAGTATACACGGCTCGGCCCAATAGCAGGCCCAAAGCCATAAAAGTATCCAGCCATTCCAGGCTTAATGTTTGGGCTACCCAATGTAATGTTGTATAATGGATTATTTTTACCATCTATGAAAAATTGGGCAAGCTCACCATCAACTTCAATTGTTAATTTGTACATGATTGAATCCAATGTCCAAACATATAACCGTCCATTAAAATCTGTTTCACAACTGAACCAGCCAAGAGAAGAATCCGAGTTTCTGGCCCCAAGCCCATTTATATCACATCTATAATTCGTAACTGGTTCGCCATTGTATCTCACAACAGCACCCTCACTATTAGCAAGTTTTATTGCAGATTCATTGGGATAAATAACCGTTCCATCATCTAGGAGCAAAGTGATTCCGCTATTTTGTGGCGTTTCATTTTCGGCTATCACCATTTCAAAAATGTCGCTATCTTCCGTTGCTTCTACTTGGCTTTCACTTTGAGTACATGCAGTACACAACAGCATTAATAAAATCAATAATATAGATATGAGCTTTTTCATTTCGCGTCTCCTATTTAAATTTATTTTCAATCAATTATGTCACTTTCCAAAAGTTTCTGTTTTCTCCTCGGCTTTTTCTGGAAGTTTAAATTCGTCACCTAATATATTTCCCCAGACTTTGTTAGTTGTCTTGATTAAGTATTCGTAGCTAAAGTCTGTTACTGTCTTGTTGATTTCGTTCGCCTTTGCCAGCTCTTCCGTATATTCGGAAAGCTTGTAAGTAACGATGCCATTCGTCTTATACTCTACGTGCGTTACCACTGGGATAACCCCGTAAGATTCTATGGAAACTTTGCCGTTCTCGTCCTTTGCGAGAGTCACATCTGCGATGCCGCCGAGCATTCGCTTCGCGATACCCTTTCCCTTATTTTCTGTAGAATTGATAAAGTTTCCTATGGAGTAGTAAACTAGCATTTTGTGGCCAGCTTTGTCCTTCATCATCTCAATCGGTTGGATGACATGAGGGTGCGTGCCGATAACCAAATCCACGCCATTTGCGAGGAAAAGTTTCGCCCAGGCCCTTTGCGTATCATTAACCTTAAATGTATACTCCGTACCCCAGTGTGGGCAAACTATCGTAAAATCAGCGTGCTTTTCAGCCCACTTAATGTCCTTTAGAACTTTGCTTTTTTCAAGGCGATCAACCATGAAAGCATTCTTCTGTGGCATAGCTTTGCTCGTATTATATGT
Organism: Anaerovoracaceae bacterium; assembly: GCA_045629065.1. Classification (GTDB taxonomy): domain Bacteria; phylum Bacillota; class Clostridia; order Peptostreptococcales; family Anaerovoracaceae; genus JAKSSM01. Next base: position 26,988 of record JAZQQK010000042.1, on the reverse strand, counting down.
GTAATTCAGGATGGCAATCTTAAAGCCATCTTTTTCATACACATAGACTCTGTTCTTATCTTCTTGCGTTTCATGAATGCCCAAAACAGCGATTTCTGGGTATTTTTCCTTCCAGTTCTCTAAACAGTTTAAGATGCCCTTTTTACCCTTGTCATAGGCGTGATTTGTGCCTTGTAGCACCACATCGAATCCCGCATCGACCAAAGCATCTGCGACTTCAAAAGGTGCGTTGAAAACTGGCCATCCAGAAATGCCAAGCTCTGTTCCGCCAAGAATAATCTCTTGGTTTACAATAGCTAAATCTGCGCTTTCAATATCTTCCTTGACCTCGGAAAACATAAAATCAAAGTTGAGGCTCTCATCCTCTTGCTTTGCGGCCTCTTCTATCGGGTCGTGCAGGAGTATGTCGCCTACCATTTTGATATTCAAAGCAGTAGCGATGTACTCTTCCTTGCTAGCCGCTGTTTCTGTTTCAGCTCCTGCCTTAGCCTCCGCACCAAAAGCGGGTGCCGAAAGCATCAGTGATAAGGTTGTGATTATTAAAATACTAGTAAAAACTTTCTTAAACATTTATATCCTCTAGCTTATGCTTATAGATAGTATTAATTATACCACTTTTCATGGCAAACTAAAAGCATTTGCATCCCTAGTCCAAATAATATATAATTACTATCACAAAACCCCAATATACTTCGGAGGTAAAAGAAATGAAAAGGATTTTGTTAGTTTTATTATGTTTAGTAATGATTTTTTCTTTAGTAGCATGTGGTAATAATCAAGGAGGCGCTTCTCTCGGTAAATTAGCAGAATACGAAGTAGGTGATTATGTATTTAATCTTCCTTCTACTTACGTACTGAACGATTTGACTGCAGTCAAAGCAGAGGCTGATTGCATTGCAATGCTTTCAGATTCAAAGGAAAAACTTCCTGATCTCTGGATTTACGAAGATGAATGCCAGGGTACAACAATCAAAGAACATATCATGACAATAGATGCAACATGGAATTACAATGAAATGTCATTCTTTTCCAAGGATGGAGCAAATCTCGCAAAAACTGTTTATGATGAAGACTGGTATGGTCAGAACTTAGTTAATGAGCACTATTACAAGATCACAAAAAATGCCACAGTTTTGGGATTCGACTTTGCTTATCCTCAATCTGCAGATGCCGAAAAGGCACATAAATATGTAACTGCTATTGCTGAAGTCTTAGGATTCTAATTCCTAGACAAGCCGCTTATATTTCATATTTTACAAAACAAAAGAGCCTAGAAGATTGTTCTTCTAGGCTCTATTTTATTCTTTAGCGATAGCTACCTTCTTGTGTTAATTATATCATAAATTCTTTTACTGCTTCAAGAGAAGCAAACTGCTTCGGAGTAAGCACCGCTGCGTAGGATCCCGCATTGGAAATAGTGAAAAGATCGCCTATTTCAGCTTTCGGAAGCACAACTCCCTTAGCTATCACATCCGTTGCCGTGCAGAGTGAGCCATATACATCAACCTCTTCAGTTGCAATGGAATCTGTAATCACATCGAACTCGAATGCACCTGGTTTAGTATAGAGCGGTTCAGATGGTTTTGGCATATCTTGCGCCTGGCTCTCCACGAGTTTTGCTAAGGACGGACGCGCGAATCCGTTAAGTGTCGCAGCAAGGATTAGATAGTTTCTACCATGTGATACTTTCTTGTCCACAATCGTAGTGACATAAGTTCCATTCTTTCCGACTATGTATCTACCGGTTTCAATTATTACCTTGATATCTCCGAGAGATTTTCTGGCCTCCGAGATTATGTCGCACATCTCTTTCCCGAGTTTTGACACTTCGAGTGGCTTATCATCCGGGTTGTATGGGATTCCTAATCCTCCGCCCATATTCACGAATTCTAGTTTCGTATTAAGCACACTGTTTAATCGTTCGCAAAGCTCGAACATCCTAGAATAATATCTCTTAAGAATCGTATGGTCCAATTCCTGACTTCTGGAATGCACGTGGATTCCTTTCACCTTCAGATTCTTGTATCCTAAGATTTTTTCTGCATTCTCATATATTAAGTCCTCATCAATACCAAACTTTGATGAAACTCCCTCGTCCGAATCCATTGTGAAATTAGGATTGATTCTGAGTCCGATTTCTGCTGTTATTCCCATCTTCTTAGCAGCCAGCTCCATGCGGTCGAGTTCCGCGAGTGAATCAGCGATTACGATAGAATTTTTCATGCCTTCCTCAATCATCTCCTGAGTCTTTCCTGGTGCAGAATAGTAAATCATATTTTGTCCGAGGCCGGCAAGGACGGCATAGTTTACTTCGCCTAAAGATGCCGCATCGGTGCCAAATCCATTTGCCACTAGCATCTCTATTATCTCACGCTTAGGATTCGTCTTTAGTGAATAAAGGAAAAGCACATCTGGAAAGGCTTTTCTAAGCGTCTTTGCCGCCTTATCTATCCCCTCGCTATCGTAAATATAGAACGAGAGATTATCCTTTGCGAGTTCCTTGATTTTTGCTTTATTTGGATTAGTTCCCATTATTAGTTTCCCTTCTATCTATATGCTTGAATTATATCAAATACGAAGAGCAAATGCACTTCGTATTTCTATTTTTGCATAATAAAACCCCTTTCATTAGAGTCTTTGTCTAATGGAAGGGGCTCACTTCGATGTGCGGGTTTACTTTACAATTTTTCGACTTCTTCCTTAGAAAGGCCAGTGGCTTCAATAATAAATTCTACTTCGAGACCTTTCTCTTTTAGTTTTCTGGCAATCTCTATCTTTTCTTTTTGCCAGCGCTGTCTTTCAATTTCAAATTCTTCATACATCGTCATAGCTGCGTAGACCTCCCTGCTACTCTGAAGACTCTCGACCACGGCATCTACACTTTTTATAAATGCGTCGCCTTTTGCAACTTTGCCTTCGTTGATATAGTCAAACAAGTTCCTTAAGCCCGTCGGAATTCCATCCTTTGTGCTTTTCGTGTTTAGTATTATTATATACGAATCATCTCCTAGTGGCAAGCGTAAGTCTTTTTCAAAACGCGAGCGAATGTTACAAAATATAAAAAGTGTCCACTACTTTACGAATTATCGGAGTAGTGGACATTCTGCATTTAAAGCTTATATCAAATGTCTAAACATCTTGTCGCTTAATCAGACAAGATTTTAATTAATGGGTATTTTTCGGCGCCACCAGTCATGCTCATTTCAAATTCTTCGCCTGGGAAAGACCACCCGAGATTTTTATAAAAATCGTATGCGCCAAGAGAAGCTTCTAGTCGCATTCTGCCAAGCTTTAGGGCAATCTCATCAGTTTCTAAGTGCTCTAGGATTTTCTTACCATATCCCTTTCCTTGTACTTCAGAGTTAGTGAGTACCATTGTAATTTCGGCCCAAGTCGGATCTTCTTCATCTACAGAGATTGCCGCAGTGCTCACAAGTTCACCATTATCAAAGAGCAGGTAAACATGGTTGTCGTCACTCATATTGCTTAGAATTTCTTTAGTATAATGGCTACGCCATCTATCCATATGAATAGTTTCATACACTTTATTAACTGCCGCTGATTGGCCTATACAATTCATTACATGCTCATACACCATATCTACATCTTCGGGCGTCATTCTCCTGATGAGTATCGAATTATTACTTTCTACCATTCTTTTTCCTCCAAAGGTGTTGTATCAAATATCCATGATTTTTTCAAACCTAGGTTTACTCTACGACGGCTTTGCTTGTGCTATGTGATTCCTTATCAGTTCTAACCGTGAATGAAACGCTGATTTCTTCAATGTCAACTTTAGTTGAAACGTTAGTTTCCTGATTCCATTCATAATTATAGAGTGGCACGAAAGCAAACTTTTCGCCATGTGACATCACGTTTACTGAAAATACTTCATCTGCTCCGCCCATGCCAAGAGGTTCGCCGTCTAAATCTATGCTCTTAAAGTTAACTACTACGTCCTCATTTGAGTCGTTCTTGTAGTACATTCCGAGAGCTGTATATAGTTCCATTTCGATTCTAGTTCCGTAAATTGATACACCATTAGACTCACATAACATATCTCCAGTCTTTACTTGAGTGTCCATGTTAGCGTAGTCTTCTGTCTTTAGGACGATAGGCTGATCAATAGCGCCTACGAGTTCGCCTGTATCTATTGTTCCTAAGTCTTCAAAGATGTCAACCGTGAAAGCCACCTCACCAATAACTTCGATTCCGAATTCCTTGAGAACCATTGTTGGAATTGATATATAATAGCCTACCGCATTGCTATCTTTCATGAGGCCTAACATTTGATATGAATGAATAGGAAAACCGTTTACTGTTGTATTTAGTTTATAGCAAACATCTTTATCAGATGTGTTATCTCCTACGATTTCAATTTTGAAATTGCCAGATTCGTCTAAGCCGTATTCGCCTAATTCAAGGTGAATGCCATTGCCATCATATATTGTTTTATAGGCTACAGGTTTGCCGAATTCTTTGTAAAGACAATTACGCATTATGTCTTGATATTCTTTGCCATATTCAAGTTTATAGTATGTTACGCGATCAGTTTTTTTACCATATGTTGCAGCATGACCATCACACATTTCAAAATATGTAGTGCTCTCATCATCCCATGTAAAGTAGATTTGGAAAACATCGTCTGACTCTGGTGGTGTCATCTCTTTCTCTACTATCAAGCTACAAAATCCATCTACTAATGCTCTAAATTCTTCTGGTTTTTCTTCTGACGTATAAGTATAGCCACATCCTAATACTGAACTGAAAACTTCTATTGACTTCGGCTCTACTACATTTATTTTTTGGATGTTTTTATCATCATATTGCTCAAATAATGCTTTTCCCTGCTTAAATGATCCGTCTCCACAACCTGTTAGTGAAAGCATTGTAAAAATCATTGCAAGAATAATTGTTATACTGATTACTTTTCTCTTCATCTTATCCTCCTAAATAACAGTTCTTCACCTCTCTTGAATCTGCTTACCGCTGATATGCTCTATTTCTATTTCACTTTTCCTGACAGAATCGGCAGATATCTATCCACTAATTTGCAAACCGGCAGGTAACAAAATACGATTCCTACGGCGATGATGATTGCAGCTATCGTGTAAACCCATGTGCCGGTATATCCCAGGATCGCCATGCCTTTTTTGAAGGCAAAGCTGAAAGCCACGTGCGTGCCCATAATGAATACTGTGTTGTTGCCCACCTTGGCCAGAACATTCAGATTGCGCAATAAAGTTTTGCATAAGAATATGAATACCAGGGATCCTGTAGTACCCGAAAGTATAAAGAGCCAATAGTATCCGAGTTTCATCTCATACATTGTAACTTTGGAATTCAACACTAATCCCGAAATGACCCACACTGCGGCATATACTAGCGTCATCAGCCATTCGTTCCGCGTTGGCTCCTTAGTTAATGCATCCTTAAAATAGTATCCGAACATATAAAATCCGAGCGCTATCACTGCCTTATCAAGGCCAAACACGAGCGAAAATCCCAGTTTATATATAATATACCCTAAAACAAATACTAACGTGCCTATTTTCTTATCTAACTTTTTAATGAAGTAGGCCATAATTTCAACTTCAAAAAGCACGATTAAGAACCAGCAAGGTGAATTGTAAGGGATACTTCCTTCAAAGAATGAAAGCTCTTTCAAGGCGGTCAAAAGTGTCACACCTTTGTTTGCATAAATATATACGGGGATTGTAATCGCTATGAATATCGCCGATGGAACGAGCAGTCTCACTGCTTTCTTTTTTGCGAGTTCTGCGAATGTCACCTGCTTTGTCGAATATGCAGATGTAAGCCCCGAAAGCATAAAAAACATAGGCACATGAAATGAATATATTGCCTGATTGATGATTGGCAAATTGCTTCCATACCAAAAGTGTCCTACTACTACAAGTATTAGGCCCAAACCTTTTGCCACATCTATCCATTTGATTCTTTCATTCATCCTAATATTCGCCTGTGATATCGCCCCATCCGAAGGCAGCACATCCACAGCCGCCGCCGTTGCTTCCATTTTTTGATGAATCCTCGTACGCGTCTGAGCCGCCACCGGCAGCAACGCATACACAAAGTGCTGGGCCAGCCTCTCCACCTCCGCCCATAAAGCAGAAGCACGTTCCACCTATGAAATAGCCTTTTCCACCAGCTACAGCACCCAATTCATCATCGGATAGTTCTTTTATGGGAGCCATAAAGCCTCCTTCGGGTTCAGTCACACCATATTCCGCCATAAGCTTTGTGATTTCTGCCTTTATTGTTGCTTCATCGTCTTTAAATTTTTCGACGATTTTGCTCTGCTTTTTCTGGAACTCTTCGTTTTTTGAAAGTTCTGCTAATTGTTTTTTCCAGTCATTACTCATTTTGTGTTCTCCTTTTTACTCTTTAAACTGAAGTTGCGTTAAATATATGACTTTACGCCTGGTTTTCCCCACTTATGACCGCAGTTGTGGCAAAAGTAGAATAGATATTTTCTTGAATACTTTATTGCCTGTCCCATAAGGAAAGTATCTCGTTTTGGGTTGTAGCCGCAATTAGGGCAAGTTATTCCGATTTCAACATCAGTCAACTCGGGATAAGGATATTTTTCAAAATCAAAATAAGCTGTACCGCCATTTGCCTTTTCTAATTCTTCATCTTTTAATTCAATTGCTTTATATTCTTTTGGCATAATTAAGTCCTTCCTTTCTTTGAATATATTTTATTATGCTTTTACTATATATACGTGTAAATCACTGAAAAGGATACATATATCAAGCTGATTTTTTAACTATTTCAATAATTAATGCAATTATACCACTTTTTATAGTAAACAAAAAGAGCCCAAAATGAAGCCGTTTCCGGGTGTTGTATAATTTGTTAGTCTATAGTACAATACAAAAGAACTTATTGATTATTTATCATATGTGAGAGGATTTAGCTACGATGGAAGAAAAAAATGCATTTGAATTAAAAGACGAATTATTAGAAAAGGTTTCCGGCGGAGTAAGATACGCAGTAGTGTGCGAAAAATGTGGCAATAGAATTTCCGGTGTTGGCGATCCAACCGTACTGACTAACGCACTACAAAATAAAAATTACTATAATAAGAATGGCTGTTCTAAATGTGGTGCTACATGGTCATTTGTAATTCAAGAATATTAAAGCCGGGTTCGTGCTGACAAAAGATATGTAAAAGGAGTAGTTCATTGAACTGCTCCTTTTCCTACAGAACCTAAAAAACTTTGATTACCCGAAATTTAAAAGACCAAGTTTCCTTGGTCTTTTTCACACGCTCTTTTACAACGGAATACCCGGTCCTTCATTATATCTAAACTCACCTATAGGTCCTTCATGCCAACATATCTCGCATTGAACTCTTTGGCGTTTGTAAGTATCAGCGCCCATTTTATGACGATCCCTATTTCCACATTGTGGACATTTAAATGATCCTGTTGATGGCATATTATATGGATAACCGCCACTTACTTTTTCTAATTCTTCATTTTCTAATTCAACTGCTTTCTTTTCTTCTGACATAATTAAGTCCTCTCTTTCTTCTGATATATTTTATCTAAGATATAGAATCTATCATTGTTTTTGCTCTTCGAACAAATTCAGATAGGGATATTCCTTCAGGAAGATAATTTGCGAGTCTGCCGCTTTCTCGATATTCTTCTCCCTCAATTCCTAAAAATAATTTAGCAATGTTCTTGTCATAATATCCAAACGCAGCATTCAATCCATCCCGGTCTGCATTAATTTCATCTCTCAAAGCATCAACATCGTCTGGTCGTAATTTTCTATCAACGAAATGCCTTAGTTCGTGAAACTTTCTAATGGTGATTGATTTTTCAATCCATTCCTCGTCAGAAAGATTAATCTTTCCTCCTGTAGCTTTGCAAACATCTATAGCATTTACATTACTATAAATGCCACTACTTAGAACAATTATCATGTCCTTGTAGTTCTCCTCTCCAGCACGAACTTTATCCCAGTTATTAAGTCCAATGATAGTGTTAGCGCCTATACTATCTGGAATCGCAACTGGTTCGCACTTATAGAAAAGGCATTGTGTCATTCGTACAAAATCTTCTCTAGAATATAGTGTCAGCACAGTTGCAGGTCCTGCTTCGGTTTCTATTATTTCCAAGACATCTTTATCCGAGAAAGTAAAATCCGGCTTTCTATCGCACTTAAAACCCCTTAGACACACATTTCTATATTCTTCTGTATTATGTATTCCACTTTCAATTGGGAATAAGATCTGTGGATACATTTTTGATAATCTTATAATAGGATGCATTTTCCTGTAACCGTCCAAATAATTATTTCTTTCAAATCAATAGAAAGGGTCTACCTTCCCGATAGACCCTCTTAATAATCCGTTACGGCAAAGTAATCTCGCCACCGCCACCAAGAACGCAAGCGCACTGGCAATCTCCGTTATTGGCTTCGCCACCGCCGCCGAGTGCACAAGCACAAGTCAATCCACCCTCTGTACCAACGCCTACAAAAGGACATGCGCAGCAATATGTTACTCCACCAGCTACGGCGCCCAACTCATCATCTGAGAGTTCCTTTACGGGTGCTTTAAAACCTTCTTCTGGTTCTACAATGCCATACTTCTCTAGAAGCTTAGTGATTTCTTCCTTCATTGTTGCTTCATCGCCTTTGAATTTTTCGGCGATTTCTGCCTGCTTTTTCTGGAACTCTTCATTCTTTGAAAGTTCAACTAATTGTTTTTTCCAGTCATTACTCATTATGTGTTCTCCTTGCTAAAATACGTTCTCGCTTTCGCTTTTTTCAAATCTATTATAACTATTTCGCAGTTTCTTTAAATCTGTTTGATTTCAACCGACACACGCTCTACTGCTTCTTTAATCTTTTGACTCCATTGTCCTTTATAGAATTCGCAGCAGGCTTCATCAGGTCCTAGGATATCGTTTGGAGTTGTATCCAAGGCGCTAGCTCTACATCCACCCATACAGGCGAAACGATACTCGCAGTCTCTGCACTTTTCGTTATGCTCAATAACGGTTTTTGCCGGTGTCGAGATAAACTCCATGTAAGATGAATCGTTAAGACATTTTGCAAGACCGATATCTTGAATCTTAGGATAATTAAAGCGATCCTCGGAACCACTCATGGACATGCAAGACAAAGTATATCCTTGTGGAGATATATACAGCGTATTTCTTGCATGGTTGCATAGGCAGACTTTTTCGCAATCCTGCTTGGATCTGTCCATAGGTAAAACATAGTTCTTTGTATCGTTCTTCTTTGCCATGAAGAAACCACTAAGTTGTAAATCTAACGGCGCTCCGTCCTTGTAAAACCAAGGAATATAATCCAGATAGATATCAAACAGTTCTTTTACAGACAGCGTAGTTCCTTCGTTATTCTCTTTCCAGCTTCCGATTTCAGAGACCGGAACGACCTTCATGCTTCTGCAACCGAGCTTAGCAAGATGATTTATACTCTCTCTCAGTACGCCCACGTTTCCTTTGTGCAGACACATTTCAGAGGCAGTAGGTATATTGTTTTCCTTGCAAACTAGAAAGGCGTTGTTGACAGCATCTTCAGCGCCATCAAGTCCCCTCAGCCAGTCATGGTATCCCACACCATCAAAGCTCATATTGATTGTCGGTGCTATATTTCTCTGCTTCAGTTTATCGATAAAATCTTGGTCTACCAGTAAACCGTTAGAATAAATCTGCGTAATTTTTACATTGTGCGCGATGAAGTAATCGACCACATCCCAAAAGCTATCACAGATTAAAGGTTCTCCGCCTGTAATGCTGACCTTTCTTATACCGCAATCAACAATCTGACGGCAGATATCCATAATCGTCTCGTGGTCAAACTCACCTAGCGTTCCCTTGGACGCAGACATAAAACAGTGCCTGCAGTTGCAGTTGCATTTGCCGGTTATAGACCAGTGTGCAGTCGAAATATACCGGTTGTTATATTTAAAATATCTCTGATCCGGTTCGATGGGATGAGGGGTATCACTTTTGAATACGATTCCCTTACGCACAGCTTCTTCTAGATAATCTTTGAATTCCGCAGGGAAAATCGGCAAGGAAAGGTCGATTTCTCCATTACAAAGATCAAGGAATTGATATTCCTGTGCTCTGAGGAAAGTGGTCCAAGCATTTGATTTGCTCACCAAGGCATATTCAAGTTTTTCCCAACCTCTAAGTTGAAGGTCTGGGTTTAGATAGGCGTACATTTTATTCATATTGCCATTCAACTGAGCCATATCCGCCCAAGAAGCATCCGCAGCCTCCAGGGTTTCTTCCTTCTTGCTCGTTAATGTATGAGGATGCTCCGCCACCAGCAAGAGGGCATACGCAAAGCGCCGGTCCACCATCACCGGCTATGCCGTAACCAGCGACAGCACAGGCACATTCTGTCATTATGCATAGGAAATTTCCGCCAGCTACAGCGTTCAATTCATCATCTGAGAGTTCCTTTACGGGTGCCTTAAAACCTTCTTCTGGTTCCGTAATACCATATTCCGCCATAAGCTTTGTGATTTCTTCCTTCATAGCTGCTTCATTATCTTTGAATTTTTCGGCGATTTTTTTCTGCTTTTCCTGGAACTCTTCGTTTTTTGAAAGTTCCGCTAATTGTTTTTTCCAGTCATTACTCATTTTGTTTTCTCCTTTTGCTAGTTTTCTTTCTTAGTCACCATAGATTTCACCATATCCGCCCAAGAAGCATCCGCAGCCTCCGGCATCTGTACATTGTTCAGAGTTATTTGTTCCACCGCCGGCAGCAGGGCATACGCAAGTCGCCGAACCTGCTGTACCGACTCCAACAAGAGGACATACACATTCGGATCTATAAATTCCGCCTGCTACGGCACCTAATTCATCGTCGGAGAGCTCCTTTACGGGTGCCTTAAAGCCCCCTTCAGGTTCCGTAATACCATATTCCGCTAGAAGCTTGATGCTTTCTTCCTTCATAGCTGCCTCATTATCTTTAAATTTTTCGGCAATTTCTTTCTGCTTTTTCTGGAACTCTTCATTTTTTGAAAGTTCAGCTAATTGTTTTTTCCAGTCATTACTCATTTTGTTTTCTCCTTTTGCTAAAAAATTTTCTTGTTTCTATAACTATGTACTACGAATAACACGTAATTATTCATCATAATCCAGGCGCTGACGTTCTACAAGCTTCGCAAATTTGCCATTCTTTTCGATAAGTTCTTCATAAGTTCCATCTTCTGCAATCTTTCCATTTTCAAGGAAAACTATGCGGTCTGCATGCTGAATCGTTGAAAGTCTATGAGCGATAACAATTCTAGTGCATTTAAGCGAATCTATCGCCTTTGTTACATTTCTTTGTGCAATATTATCGAGAGCACTCGTAGCTTCATCAAAAATTAAAATCTTTGGCTTTGGAGCTACTGCCCTTGCAATCATAAGTCTTTGCCTTTGACCTCCGGAAATACCTCCCTGGCCCTCAGAAATCATTGTACTCATTCCCATTGGCATTGATCTTATATCATCAGCTATTGATGCGATTTCTGCTGCTTCCCAGGCATCTTTTATGGTAAGTTCTGGCGCAGTTATTACGATATTTGAATATATATCACCTAAGAAAAGTTTACCATCTTGCAAAACTGCACCAATTTTTTGACGCAAAGATTCCAAATCGATTGAATTAACATCTCTTTTATCAAAGAAAATGCTTCCCTTTTGTGGCGTTTCGAATCCTAATATAAGCCTCATCAAAGTGCTTTTACCACAACCTGTTTGTCCAACAATCGCGATATATTCACCGGGAGCAATTTTAAGAGACAAATCATCTATTACATTTGGCATATCTTCATTATAACCGAAAGATACATGAGATAGTTCTATTTCTCCGTTAAGCTCAGTTATATTCGCTTTTTCGGCATGTTTTTCAGGTATCGCCTCTAAAATTGGTTTTGCCATTTCAAGAATAGGTTTAATATTCGCTACAGTTGTTGCAATTGATACTACAGACATAAATGCAGCTGAAGCCATTCCATACGCAGCATTAAATGCATAATAGTCTGATATTGATACACTATTGTGAACTGCTGTGGCATAGATGAATACTGTTCCTGTAAGGGTTATAAACAAGCTGAGCGTACTGCTAAGTCTTAAAAATACCGGAGGGTTATAAGCAAGTTGTGCTTCCTTTGAATAATGTCTTGCCCAACGTGCGAACATTCTCTTTTCGGCACCAGCCAACTTAATCTTTTGAATTCCAGAAATCATAGAATATGTAAGTCCGCTAGTTTTCGCAGCGTATTCCATTTGTTCCTTTGATACTTTCATCTGTACGAAAGTTGTAATAAGCGAAAGAATCAATGTCGCAATTACAGCAAGCATAGCTGGCAAAACAAGGGAAGGCGCAAATTTGAATATTTGTCCTATATATACAAGCGAAAATGCCGATGTGATTCCTGTCATTCCGATAGTAGAGAATAACGTCGAACATAAAGATTGAACATAACTTGCACGCTGTGATAACTCGCCGGCTGAATACTGCCTGAAAAATGTAGGCGGAAGGCTCATAATGCGGTTCACAACGGCAGCTTGAACTGCAGTATTCTGCTTTATCGTTATTCTAGCATCGATCAACTCTTTATATACGGTAAAGCACAAGTTCGCTATAGTAAAACATACAACGAATATTGCGAGGGCTATTAATATTTCAATACTTTCAGATTCAAGCACATCGCCAAATAGCCACTTAGTAAACCATGTTGATAGTAATCCCAAGCATGTAGATGCTATCATTAAAAGAATATATATAATTATATCTGCCAAGCTCAATTGCTTAACCATAAAAGAAAGCAAATCCGATATTTTTAATGCTCCTTCTGGCATCGGTTCATAAAAGCACATGGCTTCACTATCGATAAGCTTTTCTGTATTTCTGTTTAGCTTAATGTGATTACCCGTTGCAATATCAACCATTTTATAGCCCGAAAGCTTGCCAGGTATTAGGGCTATAGCTGATCCATCTTCTTTTAAAGTTCCTATCATTGCGCCAACGGAATGCTTATACCATCCTTCATCTAGGCATACTTTTCTAGACTTTATACCGAATGGACGCATTGCATGTTCTATTTGCTCGTCAATCGTTTTGAAGTGGATAGGTAAATCTTCCCTTTTTGCCTTCAAATGATAGAATTTTAATATTTGATCAATCGCTGAATTGGCTACTTCTTTTTTACTAAGGGCATCCTTAAGACGCACTCCCATTACAGAATTGGCGATTGTATCTATTGAATCTTCAAAGTTTGCGTTATCGCTTTGTTTACGGTAGCGCAATTGTTCTTCAAACCAACTCATTATGCTACCTCCTTACTCTGCGCTCACAAGATCAATATAAATCTTGCTCTTTTCCATTAATTCTTTATGTGTTCCACGATCTTTAATCTCGCCATGTTCCATAACGATTATTTCATCGCAGGAACGTATAGTGGACAACCTATGGGCGATGATTATCGTAGCTATTCCTCTTGCTTTAATAGCTTTAACAGTTTCATATTCTGTCTTGGCATCTAAGGCACTTGTTGCCTCATCTAAAATAACAATTGAAGGATCTTGGGCTAAAGTTCTCGCTATCTCTAGACGTTGTCTTTGTCCTCCGGAAAAGTCCTTTCCTCCCTCTATGATTTTATGCTGATATCCATTTGGATGTTGCATAATATCATCATGTATTTGAGCGTCATGTGCTGCGAGTATCATTTCAAAATCTTCGATACTGTCATCCCACATCTTAATGTTATTGGCAATAGTATCCTCGAATAAAATTATATCCTGATCGACAACAGCCAATGAGCCCTTGAATACATCCTTAGGAATTTCCTTCATTGGTTTTCCATCAAATAGAATTTCTCCTGACCAAGGTTGATATAAACCTGAAATAAGTTTTGACATTGTAGATTTGCCACATCCGGATGCACCGACAATTGCAACGCTCTTTCCAGGTGTAAGCGATAAATTGAAATCCTTAATCAAAGGTTCTGAAAGAGGTGAATATCCAAAGACCACATTTTTTAGCTCGATATTTCCCTTTAGTTTTCTATAATCATCCGTTGTATTTTCTTCGTCAAAAACTATATCATCAGGGTATTCCATTACATCATCTACACGCTCCATCTGCGCACGCATTTCTTGAAGGGTTTGACCAGCAGAAACAAGAGTCATAGCTGGTGTCATAAATGATGCTAAAAATCCCTGGAAGGCCATAACCATACCTGCTGTAAATTGTCCCTCCATTGTTAACCAAACGCCGAGGAAAAGCACAGCATAATTAGCTAAAGCAGAAACAAACTGTGGAATCATTCCAAGATATTGGTTAATTTTAAGGAACTTTACCTCTTGAGTATTAACGCTTGCCTGATATCCGGCCCACTTCTTAAAGAATCCGTTTTCTGCACCAGATGCTTTAATCGTCTCAATCATTTCAATGCCAGCAACAGTTGCTGCAGCTAGCTTTGCAGTATCTCTCATTGAAACGCGTGTAATGTTGAGACGCTTTTTTGATATATATCTTGAAACGGCAGCATTTATTGATAATGATGCTAGTCCAATGATTGTCAAAATTACGCTGTATTTTAACATTACAACCAAATAGAAAACCATCATGGCTGTATTTAACAACAATGGTGCAAACGTGCCTATTAATGAATTTGCAATCGACGCATTGGCAGCTTGCCTACTTTGAATGTCTCCTGCCATACGTTGAGTGAAAAACTTCATTGGCATTTTGAGAACTTTCCAAATATAAGTAGCATTACCGACAGCTGCCATTTTTCCATTTAATCTTAACGAATAAATGGCTTGGACACCAGACATAACAACCTGTATTAAAGAAAATACGCTTAATAGGATGAGGAATGGAGTGTACCATTCTAAGTCACTGCCCGTAAGCAAATTATCCATAAATACTCTGGAGAATGCAGGTTGAAGCATACTCATTAATGAAGCAATAATTCCTGTGAGTACCGTAAATAGAATTGCTACCCTCGTGCCCTGCAAACGCTTGGCCGCAAAGGAAAACATACTCTTTGGCTTGCCTGAAGGTTCAAAGGTTTCTGATGGCTCGAACTGCAAGCATATTCCTGTAAAAGAATCATCAAACTTTTCCATAGAAATGCTATACGAGCCCTTTGCTGGGTCGTTAATATATGCCTTGCCATTTCTAAATCCATCAAGCACTACAAAGTGGTTAAAATTCCAATGTATTATGCATGGGAATGTTCCACTTTCTTTGAGAGTCTCTGGTTCATAGCGATAACCTTTAGCAATGAAACCATAATTTCTTGCTGCTTTTAAAACGTTCTTTGCGTTTGATCCATCTCTAGAAACTCCGCAGTCTTCTCTCACTTGTTCAAGCGGTATCCATTTATTATAATAAGCCAAAATCATGCAAAGGCTTGCTGCCCCGCATTCTAAAGCTTCTAATTGCATTATTACAGGTACCTTGCAAATACCTTTTGTAATCGGCTTTTTTATATTTTTTGCCATATCAAAACTCTCAATTAAATATAAACGATAAAGGTTTTACGCTCTTTATCACAATTTTTCCAGGATAAAATCCTTTTTCAATATTCTCGTCAGACTTTAGAGTGCAAGGATATCCCATAGGTGTCTCCTCGCCTATACTGCTTATCTCTAACTCGTAATCTCCCACTTTCATAGCTGTACCAACCATAACAAATGAAATGTCTTCTGTAGGAATATTGCAGCTAATAACTTCGTCATCCACTCTGACAGTTGTCTCAACAATACTATCGACATGTCCGAATGCACCCCAAATGCAAGCGCCTATTAAAAGAACAACGACACTAATAATAATTAGCCATACTCCTGGATTAGCAAGTTGAATATAGTCGTCAAGATTTTCTGGCGACTTAACTTTGTCTAAGCTTTTCTTTCTAAATACTTCCTCGTTCATTTCTTCTCCTGATTAGTTAATATTTGTGAATGTTGGTTTAAGGTCTGTCAATAAATGGCTGCGTGTATAACCATTGCTAATCTTATAGAGAAGGCCTTCGGATTGTACGATAAGAACTGTACATGTCTCTCCGGGTTCCATAGCAGTTGTAAATGTCATTCCGGCCTTAATCTCAATCACTCTTTCAACACCATTAACAGTTTGCTTATATGATAAGCCACCATTAACCTCTTCTAATTCTTCTTCTTTTAATTCTACTGCTTTCTTTCCTTCTAACACAATTAAGTCCTCTCTTTCTTTTGATATATTTTGTTATGCTTTTACTATATATGCGTGTAAATCCTTAAATGCGGTTGCTTAGCCTACAATCTCTAAATTGTTTGCAGTGGCACATTTACACAGAGTACCAATAGCAACAGTAGTCGTTGTAATACCTTCCTTATGCAGTTTGCCATCTTCTCCCAACCTTAGCGGTATTCCTGAAATAGGTGAGCCCCCAGGCCCTCTTTGCTGACTCGTGACTTGAAAATATTCGTTTGCGACAATGTGATAAATACCGGCATTGATAGTGTAAATGACACGGCCTCTACCACCTGCTACTCTTTCTAATTCTTCATCTTTTAATTCTACTGTTTTCTTTTCTTCTAACATAATCAAGCCCTCTCGATTTTCTGCTATATTTTATATGCCTTAACTTGTTATTATACAATATTTAATGCTACTTTTCAAATACAAACCCGTCCCTATTGAATGCCGCTGTCACAAGATATTCTTTTCCCGTCGTCTGTTCTAATAGAAGGTTAAGAAGGTGTGCATTAAGGGATTCAATTTTGTTATTCTCATCAATAAAGTTGAAGATAACACCATTATCCCTAATGATAATCTTAACCCGTTTATCACTGAACAGCAGTGTACATTCGGATAATACCCGTTTTCCTGGATTCTTCTCCAGCACTCTCGTATAAAACTCTTCAATGAGTAGTTCTATGTTCTTAATATTAAATCCATGGTCTGTTACTTGGTGGGAGACCCAGTCTCTTACTAAAGGAATTGACTCCTTTGTAACATAGAGATCATAGGAAACACCCTCTTCATCATCTGTTTCAAAGTAAAATGGGAAGCCCTTCTTTCCTTTGAAAGAAATCATAACCAAAGAGTAAACTGCAAATGCCATATATGGGCTAAGAGCCATACCTACAACAATACCATTAAATCCCCAAAAAGTACCTGCCAGCAGTGAACATATTAGTGGCATAGCCGCATCATTTAGGAAAGATTCAAAACATGACAGCAAAGGTTTTTCAATAGTATAAAGAACATTGCCGATCATGAAACATGTACCAAATCCCAAAGTTGTAAAGGACATTATCCTTGAAACATAAATAGCTGCATTAATCGTTAATTCTGTTTCAAGTCCAAACAAGCGTGGCATTAATGGCGCGCCGAAGAAGAACAATGCCCACAGTCCAATGGCCATACAAATCATCGTGCGCCTTATAGTCTTGAAGAGAAGCTTCATATCATGACTGTTTCTTTCTCCAAGAAAACAAGTAATCATTGCCATGCTTGAAGTTGTAAATGCTTCATACATTTCACAAGTTCCGAATACAAGATTAACCACAGCATACGCAGGAAGCAATTCCATACCGCATGTGCTTATAATGATTTTGTTTAAAACGATATCTACTACTGCAAGGAATATATAATACATGTAGTAACTGAAACTGAGGAAAAGAGCTTTCCTCACATATTTCAGGTCCAAGCAGAAACGAAACTTGACATTATTTGATTTCCTGAAAAAGTGGAACAAATAGCCTGTCGCAGACAACATCCTGCCAACGCATGTTGCTATTCCCAATCCTGCAATTCCATATTGCGCTGATAGAATAAAAGACAAAGCCACATTTGATACAATATTAGCTGTATTCGCAACTGATACTAGAACAGCTTCACCATCCGTGGCTGTTAAATAATACAATGGCACTACCATACATTCTATTATAGCAAAGAAGATGAGCCAGTTATAATATCTTGAGGCCTCTTCCATCAATTGACCCTCGCAACCATAATAAGTTAAAAAAGGAATCTTAATGAGCCATAGTCCAATCATGAGAAGGACTCCGATAATCGCTGTTGCTACGAAAGTTGTACCGACAACGCGAGAGGCCTCTTCCTTATTAAATTCACCTATTCGTTTTCCGAAGATAACACCCGCTCCAGGGGCAATAAGATAAGAAACAAAATACACAACTGAAAACAACGGATAAACGATGGAAACCGCCTGTAGCGATACTTCGCCGAGAACATTACCACTGACAATGGAATCCGTCATCAAGTTGATAGCGTATGCCAAACTACCCCAGAAACATCCGAGCAGCATTTTATTAAATTTATTATTGATAAAAGTTCCTTGTTTAAGCATATTCTCGCTCTTTTTGTTATTAGCAGTAGTTAGCCATTGGAATTAATAGAGTAGCTGTTCCATTTACTTCTACAAACAGGACATATGTATATCCACCAGCTTTCGTGGTTTTGGCCACAAACTGATTGGTGCATTTATAAAGCTTATTATTGTACTTTATATACTCGGCCGTTTAATTATTTCTTTAGGGCGATGGCTGTGATTTCAATTTTGAGGCCATCGGCTAAGTCTACGCCGCCGTAGCAAAGTCTAGCTGGGCGCTTGCCAGCAACGAAATGTTTGTTGTACTCCACGTTCATTTCGTCACGCTCACTGAAATCATGAAGCAAAACTTCTGTCTTAATAACATGTTCCATGTCGGAACCATTTGCTTCGAGAATCTTCTTCATGTTGTCAAGAGCTACCTTCGTCTCTTCTGTTATCGTTCCAGGGAGCAAAACGCCCTTTTCAAGGTCCTCTGAGACCAAACCTGATAAGAACATCATCTTGTCATTAATCTCGACGATATCGGAATATGGGGCTTGGCTAGGATCGCCAAGACTTACAAATTTTAATGCCATGTTTTCCTCCTTATTGAATCGCGCTCTCACGAGCCCTTTTTCCTGAGTTAAATATAATTATAAACATCTGTGCTGGAATGTATGTAGCCCACACCAAATCGTTATGTGCAGGTGTAATTGCAAGCATGTTCAAGAAAATTACCCAATCTGATACAAAGAATAATGTCATCGCTGCGATTAGCAGCAGCCTGCCGCCCTTTTCGTTAGTAGCATACGAGAACTGGCAAACCAGGTTGAATGTGATAACTGCGATATAGATCAAAATCAAGAAGAACATTACTGTTTCTGGTTTCTCTGGAACCACGAATGCAAGAACTGCCAAAACTGCAGTCATAACAATTACGAATGCAAGCCCTGTCTTGAAGCCACCGTTCACAATCTTATATCCTTTTCTCTTTGACGCACTAATAAATGCAAGTGCATATATCACATGACCTAACATGAAGAAACCTGCGCCCGGATAAGTTGAAACATCACCTAATCCGAATGTGTCAACCATAAATATATCTCCTAGAGTGCAAGCGAACATCGCATACATGCATTTCTTTCTTTCCTCACCCTTTAATGTAAGGTACAATGTTGCGGCTATTAGGCTCATCACTATGCTGATGATAACTTTTATAAGTCTCGTTGTAGGCATTTTTTACATCCTTTCTTAATACGCTAACAGTAATACTAATTATAGCACTTTTAGCGATAAATAGAAAGAGCCTAGGAGATTGCCCTCCTAGGCTCTATTTTTGTGTTGTATTACTTTGCTATGTCAAAATATCTAAAATTTATAACTTTTTTAAGGTCTTCAGGAGCGACTTCTACCTGGTATCCAATCTTTCCTGCGCTGAAAACAATTTTTTCCTGCGCCTCGGCAGAGCTGTCGATAAAAGTCTTGAACTGCTTTTTCATACCAATCGGTGAACATCCACCGTGGATGTAACCCGTGAGCGGCAACAGTTCTTTTTGCGCGATCATTTCGATGTTCTTTTCGCCCGCTGCACTAGCAGCCGCCTTGAGGTCAAGTTCCTTTGCTACAGGAATTACAAAAACGTAATGCTCGTTAGACTTACCCACAGTCACAAGCGTTTTGAACATCTTTTCCTCTGGCATATTAATGGCCTTGGCCGCCTCTACGCCAGAAAGTGCGCCCTCGCTCTCATAGTGATATGCGTTGTATGGAACCTTCTTTTGGTCCAAAACACGCATCACATTTGTCTTTTCTTTTACTGTCATTTAAATCCGCCTTCAATCCTTTTTAAGCATCTATTTTAGCTGTTTTCATTTTGTCACCTCATAAATGTAACAAGTTTGTTGTTTTTGCTAAAATGCGCTATAATGTATGGGTAGTTATTATAAGGTTGTTTTGCTTAATTTCACATTATAAGCCATCCTTATTATACCATATAGGAGGTATTTATGAAAAAATTTTTAGTGGTACTATTAGCACTCGTAATGATTTTTACACTCGCTGCTTGCGGCAACGAAAAAGGAAATGAGGATTTAGGTGTCTATACCAATTATACCGTTGATTTAGGTGACAACATTCCTTCTGTTTTGCTTGAAGGTGTTTTCACGGCTGGCGAACTTGTTGATGGCGTAGATTACGAAACAGTTTACAATTTCGTGAACGTTGATGAGGATGCTAATATGCTTGCTTTTGCAGTATACAAATGGAAATCCGAAAAGTCTCTCCTCGAAGATGCCCAATCATCCGCAAACGAGGATTATGCAAACCAGGATTATTTATCAGTCATTGAATACGATGAGTGGTACAGCAAAGGTGATTATAATTATGTTTATTATGCCGCTGCTGACCGCAACAAATACAAAGATAAAATTGTTTATAGCCAGCACTATTTCTTCCAGGATGGCGAAGACATTGTTGAGTTAGAATACACAATGAATTCCTATGAAGTTCCTGTAATGGACGGCGTGACATTCTTTGCTCCTGCTGTTTGCAAGCCTATGCAACTTTCCAACACAGAAATATCTAACTTTGCTATCTCAAAAGGCTATGACTATGAGGAAGACTTCCCTGGCTATGTGCTTTACTACACTGATAACGAATTTGGACTTACAGTGAAGGATATGGCTAACGCCGTTATCGCAGATTGTGCTTGCACAGAATTCGAAGAGTACGAATTCACTTCACCTGAAACTGGCAAGAAATATAGTGCTATTTATGCAGAACACTTAAATGATGTTGATGGCGTAGATTATGCTGTTGGTGAGTACTTCTTGGACATCAATGGCAAGCTTTTAAGCCTTAGCTGCTTCGAGT
Source organism: Anaerovoracaceae bacterium (assembly GCA_045629065.1). Classification (GTDB taxonomy): domain Bacteria; phylum Bacillota; class Clostridia; order Peptostreptococcales; family Anaerovoracaceae; genus JAKSSM01. Next base: position 5,780 of record JAZQQK010000042.1, on the reverse strand, counting down.
ATGGCAATGATTATGATCAATATTCTTGGTGTGGAGCTGATGCTATGAGCTTTGGCTTTATGGGGTTCTAATTTTGTCCAAGATTTTGAATAGAATAAAGTTTTAGTAAGGAGGTTATGGCAGGAAATGAATTCGATGAAAACAAAATTGATGTGTTCTATTTCCTTTCTTAAACACTTGCGAGTTTATATAGGATATATTGATTTAGGCTAACGCCCTGCTCCTTTGCGCGAATGGCAAGCGACTGGTGGAGGCTTTTGGGTATACGCAGATTGAATTTCCCACTATAGCCATCGCTGGACTCAGGAAGGGGCACATCGAATCCGTTTTCGAGTTTTACTTGAATGTACCCTTCCATGGCCTCATTTAGGTTTTCATAAAGCTCTTCGATTGTCGTGCCGTCACTCATACATCCGTCCAGTTCCAATATTGTCCCAAAATAGTATGTGCCCTCCTCATTGGAAACTTTCTTTATCACTCGAGTATAAGGCAGATCCATATATTCTTTTACTGTCATTTTATACCTATCCTTTCTAGTGCTTCTTTTACATAATCTCTTTTTATTGGATTTTTCTGAGGAATCGTAATCACGTCCCCATCTTGGTTAATATAATGCCTATGGCTTCCTTTTTGCCTTGCAAATCTGTAGCCATAGCCTAATAGAACTTTTTCTAATTCTTCTGGCCTAATTGTATTAGGTGCCACTTTCATTTTCTCGATTATCTTTTCTATTGGTGGCATGTTATCTCCTTTCATATAGTACCATATTTAGTACTATTCGTCAATGCAATTTAAAAGCGGCCTATTATCCCTAGGTCGCTTTTTACAATTTTTTACAATACTATTTTACTACCATCTAATTAAGATTGCAATACAAAACCCCTTCCATTAGGGGTTATTGTCTAATAAAAAAGGATGCTTCATCTCTCTTGAATCTGCTTACCGCTGATATGCTCTATTTCTATTTCGAAAAGCTGGACTGAACGGCCAGATTTTGCAATTTCTTCATCTATTAAGGACTTGTCCGGATAATACTTCTCTGCAAGCTTTCTGGCGAGCTCTATTGCACGATCTTGATCGTTTATCATATGGCATCTGCCGAACACTACTGCACTCTGGACATAAGGAGCCCACTCACCTTCCTTGGAAAACTCGTTGCCATAGACAGTGAAGCATATTTTGTCACACTTTCTAAGTGAATCTACTTTGTGTCCTTCACGCGCTCCATGAAAATAAATTTTTCCCTCTGCTTCGCTATAAAAATAGTTGAGTGGAATGCCATAAGGGTAACCCTCATCGCCTATCATCGAAAGCACACCACGGCGCTCGGTTTTCAAAAGGCGCTTTGCTTCATCTAATCCTATTTCGTTTTTCTTTCGCCTTAATTCTCTAAACATAGTTTTCTATTAATTCATTAGTATTTTTTAAATATTTTTTTAATTTTGTTTAATACGTTATAGCCTATTTCAAATCCTTTTTCATTGTTGTTTTAAAATCAATCATCACATTATTCCTTTCAATATATCTGTAAAGTTAATTTCAAAATATTTTAGCGAGTGAAAATATATGAAAATTAGAGCGCGAACTAAAATTTATCTCTTGTTACTTTTTTCCATTCTTATGGATGAAGCAATTGCATATATTATTGCACCTACAATTACTGGGATTTCTATCAGTTGAATCTTGTCGTTCTGAAAGACTCTGGCCAATCCAATTATGATAAATACTGCTGTCAGAAAGCAAAATACTATTGCAGACTGTCTAAAGTGTGGCTTTAAATTCATTCGCTTGCGTTCCTCTTTTGAAGCATACAGATAGGCGTTATTAAATGGCACGCCCTTTTCTGCAAACTGTCGGAAACTTATGAATGCGCAAATACCCGCAAAGACAAACATTATTACAGCCACAATTAATTCACCTTTTGGCATGACATTACCTCTGTAGAATTCAGTTTTATCTCTATATCAGCATATTACCACAGCCGTTAAACACTGTAAATCCCCGAGGGCCTTAGATACACTGCGTTTTGCTCGCAAAAGTGACTTTTTGTGATTTGAAATTGGGAAAAGTCACTTTTTGTGCTGAATTCTGCGGTTTTTCCCGAATTTCCGGTCCTAAAAAACACTTTTGTGACTTTTGATATTTTGTGGGATAGGAAAGTCATCGTTTTTCAAAAAATCGATGACTTTTTAGCCAATTTTTATCGAGGAAGTCACATTTTGCGTTTTTGATGAAATTTTCACACCAAAATCGGCGCGTTTTGTGACTTTTGATGACCTTTACGTCCGAAAATGCCACTATTACCACACAAAACGGGTTAATACAAAAAGACCACCTAGAATACATCTAAGTGGTCGTTCTTTAAGTCATTTCTGCACAAATCACTGCAGCGATTGGCATACAAGTTGGTGTATGGCATACGGAAAGTTTGCTATTAATGCTCATTGATGGTCATTTCTTAAACATTGAGTAACGGCTTCATCGTAAATATCATAAAAGAACTCTACATCTTTCCAATCAAGGTTCAGTGTGCGGACCTCCAGGAGATTAGGCTTTAGAAAATTTATTCCACAATATTTTGCTCCCACATTTCGCTGGTATTCCAAATATTCCTCGTAGCTCTTTTTTGAGCCATCCGGATTCAAAATGGTTTCATTGAAATCTTTTTTATACTTGCTATGGCTGAACCTTTCACTATCATACCTTCCATCTGATAACAAACCATAGTATGTTTTTTTCAATTTTTCATCAGCCCTGAAATTAGCATGTACCCCACATTTTTCATCAAATATGAAATTCTCATAAAAATTCAAAATATCTATAATGCCATCAAATATCGGCTTTAGTTCATCCCGTGGAAATGGGTTAAGCACAATCTCTATATTTAAGAATTGTCCTATGCTTTCGTCCGTTACGAACTTGCCGCGGTCACCAACAAACTCCTTAATCTTTTTAAGCCCCGTGCCAATATATATGCTGCTGCGAGCTTCATAATGAACTCCAAATTCTATCTCTAGTCCGCAACCATCTTTATTAAAATACTCCTTCTTTGTGTAATCCTGAATATTCAAAATCTTTAAATATTGTCGCTTATGTCGTGCCTCCTGTACTGATTTCTTGAGCATTTTTCCCCCTCTCTTTCATCAACCGGAAACTTGTGTCAATGAATTTTGAAAATAGCACAACAAACTCCTTTGCCTCCTCTTCACCCATTGTCTCAAACACTTCCGCAATAAAATGGTGGTATTTTGCAAGTTGGATTCTATTGTATTCTTTCCCTTTTAGGGTCGCCTTAATAATCGTTTTCCGATGGTCGCTTTCATCTCTTATGCGTTCGATTAATCCTTCTTTTTCAAGGTGATTCAATAATACAGCCATCTGGGAAGTTGCTATCGCCAACTTTTCTGACATTTCGTTAGGATGTGCCTGTCCCTGCTTATTGACAAGTTCCAGTATTTCTATTGTGTTTAACTCGTTTTGCGCAAAACTGCGAGTATAATTTCTGTAATTTTGCCCCATTCTTAAACTAATGAAAGTCTGGGCTAATTGTGGTAGCTCTTCCATCGTATCGCCTCCAAATAAAAAATAACTAACACTGTTAGTTATTTTATCATATAATTCTTTCCTTTTCAAGCAGATGAAATATTTTCTGCACAAATCCCTGCAGCAATTGGCATACACAGGATAGCAGTAAACTTTATCTTGCATATTTTCGAATGATCGCATTCAAACCTTTCTTTACGCATCTACTTTAGCAATTTCTTATTATCAACTTCCTGCAATACCTTCATTTGATGAATGGCAATTTGATTTAGTTTTTCTAACCGTTTTGATTGCGGTATATTTTCGTTAATCAGTACAGCATTGATGTTTTCCAAATTTGAAAGGCAAATCAGCTCATTCATTGAAGCATAGTCACGAATATTACCTCTCTTGTCGGGATTCATTTCACGCCACTCTTTTGCTGTTTTCCCGAACAAAGCAACATTGAGAACGTCTGCCTCATCCGCATAAACAGATGAAATCTGCTTCGGAGATAGTTTTTCAGGAACGAGATTATTTTTTATCGCATCAGTGTGAATACGATAATTGATTTTCGTTAATTCACGCTTCGCCGACCAACCAAGCAACTTCTGTTCCTCAGCTTTCAAGCGCTGAAATTCTTTGACAACATATATCTTGAACTGTGGACTAATCCACATAGCAAATTCAAAGGCAATATCTTCGTGAGCATAAGTACCTCCGTATCTGCCAGCTTTTGCCGAAATAGAGATTGCATTTGTTTTTTCAACAAACTCTTTCACACTAATCTTAAAGCTGTTAAGTCCTGCTTGTTTTATTATCTTTTCAAAGCCGTCATAATTGAAATCGGGATTATAAACACTTTCCCAAGTTCCAATATATTCAAGCGTATTACGGTTTCTCAGCCAATCCGTAACAAAAAAATCACCATCTTTAGCCTTCAACATGTCAGTAATGCAAATATAATCGGCGTTGTCATGGGAAATGACACTAATTTCTGTGCCGTTAACAGATATTTGTTTCATTGTTGCCTCCGCTTAATTATGGCGAATTCGCCATAATTAGAATCATCATTTCCTTTTCTTTTGATACCTAATTATACCATACGCGAACATTTGTTTGCAACGGTTATGTATATTTTATGGTTAAAATATATAAAAAGACCACTTAGTAAAGCATACGAAAAGAACCCCGAAAGTCCGAGGTTCTTTTGAATTTGATATTAATTTTTTATTTGTGCATTGCCAAAACTATTATCTAGTTCTGCAACCGTACTTGCCTTGTGTGAGTTCTGTCTCTGCTACAAGTTCGCCGTTAGCATCGTAAACCTTTGCAACTGCTTTGTAGTAGTACTTCTTGCCCTTCTTTCCGCCACTGTTTACGTACCAAGGCTCTTCTTTGTTAACTACTGTAGTGATCTTGTAGTCATCTGGCTTTGGAGCTGTCTTTGACTCTGCTCTATAGAAGTCATAAAGTACCTTGAATCCAGAAGCTTTAAGCTTATTGATCGCAGGGCTGTCTTGGATAACTACCTTGATGCCGCGAGCCTGGTTTTCTGTTCTTACAACTGGAACCATCTCAGTGACTAAAGCCTTCGCTTGCTCTACTGTGATTGGTGTACCAACTGGCTTTTCTTCTTCAGTTTGCTTTTCCTTTGCTAACTTAGCATCGATTTCAGCTTGAAGCTTCTGAGCTTCTGCTAAGATTGCATTGTACTGAGCTACATCGTATGTGAAGTATGCTGGAGTGGATGGAGTTTGTGGCTCGGTATATGGGAAGAATTCACCGTTAACGACTGCCGGCGGCAATGCAATAGCCCCTTCAACTTTAATGCTAGTCAAAATCCCATTTGTCATAACAAAGGTATAACTTGCAGGATTTATTGCATACCTATAATTATTACCCTCCTTTTGCACGATTTCATTTAAACTTATTCGTTGTCCAAACTGAATAAACTCATCACCTATTTTATATGTCTTTGCTCCGTTTTCATTCACCCAACCATTTGTCGCCGTTGTTGGGAAACCACCTGGTACAGTAGTTAATACGTCAGCAATTGTTACAGGCTTTGCTTGAATCTTGCCTGCATAAGCGCTCCAATCCGTCTTATACGCTTCTACTGATTCTGCTGGAACGTAGATTGAAGTAAGGCTTGCACAGCCCCTAAAAGCATCATCTCCTAACTCTGGAGGTGTTGTTGCTAAACATGTTACAGTTGTAAGATTTGTACATCCATCAAACGCATAATCTCCAATGCT
>JAZQQK010000041.1:0-35118 GCA_045629065.1 Anaerovoracaceae bacterium | reverse complement strand
GCAGAGAAAAAATTCGGATCTCCTAAAGCAGCAAATATGGTAATGCTCGGAGCGATTCTCAAGGTTACTGGCATATCATCCAAGGAGACAATGAAGAAAGTCTTTGAAGAGGAATTTACAGGCTCCAAGGCAAAGCTCATTCCAATGAATATGGAAGCTTTGGATGCGTGGGAGGAATAATGTATAGAATCAATTCCATCGTTGGACATTTTGGATCCGGTAAGACGGAATTTGCAGTTAATTATGTGCTAGATTTAAGAAAACAGTTCGAAAAGGTAGCCATCATTGACATGGACATAGCAAATCCGTATTTCAGGTCAAGAGAACGCCAGGCACTCATGGAGGAAAAGGATATAGCTATCCATTTTAACACTTATGGACGAGACATTTCCGAAGACCTTCCAGCTATTTCTGCAACTGTAAGAGCACCGCTTGAAAATACTAAATATAAGACAGTAGTTGATATTGGAGGTAATGATAGCGGAGCTAGAATTATTAATCAGTTCCAGAAGTATTTCAAAACTGAGGATGCAAGAATGCTGGCTGTTCTTAATTTGAATCGTCCAGATACAGAAACCGCAGAAACATGCATAGAAATGATCAGGAGTATCGAACTTGAAACAGGGATACATGTTGATGGCATAATCAATAACACGCACCTCTTACGAGAGACGACTCCAGAGGATATTTTGCATGGATATGAGATTTGCTGTGAAGTGTCAAAAATGATAGGAATCCCTGTAATGTATAACACTTGTGTGAACGAACTCATTCCAGAGCTTTTAAAAGCAGCTAAAGATAAGGGTATCACAACTCAAGTGCTCGATGTTCCAAACGGTAAAGATAACGATGGAAAAGACTGTGATAGAGGGGTCATGTACATTTATCCACTTACACTCCAAATGAGGCCGACATGGCTTGATAGATAATAAAGGAAAAATCAATGAATATAAAAGACGAATATAGAAACAAACTGAGAACACCAGAAGAAGCAGTTCAAGTCATAAAGGACAATGACTGGATTGACTATACTGTTTCTCAGGGACAACCTATTCTTCTTGATGCTGCATTAGCGAAGAGAAAGGGCGAACTTAGGAATATAAACTGTAGAGGCTATTTTATGTTTGAACCGATACAGATTGTAGAGCAGGATCCAGAACACGAAAGCTTTACTTACCACAGCTGGTATATGGCAGGGGTAGAGCGTCAATACTGGAAACAGGGATTAATAAGCTTCATACCTATGTTCTTTCGCTGCCAGCATTTGATGTACGAAAGGCGTTACTGCAAGGTTAATGTAGCGATGATGTGCGTTGGACCTATGGACAGTGATGGATTTTTTAGTTTACATTTTACATGCGCATCTGCAAAACCAGTACTTGACTCAGCAGATATCGTTATTGTTGAAGTGAATGAGCACCTGCCAAAGGTATATGGAATAGATGAGAGACGCGCTCAGGGAATCGATGTAACACGAATTCATATAAGTCAGGTTGATTATATCGTCGAGGGGCCACATCATCCACCTGTTGAAATAAAATCAGCAGCTCCAACACCTGAAGAGGTTAAGATTGCAGAATTTATTCTTCCAAACATTCCGGACGGAGCAGTGCTTCAGCTGGGAGTAGGCGGTATGCCTAATGTTTTGGGCGAATATTTAGCAAACTCTGATATTAAAGATTTGGGATGCCATACCGAACTTATGACGGATGCCTTCTTTAAGCTATATAAGCAGGGAAAATTAACAAACAGCCAGAAGATTTTGCATAAGGGCAGATCCATCTTTGGCCTTTGCGCAGGATCTAAAGAACTGTATGATTGGGTAGGAAATAATCCACTTAACCAGTCGGATTTGGTAAGTTATATCAATGATCCGCATATAATTAGCCAAAACCCTAAGCAAGTAGCTATAAATGGTTGCATTACAGCTGATATATATGGACAGGTTTGCTCGGAGACTTCTGGAACAAGGCAGATATCGGGAACTGGTGGCCAGATGGACTTCATAGAAGGTGCAATGCTTTCAGTAGGCGGACATTCATTTGTCTGCATGACAAGTGTCCATAAGGATAAGAATGGACAACTGAAGAGTAATATACTTCCAAGGTTTACCGAAGGTGATGTTATAACTACACCTCGTGCACAGACTGATTTTATCGTAACTGAACAAGGTATAGTAAACCTTATCGGAAAGAACACTTGGGAGAGAGCTGAAGGAATTATTTCTTTGGCTCATCCGGATTTTAGAGAGGAACTTATTAAAGAAGCTGAAAAGCAAGGAATCTGGAGAAATTCAAATAAGAGATAGGTAAGAGGAGCAGATATAATCTGCAAAGACATAGACTAACATGGGAAACATTAAAAAGAAATACGAGACAATGGACGGTAATCAAGCAGCTGCTAACAGAGCATATCCGTTTACTGAAATAGCTGCGATTTACCCAATTACGCCATCATCACCGATGGCAACACTTACAGACAGATGGTCTGCAGCAGGAAGAAAGAACATGTTTGGACAAACAGTTACTTTGACTGAAATGCAGTCCGAAGCGGGCGCTATCGGTGCAGTTCACGGTGCGATTCAGACCGGTGCATTGGCGACAAGCTTTACATCTTCGCAGGGACTTATGCTGATGATTCCTGTTCTTTACAGAATAGCTGGAGAGCGTCAGCCTGCAGTACTTCACGTTGCAGCGAGAACAGTTGGTACTCACGCTATGAGTATCTTTGGAGACCACTCAGACGTTATGGCCTGCCGTGAAACTGGCTGGGCGCAGATATGTACTAGTTCAGTTCAGGAGGTAGCTGACCTTGCGGCTGTAGCTCACTTGGCAGCATTGGAATCTAATATTCCTTTCATGCACTTCTTTGATGGCTTGAGAACTTCTCACGAAATAAATAAAGTAGAAGTAATTGACGAGTCCGAATACTTAAAACTTCTTGATCCGGCTTTTGTAAAAGCGCATAAGGATAGAGCACTTAATCCAGAACATCCTACTCTCAGAAACACTGTTCAAAATCCGGACATCTATTTTCAAGTAAGAGAAGCAAACAATACCGACTATGCAGAGTTACCTGCAATAGTTGAAAAATACTTTGACAAGGTTAGCGAGCTCACAGGACGAGAATATAAACTGTTTAACTACTATGGAGATCCAGAGGCTACTGATGTAATCGTGGCGATGGGTTCTGTAACAGGAGCAATCCAAGAAGCTATAGATACATTAAGAATGGAAGGAAGAAAAGTTGGTTATGTGCAGGTACATCTTTACAGACCATTCTCTATCGAGCACTTGTTTAAGGCTCTTCCTAAAACATGCAAGAAAATTGCGGTACTTGATCGCTTAAAGGATATGGGCGCTCTCGGAGAACCGCTTTATGAAGACGTATGTACGGCTGTTTTGAGTGCAAAAAAAGATATAAGCGTAATAGGCGGTAGATACGGACTTAGCTCTAAGGACACTACGCCAGCTCAGATTGTTGCTGTGTATGATAATTTGGCTTCTGAAAAGCCAATAGAAGGCTTCACTATCGGAATAATAGATGATGTCACATTTAAATCACTTCCAACAAAACCATTTGAGTTAAAGAACGACGATACTGTAAGTTGCAAGTTCTGGGGCTTAGGCGGTGACGGAACCGTAGGTGCAAACAAGAGCACTGTAGATATAATCAATAGTACTACCGATATGTTTGGTCAGGCATATTTCGAGTATGATGCAAAGAAGTCTCTGGGAACTACAAAGTCTCATTTGAGATTCAGCAAAAAGCCAATTCGTAGTTCGTATTATGTTACAGAAGCGGACTTCGTAGCATGTCATAATCATCACTTCATAAACGATTTCAATGTCGTTGATGAGATTAAACCAGGTGGCACACTTCTTTTGGATTGCCCTTGGGTAGAAGCCGAACTCGAAGAAAAGCTTTCTCCTAGAGTAAAGCGCATGCTCGCAGAAAAGAATATAAATTTCTACATTATTGATGCTACTAAGATTGCCGAAGAAATCGGACTCGGCAACCACAAGAATTCAATTCTTCAGGCAGCATTCTTCACAATAAGAGAAGTAATCCCTAAGGAACAGGCCATTTCGGAAATGGAAAACGCTGTTAAGGAAAAGTACCGTACTAAGGGAAATGCAGTCGTAAAGATGAATATCCGTGGCATCGAAGCCGGCGTAGAAGGATTCAATAAGGTAAACATTCCTGAAAGCTGGAAAAATTGCAAGGATGAAGAGAAGAAGGATTCTAAGAATCCTTGGGTTGTAGACAATTATCTTCTTCCTATTGATAATCAGGTGGGCGATAAGATTCCTGTCAGCATCCTTCAAAAATACAAGGATGGCCAAATCGATATGGGCCTTACCGCATACGAAAAGCGAGGTTTTGCAACACATTATCCAGAATGGGATCCAAACAAATGCAATCAGTGTAATCGTTGCGCGTTCGTTTGCCCACATGCAGTAATTCGTCCATTCATTTTGAACGATATGGAAAAGAATGCTGCGCCAGAAGGATTTAAGACAGCACCACTCAGAAGCTATAAGCCAAAGTATGGTGAAAAACTTCACTATTCACTTCAAATATCAAATTATGACTGTACAGGCTGCGGAAGTTGCATCCCTGTTTGCCCAGCTCAGGACCCTGCAATCAAAATGGTTCCAGCTGATCCTAAGCCAGAAGACAAAGTAAGGTGGCAGTATGCATTAGATCTTACAGAAAAAGGCGATATTTTCTCACCATACTCCGTAAAGGGAAGCCAGTTCCGTCAACCATTAGTAGAATTCTCCGCTGCATGTGCAGGATGTGGAGAAACACCTTATGCAAAACTTCTCACGCAGCTGTTCGGAGACCGCGTGTACTGGGCAAACGGCACAGGTTGTTCACAGGCTTGGGGTGCTGGCGAGCCAGCTATTCCGTATTGTACTAACAAACGTGGACATGGTGTCGCATACACGAACTCACTCTTTGAAAATAATGCTGAATTAGCTCTCGGAATGTATCTTTCCGTAAAGCAACAGCGAGAAAAGCAGAAGGAAAACATACTTGAATATATTTCTATCACTGGCTCAGAATATGCCATTGATTGGATGGATGCTTATGACGACCTAGAAAAGTCCAGGAAGGCAACGGATCTTCTAATTGCCGAAATGGAAGAGGTAGCAGTAGGCGATGTTAAACAAGCAAACGCTATGGGAAACCGTATTGTAGAACTCTCTAGAGAAATATTGGAGAGAAAAGACATGCTCGCCAAAAAGACATTCTGGATGTATGGCGGAGACGGTTGGGCTTACGATATCGGATTTGGAGGACTCGATCACGTCATCGCTACTGGCGAAGACATAAACGTATTTGTTATTGATACGGAAGTTTACTCGAATACAGGTGGACAGAGTTCAAAGGCCACACCATTAGGTGCGGTTGCTGAATTCCAGGCATCTGGAAAGAAGAGTAGAAAGAAAGATTTGGCTCAGATACTGAAGACATACGGAAATGTTTATGTAGCATCAGTTGCTATGGGAGCTGATTTTAACCAGCTGATTAAGGCTATAAAAGAGGCAGAGGAACACAAGGGCCCATCCGTAATTGTAGCTTACACACCTTGTACTTCACACGGAATCAAGGCTGGCATGCAGAATGTTCAAGAAGAAATGAAGCGTGCGGTCGATTCTGGATATTGGCCACTTTATAGGTATAATCCAGATATTACAGAAGGACCAAAGATGTGCGTTGATTGCAAGGAACCATGCCTTGCATACGATGATTTCCTTTCTGGTGAAAACAGATATGCTGCTCTTAAGATAACTTTCCCTGAAAATGCCGAGAAGCTTTTCAAAGAGGCAGCCGACGATGCCAAGGAAAGATATAAAGCATATAAGAAGCAGGAAGAAGAATAAATTTTCACAGTTCAATAATTAAAGCCCCAGTATATATGGTCTAACTTTCGCTCGCGCGGGTGCCTTCGCGTAGCGGTACTAGGCTCTGCCTCGCTTTCGCGGGCAATCGCCAAGGACCGACGGTCGGCAAACCCGTTATACCATATATACTGGGGCTTTTGCTTGACCGAATGCGTAAAAAATGCTAAAATGTTTTGGTAAAATGAATTGCCTTTAAAGAGCTTCGCCTGATGTGGTTTGGGTCCTGCGCAATGGGATGCCGTGAACCTTGTCAGGTCCGGAAGGAAGCAGCAATAAGCGGAAGTTCTTATGTGCCGCAGATTAGCCTTCTCTAAATCATGTGGAGCTCTTTAAGGGCAATTCTAGTATGGGAGTAATTATGTATCAGGCTTTATATCGTGCGTGCCGCCCAGAGGTTTTTGATGAAATCTTGGGTCAAGAGCACATCGTAAAAATTTTAAAGCACCAAATCGCGACTGATTCGGTTAACCACGCATACCTATTTTGCGGTACGAGAGGAACAGGCAAGACTACGACTGCTCGTATCTTGGCAAAAGCGGTTAACTGTTTAGATGCTGATGTTAAAGGCCGTCCATGTGGCAAGTGCGAACACTGCAAGGCTATCCAAGCGGGCACTTTTATGGACGTCATCGAGATTGACGCCGCATCTAATAACGGTGTTGACAACATTAGAGAACTCAGAGAAAGCGTAAAATATCCACCAGTAGCAGGACGTAAAAAAGTTTATATCATAGACGAAGTCCACATGCTTTCCACAGGGGCTTTTAATGCGCTTCTAAAGACTCTCGAGGAACCACCTGAAAACGTAATTTTCATCTTGGCTACGACAGAGCCAAACAAGCTCCCACAGACTATTCTTTCCAGATGCATGAGATTAGATTTCAAGCGCGTACCTGAAAATCTCCTCATCTCAGGCATGAATAAAATCTGCACTGACAAGGGTGTAGAAATATCAGACGGAGCGCTCAAACTTCTCGCTAACGCCGCAGACGGATCCGTAAGAGACGGACTTAGCATCTTAGACCAGGTGCTCGCAGCTGGAGACAAGAAGATAGAAAGAGACGATGTCTTAGAATATATAGGTGCGGTGGGCGAAGAATTCTTTATTGAGCTCACAGAACTCGTTTCATTAAAGAAGGTATCAGAAGCATTCGTGCTTCTCGACAGTGCGCTTTCTGAGGGCAAGGATGTCAAGCAGCTTATGCGTGACTGGACGAGCCATTATCGCAACCTTCTCATCACGAAGTTTATTAAAAATCCAGAGGATATGCTCAACATGTCCACTGAGAATATAGCGAAGGTTAGGGAACAAAGCCAACACATTTCACTCGATGAAATAAACGATGCAATCATCAAACTTTCAAAGACTATAAATGATGCGCGTTGGTCCACTCAACCTAGAATTTTGCTCGAACTTGCAATCGTTGAGATTGCAGAAGGCGGCAAGATTGAAATGCAGCCAAAGCGCGTAGAACAGCCAGCTACTAGAGCGGTTGAAGTCAAACCAGCCAAGGCATCAATGCCAGTAGAAGCAGTAGAAAAAAAGGCAGAACAGGCTGAGCCAAAAGCACAGCAAGCGCCGAAAGCAGTGTCTGCCGACTTCGACGCCGACCTCGACCTCGAGAAAATTTGGCGAGAGGTATTCGAAGAGGGAGAGGACGGAGCGGGAAGCTTTAACCTCATCCGAACAGGCACAAGGCTCGAAAGAATAGATGCGATGACTTTCCTGGTTCGCGTTAATTCAAACTTCACAAAGAACTACGCGGAGTCCAAGAAAAAAGAAATCGAAAAGATAATGACAAATAAGATGGGAAGACCAATGCGTATGATCTGTGAGATTGCACTGCAGGAGGTTGAAGAACCCATTTCATTAGAAGATGCAACTAAAAAAGCATCCGAAACTTTAGGAATAGATATTACTATCGAATAGGAGACATTATGGGAAAAGGAATGAGAGCTGGCAAGGTTAAGAAGCCATCCAGCGGAATGAATCAAGCAAGCATGCAAAAGCAAGTTCAAGCTATGCAGGCAATGCAAGCACAGATGGAAGCTACACAGGCAGAAATCGAAGCAAAGGAATTTACTACTACAGCAGGTGGTGGCGCAGTTAGCTGCACAGTAAACGGCAAGCGCGAAGTGGTAAAACTTGAACTCAGCAAGGACGTTGTAGATCCAGACGATATCGAAATGCTCCAGGATTTAATCATGGTAGCGGTTAATGAAGGCATTCGCCAGGTAGATGAAGTTACTAACCAGGAGATGGGCAAGATTACTGGAGGCCTTTCAATTCCAGGATTATAGTCGATGAAACATTACGCCAAACCGTTAGCCAATTTAATAAACGAATTCTCGAAGCTTCCAGGCGTGGGAACTAAATCAGCTCAGCGTCTCGCCTTTCATGTGTTATCCATGGACGTGCCCGAGGTCGAGAGACTTTCCGATGCTATCCTTACAGCAAAGCGCGAACTCAAGTATTGTTCAGTTTGTGGTAATCTCACAGATACGGACCCATGCGCTATCTGTAATGACCCAACTAGAGATCAGGATTTGATCTGCGTGGTAGAGTCACCTAAGGATGTAATGGCTATGGAAAGATTGGATGACTATAAAGGCACTTATCATGTGCTTCACGGAGCAATCTCACCGGTTGAAGGAATTGGTCCAGAGGATATCAATCTCATGTCGCTATTGAAGCGACTTCAAGCTAGAGATGTGAAAGAAGTTATCGTTGCCACTAACCCTAATATCGAGGGCGAAGCGACTGCTGTTTATATCTCAAAACTTATTAAACCTGCAGGCATAAAAGTAACTAGAATTGCGCACGGAATTCCTGTGGGCGGTGATCTAGAATATGCCGACGAAATCACACTTCTTAAGGCTTTAGAAGGAAGACGAGAATTGTAGCGAAAATATTTGTTCGCTCGTTGGAAAAAAACAGAACAAAAATGCTCAAAATTGTGTTTCACAACAAATTTGAGTATTTATTTTATTTTGGTTGACAAATGTATACATAGTTTGATACAATATTCAGGTAATTATTCAATTGTTACTAAATAATTTATCTAATATTGTAACAAAGTTATTGGAGGACAAAATTATGGACAGTAAAGAAAGAGGCCAATGGGGCAGTAATTTAGGTTTCATCCTTGCCGCAGTTGGTTCAGCAGTAGGCCTCGGTAATATTTGGGGCTTCCCATATAAGATGGGTAAATCAGGTGGATTCACATTCCTCATTGTATACATTGCAATCGCTATTTTAGTTGGTTTCATTATCATGATGTGTGAATTATCACTTGGACGTAAATATGAATTAGGACCTATCCACGCTTATCAAAAAGCTTGCAAGAAGTTTACTTGGTTAGGTTGGTTCGCAGTATTAACACCATTCTTAATTATGAGTTTCTACTCAGTACTCGGTGGCTACTGCATCCAATACATCTCAGTTAACCTTGCAGAATTAAGCTTTGGCTTACAGAGCGCATTCGGTATTGAATTAACTGGTGGTAACACATTTGGTGCAATGCTTACAAATCCTTTAGGATGCGTAATCTTCACTTTATTCTTTATGATTATGTGCTACTTAATCAATAAGACTGGTGCACAAGGAATTGAAAAGTTCAATAAAGTTGGTATGCCTGCATTATTCGTAATGCTTCTCATCGTTATCGTTAGAGCACTTACAATGGAAGGTGCTGTTGAAGGCTTAAAGTTCATGTTCGTTCCTGGATATGCAGTTAAGGCTGGATTCATCGCTGAAGCTCCTGACTTCGTAACAGTATTAGGTACTGCTGGTGGTCAGATGTTCTTCTCACTTTCACTCGCTATGGGCGCTATGATTACTTATGGTTCATTCTTAAAGAAGGATGAAAACATCAAGAAGAGCTCCGGTGTTATCGTATTCGCAGATACACTCGTAGCTTTCCTCGCTGGTCTTGCTGTAATTCCTGCAGCTGTAGCTAACGGAATCCAAAACGGCATGGCTTATTCTGACATTAAGTTATCAGGACCAAACCTTCTCTTCGTTACACTTCAAAACGTATTCGCAGAGATGGGCGGACTTGGACCTCTCTTTGGTGTAATCTTCTATGCACTCGTATTAATCGCAGCTATTTCATCAGCTATTTCCCTCGTTGAAGTAATTTCTACATTCTTTGTAGATAGAGCTAACAAGAAGGGTAAGACTCCTAACAAGAGCAGAATCGCTCTTTGGGTTTGCATCGCTATCATGGTTGAAGCTGCACTCGTTGCTTGGGACGGACTCGGTTCAAACGGTGTTTGGGTACCAGGTCAGGCAAAGGCAATCTTAACTTACAACGATTGCTGGTTAGACTTCATGGATTGCTGGTCAGAAGGTATCATGATGCCTCTCGGTGCTATGGCATGCGCACTCATGGTTGGCTGGACATTAAAGCCTAAGTTCACTTTAGACGAAATGAGAAACGGCTCAGAAATTGGCAAGGGATTTGCAACATTCTTCTCAATTTGTGTTAAGGTAGTTGCTCCTCTCGCAATGTGCTTCATTTTCGCTGGTCAGTTAACAGACTTCTTCGGCAACAAGACAGCTGCTTACATCATTTCAATAGCTTGCTTAGTAATCTGCTTCTTACTTGCAGTATTAGGCAATAAGAAAGAAGAAAAATAATCATTCGATTATAAGTTGACGCTTAAGCCCCTAGAGAAATCTAGGGGCTTTTCAATTAGAAAAACGATTGCGCTTGATTGACTATTTTGACAAAAAAGCCTATAATTAAGTGTTAGCATTTATACTAAAAAGGAGGCCCAATATGGCTATTGAAATAGTAAGAAAATACTTTGAAGAATTAGGCATCGCAGACAGAATTCAAGAATTTGATGTATCATCTGCAACTGTAGATTTAGCAGCCATCGCTGTAGGCGTAGAAGGTGCTAGAATTTGCAAGACTTTATCATTTAGAGATGGTGAGGATGGATGCATTCTCATTCAAGCTGCTGGTGATGCTAGAATAGATAATCATAAGTTTAAGGAAAAGTTCCACCAGAAGGCAAGAATGCTCACTCCAGACGAAGTAATTGCATTTACTGGTCATGCTATTGGTGGCGTATGCGCTTTTGGAATCACTAATCCCAATGTTAAGGTTTACTGCGACGAATCCATGAAGCGTTTCGAAACTGTATTCCCAGCTTGCGGATCTGACAACTCAGCCATTGAATTTACTATGGACGAATTGTACAAGTATTCAAAGGCCTTAGAGTGGGTAGACGTTTGCAAACTTCCTGAACCAGAAGTAGAGGGCTAAGCGTGGATAAGTTCGAATTGGTATCTGAATACGAGATGATGGGCGATCAACCTGAAGCAGTTGAGAGACTGGTTCAGGGTATTTATGATGGCAAAAAATATCAGACTCTTATGGGTGTTACTGGTTCGGGCAAGACTTTCACTATGGCAAATCTCATTGCGAGGGTTAATAAACCAACTCTTGTAATTTCGCACAACAAGACTCTGGCTGCACAGCTCCACGGCGAGTTCAAGGAATTCTTCCCCAACAATGCAGTAGAGTATTTTGTGTCCTACTATGACTACTATCAGCCAGAGGCCTATGTGCCTTCGACTGACACATATATCGAAAAGGATTCCGATATTAATGACGAAATCGAGAAGCTTCGCCACTCCGCGACTGCAGCCTTGGCTGAGCGCCGCGACGTAATCATCGTTGCATCGGTATCATGTATTTACGGTCTCGGCTCGCCATTCGACTACAAGAATCAGATGCTTTCCTTAAGACCAGGTGCCGAGAAGCCAAGAAACGAAATCCTAAGAAAGCTCGTCGACCTGCAATATGTCAGAAATGACATGGCTTTTGAACGTGGCACGTTTAGGGTTAGGGGAGATGTAATCGACATTTACCCTGCGGGAAACGACTCCGCTGTACGAGTTGAACTTTTCGGAGACGAGATCGATACTATCAAAGAAATCAATCCTGTAACCGGTGAAATCATCGGTCTCAGAAATCACATATCCATCTATCCGGCATCACACTATGTCACATCTCCAGAAAATATGGAACATGCGATTAATACGATTACTGAAGAACTCACTGAGCGAGTTCAATGGTTCAAGGATAGAGGAAAATTACTAGAAGCGCAGCGAATCGAACAGCGCACACAGTATGACCTCGAGATGCTGAGAGAAATTGGCATCTGCAAGGGCATCGAAAACTACACTAGACACTTAGCCGGTATAGCACCTGGCGAAAAGCCATACACGCTAATCGACTATTTCCCAGACGATTTCCTGATGATTGTGGATGAGTCGCACGCGATGCTCCCACAGCTTCACGGAATGTATGCGGGCAACCTTTCCCGTAAGACATCACTCGTGGATTATGGATTTAGACTTCCATCCGCTCTCGACAACAGACCACTAAAATTCGAAGAGTGGGAGAAGATGGTTAATCAAGTCGTATTCTTCTCGGCAACTCCTGCCCAGTATGAAAAAGAGAAGTCCGGTGGTATAAATGCAGAGCAGATTATTAGACCTACAGGTTTACTGGACCCACCTATCGAAGTAGTGCCTACAAGGGGCCAAATCGACCATCTCATCGGCGAAATCCGTAAGACCGTAGAAAGAGGTGAAAAGGTACTCGTAACCACTCTAACGAAGAAAATGGCTGAGAGCCTGACGGACTATCTCAAGGGCGTCAATATTCGTGTTAGATATCTACACTCAGATATAGATACTTTGGAGCGAATGGAAATTATCAGAGACCTCAGAATGGATGTATTCGATGTCTTAGTAGGAATAAACCTTCTTCGCGAGGGCTTAGATATTCCGGAGGTTTCACTAGTCGCTATACTCGATGCAGATAAGGAAGGTTTCTTAAGAACAGAAACTTCACTCATCCAGACTATCGGCCGCGCGGCGCGTAATGTGCACGGCAGGGTAATTATGTATGCAGACAATGTTTCACATGCGATGGAGGTCGCTATCGGCGAGACCAATCGTCGCCGTAAGATTCAAGACGATTACAATAAAGCTCATGGTATCACACCTAAGTCGATTGAAAAGTCTGTAAGAGCCGTAATCGAGGCAACAAAGCAAGCAGAACCATCCTTGGAGAAATACCAGGGCAAGAGCCCACTCGAGCTCACAAAGAAAGAGCTTGCGGATTACATCAAGAAATTAGAAAAAGAAATGAAGCAGGCAGCACAGGATCTCCAGTTCGAGCGCGCCGCCGAGCTTCGTGACCAAATTTTTGAATACAAGGTAAGATTGTAATGGCAAATGAAATTGTTATTAGAGGAGCACATGAGAACAACCTTAAGGGACTAAATGTTAGAATCCCTAGAGATAAGTTGGTTGTTTTGACAGGACTGTCCGGATCGGGCAAGTCCTCTTTGGCGTTCGATACTATCTATGCTGAGGGCCAGCGCCGCTACATGGAGAGCCTTTCATCCTATGCTCGTCAATTCCTGGGTCAAATGGAAAAACCAAATGTAGAGTACATAGAGGGCCTTTCTCCAGCTATTTCAATCGATCAAAAGACTACTAATAGAAACCCACGTTCAACAGTCGGAACCGTTACAGAAATTCACGACTACTTGAGATTACTATATGCGAGAATCGGTAAGCCTCACTGCCCAGTTTGCGGCAAGCTTATAACTTCACAATCCATCGACCAGATGGTTGACACGATTATAAGCCTCGGAGAAGGCGCAAAACTTTCCGTGCTCGCACCTATCGTGCGCCAAAAGAAGGGCACACACGAAAAGGTAATAGAGATGATCAAAAAAGAGGGTTTCACTCGTATTAGAGTCGATGGCGAAAACAAGCTTATCGACGAAGATGAGATCAAACTCGAGAAGACATTCAAGCACGACATCGAGATCGTGGTCGACAGAATCATAATTAAGCCAGGTCAAGACAGCAGAATTGCTGAGGCATGTGAACTTGCAGTATCTCAGTCAGACGGCGGTCTGGTTAGAGTTATAGGCGAATTCATGGACGAGAAGATTGACAAGACTTTCTCCACAAAGCTTGCCTGCCCAGATCACGGTGCATCGCTAGAAGAACTTGAACCACGCATGTTCTCGTTCAACGCTCCATTCGGAGCTTGCCCTACATGTTCTGGTATTGGATATACACAAAAACTTGACCCTGAGAAGCTCATCGATATGGAGAAGAGCATCGATGAGGGCGCACTCCAGCCAATCTTTGGCACGATGGAGTTTGCGGGCTTTTATAGACAAAACGTTCAGGGACTTATGGACTACCACGGAGTGGATGGTTCTAAGCCATTAAAGGAGATGCCTGAGACTTTCCTTAAGGAATTATTCTGGGGCACAGGCGACCGCGTATTAAACTGGCACTATGTTTCCAAAAATACTGGTACAATCTCTGAGATGGCAAAACCTTTCGAGGGTGCTTTGAATTCAATCGAGAGACGCGTTAGAGACACATCTTCGGACTATTTTAGAGGAAAGATGGAGCAGTATATGGTAACTCGTGAATGTCCTGATTGCAAAGGTGCACGCTTTAAACCAGAGATTCTCGCAGTTACTGTCGGTGGTATTAATATTTCCGAATTCTCCAACATGTCAGTTAATGAAGCAATCAAATTCCTCGATGAGATAGAACTTTCAGATCTAGATAGACATATCGCAGAACAGATTATTAAAGAGATTAGGGCAAGGCTTAATTTCCTTAAGGATGTCGGACTCGATTACCTCACACTTTCACGCTCTGCTGGTACGCTTTCAGGTGGTGAATCACAGAGAATCCGACTTGCGACACAGATTGGCTCAAGTTTAGTAGGAGTGCTTTACATCCTAGATGAGCCATCTATCGGACTTCACCAAAAGGATAACGAAAGACTCTTAAAGACTCTTCGAAATTTGACAGATATCGGTAACACACTAATCGTCGTCGAGCACGACGAAGACACTATGTATGCCGCTGACCACATCGTAGACATCGGTCCAGGCGCTGGAATTTACGGTGGTGAATTGGTTTGCCAAGGCACAGTAGAGGACATCAAGGCCTGCAAAGAATCAATCACGGGTCAGTACCTTTCTGGAAAAAAGAAAATTACCGTTCCAGACGAACGTCGTAAAGGAAACGGTAAAACATTAAAGGTTATAGGTGCTAGAGAACATAACTTAAAGGGCATCGACGTTGAATTTCCACTCGGAAAATTCGTCTGTGTCACAGGCGTTTCCGGATCAGGAAAGTCTTCCCTCATAAACGAGATTCTCTACAAGGGTGTGGCACACATCACTAACAAGCTCCAAGAGGAGGCTGGTGATTTTGATAGAATTGAAGGCCTCGAGAACATCGATAAGGTTATCGACATCGATCAGAGCCCTATCGGTAAGACTCCTCGTTCAAACCCTGCCACATACACGGGAATGTTTGACGATATTAGAGACCTCTTCTCCACGCTTCCAGAAGCAAAGCTCAGGGGATACAAGAAGGGCAGATTCAGCTTTAATGTAAAGGGTGGACGCTGCCAAGCCTGCGGAGGCGATGGCATCATAAAGATTGAGATGCACTTCCTACCTGATGTATATGTGCCATGCGAAGTTTGCCACGGCAAGCGTTATAACCGCGAAACTCTCGAAGTCAAGTACAAGGGAAAGAGCATATATGATGTGCTTAATATGAGTGTAACAGAGGCGGCAGAATTCTTTAAGAATGTGCCACATATCTATAAATATCTCGAGACTCTCGAGCAGGTTGGCTTGGGTTATATTAAGCTCGGACAACCGTCCACAGAACTTTCCG
The DNA here is from genome assembly GCA_045629065.1 of Anaerovoracaceae bacterium. Lineage (GTDB taxonomy): Bacteria > Bacillota > Clostridia > Peptostreptococcales > Anaerovoracaceae > JAKSSM01. The sequence continues at coordinate 19,443 of JAZQQK010000041.1, read as the reverse complement.
GCGGTGAGTCTCAGAGAGTTAAACTTGCAACAGAACTTACAAAACGTTCTACGGGTAAGACACTTTACATCTTAGACGAGCCTACTACGGGCCTTCATTTTGCAGATGTAGATAAGCTCCTTGATGTATTGGATAGACTTGTAGACCAGGGGAACTCAGTAGTTGTAATAGAACACAATCTCGATGTAGTAAAGCGTGCAGACCACATCATCGATCTTGGACCAGATGGTGGCAATCGCGGCGGTGAAATCGTGACTACAGGCACACCCGAAGAGGTTGCAAAATGTCCTAATTCGTACACAGGACAATTCTTAAAAAAGATTCTAGAAAAGAAGTAGCATAATGGAATTCGAACTAACACTTAAAACATTTTTGATAGTGTGCCCACTGGTATTTTTGGGCGGCTTTGTCGATTCAATAGGTGGTGGCGGTGGTATCATTACAATCCCCGCTTATCTCATGGCAGGCCTTCCGGCGCACACAGCATCAGCCACTAACAAATTCGGCGCATGCTTTGGCACGATTATGTCCACTATTAGATATATAAGAACAGGCAAGGTCGACTACGGCCTCGCTATCCCAAGCATCTGCTGTTCTCTGATCGGTGCCAGCCTCGGTGCTAAGCTTGCTTTGATCTTGAACGACAATATCTTTAGAATCATAATGATTGTTATGGTTCCACTGATTGCGATAGTGGTTTTGAAGAACAAAACACTCGAACCAAAAGATCCAACTCCACTTAAACGTAAGACTGAAGTTATAATTGCAGTCGTTGCATCGCTTATTATTGGCCTATATGATGGATTTTATGGCCCTGGAACCGGAACTTTTTTAATTTTGGTATATACAAAATTAATAAAAAAAGATATACTAACGGCAGAGAGTAATTCTAAGCTTTGCAACCTAGCATCGAATGTATCATCGCTTATAGTATTCTTGATTAATCGTGCAACCCTGATCCCGCTTGGAATCGCAGCAGCTGGTTGTAGTATATTAGGAAACTACCTCGGCTCCGGACTTGCCATCAAGAATGGTTCAAAGTTCGTCCGCATCATTATTTTGTTTGTTATAGTTTTATTAGCTATTAAGGTAATAATCGACTATTTCATATAATTTCTGCGGTGGCGAAAGCACCCACAGAAACGCAATTATTTATTTTTTATTTATTCTGGAGGATAATGACATGGAAAAGAAAAGATTATCGTTGCCAGGTTGGATACTTATCGCATTAGTTGCAGGTATCGTACTCGGTATTATTCTTTACTTTGCAAAAGGCTCCGACTTCGCAGTTAACTACATGAAACCTCTTGGAACAATCTTCGTAAACTTACTCAAGTTTATGGTAGTTCCTATCGTAGTTCTTTCAATGGTTGAGGGTATCGTTTCCTTAGGCGATATCAGCAAAGTTGGTTCAATCGGATGGAAATCCGTAGTTTATTTCTTAGTTACAACTGCAATCGCATGTGTACTCGGACTCGTATTTGCTAGCATCTTCAAGGGAGCTGGCTTATTCCCAACACTTGCATTAGCAGAGGGCGCTGAATGGACTGGTGCAACAAGCCAGAACTTCATGGATACTTTAGTAGGTATCTTCCCATCCAATATGTGGAGTGCATTCAGCACAGCAAACATGCTTCAAGTTATCGTTATTTCTATCATGATCGGTGGCGGTATCTTAGCAGCTGGACAAAAAGCACAACTCTGCAAGGACTTCGTTTCCTCAGCATATTCTGTAACTGAAAGAGTTATGAACTTCATCATCAAGCTTTCCCCAATCGGTGTATTCGGCATGATGGCATGGGTAGTAGCAACTCAGGGCGCAGATATCTTAGGACCTCTCGCATTAGTAATCCTTTGCGCTTACATTGCATACGTTGTTCACATGGTTGTTGTTTACTCACTTTCAGCAAAATTATTTGCAAAGATTAGCCCAGTTAGATTCTTTAAGGATGCTAGCGCAGCTATGATCTTTGCATTTACATCTGCTTCTTCCGCAGCTACACTTCCTGTATCAAAGGATTGCGCAGATAAGCTCGGTGCAGACAGCGACATTTCATCATTCGTACTTCCACTCGGAAGCACAATCAACATGGATGGTACTGCAATCTACCAGTGCGTAGCTACAGTATTCCTCGCATCTTGCTGTGGCATTGACCTCACATTAGGCCAGATGCTTACAGTAATTATCACAGCTACAGTTGCATCTATCGGTACTGCAGGAGTTGCAGGTGCTGGTATGATCATGCTCGCTATGGTATTATCCGCAATTGGTGTTCCAGTAGATATGATCATGTTAATCTACGGTGTAGATAGACTCTTCGATATGGGACGTACTTGCCTTAACATCACAGGCGACATCGCTTGCTCAGTATGTGTATCCGAATGGGAACGCAATAAGAAAGCAAAGAAATAAGCAAACAATAAGCAATACAAAAGCCCCCTTACTTAAGGGGGCTTCTTGTATTTTTTGTGGTTATTTGATATAATAATTACAAATTATTTATTGTTGCTAACAAAAGGGAGGCTAGAAGTAATGAAAAAGAAATGTGTAACCTTTTTAATAATAATTACAATGGTACTCTATCTAATGCCTACGGCAGCATTTGCCTATGAGGTGAGCTCGATAGAACCATATGCGGGATATTGGGTTGGTACAGATGGTGATGGAAATAAAGCCACTTTGAATTTGACGGATACATTTTTTTCACAAGAAATCAGCGGAGCACTTAGATGGGAAATTGGAGATGAGCCACTATTACTCAAAATATGGGTGGAAGACGATAGTGAAAGTCCATATGTTTATTGCGATAGAACTTTTGATAGTTGCGATCTAGGCATGACTGTTTTTCATAATGTAGATTTAACAGACTCGGACTTAGTGGATACTACATTTACACTTAAGATATCAGGAATAGATGACGAAGAAGAACCATTCAATACTACTTTTACATTAACTAAGGTTTATGATATTGATGATTCATTCATGAATTCCGATAAAAAACTTGAAACTCAGGACTTTACAGCAACTAAGGGCGTAGATGGTTCATGGACAATAACAATACCCGAGGAAGATAACCTTGACGAGGGGGAAAGATGGGCTTGCATTGCATTCCCTAAAAACCTAAAAGTTGCGGATGTTTTGCTAACGGGATTTGGTGCTGGCGGGGAAATACCGGAACTTAACTGTGCATTAGAAGATGATATGAAAATGAATTCTGCTGCATTATCAAAAATGTTTTTCAGTACGATGATAGGATATTTGCAATATGAGAATGAAGCAAAATTTGCAAATAATACTAGCGGAGTTGAAGGATATTTTAGCCAGGCAGAATTAGTAGGCGGTCAATTTGAAATAGGCACAGAAAAAAGCTTTAATTTCAATTTTGATGAAGGCTTAGGTTCTGTTTTTGTGGCAAAGCTAGCAGATGGAGAGATTATTGATGTTGTGGGTCATACTGATATTCTCTATTCAGTAGGTGGAGCCTTTGTTAATCCTGATAGTGATGAGATTATTACTAATCAGATTTGCTTGCCTGAAGATGACGAAGATGTTGCAGAAGTAACTTTCTCTGATTCAAGCACTCAAACATATGATAACTTCATGGACGCCATTGAAGATGCAAAGGCAGATTATGGCAGTACGGTTAAACTTATAAAGACTGTCTCACTTGTCTATGATGAAACAATTTTAGTAGGATGGGTAGGCGGAGAACCAGAATATTATGATAGATGGAACGGAGGTGGTCCTACAGAATTACCAGAATCTATTACGATTGATTTGAACGGAAACTTGCTGATTTCAGATGGAGACAATGATTGGTTTGCCTATGTTGCTTCAGATAGCAATTTAACGATTAAAGATACATCTGAACAAAAGAATGGTGCGATATTAGGATCCGAATCAGGAGTTTTAGTTTCAGATGGTACATTTAATCTTGAAGGAGGCATGCTTTTAGGATATAACAACTCGGCTGTTTATGTAACAACTTATCTGGGACAACATGGCATCTTTAATATGACAGGTGGCGTAATTGCAGGTCTTATGAACATGGATATGGATATGGGAAGCACCATATTTGTTGATAACGGGAGCATATTTAACATGGAAGGTGGTCTGATTACAGGCAATTTCGTTATGGGAATGTATGCTGCTGGAGTAACTTTTGGCTATGATGCAACAGTTAATTTAAGCGGTAATGCTGCCATTGTGGGCAATTCAGGCCTTTTGTCTATGGGCACTGGCGTATGCATGACGGGAGACGGTGCCGTATTAAATATGAGTGAAAATGCACGAATTTCTAGTAATTGTAGTGCTATTTTAGCAGGAGGCATAGGCGCAATAGAAGGTACAACTTTCAATATGAATGGTGGTACAGTATGTGATAATGTTGGACTTAGCGGCGCAGGAATATTTGTTGATGATGGTAGTGTTTTTAACATGAACGCAGGAACAATAACTGGAAATAGGGCGATTAGCGTAGAAGAACTCGGTTTGCTTAGCAACCTAATAGGGCTTGATTATATACTTGCAGCATTTCCTGGTGGAGTAGGTGGCGGAGCATCTATCGGTGAATATGGTAGGTTTTATGCAAATGGTGGTACAATTTCCGGAAATACAGCAAGTAATCATGGCGGTGGTGTATATATACCAAAGAGCGGTGTATTAAGCGACCCATATTTGACATGTTTGGCAGCAGGCACAGAAATTATCACAAATGAATGGGGGAATAGAAAGCCTGTAGAAGAACTAAGCACGGGAGATTATGTACTTGCATTCGATCATGAAGAGGGTGATACAGAAGTGACTCCTTTATACTTTGTATATAAATTCCCAGAGCCTCAAACTGGTGCATTCAAATTAGAATTTGACAGTGGATGTGAAGTAACCGTTGTCGGCGGACATGCGTTCTTTGAACACGAAACAGGCAAGTATGAGGTAATAACAGCTGATACTGCTAATGACTTTATTGGAAAATCCTTCTTCAACTTAGATTGCAATTTTGGAGATGGCGGTTGGGATGAACTCGTAAATGTAACCCCAATAGAGGAAGCTGTAGATACTTATATTGTTGTGTCTGAAGGAGATATGAATGTCTTTGCAAATGGATTGCTTTCCAATGTAGATGGCATCTACACTGCTATAAGCAATGCATTTGATATGGACCCAGAGACTCTCACAATCGATCCCACACAAAAGGCCTTGGATATTGGCACATATGGGTTAAGAGAATATACAAAAGAGAATTTCCCTCACACGACAAAGAAATCATATGATGCGCAACATTTGGAATATCTCAATGTTGCAGTTGGCAAAGGACTTTTGACTGAAGAAGATATAGAAGCTGCTGCTAGCATGAGTATGAGATATAATCGTACTATTCTAGGCGGAACATTTAAACTCACAGGAAACACATCTGGTGTAGAGGGTAGTAAGGTAGCAGACAACCTATTTATGTGGACAGATAGCCCTAAGATTACAATAGGTGAGCCAAGTACAATGTCTGTTGGAGTAACACTGATGGAAAATTCAGATCCAAACGAGTATGCAGATGGTGGCTTTACTGTTAATGGAACTGCTGATGACATTAAGTATTTTTCAGCTGATAATGAAGCCCAGAAGGTAATATTTGTAAATGAGGTATCAGCGGATGAATACATATCACCAAATCATTTGGAACTTGCTAGCATCATGAACTATAAAGTAACTGTAGATTCAGGTGAAAATGGTGTGGTTTATGCTTCAACACAAGATGCTATGGAAGGCGAAACTGTAACATTCGAAGCAGTTCCGGATAACGGATATAAGCTCACAAGCTTAAAGTGGTACACAGATGACCCTGAAAGTGCAACTGATATCACTTCTGGACTTAGCCTTGTAATGCCAGCTACTGCAACAAACGTTGTAGCAACATTTGGACTGGCTTCTGAGCCACAAGCATCGGCACCTACATACGATATGGAAAAGTATCGCGAAATCATGGCGGAAGCAGAGCGCTTACAAGCAGAGATTGATGCACAGAGGGCAGCTAACGAGGCAAAAGAAGCCGAAACTCATCTTACAGTAGAAGAGGTTCAAAAGCTTGCAGCTGAAACGACTGTCGTAGTAAGAACTGAAAATCAAGCTCGCGGTATCAGGGCGTATGTAGTAGAGAACGAAAACCTTGAAAAGATGAAGGCTGCTGGATACACATTGACATATGACTTCTATCGTGCAGAAGGAACTACAGTGCCAACTAATGATCAGTATGAGCTCACAAAGGTTCACGACAAGTCCGAAGGCTGGTACTTGAACACTGCAGCTCAAGCAGGCAAGAGATACTACTATAAGGTTATAATCAAAATCTATGATGAAGAAGGAAACCATGTAGCAGACATTGCGCTTGAAGAAAACAAGTACGGCTATAGAACTAGAAGATAAAAGCAATACAAAAGCCCCCTTATTTAAGGGGGCTTTGTTATGTCTATTTGTTTTTCATTCTGCGGTCGATGTCACGCTTTGCATCACGTTGTGCGATGGATTCGCGTTTATCGTAATTTTTCTTACCACGGGCGAGCCCGAGCTCGAGCTTGGCACGTCCATCCTCATTCAAGTACAACTTGAGAGGAATGAGTGTAAGACCGCTTTCTTTTAGCTTACCAATTAGTTTTCGAATTTCCTGCTTATGCATGAGAAGCTTTCGGTCACGGAGAGGGTCAACATTATATCGGTTGCCCTGTTCGTATGGACTGATATTCATACCCATGACGATGACTTCACCGTTCACAATCTTGGCGTAGCTTTCCTTGATGGAAACTTTGCCTTCACGGACCGACTTAATTTCGGTACCTGTGAGCACGATGCCAGTCTCGTAGGAATCTTCTATGAAATAGTCGTGGTAAGCTTTTTTATTGTTTGCCACGAGTTTTATTTCTCTTTTCATTGAATCACCTATAATTAGAATCTCTTGATTTTGTTAAATGGATAGAGTCTTAAAACAACTCTGCCGACCAATGATTCTTGATCGACGAAGCCAATTCTAGGGTCTCTAGAGTCTGCACTTATGCGGCGATTATCGCCCATGCAGAAAAGCTTTCCTTCGGGAACCGTAACTTTGGCCATATTGCCTGACATGGCTTCTTCTGCTACGTAACCCTCGTCCAGCATCTTATCGTTCAAGAAAACATATCCATCCTTAATTTCGATTGTGTCACCAGGAAGGCCGATGATACGTTTGATGAGATTCTTTTGTTTGCCTTCCTCAGTAGTGAGGTTGGACTTGAACACGATGATGTCACCATGTTCTGGCTCACCGAAGAAATGATATGCCTGACGCGATACGATTACGTAATCTCCCGGTTGGAAATTGTATTGCATCGAATCTTGCTGAATCAAAATTGGTTTGAAGAATGCCATGATAATAAATGCAATTACCACAGCAATTACTATGTCTCTAATCCATTCTAATAAAACTTTCATAAATACCCTTTCTATTTACGTAGGTCTGGAGCAACCTTAGTTGGTATGCCTACGTTCTGTTTCATATAATCATGTCCGAGGACAGCTTCGTTAACCTTCTTGAATTCTTTTGGAATGTCACATTGGATTGACGTGCCCTCTAGATAATGGAGCTTACCTTCTTCCTTAATCTTGTTGAATGCAAGCTTATATGCGTGAAGAAGCTGCGAACTAACCTGGAAATCTTTAGCAAAAATTGCATTTACCTTAGGGTCACCATATTTAGGATCACCGATTACAGGGAAACCAGCGCTAGCCAAATGTGCTCTGATTTGGTGTGTACGTCCAGTAACTATTTCAACTTGGACTAATGTGTACCATTTGTCTTTGAACTGACCATGGTGAATAGGAATGACGTGAGTCTCCATATACTTTCCATCAGGGAGCTCCTTATCGATGACGGAGACGAGATTTTCGTTTTCGTCTTTTACCATACGGCTCTTGAGTGTGAGTGGAACTTCCATCTTGCCAGCAACCAAAGTCAAGTAAATCTTTGATATTGCGTCTGTATCGCGAATCATCTCATTCAGTTCTTGGAGCGCAGGGGCATTCTTACCGAAGGCCACAAGACCGGAAGTATTGCGATCGAGTCTATTGACTGGTGCAGGGGAGAAGGTTTTTTCTGTGCGAGGATTATATTCACCTTTCTTAATCAAGTAATCGATGACCTGGTTAGTGAGGTGGTTTTTCTTTTCATTCTGGTCACCATGAGTGAGAATACCCTTTGGTTTGTTAACGACTAAGACGTTAGCGTCTTCGAAAACGACGTTAAGATAAGGGAGACTCTCGCCAGCTAATGCCGCATTACGCATTGTGAGGACATACTTCTCATCATGTCTGCGTATTTCGGAAAGTTCTTCTTCTGTAACGTTGAACCAAAGCTCATCGCCAGGCATAATTATTCCGTCTTCTGGAAAATGCGCACCGTTAACTTTAACGCCTTTGCGGATAAATTTATATATGAAACTGAGAGGAACTTTGTCAGATAAATACTTTCTGAGAAAGCGGTCTAGCCTCTGGTTTCCATCATTGTCGCCGATTATTATTTTTACCATATTATCACCTGCATATATCTATCAACATTATACACCAAGTTATCAGTTTAACAAAGCAAAAAGTTGTAAAAGTTGTGGGAGATAACAGATAAATTTCATCAATAATTCATTGTTAAAACCGTGTTATTATGGTAAAATATATTAGTAATTGTTTTTAGGGGGTTTACTTTCTTGAAAAGAATAAAAGACTTTATATACAATGCTAGCGATATATTGGTAGCGTCACTGATTTTGGTGGTTGCTATCGGGGTAATTATTTGGAGAATGCAAGTGATACTTGATTATCCCGCACACATCTTCGGGAATTCAGATCCGGGTGTAACTGACCCGATTGTAGAGCCAATCACAGATCCAGCAGATGATCCGACTATTAATCCTACGGTTGATCCTATTGAACCTGTAATCGATGAACCAGAAGATCCAGTAGTACCTGAAGATACTCCGCTCTGGGTGGACGGTAAACTTTCTAGATCGGTGACAGTCACGGTAACCGGCAGCACCGCAACTTCAGCAATTCAATGCTTGGTTGATGTCGGAATCTATGAAAGTTTCAGCGATTTCGATGCAAGTTGTAAGCGTGTAAATCGTAACCACAACAATGTCCGTGGTGGTGTTAAGACTTTCGAGGCGGGCATGACAAAGGATGAAATCACAGTCGAAATGACATTCGTTATTAAATAAAATGGAGGCAAATTATGGCATTAGTTACAAGTAAAGAAATGTTTGCAAAAGCTCTCAAATCAGATTATGCAATCGGAGCTTTTAACGTTAACAATATGGAAATCATTCAAGGCATCGTTGATGCTGCTAAGATAGAGCAGAGCCCACTTATTTTACAGGTTTCCGCAGGCGCTAGAAAATACGCTAAACCGGCTTACTTACTCAAGTTAGTAGAAGCTGCTATCCTTGATACAGGCTTAGATATCTGCCTTCACTTAGACCACGGCGAAGATTTTGATATCTGTAAAAAATGCGTTGACGATGGTTTCACATCAGTAATGATCGATGGTTCTAAGCATCCATTCGAAGAAAACATCAAAATTACTAAGGAAGTCGTAGAATATGCACACGATCACGGCGTAGTAGTAGAAGCAGAACTCGGCAAACTCGCTGGCGTAGAAGACAATATTTCTGTTGATGAGCGTTCGGCTAAGTTTACTGATCCTGATGAAGCCGCAGAATTCGTAGCTAGAACTGGGGTTGATTCACTCGCTATCGCTATTGGAACATCCCATGGAGCATATAAGTTCAAGGGTGAACCTTTCTTAGATATTGAAAGACTTAAGGTTATTCACAACCTTATTCCAGAGACTCCATTAGTTCTTCACGGAGCTTCATCAGTACTTAAGGAATTCGTTGACAAGTGCAATGAATTCGGTGGCAACATTCCAGGTGCACAGGGCGTTCCTGAAGCAATGATCAAAGAAGCCACAAAGTATGGCATCTGCAAGGTTAATATTGATACAGACTTGAGACTTGCTATGACTGCTGAAGTCAGAAAGTTCATTATGGAAAATCCTGCAGAATTCGACCCTCGTAAGTACTTAGGACCTGGACGCGAAGCTATCCAAAGAATGGTTCAGCACAAGATTAAAAACATTTTAAACGCATCTAACACTTTATAGCTAAGTAAAATTTAAGCCCTGACATTTGCCAGGGCTTAGCATTCATTATGGCAAGAAAATCACCTTGGGAAAAAGAGTGGAAAAGACTCGTAAAAGCTGAGGCAAAGTACACTAATAAAAGAAAAGATGGCCCTATGTCCGTCCTGTTCAAAAAGCTGGATAAAGTAATTCCAAAGAAACTTTCCAGCCTTATTAGTAATGCCATTTATAAAGCATTCAAGATGATATTTAACAAGGGCACAGGCATAATTGAGCATACATATAACCGTAAAAAGAAGCAGGCAGATTATAAGATAAACGTCTATGCTTCAGAGGTTATGGAAAGCCCTAAAACTATAAGGAAATTCACTAGAAAAGCTAATGGTTCCAAGGCTTTGAACCTGCTCATTTCATTCGTTGAAGGCGTGGGCATGGGTGTGCTTGGACTTGCGATTCTAGATATACCGCTTTTCATTGTAGTCGTTTTTAAGACCGTATATGAAATCGTGCTTACCTTTGGATACGATTACCATACGATTCAGGAAAAAACTCTCATCCTAAAGATTATTGAAGCTGCAATGAGCGACGAGGATGAATTCCTTAGAAAAGACAGAGAAATTAACGAAAGTATTGAATACATAGTTATGAATGGCGATGTGGTTCCAGATTGGGAAATCGGTTTGGATGATCAAATGCATATCAGCTCCGATTCAATTTGTAATGAATTGCTTTATACTAGAGCAATTCAAAAAATTCCTGTAGTAGGAATGCTCGGAGGTCTATTCAACCCAGTCTATGTTAATAGAATTAGCCGCTATGCTATTTTAAAGTTTAGGAGAAGATTTTTAACAAAGAAGCTTTATGAACACCAGCAGGGAAAAAACTAAACAAATTACACAGGCAGCTTTGATTGCAGCCTGCTACATCGTGTTGACTTTGCTATCTCAGTTGGTAGGATTAGCGAGCGGTCCGATTCAGTTTAGAATCTCGGAGGCACTCACGATTTTGCCAGTACTTACAGGTGCTGCAGTACCAGGACTTTTGGTAGGCTGTGTGCTTGCAAACATCATTTCGGGCTGTGCGATTTGGGACGTTATTTTTGGGTCATTAGCCACTTTGATAGCGGCTCTCACCACATACTACCTTGGCAAGAAAGCACCTAGAATTGGTTGGATTCCACCGGTGATTACGAACACGATAATAGTGCCACTTATGTTGCAATTCGTATACGGAGCAGAGGGCAGTTATTGGTACTTTTTATTAACCGTTTTTATAGGCGAACTCGTATGTTGCGGAGGCATCGGAAGCCTCTTATACCAAGGATTAAAGAGCAAAATCAAATATTTAAAATAGAGGTAAATTATGGACAGAAAAGAAGTCGCATTAGAATTGCATAAGAATGGATTTAACTGTGCACAAGCAGTCACAGTAGCATTTGCGAGCACTATGGGTGTGGACCCAATCCAAACATTTAAAATGGCTGAAGCATTCGGATTTGGAATGGGAGATTCATTAGCTACTTGCGGAGCTCTCACGGGAGCTGCAATGGTAGTAGGAATGAAGCGTAGCGATGCCGATCTCGACAATCCAAAGTCAAAGCGTGATTGTTATAGACTCATCAATGCTATCAAGACTGAATTTGCAGATAGAGCTGGAGCTACAATCTGCCATGATTTGAAGGGCATGGATACGGGAAAGCCACTAATGTCGTGCACTGCTTGCATCGGATTGGCGTGCGAACTCTTGGACAAGTATCTTCTTGGAATTTATCCAGACGGCGAGGAGCCAGACATTAAGGTCATCAAAAACCCTAACGCCAAGTTCTAAACACAAAAAATACAAAACCCCGGCTAGCCGGGGTTATTTTATTACTTGCCATTGTTAGAGCCGAATGTGATAGTGCTTCCGGATGAAGAGGAGCTAGTTGGGAAATAAGGCTTTAAGACTTGCGCTAAATTTGAAAGCGGCATTGTCTGGAGCCAAATTCTGCCTGGACCAGTTAATCGTGTGAGGAAGAGACCTTCGCCACCAAAGAAGAGGTTCTTTGCGCCCTTGACTGTCTGCACTTCTACATTGACAGTTGCATCCATTGCTGCCAAGTGACCAGTATCGATAAGAATAGATTGACCTTCCTTAAGATCGTACTGAACTACATGTCCATCGAACTCAGCGAATGCTGTGCCTGAACCGGACAACTTTTGAAGGATGAAACCTTCTCCACCGAATAAACCAACGCCGACCTTTTTATTAAAGAAAGTTGAAAGTTCTACGCCAGCTTCACTAGCCAAGAAAGAACTCTTTTGGAAAATCATTTCCTTTCCTGGTTGAATATCGAAAGCGACAATTGAACCTGGGAAACATGATGAGAAAGCGATCATGCCAGCACCATTTGCTGTATATCTATTCTGGAAAAGTTTATCTCCTGAGAACATTCTTCCAAGAGCTTTTCCTAAGCCACCATTAGTTGTAGTTTGCATAACCATGTTTGGAGACATCCAGCTCATCGCACCTGATTCGTTAACCATGCATTCACCGTCGTCGAGCTCGCAGATAACTACTGGAAGAGTGTCACCCTTGATTTCATATTTCATTTTTTTACCCTCCTGAATTGCAGATTTATAAAATTTATATATATTATAACATAAAATAGTAAATAATGTTGGCTCATTTGTAATTTTTGTGCTATAATAAACTATCTATAAATATTGGTATTTATTTTGGAAAGGAAAATAATATGGACATCAAATTTGTAAACAATGAAAAAGAATGTGAAATTTCCCTCATCGGCAGATTAGATTCTCAATCCGCACCTGAAATTGAGGGACAGGTTATGGAAACAGCAGACAAATTCGACAAGCTTGTTTTGAACTTAAGCGAACTCGAATATACTTCATCCGCGGGTCTTCGTGTTATCAGAAACCTTCAGGTTAAGATGACAAAGAAGGGTGGAGAACTCGTAATCAAGGGAACTAACAAGATCGTTATGGAAGTATTTGAAATGACAGGCTTTGCTAGCTTCTTAAAGTTTGAAGGCTAATTAAAAAGAAAAATTACTGAGAAAGAAGATTAGTTATGTCACAAGGTAGCATTTACCTAAAACTTGCGTTAGTTTCAATGGTTTCAGTGGTACTCGCAGTAGTGTTCTACTTCCTGGAAAAAAAGACGAAGTTTGGTAATATTAAAAAAGTTCCAAGACAGGTTATTATAGGTGTTTTCTTCGGACTTGCTTCTATATTGGGAACAGAGGCTGCTGTTAATCTCGGCGGATATTTAATCAATGTTAGAGACGCCGCTCCTATATTAGCATCCTTTGTATTCGGACCAATCTCTGGTATCATTGCCGGCTTTATGGGTGGTATCGAAAGATGGTTTGCTGCCCTTTGGGGCGCAGGAATGTATACGAGACTTGCTTGTACATTGTCCACGATGTTTGCAGGACTCATCTCTGCATTTTTCAAACAGGCGATGTATAACGACGAACGTCCTAAATGGTACAACGGTGTAGTTGCAGCGCTTGTCGTAGAAACATTCCATATGACTATGGTATTCATTACGAATATCAGTGATCCACACAAGGCGTTCGAGGTCGTTGCTAACGTAATTGGACCTATGATGATTGTCAATGCCTTTGCAGTTGGTGTAGGTACTCTTGCAATCTGGTTATTAGACAGGAAGAATCGTGTTGTACATGAAAAGCGAGACATCTCATCATACTTCCGTCAATTCATGATAATAGCAATTGCTTTGGCATATATTGCATCAACAACTTTCATCTTAGTTTTACAGACAAATCAAGCTAAGAGCGATGCGGCAAGCCTTATAAGTATGAACTTGACAGACGTCGAGAACGATGTAAAGGAATCTGCAGACAAGACTTTGTTGGATCTGACTAGAAGAATCACAGCCGAACTCGACAGCTACGAAAAGCTGAACGATAAGAAAAAGCAACTTTCAATATTGGCGGAAAGATACGGAGTTGACGAGGTCAGCGTAATCTCTGGTGGAGGTACAATCATTGCATCCACTGAGCCAAAATATGTAGGTTTTTATATGGGTTCTGGCGCTCAAGCAGCAGAGTTCATGGAAGTAATCAACGGTGAAGTTGAATCTTATGTTCAGGAATACCAGCCTATTACTTACGAGTCATCACAGGCGATGAAATATGCGGCTGTAAAGAGCGGATACTATACTACTCAAGTTGGAATCAGCGGTGATACCCTCGAACAAGAAATCAGTAAGCAGACTTCAGGCATTACTCATAACAGACACATCGGTAATGGTGGTTCAATCGTTATTGCAGATCCATATTGGAACGTCGTAAGTAGCCCTAAGGGTGGCGAAGGACTCAACATATCAGCTACAGGTATCGAAGTTGATACGGCAACAATTAGCGAAGGAGCACTGTTTGAAACAAGTTACTACGGCGATGACTGTTATGCTACATATGCCGTTTCTGAAGGTTACTACATTGTTGGTTTGATTCTAAGGACTGATGCAATGTTCTCCAGAAACATGGTAAGCTTACTTACAGTGTTTATGGAAGTACTCACATTCGCTATTCTATTCGTAATCACATATTTCCTTGTAAGACGTCTAGTTGTAGACAATGTGCACACAGCCAACTATGCCTTGAGAAAGGTATCATCTGGAGACTTAGACTTCGAACTTCAGCCATATCCAATTGCTGAGTTTGATGAACTCGCAACTGACGTAAATCATACAGTTTCCACATTAAAGGGATATATTGCAGAAGCAGCTGCTAGAATTGATAAAGATTTACAGCTTGCCAAGGAAATTCAAGCAAACGCTTTACCTAGCATATTCCCACCATATCCAAACGAAAAAGCATTTGACATATATGCTACTATGGATCCTGCCAAGGAAGTTGGCGGAGATTTCTACGACTTCTACTATGTAGGAGGCCGCAAATTTGCATTCCTAGTAGCAGACGTATCAGGTAAGGGCGTTCCAGCTGCAATGTTCATGATGACATCAAAGACTCTCTTAAAGGGTTTAGCAGAAACAGGAATCAAAACTAGTCAAATTATTGAACAAGCTAACAATGAACTCTGTGCTAACAATGATGCAGGCATGTTCGTAACTTGTTGGCTTGGTATTATTGATTTAGATACTGGTCACCTTCAATATACGAATGCTGGCCACAATCCACCAGTGCTCAAGAGAGCAGATGGAAAGTATGAATACCTTAAGGGCAAAGTAAACTTAGTATTAGCAGGCATGGAAGGAATGCCTTATGATTTCGAAGAACTTACTTTAGACCCTGGAGATAAGATTTTCCTCTACACTGATGGTGTAACTGAAGCAACAGATATTAATATGCAACTTTTCGGCGAAGAAAGGTTATTAAGCGCACTCAATCAAAAAGAATACGATTTACCTGATGAAGTTTGCCGTGAGGTTAGAAAGAGCATCGATGAGTTTGTAGGCGAAGCCGAACAATTTGATGATATTACAATGCTTGCATTTAATTATCATGGCAAGCCAGTACCAAATAATGGAGAATTAAAAGTGTCAAAGGTAGAAGAATTAACGATTGAAGCTACCACAGAAAATATAGGAAAAGCAACATTATTCGTTGATGAAATACTCGATAGGTACGATTGCCCAATCAAAGCACAAACGCAGATTGATATTGCGTTGGATGAACTCCTTTCCAATATCGCATTCTACGCATACAATCCTGATGTTGGGCCAGCAACTATCTCAGTAGAAGTTGAGGAAGATCCTTTAAGAGTAGTAATCAGTTTCATCGATAATGGAATTCCTTACGATCCTCTCAAGAAAGAAGACCCTAATACAAATACTCCAATTGAGGAACGTGATGTTGGTGGTTTAGGTATTTTCATGGTTAAGCAAACTATGGATGAGATTGCCTACGAATACAAAGACGGCCAGAATATTTTAACTATTAAGAAGAATATTGAATAAGAGAGGACTCTGTGAATAAAGAGGCAAGACTTATAAACATTAATGAGTGGGAAAAGTTCGGCGGTGGCTACACCGCCGACAGCTACTTTCATAAAACTGACGACACAGTGATGCTAAAACTCTTTACGGACTTTTTGCCACCTAGTGCACCATTAAATGAACTAGAGCAGGCAGAACGTGTACGTAATCTGGGCATACCAACTGCAAAGCCAATTGAGTATGTCACTGATGGAAAGAGATATGGAGCGATTTTCCAAAGAATAAAAGATAAAAAGTCACTCGCAAGACTCATGGCGGACGAGCCAGAGAGAACTCACGAAGTGGCAGACATCTTTTATCAGATGGTAAACCAACTTCACTCGACACCTTGCGACATCACGAAGTTTAGAAATATTAGCAATTACTATGCTGATGAAGTTAAGAAGTGTGCAAAGATTTCTGAAAAGCAGCGTCAGGGTATGTTGAACCTAATCTATAGGACACCTGATAAAATGTCTTGCATTCATGGAGACCTTCAAGCAGGAAATATCATTATAGCCGGTGGCGTGTCGATGTTTATCGATATAGGAGATTTCTCTTATGGCAACCCACTGTATGACCTTTCGGTTACTTACTACACTGCTTATTTCTGCCCACGAGAGATGTGTTACGATTTGTATCATGTTTATCCTGAACAGATGCAGGACTTCTGGTCTTGGTTTGCGCGTCAGTATTTTAAGGGTATGCCATTAGCTGACGTAAATAAACTCGTCGGACCATATTCCGCAGTAATGGCGGCACATTTCGTGAACAAGGCTGGCCTTACACCAGACCTAGAAGAAACGATAAATACATTTTTCCCAAAATAGTAGGAGAACATTATGGATTTACATTGTCAAATGATTATGGATGAGTTCTTTGAGGACCAAAGCACATTCGAGGCGATAAAGAACTTTACACTTGCAAAGATTAAAAGCCTGCTCAGCGAGAGCGGAATTCTTGTAACTGCAGTAGAGGGTAGAGTTAAGGAAGCTAAGAGCTTAGCTGGAAAACTTGAACTCAAAGGAAGCAAATATAATAGCTTAAGCGATATCACAGATATTGTTGGTTGCCGTGTCATCACTTTCTATGCTGAAGAGGTAGATAAGATTGCAGCAATCATCGAAAAGAATTTTGATATTGACTGGGAGAACTCAGTAGATAAGCGTAAACTTTTGGACACAGACCAATTTGGTTATATGTCACTCCACTATGTCTGCAGAATTCCAGAATCATTATTCAAGGATACAACTAAGCCAAAAGTTAATCAGTATAGATTTGAAATCCAAATGAGAACAGCGCTTCAACACGTTTGGGCCACTGCTTATCATGATACTGGATATAAGTCAGATATTGAAATTCCAAAGGAATATATCAGAGCATTATCCAGACTTGCCGGTGTGCTTGAAATCGCCGACAAGGAATTCTCCTCAATCTTGGGCAGCTTAGCAGAATATAGACGTAAGATTCACGCTTTAGTTAAGGATGGAAAATTCTCTGACCTCGACATCGACAGCGATACTTTCAGAGATTATCTTGCGCTAGATCCATTCGGCATTTTGAATCGTAACATAGCTTCCATTAACAAGGCCGAAATCCAAGAAGGTGGAATGCTTCAATATATCGAGATATTCAAGAGGTTTGGCTTCAAAACTCTTCAGGATATTCAGGATATGATTAAAAATTATAGCGATGATGCTTATAGACTTGCGATTCTTCAGTTGGGAGATACCGATATTGATATCTTAATGGAGACTATAGGCGTTCAAAATCTTATGATAGTTTATCTCATAAAGAAAGGCTTCGGAGAAGGCGGAGTTAAGCTTTTCTACGATTCACTTTATGGCGAGAGAGAAAGAAATATTGAAGTGGCTAAGGATATAGTTGAAAAAGCTAAAAAGATAAGCATTATGTAGGTGTGAAATGGCTAACAATGCATATAATACAGATTTGTTTGATAGGGCAGCAAAGTTCGCAATCGATGCTCACCATGGCACTGAGAGACGCGGCAAGGCTTTCCCTTATATAATACATCCAATGGAAGCCGCAGAAATTGTAGCTTCTATCACTAATGACCAAGAGTTGTTAGCGGCTGCAATCTTACATGACGTTTGTGAGGACACAGATGTCACAGAGGAAGATATCAGAAGAGAATTCGGTGATAGAATTGCTGATATCGTTGCTAGCGAAAGCATATACGTAGACGAGAGTCGCCCAGAAGTGGACACTTGGGTTGAACGTAAACAGCTTTCAATTGATAGAGTAAAGAATGCTTCATACGATGCAAAAATTGTTGCACTCGCAGATAAGCTTTCAAATATGAGAGCTATGGTTCGCGATTATGAAGAGATTGGCGATAAGCTTTGGGATAGATTCCATGCGCCAGACCCAAGTCTTCATGCGTGGCATTACCGTGGTCTCTTAGAGGCACTCAGTGATCTAGAAGACACCGACGCCTACCAAGAATTCAAGGCATTAGTAGAAAAAATATTTTAGCCCTTATGGGGCCCCCGCAAAACAAAGTTTTGTGGGGAGAAGGAGAAACTGCCGCCACTATGTGGAGGGGCAGTGAAACTGACCCGTAACTCGTGGCGTCAGTTTCGACGTGGGGATGTAATGGTTTCGACGGGGGCGTAGAAGCCGGATAAGCGAGCGGTGGTTTGTCGAGTCCACCTAAAAAGCGACACGTTAAAAAGAAACGATAAAACACAAAGACAATTCGCATTAGCAGCTTAGTTCTGCACCGCGCGTCAGCTTGGGTTTACCTGTAGGCTTAAGTACTGGCGTCGACTATACAGGAAAACCACGTGTGAGTTCTCGGTAACACGCGGGACTAACGAGATAGATGATCCGATAGTCTGTTAATGGACGCTCGGAGATTCGAAATTCTAAATCATTAACTGCGCTCGGAGAAAGTCTTGTGGAAATACTTTCGGACAGGAGTTCGACTCTCCTCATCTCCACCATTTTTATAGTGATTAGAATAGGAGAAAAAGATGGCATTTGCAACAGAAGTTGGTATTGACCTTGGCACAGCCAATGTCTTAGTCTACATAAAGGGTAAAGGCATCGTATTGAATGAACCATCAGTAGTAGCTGTCAATGCTGAAACTGATGAAATATTGGCTGTTGGCGAAGAGGCCAGATTGATGCTCGGCAGAACACCTGCGAACATTGTAGCCATGAAGCCATTAAGAGATGGTGTAATTTCAGATATCGATATAACGGAAAGAATGTTAAAGTACTTCATTAAGAAGACTTGCGGTTCTGGACGTTTCTTCAAACCACGCATTATGATTTGCATACCTCCATCAGTAACAGA
>JAZQQK010000040.1:0-60610 GCA_045629065.1 Anaerovoracaceae bacterium | reverse complement strand
TTCTTGACTACATGGCTACCTACAACATTAGGAATGATTTAACAGATTATTAAACACAATAAAGTAATATAATCAAACAAGGTGGAGGATGGTTTCCCTCCACCTTGCTTATTTATTTGGGGGCTGAATATTATGCGTATTATTCTAGATAAAGACAAATGTATCGGTTGTGGAGCTTGCATCGACGACTGTACAAGAGATGTAATTAAACTTAAAGATGGCAAGGCTTATGTAACGGCCAAGCCTTGCTTGCAATGCTTCCACTGTTTCGCAGTTTGTCCTACCGGAGCATATTCGATAGAAGACTTTGATGGAATGGAAGGCGAAAAAGTCATAGAACGTAAGGACAATGACTTTGAAAACTTTGAGGAAGCGGTATATTCTTCATTAAAGATGCGTCGTTCTGTTCGACGCTTTAAAGAAGGAAAAGTGTCGAAAGAAGAGATTGAAAAAATACTCGATGTTGGACGTCATGCACCTACTGGTTGTAATAGACAGCCGATGAAATTTATAGTTCTTGATAAGGACATAGAAAAGATCAAGCTTGAAGCGATGGCTTCATTAAAAGATCTTGTTATTTGCAATCCTACAAGCCCTTGCATTGCTAATGACACTTTAAGAATACGTTTCAAAAACATGCTTGAAGAATACAAAACGACAGGCATTGATAGATTATTCTTCAATGCGCCTCAAGTAATTATAGTGGCTTGTGATTATGCCCTTGGTGGACAACCTGAACTCGATGGCGGAATTACAGCTGCATATATGGAGATTCAAGCAGAGTCTATGGGTATAGGCGTTTGTTATTTAGGAATGCTTGTAAGTGCTGTAGAAAACAACCCTGAAATCGCAAAGATGCTAGGATTAAGTGAGACTGAAAAGATAGTTACTGCCTTTACGATAGGATATCCTAGACATAGGTATTTCAGGACTGTTTATAGAAATCCACTAAAAGCCGTATGGCTATAATTATAAAAGTAAAGCGAAAGTTTTTATACAAAGAGGAAGTTTGTGATACGAAAAATGGCGGTTATGAATGAAAATTTTGTTAAAATATCAAAAATTGCAATGATAACTTGCAAATAGCTGAGAATTACTATATAATTTGAGTGCAATAGGTGAACAAGATTTAAAAAAGGAATATTGAGTCATGAGATTGTACAGAAGAGAAAAGTATCTAAAAAAGATAAGGCCATTTTATCACGAAGATGATATCATTAAAGTAATTACGGGAGTTCGTAGATGTGGCAAGTCAAGTCTAATGGAAACAATTGCTGACGAACTTATTGAGCAGGGAATTGGAAAAGAAAATATTGTCTATTTGGATCTTGATAAGCGTGGATATAGATCGATAAAAACAGCAGACCAGCTTGACCAACTTATTGTTAGTAAAACACAATTTGCAGGGAAGAAGTATCTTTTTATCGATGAAATACAGAATGTGATGGGTTTTGAAGAAGTAATCAACGGGTTTCGGACAGAAGGGGATTACTCTATTTTCGTTACGGGGTCAAATTCATATCTTTTGAGTGGTGAACTTGTTACAAAACTAACAGGTCGTTATCTTGAATTTGAGATGTTCACTTTAAGTTTTGATGAGTATATAGAGATTAAGAAGTTTTATGGGAAGACAGTTGATCCAAATGCCATGGTTGAATTGACAAATTATATCACAGAAGGTGGGTTCCCACGAGCTGTTCTTCTTGATGATTTAATTGCAAAAAAAGCTTATGTAAAAGGTGTCATTGATGAAATTTTTGAAAAGGATATAAAACATCGTGTAAAAATAAAAGACACAGACGCATTCAAAACGGTTAGAAACTACATAATTAATAATTTTGGGTCAACTACAAGCATTAATAGTTTGCATGAATCTCTGCGGAAGAACGGCATTCTTATAGGCAGAGAAACTGTAACAAGATATATTCAAATTTTGGTTGATGCAAAGATTCTGCATGAATGTACCAGATTCGATATGAAATCAAAGCGTTCATTATCGGGAGAAAAAAAGTATTATTTGGCTGATTTGAGCTTTTATTATTCTCAAAATACCGATGAACGCATTAATTATGGGCCAGCTCTTGAAAACATAGTGTATATTTATGCTCGAAGTCTGAACTACTCAATTAGCATTGGTCGAATCGGAAAACTGGAATGTGATTTTATTCTTCATTCTCAAAACTCGGATTATTCTTATGTGCAGATTGCTTATACAATTCTTCAAAGTAGAGACACCGAAGAACGAGAGTATAGGCCGTTAGAGGCAATTCGTGATAACTATAAGAAATATATAATTACAACCGATTTTCTATTACAGAAACGTAATGGTATAATTCATGTGAATTTAATGGATTTTATTGGGTCACAGCGAGAATTTTAAGTATGGCTATAATTATTAAAGCAAAAAATAAACAAGAGGAAGTTCAAAATTGAACTTCCTCTTTTGCTTACTAAAATGATTTATTATTCAAAAATGATTTCTACATATTTCTGTGCTATGTCATAAGGGGAGCGCTCACGAACGACCTGCAAACTGTAGTGGAGGGTTTCGCGAACTTTATCCATAAGGTCAAGGACATCATTCTTTATCTTTTCGTCCTCAACTTCTGCGTAGAAGACGAATTTATCTTCGCAGATATCGAGGTGTTTGATAGCCTTGTGCATATTGAATTCTTTGATACTTGCTTCGGAATACTTGGAGTATTCTTGGTACAGTTCGTAAGGATTACGGTCGATAGCGATATCGATTTCATCGGCCAAACGAATGAGAACGGCGAGATAAGCTAAGTTTACAGTGTTACCGTTGTTTAACTTAAGTGCTGTAGGGTACTCATTAACATCCATCAGGTCTGTCTTTCTGTGGCCTCTTGCGAGTTGAACGATGCCGAAGAGATGCTCTTCGGATGGTATTTCAAAGAAAGGGGCATACTTTTTGATGAACTGACCAGCAAATTCGTGGTGGTATCTTCTGATAACGTCAGCCAAATCTAGGTTTTCATCACTAAAATCGACTCCTTTGAGGTCTATTTTATCTTTGAATTCATAGAAATCGCGCTCAGAGATACCCATGCCACTATCGTGAAGATAGCAGGCCATGAGCAGTATATAGATTTCATCCAAATTGAGCTTTTGGATGTATTCTGTGCCGATGATATTATTGCAGAAATTGATTACTTGACAAGAGTGAAGAGCTGAGTGGTCTGTGAAAGTAGGGAACCACTGCTTATAGTTTGTAAGAATATCCTGAAGAGCATACACGCTGTTAGTGAATAAAGTGTGCAATTTTGGATCTTCTTTATACAATCTTTGTTCAAGTAAGAAATCATTGCCGCTTAGCATTTATTTACCTCGAATTAGGGCATATTTTATTTTTCTACTATTATAACTACTCAAAAAGTAGTATAATGATAGCATCTATAACCATAATATAGCAAATTGGGTTAAAAAGCAATTACAAGTGTACATTCTAATTAAAAATAAATGATAATCACGGAGAGATTTTATGAAAAATTCTGAAAATCGAATTACAAACAGCATTGCAAATAAGCAGTTTAGAAGTGTAATGATTACACTCATTACGGTTGAACTTGCTAATGCAGTCGCTTGCATGGTGGATGGATTCACAATCGGCCACTTTATGGGAAATGAGACCATTGCGGCCTTTGGTATAGCTGCACCATACTTCAGTTTGACAGCTATCATCAGCGGTATCTTGATGGTAAGTCTTCAGGTCATCGTTTCTAAATCATTAGGAAAGGGCGATGTCCAAAAAGCAAATGAAGCCTTTAACACAATACTAGTAATCGGAATTGTAGTAGGAGTACTAGTTTCAGTGCTTGGATTCGTATTTTCGAAGCAAGTTGCTATGCTCTTCGGCGCAAAAGGCGATTCGATAGGCCTTTGCCAATTAACTAGCGAAGCACTTAAAGGTTATTTCCTAGGAACTACTTTTAACATTCTCTTCTGCTTGCTCACACCAATCTTACAGTTAGATGGTAGGCAAAAACTAGTAAATGCAGGTGGAATTATATCAGCTGTATCAGATATAATATTTGACCTATTAAATGTTTTTGTTTTCAAATGGGGCATCTTCGGAATTTCACTCGCTACAACATTTAGCTATTTGATTCCTGCATTAGTTTTCTGCACATACTTTACTAGAAAAGAAAAGACATTCACTGTTAGCAAATCGGCTATTAACATGAAGAATAGCTTTGCATATGTGCGAGAGGGTTTACCTAGAGGAATAGGAATGTTAGCTAGACTTTTAGGACCTATTTTTATGAATATTATAGTCTTAGCTACTGCAGCAACTGTCGGTATGGCAGCAATGTCAGTACTTGGAAGCATTAAGTTCTTAATCATGGCACCTGGCTGGGGAATTGCTGGAGCAGTGCTTATGCTTACGGGCGTAGCGGTAGGTGAAAAAGATAAAAATAATATTACTGGTGTAATTAAAAATTCAATAAAATACAATGTTCTAATCGTGTGCGTATTGGCTGCAATTCTTGAAGTAGTGGCACTTCCAATCGCAAAAGCATTTGTTACTGACTCTGACGAAGTAGTAAAGATGGCAGTACATGCAATCAGATGGTATGCAGCAGCCCTTCCAGTTATCGCGCTTAACCAAGTAGTTATGAACTATCTCCAAGCAATCGGTAAAAAGATTGGAACTTATGTGTACAACATCGCAAACGAATTCGTGGCTTATGTAGCAGTACTTTTCGTGATGGCAAAAGTCTTTGGAATAGAAGGTATCTGGGCAGCTATGCTAGTTGAACAAATCCTTCTCCTCGTAGTTTATGTAGTAATCGCTATAATCAAGCAACCTAAGGCTAAAGGTTTTGATAAGATTCTGTTCTTGGATGAAAGCTTTGATGCAGATATGGAAGACTTCGTAGAAACTAGCCTTACAACTAACGAGGAAGTTTGCCAGTTATCAGAGAAGGTTATGAAACTTTGCGAAGAGCATAATATCGAGTTTAGAAAGAGCTATTATCTCGGACTTTGCTTAGAAGAATTAGCTAACAATGTTCTTCAACATGGTTTCTCAGATGGAAAGCCACATAAACTTGAAGTCAGAGTCGTTGTCGACGACGGAGACGTAGTATTAAGAATGCGAGATGACTGCAAGGCATTCGATCTGAATAAGTATTTTGCTATGCACCGTATGGATGAGGCCTCAGCCGAAAAGGGTATCGGATTGAAGCTTGTAATGAAATCCGCAAAGCAGGTAAATTATTCATACACGTTAAATACGAACTACATCATCGTTATACTCTAGTTAGCAAACGGTGATTTTAAAAAGGGTACGGAGGCATTATGGAAAATTTTTTAAATGACAATATGATATATATCATTTTGGGAATCACGCTAATCACTTTAATCGGTTTGATCATTGTAGTATGCGTGAACAGAGGATTGAATCGTGAGGTAAATGCTTTAGTAAAGAGTTACCAAAACATTCAGGGAAGATTGGATGACATGAATGAGGACGATCAGAAGATGGTTCAGACGGTTCAAAACTCCTTTGGTGTTTTCAGTGAAATGATTGCCAGAAACCAAAAGGATCAGGCCGAGGCCATGAGTAACCAGATGAAGCTGAACAATGAACTCCTTGATCGTCAGATGAAGGCATCAAATGATACAGTTGACAAACGTTTACAAGAGATGCATGAGAGACTTGAAGAGGTGTATAAGAACCTCGGAGAAATGAAGACTTTGGCTGGTGGCGTCGATGACTTGAAAAAGGTACTTTCCAATGTAAAGACAAGGGGAATCTTGGGTGAAGTACAGCTCAAAGCGATTTTAGAGCAAATTTTATCACCTGAGCAGTATGCGGAAAATGTTGCTACAGTTCCAGGCTCTTCTGAAAGAGTAGAATTTGCGGTAAAGCTACCTGGAGATAACGAAACTCCAATTTGGCTTCCAATCGACTCGAAGTTCCCAGGCGAGAGATATGCCCAATTAAGGGATGCTCAGGAATCCGGTTCTAAGGAAGAAATAGAGCAAGCTTGGAAGGCACTCGAGACTGTACTTAAGTCTGAAGCAAAGGACATCAAAACAAAGTATGTTTCAACGCCTTATACCACAGATTTTGGTATCATGTTCCTTCCATTTGAAGGACTCTATGCTGAAGTAATAAATAGAGGAATGTTAGAGGTACTTCAAAGAGATTATAAGATTAACATTGCTGGTCCTACAACAATGGCAGCACTCCTAAATTCACTTCAAATGGGCTTTAAGACACTTGCAATCCAAAAACACTCAAGCGAAGTTTGGGAGATTTTGGGAGCTGTAAAAACTGAGTTTGAAACATTCGATTCAGTTCTTACAAATACAAAAACAAGATTGCGTCAGGCCGACGACGAGCTCGACAAACTCATCGGCACTCGTACACGTGCAATCTCAAGAAAGTTAAGATCTGTAGAGGCTTTGGAAAAGTCAGATGCAGAAAAGATATTAGAGTTAACGGATTTAGAATAGTACATGAAGATTTTTGCAATCGGTGACCTTCATCTCTCCGAAAACCCTGCCGTAGAAAAGCCAATGGATATATTCGGAGAAGCATGGGAGGCACACGCACAAAAACTTAATACGCTATGGCGAGAAGCCGTGGCCGAGGACGACGTCGTAATCTTAGCAGGTGACCTTTCATGGGGGCTCACATTAGAGGAAGCAATTCCAGATTTAAGGTTTATTCATGACTTGCCTGGAACAAAGCTCATTTTCAAAGGTAACCACGACCTTTGGTGGCAGAGCATGACTAAGAATAATGCGGTTTTTAAGGACAAAGACGGTAACCTCGATAAGACGATGAACTTCGTGCAGAATAATGCATATATGATAGGCGACATAGCTATTTGTGGAACGCGCGGCTGGGTTTGCCCAGGCGATAGAGAGTTCACGGCGCATGACCAGAAAATCTATGAAAGAGAAGTGCTGAGACTTAGGATGAGCTTGGATGATGCAGTAGCAAAAGGCGCAAAGGATATTATCGCTGTGCTCCATTATCCACCTACTAATGACAAGCAGCAGGACTCAAACTTTACTAAGGTGCTTTCGGAATACAAAGTTAAAACTTGTGTGTACGGACACCTCCACGGACAAGATGGTTTCAAACGTGGTCTCAAAGGAATCTTCAATGGGGTAGAATACAAACTTTGCTCCTTGGATTATGTAGATTGCAAACCAATTTTACTTAAAGAATTATAGGTGAAAAGATGAAAGTAGTATTGATAGTTACAGATAGTTTGGGCGTAGGCGAACTTCCTGATTCCGCACTTTACGGAGATAGTGGAGTGGATACTTTCGGTCACATTTGGAAAGAAAACGGTGGACTTGAAATCCCAAATATGCTTAAACTTGGCTGGGGAAATATCGACGGTGTGTTAGAAGGATCATTAAAGGTTGATAAGCCAATCGGATCATTCGGAAAAATGGCAGAGGCATCCAAAGGAAAGGACACTACTACGGGTCACTGGGAAATTGCAGGCCTTAAGACAGAGGTTCCTTTCAAAACTTATCCAAATGGTTTTCCGAAGGAATTCATCGATGAATATCAGAAGCGCATTGGAAAAGAAGTCATAGGCAATTATCCAGCTTCTGGAACAGAGATAATCGAGATTCTTGGACCTGAATCCGAAAAGACGGGAAAGCCTATCGTATATACATCCGCAGATAGCGTATTCCAGGTTGCATATAACGTTGATATGTTCGGTTTAGACACGCTTTACCACTATTGCGAAATCGCTAGAGAAATGTTAGTGGGTGAATGGGCTTGTGGACGTGTAATCGCAAGACCTTACATCATAAACAAAGATGGTAAGCGCGAACGTACATCTGATAGACATGACTACTCAGTAACACCACCAAAGGACACTATGCTGGATAAATTAAGAGAAGCTGGAAAGCTTGTCTATGGTGTAGGAAAAATAAGCGATATATTTAACGCTAAGGGCGTTGATAAATCAGCTCACAATACTGACGATATGAATGGTGTGGATAACACACTAGTGGCAATGAAGGAAGACTTCGAAGGACTCATCTTCACAAACTTGGTAGATTTTGATGCTAAGTATGGTCATAGAAGAGATCCGATTGGATATGGCAAGAACATTGAAAAATTCGATGCCAGACTCCCTGAATTGTTAGATGCTTTAGGAGAAGACGATGTCATGATGATCGTGGCCGACCACGGTAACGATCCAACAGCACCGGGTACAGATCACACTAGGGAGCATGTGCCTCTCATCGTCTATGGTAAGAAGGTAAAAGCAGGCGTAAACTTAGGAACTAGAAAGACTTTTGCAGATGTATCTGCTACGGTTTGCGATTTGTTAGGTGCTGAAGATACAGGTTTTGGAACATCGTTTAAGAAGGAGATTCTATAATGTTCAATATGAATGAAATCATCATCAAAAAAAGAGATGGTGGCAAACTTACAAAGGACGAAATTGAATACTTTATCAAGGGCTATGTCGATGGTTCAATCCCAGACTACCAAGCTGCCGCGCTCCTTATGGCTATCTTTTTTAAGGGCTTGGATAGAGAGGAGACATTCGTTCTTACTAATGCCATGAGATACTCTGGAGATACGGTTGATTTGAGCGGTATTAAGGGAATAAAGGTCGATAAACACTCCACTGGTGGTGTTGGCGATAAGACGACTTTTGTAGTTGCTCCACTCGCTGCATCCTGTGGTATTCCAATCGCAAAGATGAGCGGACGCGGCCTCGGTTTTACTGGTGGTACCGTAGATAAGATGGAAAGTATCGATGGATTCAAAGCCACTCTTGAACCTGACGAGTTTTTGAATCAGGTAAACAACGTTGGCATCGCTGTAATCGGTCAAAGTGGTCACATTACTCCAGCAGATAAAAAGTTATATGCTTTAAGAGATGTCACTGGGACAGTTGATAACTTTGGTTTGATTTCATCATCAATCATGTCAAAGAAGCTCGCCGCTGGTTCAGATGCTATTGTGCTCGATGTCAAATGCGGTAACGGTGCATTCATGGAAAATTTAGATGATGCAACTTATCTTGCAAACCTCATGGTCGATATTGGAAACGATGCAGGAAAGAAAACAGTGGCAGTTATCACAGATATGAGCCAGCCATTAGGCTGTGCAGTTGGTAACAGAATCGAAGTTATCGAAGCAATAGATGTTTTGAAGGGCAAGGGTCCTAAGGATATAACTGAACTTTCGCTCACAATCGCAGGAGTAATGATTTACTTAGGTGGTAAGGCATCAAGCCGTGAGGAAGGTTACAAAAAAGCAAAGGATGCTTTAGAGTCCGGCGCTGGTCTTAAAAAGATGCGTGAATTCATCGCCGCACAGGGCGGAAACAGTGAGATAGTCGATAAGACAGAAAGCATAAAATTAGGTTCCGTCAAGGAAGATATTTTCGCAGAAGAAGACGGATATGTGAGCCGGATCGCGGCACGCGAAATCGGTCTGGCTTCACAGCACACAGGCGCAGGACGCGCCACAAAAGAAGATGTAATAGACTTTACTGCGGGCGTTTACCTCTGTAAAAAGGTGGGCGACCAAGTGAAGAAGGGGGATAGATTGGCCACAGTTTATGGAAGCGACACAGAAAAGGTAGAAAGGGGTGTCGATGAAGTAAGGAAGGCTTTCGGGTTCTCCAAGCAACCGATAGAAAAGCCTGTTCTCATCAAGAAAATCATTGGACTTTAAGGAGGAAAATATGAGTATGTTTTGGGCAATCGTGCTATTCGCTTTAGGACTGGCACTGATTATTAAAGGGGGAGACGTTTTCGTTGATGCTGCAAGTTGGGCTGCCGAGATTTCAGGAATTCCTAAATTCATCATCGGAGCTACGGTCGTATCGTTCGCGACTACACTGCCGGAGCTTCTGGTATCCGTATTCGCCGCATTCGATGGCAAGGTGGATATGGCAATCGGTAATGCTGTAGGTTCTGTTACGGCAAACACTGGACTAATCATGGCAATATCGATGCTTGCACTACCAGCTATTGCAAACTTTAGATCAGTAGGTAAGAAAGCAATTGTACTCATGTTATCAGCTGTATTCCTGGTAGCAGTTACTTTCTGGGATGGCAAACTCTCTGTTGTCGAAAGCATCATTATGCTTTTAATATTTGCATATAACATGTATGACAGCATCAAACAAGGCAAGGAAGCAACTTCTGAGAGAAGAATGGAAGAACAGATAACCATCGTCAGAAAAGATGCTTTCATAAACCTTGCAAAATTCGTTTTGGGTGCTACGGGTATCGTAATCGGTGCCGATCTCATGGTCGACTACGGCTCGGAGATTGCTAGAGGATTAGGCGTTTCGGAAGCTATCATCGGTTGCACGATAGTAGCTGTGGGAACATCGCTTCCAGAACTCATCACTACGATTACAGCTATCGCAAAGAAAGAAGCTTCGCTCTCAATCGGTAACATTATCGGAGCGAATGTAATAGATTTAACACTTATCATGCCACTATGTTCAATCCTTTCAGGAGAGGCACTTCCAGTACTTGGCCAAAACCAAATTCTTGACTGCCCAGCTTGTGCTTTAATCTGCATAGTAGCGCTCGTACCAGTTTTAATTAGACAAAAGTACGGCAGAATCTTAGGTGCTGTGCTTTTGGCTCTGTATATTGGATATTTAGCTATAGTTATTTCAGGTTCATGGTTAGCATGGATTTAGGAGGAAAATATGGTTTACACTAAAGAAGTTGAAAATATGTGTCCTATAGCAAAGGGTGCATATCACGGACCAGCTCCAATTCCTGAAGAAGGAAAGTGGGTTCAGGTCAAAGAAATTGCTGACATCTCCGGTTTCACTCATGGAATCGGTTGGTGCGCACCACAGCAGGGTGCTTGCAAGCTTACTCTAAACATTAAGAATGGTATCATTGAAGAGGCTCTAGTTGAAACGCTGGGATGCTCTGGAATGACACATTCTGCAGCAATGGCAGGAGAAATATTGATCGGTAAAACTTTATTGGAAGCATTGAATACAGACTTGGTTTGTGATGCTATCAATACAGCAATGCGTGAACTTTTCCTCCAAATCGTGTACGGAAGATCACAGTCCGCTTTCTCTGAAGGTGGTTTGGCAGTAGGTGCCGGCCTCGAAGACTTAGGAAAGGGACTTCGCTCACAGATTGGTACAATTCACGCAACTAATCTCAAGGGACCTAGATACCTCGAATTAGCAGAGGGATACATCACAAGGGTAGGACTTGACGAAGAAAATAATATTATCGGCTACGAGTACGTGAACTTAGGCAAGATGATGGATAACATTAAGGGCTTAAACTTAGACGAAGAATCACCTGAAAGTGCAGCAAAGCTCATGGAAGCAATCAAAAAGGCTTCTGGCAAGTACGGCAGATTCGAAGAAGCTGCTAAGAAGATTGACCCTAGAAAGGAATAGGTGGCAGGCATGAGAGAAGTAAAATTCGAAAACATGGAAAGAAAGCTCGACAAGATTAATGCTTGCCTCAAAGAATACGGAATTAAGGACTTATCTGAGTGCGAAGCTATCTGCGCTAAAGCAGGAATCGATGCATACCAGATTGCCAAGGATATTCAACCAATTTGCTTTGAAGATGCAGCATGGGCATATACAATGGGCGTGGCAATCGCACTCAAAAAAGGAACTAAAAAGGCTAGCGAAGCAGCCGAAGCTATTGGAATAGGCCTTCAGGCATTCTGCTTACCAGGCTCCGTTGCCGATGATAGAAAAGTTGGTTTAGGCCACGGCAATTTAGCTGCGATGCTTTTAAGAGATGAGACTGAGTGCTTCTGCTTCCTTGCAGGACATGAATCTTTCGCTGCAGCAGAGGGAGCCATCGGTATCGCAAAATCTGCCAATAAGGTTAGACAAAAACCATTGAGAGTTATTCTGAACGGCTTAGGAAAGGATGCGGCTCAGATTATTTCCAGAATTAATGGTTTCACATATGTTCAGACACAGTTTGACTATTATACTAGCGAGCTCAAGGTCGTTAAGGAAACACCTTATTCTAAGGGTGAACGCGCTTTGGTAAAGTGCTACGGCGCAGATGACGTTAGAGAAGGCGTAGCAATCATGCATATGGAAAAAGTAGACGTTTCCATCACAGGAAACTCTACAAACCCTACTAGATTCCAACACCCAGTAGCTGGAACATACAAGAAAGAGTGCATTGAGCAGGGTAAAAAGTACTTTTCAGTAGCATCTGGTGGTGGAACAGGTAGAACTCTTCACCCAGATAATATGGCTGCAGGACCTGCTTCGTACGGTATGACAGACACTATGGGAAGAATGCATTCAGACGCGCAATTTGCTGGATCTAGCTCAGTTCCAGCACACGTAAACATGATGGGCTATATAGGCATGGGCAACAATCCAATGGTAGGTTGCACAGTAACTTGTGCAGTTGCCGTAGAAGAGGCTTTAAAATAGTAGAAAGTATTGCATACCACTACATTTTGTGGTAGAATATTCGCGCTAATTAATTTTATATATAGTAAATTAGTTATGAACTAGGAGAAAGATATGAAAAAAATATTATCAATAGTGTTGATTTTGACACTTGCAGTTTCTTGCTTATTACTTACAGGTTGTGGTAACAATGAAGATGTGCAAGGAGAAGATACTCTCTCAGTAGCTTTAGTTGTTCCTGAAGCTTTTGGCGACAAGTCATTCAATGACTCAGCTAGAGAAGGTGTTGAAAAATTAAAAGCAGAGTTCGGAATTGATGTTAAATATATCGAATGCCGTGGCGAAGACGTTTACGAACAAAACTTAAGAAACGCAGCCGAGGATGCTGACTTCGTAGTAGCAATCGGTTGGCAGTTCTGGATGATCGATGCAGTTGTTGGTGACTATCCAGATGTAAAATTTATTTGGTGTGATAACGCGGTAGAGAACCCACAGAACTACGAAAACTTAATCTGTGTTACATATGCACAGAATGAAGGATCATTCTTAGCTGGCTACATTGCAGCAAACTTAACACAAAAGGGTGTTGTAGGTGCTGTTGGCGGAGAAGATTCCGATACAATCAATGACTTCATCGTAGGATTTGAGCAAGGTGCTAAGTACTTTGATGAAAAGACAGAAGTTAAGTGGAACTACACTAACGACTATGATGACGCAAGTATCGGTAAGGATTGCGCATTAGCACTCTATGATACTTTCGGAACTGACGTAATCTTCCAGATTGCAGGAAATGCTGGCTCTGGTGTTTTCGCAGCAGCTGAAGAAAAGGGATTCGTTGCTATCGGTGTTGACCAAGACCAAAAGATTAGCATCCCTGCTTACGAAAAAGTAATCGCTTGTTCAATGGTTAAGGAAGTTGGACTTTCAATTCACGATGCAATAAAGGCATTTATTGAAAACGGCACTTGGAACGGCGGTAAGATTTGGGTAGCTGACATGCAGTCCGGATATGTAGGAATTGGCTACGGCGAAGCAAACCAAACTCAGTTAGTTTCTGATAGCATAAAAGCTAATGTAGAAGCATTAAGACAAGAGATTGTAAGTGGCAATATCCAAGTAGCAACTACTAGATAATTGGTAATTCATAATGGCGTAGCGAACGACGCTACGCCATATTTTTTAGAGGGTAATTGTGAAAAAGACTATACTTAGGTTCAAAAATATTTCCATGCAGTTCCCAGGAGTACTCGCTAACGATGATGTTTCATTCGACATTAAACGTGGCGAGGTTTTTGCGCTTGTAGGGGAAAATGGTGCAGGCAAATCTACACTGATGAATATCCTGTATGGAATCAATAAACCTACTTCCGGTGAGGTCTATGTAAAGGGCGAAAAGGTAACAACTTTCTCACCACAGGCCGCCATCGAAAAGGGCATCGGAATGGTGCACCAACACTTCATGTTAGTGCCATCTTTTACTGTTGCGCAGAACATCGTATTAAACTGTGAGCCTCGTAAGGCGAAGATTTTCTATGACCTTAAAAAGGCAGAAGAAAATGTCAACAACTTGGTAAAAGAGTACGGATTAACAGTTAATCCAAAGGATAAGGTTCAAGATATATCCGTAGGTCTTCAGCAAAGAGTAGAAATTTTAAAGACACTCTATCGAGGCGCTGATATATTAATTTTGGATGAACCTACAGCCGTGCTTACTCCTCAAGAAACAGAGGAACTCTTTCAAGTCATCAGAAAAATCGTAAAAGAGAAGCAAATGACTGTAATCATTATCACTCACAAGCTTTATGAAGTAATGGCTATCTCAGATAGAGTAGGCGTTATGAGAAAAGGAAAGCTTGTAGGTGTAGAAGAAACGAGAAAAATGAATGAACAGAAATTAGCGTCGATGATGGTTGGACGTGAAATCCTTCTTGATGATCTCAAGAAGACAGGAAAACCAGGCACACGCTTAATTGACATTCAGGATTTACATGTAAACGACAATCGTGGACTTCATGCTGTTAATGGAATTTCGCTTAACGTTAGAGCAGGCGAAGTTGTAGGTATTGCAGCTATCGAAGGAAATGGCCAGTCAGAATTAATCGAAGCCATCACTGGCATGCGAAGAATCGAATCTGGCGCCGTTTACCTAAATGGACAGAATATTGCGGGAATGACTCCTGGCGACATTAGAAAACTCGCCGTAGCTCATGTCCCTGAAGATAGACTCGCTACAGGAATATCACCAAAATCTACCGTAGCGGAAAACCTCATCATCGGAAAGCATAGAACATCTGAATTCTCAAAGTTCAAAACTCATATTTTGAAATCTTCAGTTGCAAGATATGCACAGGAACTTTCCGACAAGTTTGATATTAGAGGTGCAGGAATTAATTCACCAGCTGGTGACCTTTCTGGAGGTAACATGCAGAAGGTTGTCATTGCTCGTGAGTTCTCATATGACACACCAGTTTTAATCATAGCTCAGCCAACTCGTGGAGTTGATATCGGAGCTATGGATTTCATCCATGATTTAATCATCGAAAAGCGCAATCAAGGATGTGCAATCCTTCTCGTTAGTGCAGACCTTGATGAAGTGTTCAGACTTTCAGATAGAATCGTTACTCTATATGAGGGCGAGGTTACTGGATCGTTTAAGACTAATGAAATCGACAAGATGAAAATCAGTTATTATATGACAGGTAAGCGTGGAGGTGAGAAGAATGCGTAAACTCATTTCCAAGATTAAGAAAAACAAAACATACTTAATTTCACTCGTAATCAGTATTTTAACTGCTGCCATAATCGGTGCAATTCTAATGGCGATTACAGGCTGCAATCCAATAGATGGTTATGTAGCTATGGTGAAGGGCGCTTTCGGTAATATGAGAGTACTCGGTAATACATTAGCAAAGACATTGACACTCTGCCTGACAGCGCTTGCTACAGCATTAGGTGCTAAGGCAGGCATGTTCAACGTCGGCGGTGAAGGTCAGCTCTTCCTCGGCGGTTTGGCCGCTACAGTTGTAGGAGTTGGACTTCACGGAATGAGCCCTTGGATTGTAGTTCCACTCGCATTTATATCCGCTGCAGTTGTTGGTGGTTTCTATGCATTCATCCCAGGAATCATGAGAGTTAAGCTCGGAATCAGCGAAGTTATTACAACTATCATGCTGAACTCATGTGCAATATTCTTCTGTTCTTATCTAATCAGTTCTAATGGACCTTTTAGAACATTGGATAGAGGCAACATGGCAGCTAGCGACATGATTGACCCAGCTTTTGCTTTCACAAAGCTTATTCCAAAATCAAATCTTTCGACAGCATTGATATACTCCGCAATAATTGCATTCATTTGCTGGTATATTATGCAAAAGTCCACAATGGGTCTCGAGATGAAGGCTACTGGTGAAAATGTTCGCTTCGGTTTCTTCTCTGGACTTGATACAGATAAGATTATGGTTCTCGCAATGGTCGGCTCAGGTATAATCTGCGGCCTTGTTGGAATGTTCCAGATATATGGCTACCAAAATAGATTTACTAGTTCAATCTCAAACGAGTACTTCTATGATGGAATGCTAGTTGCCATGATCATGAACTATAATCCTCTGGGAATAATTATCATGAGCTTGTTCTTTGCGATGATAGACATAGGTTCGACGGCGATGGAATTCTCGGTTGGAGTTTCAGGCGAGTTATCAGATGTTATCTTTGCCATCATCGTATTCCAAATGGCTGCTCAAAAGAGCATCGGTGGGCTTGTAGATAAGATTTCTAGAAAGCGTTCCGAAAGGAGGCAGGCATAATGAGTTGGTCAAGCATTTTTAACATCAGCCTCCTTCAAAATACATTAAGAGTAGCAACTCCAGTAGTTTTAGCAGCTATGGGCGGACTAATGACTGAGCAGGCAGGTATTATGAATATCGGTATGGATGGCATGATACTTTTCGGAGCATTCGTTGCCGTAGTATTCAGTTATCTCTATACTAGCGCGACGATTGGAGTATTGGCCGCAATTGTAGTAGGAATACTAATTGGACTTTTATTCGCACTCTATGTAGTAAAGTTTAGGAGCGATGAATTTATCATCGGTATGGCTCTTAACACATTTTCTGCAGGACTTACAGTTTATCTTTTGAGAACAATATTCGGAGTAAAGGGAACTTTCTCCGATGCAGGCATCGTTCCAATAATGACTGTAAACATCCCATTCTTAGAAAAGATACCTATCCTAGGCGATGTCCTTAATGGTAATTCGCTTTTGGTATATATTTCATGGTTAGTAGTGTTACTTGCATGGCTGTTCTTATATCGTACACCTTATGGATTCTGGCTTAGAGCTTCAGGCGAACACCCAGAGTCACTTGAAACATGTGGTGTCAACCCAAGAAAGATGAAAGTAATTGCTAGCGTAATCTGTGGCGTATGCTGCGGACTCGCAGGTGCACACTTATCACTTGGAAACCTTACGATGTTCACGGAAGGCATGAACGCAGACCGTGGATTCATCGCTTTCGCTTGCGTTATGTTTGGTATGGCTAATCCACCAAAGGTATTTGTCGCAGCACTTTTGTTCGGATTCTTCCAGGCTCTCGGTTTGAGACTTCAAAATGTAGGAATCCCATCAGACTTGACACAAATAATTCCTTATTTTGCAACAATCTTGATGCTTATATACATAGCAGCTACCAAGATGACAAAAAAGAGGGGTAGAAGAAAGGATAACTAGTATGAAAAAGAAATTATCGATTTTATTAATCTTAGTTTTAGTCTTTGCACTATTTGCCACAGCATGTGGCGACAAAGAGAGTGGCAATGAGTCACAAAAGACTGAATATATGGATCTTCCATATGCAGGATTAGACTTAGCTCAGTATGTTCAACTTCCTGATTATTATGCATTTGATGATATCAAGAAGGTAAAGGTTGAAGTTACAGAAGCTGACTATGAAGAAGGATATAGACAATTTGCTGCACAATTTAATGGTACTGTAGAAGCTACTACTGGTGTTGTTGAGGCAGGCGACACAATTACAATCAGCTTCGAAGGAACATTAGAGGATGGAACTAAGCCAAGCGGAATGCAGAGCAGTTCGTATCAATACACAGTTGGTATTGGTTCTATGATTTCAGGTTTTGATGATGCCGTTATCGGTAGCAATGTAGGCGAAACAGTTACAGCAAACTGTACTTTCCCCGATCCATATCCAAATGGACCAGAATTAGCAGGAAAGAAAGCCACATTCGTGATTGGTATTAAGTCAAAGTCAGTAGCAGCTGAGTACACTGGACTCACAGAAGAAATGTTAGCACAGACAAACTTCGATTCATTAGACGAATTAAAGCAAGCAATCAGAGAAGCAGTACTTGACAATGCTAATCAGGATGCCCTTACTACTGTTAAGCAAGAAATCATTCAAAAGATTTTAGATGGCGTTAAGGTTGAAAATTACCCTGAAGAAAAAGTCAGTGCAAAAGCTGATTTAATCGACAATTTCAACAAGGTATATGCCCAACTTCAAGGAATAGATTGGGAATCATTTAGAGACACTCAATTCAGTTCTGAAGAGGAATATCAAAATTCACTTGTTGAGTCTGCAAAGAATTCTATTATGCAAGATATGGCTATGAACGCTATAGCTCAAAAAGAAGAAATCAAGATTGAAAAGGCCGAATACGATCAATACAAAACTTATTATATGCAGTCAATCGGAACAGACAGCGAGCAAGGATTCGCAGATTACCTTGGAGGAATCACAATCGATGAGTATCTTGAATATCTCGGAATCGTTAATGGACTTATCGCTGACAAGATTGCTGACAAAGTTTATGAAAAGTGCGCAAAATAGTTTGCGATGATTATAGTTAGAAACAATATGCCAGGAGGATTAATATGAAGTGCCCATATTGCAACAACCTAGACACAAAAGTTATTGACTCTCGTCCGACAGAAGACGGACATGCAATTCGTCGCCGCAGAGGCTGCGATGTTTGCAACCGCCGTTTCACTACATACGAAAAGATTGAAGAAACAATTTTGACAGTAGTTAAAAGTGGTAATAGAAGAGAAGAGTTCGACAGATCCAAGATTTTGCGTGGTATCGTAAGAGCTTGCGAAAAGCGTCCGGTTTCTATGGAAACTATGGAAGGCATGGTTGACAACATAGAAAGAAATATCAACAACCTTATGATTAAGGAAGTTGAATCAAAGTATATTGGCGAACAGGTTATGGAACAATTAAAGGCTGTAGACGAAGTTGCATATATTAGATTTGCATCTGTATACAGACAGTTCACTGATGTCAATACATTCATCGCTGAAATTGAAAATTTAGTAGGAAAGCATGGTAAAAAGTAATGGATAAGATTATTAAAATCGCAATTGATGGACCATCTGGGGCAGGCAAATCAACAGTAGCAAAGCTTGTAGCAAAAAAACTTGGAATCGAATACATCGATACTGGTGCAATGTATAGAGCACTTGCTCTCAAGATGCTAAGAGAAGGAACTCCTATGGAGGAACATATAGAGCTCTTCGACCTCTTAGAACGTACACCTATCGATTTTAAGGATGGCAGAATTTACTTAGATGAGCAGGATGTAAGCGATCTCATCAGAACTCCTGAAGTTTCAAAGGCTGCATCAGATTGTTCAGCATTCTTTACTGTTAGACGTAAGCTCGTAGAAATTCAGCAGAATCTAGCTAGTCAGAAGAGTGTAATCATGGAAGGAAGAGACATTTGCAGTGTCGTATTACCAGATGCCGAATACAAGTATTTCTTAACTGCTTCAGCTGAAAAGAGAGCGGAGAGAAGAGTTCTCGATCTTCAGCAAAAAGGCGAAAAGGCTGATTATGAGGATATCTTACAAAAGATTAATGTAAGAGACTACAACGACTCACATAGAGAAGTTGATCCTCTCAAAAAGACTGAAGATGCAATCCTTATCGATAGCACTAATATGACTATCGACGAGGTAGTTGACTTCATCATTTCCAGAATCAAATAGTCAGAAGACATTTTGATATTTCGATTTGATTTTCTTTTTCTGGAAAAGAGGAAACATGAAAATCAAAAATCTTCCAGAGGCAGAACGCCCCGTGGAAAAAACTCTATCAAAAGGCATCCACAATCTTTCAAATTCAGAACTCCTTGCAGTCATAGTCGGGACCGGAACAAAAGACAAGTCAGCTATAGGGCTTGCAGAGGAGATAATTTCGCGAGATGAAAGTGGAATTATGTATCTAGCGGAGACAACGGCTGATGATCTCCTAAAGATAAGTGGAGTGGGTAAGTC
Source organism: Anaerovoracaceae bacterium (assembly GCA_045629065.1). Taxonomy (GTDB): domain Bacteria; phylum Bacillota; class Clostridia; order Peptostreptococcales; family Anaerovoracaceae; genus JAKSSM01. Next base: position 40,904 of record JAZQQK010000040.1, on the reverse strand, counting down.
TAAGGCCGTACGCGTCCTCGCAGCGGTGGAATTAGGCAAAAGAATAGCGGTTACTCCAAAGAGTAAGTATGTCAGAATTCAAAACCCAGAAGATATCGCGAGCCTTTTCTTAGAAGAAATGCGCTATGAAAAGCGAGAGTTTTTCAAAGCTTTGCTCTTATCAACAAAAGCAGAGATTATATCGATTGAAACCATATCAATCGGAGACTTAAATCATGCGATGGTGAATCCAAGGGATGCATTCGTCCCAGCGGTAAAAAAGAGCGCTTCAGCCGTAATATTTGTGCATAATCATCCGTCCGGCGATCCTACTCCTAGCAGTGAAGATATAAACACTACTAATCGGCTAGTCGCAGCAGGGGACGTGCTAGGAATTAAAGTGCTAGATCACATAATTGTTGGAGACGGCAGATTCGTAAGCATAAATGAATATTTAAAGATATGATATTTTGGAGGTAAAAAAATGTGCGGTTTATTTAGAGCAAAAGATATGGGTATAGACCTCGGCACAGCAAATACTTTAATCCATGTAACTGGTGCAGGAATCGTTTTGAACGAACCATCAGTTATTGCAGTTGAAAATAGGGTTCATGCAACTCTCGCAGTAGGATATGCTGCAAAAGAGATGCTTGGCAAAGCCCCTCATAATATCTCAGTTATCAGACCACTTCAGGATGGAGTAGTTTCTGACTTTGATAGAACAGCAGATATGCTTAAAGCTTTCATCGAAAAGGCACTTAAGGCTAAAAAGATTAGAAATTTCAGAGCAGTAGTTGGTGTACCTTCCGGTGTAACAGAAGTTGAAAAGCGTGCTGTAGAAGAAATCGTCCGTCAAATGGGTGCAAAAGATGTCTACATTCTCGAAGAACCAATGGCAGCAGCTATCGGTGCAGATATGAAAGTAGATGGTTCTACAGGTTGTATGATTGCCGACATAGGTGGTGGTACAGCAGATATCGCTATCATTGCTTTGGGTGGCATCGTTTGCTCCACTTCGATAAGACACGCAGGCGACAAGATGAATGAAGCCATTATTCAATACATGAGGAAGAGATATTCACTTTTAATTGGTGACTACACAGCAGAGCAACTTAAGATTAATATTGGATGTGCGCTCTTAGACGAAGACGAAAACGGCAACGAAATCATTAAGACAATGAATGCAAAGGGAAGAGATGTAATATCTGGACTTCCTAAGACTTTACAGGTTACTAGCAAAGATATGATGATGGCGCTTCAAGAGTCTATCGATATCATCATCGATGGCATCAAGGGAACTATTGAAAAAGCACCACCTGAAATCGCTGCAGACGTAGCTGAAAATGGTATGGTTTTATCTGGTGGCGGTGGAATGGTTCACAACTTGGATAAACTCATCAAGCAAAGAACCGATATAAATGTTACGATTTCACCTAACGCATACGAAGCAGTTGCACTAGGCGCAGGAAAGTCTTTAGAAGACATTGAAAAGTTAAAAGTTTACGCTTCAAATGGTAAGAAGAGATACAATAACGACTAATGAATTGGTTTAAAGAGCACAAGTTAATATCTATACTTACAATCATACTCATCGTATTGATTGCTCTGTTTGTTTTAACTTCAAAGTTAGGCATAGGAAACAGCACTATAACTGATGGTTTCAACCAAGGAGTACAAGTTGTTTCCAAGGGCATGTCTAGTGTAGCTGAAAACATTAGAGGAACAGTCAAGGGCATCTTTAAATATGGCGATTTTAAGGCCGAAATCGACGATTTAACCGAGGAAAACGAGGCTTTGAAGAAAGAGCTCGCTGAGGCCAGATTAACTCGTCAGGAGCTAAAAGAGCTGCAAGACTTATCTGATGTTTTAAACTACGAATACACTGAAGCTGATTTTGATTTAGTATCTGCGAATATCACATCAAAGGACAATAGCCTTTGGATTAATTCGTTCACTATCGGAGTCGGGCTAGAAGAGAATGTAAAGGTTAATGACGCAGTTGTTAACGGCATGGGACTTATCGGCAAAGTAAGCGATGTCGGCAAAGACTGGGCAAAGGTACTTTGCATAATCGATGACGATTCTAAGGAAAGCTTCAAAGTGCTTCGCGACAATTCCATCGAAGGCATAGCTTATGGTGCATCCAATGGCAAGATAGCCGGATATTTATTGGATGCTGAGGCTACGATTCAAGAAGGTGACATTCTTATCACATCAGGACTTGGACTTTATCCTGAAGGAATAGAAATCGGCACGGTAAAGACTATTAAATTCAATAGCAACACGCTCATGAAGGAAATAGAAATTGATGCTGCCGTAGATTTTAAATCAATTGAAAAGGTGAGCGTTATCAGATGAAGATTTGGAAACCAATAGTTGCATATTTGGTGGCGTTCCTGATTCAAGGCTCACTCGTAAATGTTGTCACAATAGCCAATCAAACCCCTAATTTGCTCTTAGCATTGACTATTGCGATTGCATATCTCCACGAAGAGAAACCTTATGCATTAATCTTTGGCGCAGGATTTGGTCTGCTCTTGGATTTATGTTTTTCGACATATGTAGGGCCAACAGGAATCATGTTGGCAATAGTTGCATGCATAATCTACTTAGTAGATATGGTAGCCCCAAAAGAAAATGTAATATTTTTCTTAGTAACGGGTGCGTGTGCAGTAACATTGTTCTATTTGGGAGACTGGATTCTCATCAAACTTGCTGGAAACCCAGCAGGCTTACTTGTCATGATCAAGGAACTTCCAATTACAATGATTTTAACTTTGGCAGTTTGCTTAGTAATATACATTGTACTTTTGAGATCACTTATTAATAAAGCAAAGAAGAAGACTTACGCTCGATGAAGAAAAATTTCATTGGAAACAGGTTCATATACATAACACTCATAGTTGGTGTGCTCATGATAGCGCTCTGCGCTAGGCTTTTTGTGCTGACTGTAGTTCAAGAGGACAAGTGGGCTGAGGCCGCTACGAGCCAAAACACGAAGGAAGTAGTCATCGATGCTCCAAGAGGACAGATACTCGATAGATACGGTAGAATAATCGCTGGAAACAAGCAAGTATTCACCGTAGAATTCAATGTATCCGGGCTTTCAACTGAGCAGATTAACGAGTCTGCTTATAACATGATAAAGCTCTTTGAAGCCAACGGAGACATGTATGTAGACAATTTTCCAATCAAACTTGATGAAGAGGGTAATTTCTACTACACTTACGATGTTGACAAGGCAAAATATATAGAATCTTTAGGACTTTTTAGCGATGCATCAGCATCTACTGCCTTTAACCTTCTACGTTCAAAATATAACGTAGATTCAAGCCTTTCGAAGTATGACGCATTGACATACATGCAGGAAGAATATGGTGTTTGGCCACCAATTTCTGCCAGAACTATGACTTGGACTTATGACTCCAAAAAGAAGTCATTTTTAGAGAAGTATGGTGTGTGCGATTTAGAGAAAAAGGCTGCTGGTTCACTCGTATACGACGTCGATGCCAAGGAAGCATTTAGACAGCTAAGGAGCATCTATTCGATAAATCCTAATTTATCAGACGAAGAAGCTAGAAAGATATTCTGTGTTAGAGAGGAAATCAAAAACGCAGGTTATAATAAATATCAGTCATCAACCATTGCGGAAGATGTTTCCGAAAAAACAGTTGCTTACCTCGAAGAGATGAGCAACTCATTAAAGGGTATAGAGATTTCCACTAAAACCGTTAGAACTTATCCAAATGGAAGATTGGCTTCACATATTTTGGGCTATATGGGTTCAATATCCGACAGCCAATATACGAAGTATGTAACTGAGAATGGTTACAATCCGGACACCTTAATTGGTAAGGATGGAATCGAAGCCACGATGGAGACATATCTTCACGGAACAGATGGCAAGAGCAGCGTTTTGGTTAACAGCAATGGTGACTATATTGAAACGCTTGAGACAATAGAACCAGTAAAGGGAAGTGATGTATATCTAACCATAGATATGGACCTTCAGAGAGCTACTGAAGAGGCCTTGGCAAAGGGTGTGGAGAATACAAAAACAGGTGGAATTTTCACTTCTAAATTTGGCAACATTAAGATGACAAAGTATCCAAATTGTACATCGGGGGCAGCTGTTGTTCTCGATGTTGAAACTTGCGAAACCCTTGCAATGGCAAGCTTCCCAGACTATGATCCAAACATATTTGCAGATGGAATTTCCTATGCTGAATGGGATTCAGTGCAGAGCACCAATCCTAGAGATCCACTTGCGGCAATCCCTCTCTACAACAATGCGACAAAGATGTCCGTACAGCCTGGTTCAACATTTAAACCGATAACAGCTGTAGCCGCACTTCAGGCAGGCCTTAATCCTAACAAGCAAATATGGGATAAGGGCTTCATCGAACTCGGTGGTAGAACTTTCGGTTGCAGTATTTGGAATGAATCCAGATCGGTTCACGGTTATGAAACACTGATAACAGGAATTCAAAACTCATGTAACTACTATTTCTACTGCATAGCAACAGGCCAAGATTGGTCCAACAATAAATCCTTGGGCTATAGGGAAGACATGTCAATTGAAAAGATTATGTCAGTTGCTCAACAGTTCGGACTAGGCGAGAATACAGGAATTGAACTTTATGAAGAGACTACTGCGCTAGCATCTGCAGAAAGAAAACTTCAGGCTATGAAGAGCGCTTGCTATAATCAGCTTTATTCACATGCTATTGAATATTGGCCAGAAAATATAGTAGAAAATGATGAAAAACTCAAGAAGGATATAAATACAATCATTTCTTGGATCGAGGAAAACCCAACAAGAGCGGAACTTATCAAGCGTGTGTCTGCGCAGACAAATGTGCTTGAAGAAGAGGTTGAACCACTCGTAGATATCGTAAAGTATTCCTATTTTAATCAGGCAAGTTGGGGCACAGGAGACGTGTTCAACATTTGTATCGGCCAAGGTGATAATGCCTATACACCAATACAGATGGCAAGATATGTTGCAACGCTCGGAAATAACGGCTTGAGAAATCCCGTTTCAATCATTAAGGGTATCGAAGGTGTGGATGACATTAAAATTGAACTTGATAAGGAAGAACCTTACCAAGTAGATATATCCGAAAGTGAAATGAAGACAGTGCTTCAAGGTATGAGAAGAGTAGTAACTAATGGTACTTTGGCAAGTGTTTTCAATGGCTTCCCAATCGCAACAGCCGGAAAGACTGGAACTGCAGAACGTGATGGATATATTAATCCAAAAGATGAGGTCGCTTATGTTAAGCAGCATCTCGCACAGATTGCACCTAAACTGACTTGGGCAGATGTGGCAAAAGAGATGTCAAATCTCATGAAAAGCGATCCTGAAAAGTATCCTACAGAGAACGATGCAGTAGACCGTGCAGTTATCGAAGCCACTGGTCGTAAGATAACATACAACGATATTAATAAGTATAAAGATACATATGACAGTTTTGCTTGGACTATCACATTAGCACCAGCTGACAATCCAAAAGTCGCAGTTGTAGTGCTTTTGACTCAAGGAGGAACATCATATAACGCAGGTATAGTTGCCCGCGAAATTATCGGTGCGTACTTTGATTCAAATGAAACAAAGGAATCAGCAAAACAGAAAACAGAAATGAATTAGTGGAGGTTAAAATGGCAAAGACAATCGCAGTTTGCTCAGGAAAAGGCGGAACAGGAAAGACAATGTTTACTGCTAACTTAGGAGCAATATTAGCAAAGAAAGGTAAGAACGTTGTATTGGTTGATATGGATACAGGTCTCAGAAACTTGGATCTTTATCTCGGCTTAGAAAACAACGTAGTTTATGATGTAAATGATGTTATGAACGGAGTTTGCAGGATTAAACAAGCGCTCATAAAGGATAAGAATTTTGAAAATCTCTTCTTTATGGCAGCCTCACCAAAGCCAGATGATGGTGAAATCACACCACTTCACACAAAGGTGCTTTGCGAAAAACTAAAGGAAGTATTCGATTATGTTATTATCGATTGCCCAGCTGGAATCGATGATGGCTTTGCTATCGCAACAGGCGGTGCAGACGAAATTATCATGGTAATTTCACCAGATTATGCATCAATCCGCGACTGCGAAGCGGTATCCATCGTACTGAAAGAGAGAAAACTCACTAACGTCCACTATGTATTAAATAGAGCAAATATTAGCCTCATGAATAGAGGCTTGGCACCTACGGTTGATGATATCCCAAGAGAAATCAGCGACAAAATTGTTGGTGTCATCCAGGATGATGAGAACATTCTTATCTCCACAAATATGGGCCTTCCAGTTGTCTTTATGGAGGACACATACATCATTAAGAACTTCGAAAAAATAGCCGAGAGAATCGAGGCTCTCTAATTCAGCAAATAGAAAAGCCCTATAGTATCATGAACTTTCCGCAGGAGCGTTGAAATCCTAGAACGAGTGACGCACTGATTGGCTGCAAGTGGAGACTGCTTGAACGCAGTGAGTTTCGACACTTGCCCAAGAAGTAGTCACGACTCGTCAGGATTTCAAGAGACGAGGACTTGTGAATGATACTATAGGGCTTTTAATATGCTTAACTAGAAAGTCGTTTTTTTGCTGTTGATGCCGATGTTCAGAACGACGCCGACAGCGATAAGGGAGGCGATAACGGATGTGCCTCCTCCTGAAAGGAATGGAAGGGTGATACCGGTTACTGGCATCATACCCATCGTCATTGCAATGTTTTCAAATATCTGGAAAAGGAACATACCTAAGAAACCAATAACGATGAGTGCTCCATAGAGATTATCGCATCTCTCTACTGTGCGAGCGAATCTAGTAAGGAGCATCGCATAGAGAAGGATGACGAAGGCACCACCTAAGAATCCGAGTTCCTCTACAATAACTGAGAAGATGAAGTCGGACTGCTGTACAGGTATGAAATCTAGAGTCTTTTGCGTACCGTTAAACAGCCCTTTTCCAAAGAATCCACCTGAACCCATCGCAACCTTGGATTGCCATACTTGGTAGTTACCAGAAAGGCTCAAATTATCTGGGTGAAGGAAGGCTTCAATACGCTCTTTTTGATAGTCATCAAGGAGCTTATATACAATCGGAATCGATAAGAGTACGATCAGGCATGATTCAAGGAAAACCTTAATTTTTACGCCTGCATAGAAGACCATAAATAACCACATTACTATGTAAACTAAAGCGGAACCGAGGTCCTCTTTTAGTACAATTACAATCATTGGAGCTGAATACAATCCGGCTTTTACGAAACCGAGGAAAGTGTCGAGCTCGTCCTGGTGTTTTTCTAAATATTCAGCATTTACAAGTGCAAAAATAATCTTTACGAATTCGGACGGTTGAAGGGTAGTGAAACCTAAGTTTATCCAAGCTCTGGAACCGTATAGCGTAAGTCCTAAACCCGGGATATATACCGATAAAAGCACTAAGATTCCAATGATGTAGAGATATTTTCCAAGTCCATCAAAGAACTGATAATTGAAGAATTGGACAGCAATAATCATAGCAAATCCAAGAAGATAAGCAATGAGTTGAATGAGTACAACTCTGCTCATCACAAAGCCGCCGTCGTATACGGTACTTTCAAGCATCGTAAGGCTTATGATTCCTAGAAAAATAACGATTGCTAATATAAACTTGTCAGCCTCCTTAAAAGGGGCAAGCAATTTGTTCATTTAAAACCTTTTACCTTGACATTTTAGTTACTCTAATATTATAATAACTTTGTATGAGTATATCAAGTTATATTTGGTATACCATTTTATATAAAGGAGGTGCACAGAGTGCCAGAAATTATTTTTATAATAGCTATTGTTCTAGCTCTAATTATCGGAGCATTTATCGGATATATTGTTCGTAAGAACCGCGCTGAAAAGATTATAGGCAATGCTGAATTAAAGGCAAAGAATTTAATTTTAGATGCAGAAAACAAGTCCGAAAGTTTGAGAAAGCAGACTTTGATTGAAGCAAAAGAGGAAGCTCACGAAATCAGAAATGAAGCTGAACGCGATGCAAAGGAAAGACGTAAAGAAATTCAACGTTCCGAAGCACGCTTAACTCAAAAAGAAGAAACTCTTGATCGAAAGTTAGAAAACATCGAAAAGAAAGAAGAATCAATCTCTCAAAAGCAACAAGCAATTGAAAACAGAAAGAAAGATTTAGAGGACGTCATCGCTAAGCAGATGGTTGAACTCGAAAGAATTTCAGGTTACACAGTAGAAGAAGCAAAGCAGATTTTACTCGCAAACACTGAAAAAGAAGTTAGACACGAAGCCTCAATAATGATTAAAGATATTGAGACTAAGGCAAAGGAAGAAGCTGACAAAAAGGCTAAGTACATCATTACGAATGCAATTCAAAGATGTGCAGCAGACCATGTAGCAGAAACTACAGTTTCATCAGTTCCACTTCCAACAGACGAAATGAAGGGCCGTATCATTGGCCGTGAAGGACGTAACATTAGAGCAATCGAAACTTTAACTGGTGTAGACTTAATTATCGACGATACTCCAGAAGCAGTTATTCTTTCTGGCTTTGATCCAGTAAGAAGAGAAATCGCTAGAATTGCTCTTGAAAAATTAATTACAGATGGTCGTATCCACCCAGCAAGAATCGAAGAAATGGTAGAGAAGGCTGAGAAGGAAGTTAACCAGATCATTAAGGACGAAGGTGAGCAGGCTTGCTTCGAATGTGGAATTCACAACCTTCACCCTGAACTAGTTAAGATTTTAGGTAGATTAAAGTACAGAACATCTTATGGTCAGAATGTATTAAAGCATTCAATCGAAGTTTCACACTTAGCTGGTCTTATGGCTGGCGAGCTCGGACTCGATACTAAGCTTGCAAAGCGTGCAGGTTTACTCCACGATATAGGCAAGGCTTTAGACCATGAGCAAGAAGGTACACACGTTGACATCGGTATCGAAGTATTACGTAAATACAAAGAATCCGAAGATGTAGTAAATGCAATGGCAGCTCACCACGGCGACTACGAACCAAAGAGCATCGAGGCAGTTTTAATCGCTGCAGCAGACGCACTTTCCGCAGCTCGTCCAGGAGCTAGAAGAGAAACTCTCGATGCATATATCAAGCGTCTTGAAAAGCTCGAAGAAATCGCTAACACTACACCAGGCGTTGAAAAGTCATTCGCTATTCAGGCTGGTCGTGAAATTAGAATCATCGCTAAGCCAGAAGAAGTTAATGACGAAGAAATCGTTATGCTTGCACGTGATATTTCAAAGAAGATTGAATCCGAACTTGAATATCCAGGCCAGATAAAAGTTAACGTAGTTAGAGAAACTCGTGCAATAGATTACGCAAAGTAGTCAAAACAAAACTGAATCAAAAAAGGATAGCTTGCTATCCTTTTTTTACTTGATTAATGAAACAAAATAACACCTTACAATTTGATAAAAAAGAGTTCTATCAAGGAATGCTCAAAGTTGCTTTTCCTGCAATGCTTCAGCAGTTTATAATTGTGGTCTGCAACCTCGCAGACACAGTTATGGTAGGTAGAGTATCAGAGTATGCTTTGGCAGCAGTAGGTGCAGCCAACCAGATCTTCTTTGTAATTCTAGATTGCACATACGGATTCTTATCAGGATGCGCAGTTTTTGCAGTACAATACTGGGGATTAAAAGATTTAAAATCTATGAGAAAGATTCTCGGAATAGCTGTAAGCTTTGGCGTTGCATTTTCGATAGTTGCGACTGCATTAGTGTATAGCTTTGCACCATTCTGCATTGGAATATTCACTAAAGATCCACTCGTTATCGAGCTCGGAGTCGAATACATCAGAATTGCTTGTTTCACTTACATTATAAACGCTTTATCTTATACTATCGCGTTCTATTCGAGAGCGACGATGCTGATGAAGTGGCCTACGATTTTTAACGGCGCCGCTGTTATAATCAATATCGTGCTGAACTACATGTTAATCTTTGGTAAGTGCGGTATGCCTGAACTTGGTGTAAAGGGCGCTGCAATCGCTACAGTTATAGCTAGAGCGATTGAATGTATCTGCTTGTTCATATATATCTATACAGCAAAAGATCATCCGCTCGCTGCAAAGCTGTCAGAACTAAAATTCGACAAAGAATTACTAAAACGTGTAATGAAGCGTGCTTGGCCAGTAGTATTTAACGAAGGGCTCTGGGTAATCAGCTTCTCAGCAACATTTGCAATATACGGTCAGATCGGACCTATTCCTTTTGCGGTAGTTCAGGTTGCAATGACAATCTCAGATATTTTCCAGTGCGTATACTTGGGACTCGGCAACGGTGGCGGCGTCGTTATCGGTCACGCACTAGGAAGGGGAGATAGAGACAAAGCTTATGCCTACGGCAAGAAAATGCTTCAAATCGGTTGGATTATCAGTGCTGTTTTAGTTGTATTACTAATTCTTGTAAGAGGTCCAATTGCAGCTGCATATAAGTTTGAAGCAGAAACAACTGAGTTACTCCTAAGAACACTCGTAGTATTCGCTTTTACAATGGTTCCAAAGATGTTCTCATTCCTTATCATCTGTGGTATTTTAAGACCAGGTGGAGACACACTTTGGTGCTTGATATTCGATGTAGGCATCAACTGGATTATCCAGGTGCCTCTAGCACTTATTTCAGTATTCGTTCTCAAACTCGACCTCGAATACTGTGTAGCCGTAGTCGCAATCGCCGACGTAATCAAGATGATATTCAGCTACATTCGTTTCGGCTCCGCGAAGTGGATAAATGTTTTAACTGGTAAAGAATAAAATTGAAAATTATCTAAAGCTGCCTAGCTTGCGGAAGCGAGCTACGGCGGCTTTTACTTTATCTACGGTGTAGTCGATTTCCTCAATCGTTGTGAACTCTGAGAGAGAGAATCTAATAGCACCTTCGATTTCGTTAGGCTTTAAGCCCATAGCGTTTAACACATGGCTACCTTTGGAAGAAGCATGGTTGGAAGAGCAAGCAGATCCTGTGGAAACATAGATTCCATCCTGCTCGAGAGTGTGGAGAATTACTTCGCCACGAGTCTTAAGAAACGATACATTTAATACTGTTGATACACTGTCATCTGGTGTATTTATTAATATATCTGGTACTTCTGCTTGAAGTCTTTCTAAGAGGCGTGCTTTAACCGCTTGCATCTTGTCAATTCGAGTTTGAATGTCAGTGCAAGCAAGTCTGCATGCTTCACCGAAGCCTACGATGCCAGGGACATTTTCTGTACCGGATCTAAAGTGATTTTCTTGGCCACCGCCGAGCATGAATGGCTTAACATTTACACCTTTACGCACATAGAGGAAACCCATACCCTTAGGGCCGTGAATCTTGTGGGCGGAAGTTGAGATTAAATCAACTCCTTTATAATTACCATTTACATCGATTTTAATCTTTCCTAGAGCTTGAACGGCATCTGTATGGAGCAAAATATTTGTTCCATTTGCTTTATTGAATTCGTCCTTAATTTTGGCGATTTCAGGAATAGGGAAGATGGTACCGGTCTCATTGTTTACACTCATGATTGAAATGAGGACAGTGTCCTTCGTGAGCGCTTTTTTAAACTGTTCGAGATCGATATGGCATTTGCTATCGACATCGAGATATACGACATCGAAGCCGATCTTTTCTAATACCTTAGCCGGCTCTAGAATAGCAGGGTGCTCAACTTTAGTAGTGATAACCTTCATCCCTTCATGCTGCTTTGATACAGCATTCATGATAACCGTGTTATCAGATTCTGTAGCACAAGACGTGAAGTAGATTTCGCTAGCGGATGCACCGATTGCACGAGCGACGTTTTCGCGCGCCTGCTTTACCATTTTCTCGGACTCGAGACCGAGGTGGTGAAGGGAAGAAGGGTTACCGAATGACTCTCTTGCAACCTTTGCCATCAAATCAGTAACTTCATCGTATTGTCTAGTTGTTGCTGAATTATCTAAATATACAAACATAATTAGTCCTCTGGTCTAATAGTTTTAATTTCTTGATTTGCGATTGCGGCCTCTACTAAAGCATCTACATCAAGCTTAGATTCTGATTCGAGAATTCTCTCGAGTCTAGGCTTTGTTGCAGGGTGTTTTGGTAAGAAAACAGTGCAGCAATCTTCATATGGCTCGATGGACTTTTCAAAAGTTCCAATCTCTTGGGCCTTTGCCATGATTTCAATCTTATCCATACCGATTAAAGGTCTAAATACAGGCATTGAAACTGTAGCGTCTGTAACGACCAAAGCTTCCGCTGTCTGGCTTGCAACCTGACCGAGGTCTTCACCAGTGATGAGCGCTGTACATTCGTTTTCTTTGGCAAGCTTTTCGGCGATTCTCATCATGAATCTACGAACGAGAATCGTAGTTTCTTCTTCTGGGCAGTTAAGCACGATAGCTTCTTGAATAGGAAGAAGATTGATAATATGCATTCTGAATCTGCCACAATATGTGGAGACGATTCTTGCGAGTTCTTCAACTTTTTCTTGAGCACGTTCTGAAGTATAAGGGAAACTGTGGAAATGAACCGCTTCTATAAACATACCGCGCTTCGCCATCATCCATGTAGCTACGGGGCTGTCGATTCCTCCGGAGAGGAGAGTCATACCTTTGCCATTAGTACCGAGTGGGAGACCACCGAGACCGTTGACTTTGCCATCATAGATGTATGCGATATCGTGTCTGACATCGACGTGGAGCAGAACTTCAGGGTTGTGAACATCTACCTTTAGAACCTTGCAGCCGATTAAAACCTTGGCGCCGATAATTCTACCGATTTCAGGGCTCTTGATAGGAAAATTCTTGTCTGCACGCTTTGCCTCAACCTTGAATGTTTTTACACCATCTTTTTGGATGAGTTCATTCATGTATTTTACGGCTTCTTCACCGATAGCATCGAGGTTAGGGAAGGCCTCTACAGCCTTAGAAACGGAAGCAACGCCGAATACCTTAGTAGCTTGCTTGATGATGCCATCAATGTCTTGGTCCTTATCTGCGCGGACATAAATTAATCCCTCACTGCGTTTTACTTCAATGCCGGGATATGCTTTCAAATTTGCACGCACACGTTCTACAAGCATTCTTTCAAAATATGGCTTGTTGCCGCCCTTAAGAGCGACTTCACCAGTACGCACAATCAAAATATTCTTTTCATTCATATTCTTACCTCCTACTGGGAATAGAGTTGGCCCCAGTTCGCTATTCATTTTAACACAACAGAGAAAAACTATCAAATTAAATGTATACATATACTAATTATATTTTTTCCTTGAATAATGTCCAAATTTGTGGTTAAATATTAATGTATATTGTTATGACTATACGTGTTTTTGCTTGTGGCAATTTATCTTGCGCCTATGGCAACATAGTTTGACTCGTATAGTAGCATATGTTTGAAAACGGTCCTTCCGTTCGAAATATGTAAATCGTAAGAATTAAGGAGGCAATTTAATGAACTTTACACTCACGAAGGAACAAGAATTCGTAAGAAAAATGGTCAGAGAATTCGCTGTAAATGAAGTAGAGCCATTAGCAGCTGACATCGATAAGGAACACAGATTCCCTACAGAAACAGTTGAAAAAATGGCTAAGTACGGATTACTCGGCGTACCATTCCCTACAGAATTCGGTGGAGCTGGTGGAGACCACATCTCCTACGCTAACACAGTAGAAGAATTATCAAGAGAATGCGCTTCAACAGGCGTTATTTGCACAGCTCATACTTCACTTTGCTGCTGGCCAATCTTCAACTATGGTACAGAAGAACAAAAGAAGAAGTATTTACCTGACTTATTATCCGGTAAGAAGCTCGGCGCATTCGGTTTAACAGAACCAAACGCAGGTACAGATGCATCTGGCCAACAAACAAGAGCTGAAAAGAAAGGTGACAAGTGGGTTCTCAACGGAGCTAAGTGCTTCATCACAAACGGTGGATATGCTAGCACATTAGTAGTATTCGCAATGACTGATAAGAAGCTCGGAAACCACGGCATCTCCGCATTTATTATTGAAAAAGGCGATAAGGGATTCTCAATTGGTAAGACAGAAGACAAGTTAGGTATTTGCGCTTCATCAACAACAGAATTGATTTTCCAAAATTGCGAAATTCCTGAAGATAGACTTCTCGGACAAGTTGGCGAAGGCTTCAAGATTGCTATGTCAACATTAGACGGTGGTCGTATCGGTATTGCTTCTCAAGCTTTAGGTATTGCTCAGGGCGCATTCGACGTAACAGTTGAATACATGAACGCTAGAAAGCAATTCGGCAAGAAGTTATCCCAATTCCAGGCACTTCAATTTGAGATGGCTGCATTAAAGACAAAGATCGAAGCAGCTAGACTCTTAATTTATAAGGCTGCTGACATGAAGGATAAGCACATGAACTACAGCGAAGCTGCAGCAATGGGCAAGTTATTCGCAGCAGAAACTGCTATGGAAGTTACTACAAAGTGCGTACAATTCCACGGTGGTTATGGTTATACAAAGGATTACCCAGTTGAAAGAATGATGAGAGACGCTAAGATTACAGAAATCTACGAAGGTACATCAGAAGTTCAAAAGATGGTAATCGCAGGCAAGATCTTTAAGAAGTAGGAGGAAGTAGATATGGCATTTAAAATTATCGTTTGCGCAAAGCAAGTTCCTGATACTAACGTTATTAAGATCAACCCTAAGACAGGAACATTAATCAGAGACGGCGTTCCATCAATTTTAAACCACGATGATAACAACGCCTTAGAAGAAGCATTAAAGATCAAGGATGAATTCAAGGATGTAACTATTACAGTTATCTCCATGGGACCTCCACAAGCAACAGACCTTCTTTTCGAATGTCTAGCTAAGGGAGCTGACGAAGGTATCCTCGTATCAGATAGAGCAGTTGGTGGTTCAGATACATGGGCTACATCCAACGTACTCGAAGCTGCAGTAAGAAAGTGGGAAAAGTTAAACGGACCTGCAGATTTAATCTTTGCTGGTAGACAAGCTATCGACGGAGATACAGCACAGGTTGGACCACAGCTTGCTGAAAAGCTCGACCTTCCTCAAGTTACATACGTAGAAGAATTCAAGATTTCAAAGGACTTAAAGTCAGTTGAAGTTAAGAGACAACTTGAAGATGGTTATGAACAAATCAAGGTTAAGCTTCCTTGCATGTTAACAACAATCAAGGAACTCAATACTCCTAGATACATGAGCGTTGCTGGTATCTACGGCAAGAAGGATATCAAGGTTTGGAACGCTCAAGATATCGAAGTAGACCTTAACAAGGTAGGTCTTCTCGCATCACCTACAAACGTATTCAGATCATTCACACCAGCTCCAAAGGCTCCAGGCCAGAAGGTAGCAGGAGATTCTGAAAACGAACAAGCTAAGAATTTACTTATTGCCCTCAAGGGTAAACACATCATCTAGGAGAAGGAGGAAGAACAATGGCTATTGAAATATTAAAAGAAAAATGTATTGGCTGTGGAGCTTGCTTCAAATCCTGTCCTTATGATGCTTTCGAATTCGAAGCATTCTCAGGAAACAAAACTGGTAAGGTTGCAAAGGTTAACGCAAAGTGCTCCTTCTGTAATCAGTGCTTAACAGCTTGCAAGTTTGGCGCTATCGTAGAAAAGAAGCAAGATGATGCTGCTGATTTATCAGCATACAAGCACATCTGGGTATTCGCTGAACAAAGATATGGTAAGATTCAGAACGTAGCTCTCGAACTCTTAGGAGAAGGTAGAAAGCTCGCTAAGGATATTTCCGCAGAAACACAAATTTGCGCAGTATTAATCGGTGGTCCAAAGGACAACCTCGAAGATTTAGCTAAGACTTGCTTCGAATATGGCGCTGAAAAAGCTTACATCGTAGAAGATGCTTTATTAAAGGATTACACTACTGATGGATATACTAAGGTTATCAAGCAATTAATCGACGAATATAAGCCAGAAATCGTATTATACGGTGCTACTCATATTGGTCGTGACCTTGCTCCACGTATTGCAGCTAGATGCAACACTGGTCTTACAGCTGACTGTACTCACCTTGATGTTAAGGTTAGCAAGTACATCGAATTTGCTAAGGCTAACACAACATTAGATACTTCCACATTAGATCCTAACGATCCATCAACTGGAATTAAGCAAACTCGTCCTGCATTCGGTGGTAACTTAATGGCTACTATCATTTGCCCTAAGACAAGACCTCAAATGTCAACAGTTCGTCCTGGCGTAATGCAGAAGGCTGAACCTGTTAAGGGTGCAAAGGGCGAAGTTGTTAAGGTTAAGGCTGACTTAAAGAAGGAAGACATCAGAATCGAAGTAGTAGACGTTGTTAAGTCTGCTAAGGAATTAGTTTCCTTAACTGATGCTAAGATCATCTGCTCCGGCGGACGTGGATTAGGCGATGCTTCTGGATTCAAGCTCATCGAAGAATTCGCTAAGAAGGTTGGCGGTGTTGTTGGTGCTTCCCGTGCAGCTGTTGACGCTGGTTGGATTGATCACTCACACCAAGTTGGCCAGACTGGTACAACTGTAAAGCCAGAAATCTACTTTGCATGTGGTATTTCTGGAGCCATTCAGCACTTAGCTGGTATGCAAACTTCAAAGTGCATCGTAGCTATTAACAAGGATGCAGATGCTCCTATGATGGAAATCGCTGACTACGGTATCGTAGGCGACCTCTACAAGGTAGTACCTGAAATCATCAAGGAATGGGATAATGCAACTGCATTATACGATGCTTCAACAAAATAATTGACCTTAATTCTTTTAAAGCCCGGCTTTGTGCCGGGCTTTTTATATACCTCCGCTTGAAGCGGGGTTTTGTATTGCAAGAATCTAATCTAGAGCAGTGACGGATTTTTCACTGAAAAAAGCATATATTTAGTAGTATTTTCTTGAAAAAAATGATATAATCAACATATGTATGATTTAATATCGGGGAAGTCTATCCTCAAATCGAAAAAACTCTTCCTTCTAGACATGGATGGAACGATATATTTGGATAATACGATGTTCCCAGGCGCTATGGAATTGCTGGATTCTATTAGGGAAAACGGCGGCCGATTCGTCTTTCTCACGAACAATTCGTCCAAGGGTGTAGATGCGTACATTGAAAAGATGCTCGGTTTGGGAGTTCCATGTGGCAAGGACGAATTCCTGACTTCGATAGATTGTCTTATTAAAAAGCTCGAAGACAAGAAAGACAACCTCATGTACATCATGGGTACGCAGTCTTTCGTGGATCAAATGAGGGATAACGGATTCAATGTTATCTCTGAGCTCGAGTTCGAGAGGGTCGAAGAGGGCAAAGCTTACGAGGCATTCCTAGAGAGCAAGATTGAAATTGTGGTTCTCGGATTCGATAGAGAATTAACTTTCTCAAAGCTCGACAGGGTTTGCAGAATTCTCACAAAAGGCCAGGGAAAGCTCGAATATTATGCTACTAACCCTGACTGGGTTTGCCCTACAGAATACGGTTCAGTACCTGATTGTGGATCATTTGCTCAGATAATAGAAACCGCTACTGGCTATAAACCTAAGTTCATCGGAAAGCCAGAGCCAGACATGATAGAGATGGCTGTGGAAAAGTTCGGTAACACTAAAGAAGAGACCATCGTAATAGGCGATAGAATATATACGGATATTGCTTCAGGCGTAAATGCCGGAGTTGAGACTGCTTTCGTTCTCTCAGGCGAGGGAATCATGAGCGATATAGAAAAGTATAATGTAAAACCAACTTACGTTTTTGACAGCGTAGGGGAGATTGATTAGTAAAGGAGTTATGTATGAAACTTAATACTAAGAGAACAATGTTAGTCGGATTTGCTTTCCTAGCAATAAGTGCTTTCTGGCAGTTATATGACAGCATAATCCCACTCATTTTAAAGTACTTCTTTAATGTCGGAGATACAATTTCTGGCGGAGTAATGGCTCTCGATAATATCTTTGCCTTATTCATGCTTCCTATCTTTGGAGCATGGTCTGACAAGGTTGCTACAAAGCGCGGCAAACGTACACCATTCATCTTTGTAGGAACTATTGGTGCAGTAATCTTCATGATGCTAATCCCAATCTCTGCTAATATGAGAAGCCTCGGCTTATTCATCGTAGCACTTTTACTTACACTGATTTCAATGAGCGTTTACCGTTCACCAGCTGTATCACTCATGCCAGACGTAACACCTAAGCCATTAAGATCAAAGGGCAATGCGGTTATCAATCTTATGGGTGCTGTAGGCATCATCGTTGTACTGGGTTTGATTATGGTTCTCTCAGGCGAAGGAAACACTCCTAACTACGTACCACTTTTTGCATGTGTGGGCGCTTTAATGATTATCGCTTTGGTAGTGCTTCTGACTACTGTTAATGAAAACAAACTCGTTCAGGAAAGAATAGAAAAAGAAAAAGAATGGCATATTGAAGATGTGGAAGAGGATGACGGATCTGGTTCGGCTAAACTTCCTAAGGATGTAAAGAAGAGCTTGATTTTCTTACTTCTCTCTGTTGCTTTCTGGTACATGTCGTACAACGCAGTTTCATCAGCATTCTCAAAGTATGCTGTAGAGATGTGGGGAATGGCTGGCGGCTCATACGCTAGCGCAATGATGATTGCATCTATCGGTGCTCTCGTGGCATTCGTTCCTGTAGGTATTGTTTCATCAAAGATCGGCAGAAAGAAAGTTATTCTCTTTGGTGTAGTATTGATGGCACTTTGCTTACTCATCGTATCATTTATAAAGACACCAAACATTGGAATTCAAATTCTATTCTTCTTGGTTGGCTTTGCGTGGGCTTCAATCAATGTAAACTCATACCCAATGGTAGTAGAAATGTGCAAAGGCTCCGATATCGGCAAATTCACTGGCTACTACTACACATTCGCAATGGCTGCTCAAGTTTTGACACCTATACTTTCCGGATTCTTCCTTGAGAAGATCGGATATCAAACTTTATTCCCTTATGCAACAATCTTTGCTGCTATCGCTTTCGTTACAATGATCTTTGTAAAGCACGGCGATACTAAGGAAATCGATATCAAGAAGGGTCTTGAAAAGTTCTCCGATATGGACGTTGACTAGTATGTTAAAGAAAGAATATCTTAGACAACTTAATGTGCCTTATGCACATCGCGGATTGCATAGTAAGCCCGAGATTCCGGAGAATTCGATGGCCGCTTTTAGAAGGGCGGTCGATGAGGGCTTTGGCATCGAAATGGATGTGCACTTAACGGCTGACCATAAACTTGCAATTATTCACGATTCCAGCTTAAAGCGTACGGCCGGTGTCGACCTCGAAATCGAGAAGATTACTTTGGAGGAAGCTCAAAAGTATCCACTCGAAGCAAGCGACGAAAGAATCTGTGAATTCAAGGATTTTCTCAATATGGTGGACGGCAAAGTACCACTTCTCATAGAACTTAAGTCGGTAGGCGGTAACGATCACGAGCTCGTGGCAAGGGTTATGGAAGATTTGAAGCATTATCTAGGTTTATACTCAATCGAATCTTTCTATCCGTTCACACTTAAGGAACTCCGAAAGGATTACAACAAGGTCGTAAGAGGTCAGCTCGCGGGCCATGTTGGAACTGAGACCGATGTAAGCAAGTTCGAAGATTTTATGCTTAGAAATTTACTGGTGAATGCCATCAGCAAACCTGATTATGTAGCGTACAGATTCGAAGATAGAGAAATCAAGGCCTTCAAAAATTCTAGAAAGGCGAAGTTCTGCTGGACTATCAGGAACTACGAGGACTACAAGGTTTGCTTGGCTAATGGCTGGGCACCAATCTTCGAAAAATTCAATCCAAAAGATTATAAATAGCAATTATATAAATTATTCACAAGGAGACAGAAAATGAAAAAGTTTTTAGGAGAATTTAAAGTTTTTATCGCTAAGGGCGATGTAATGAGCATGGCTGTCGGCATCATTATAGGCGGTGCTTTCACAGCAATCGTTAGTTCACTCGTAGCAGATGTAATTTCACCTATCATCGGTTTAATCACTGGAGGAGTTGACTTCAGCGCATTATCATTCGGTATCGGTGGAGCACAGATTATGTATGGTAACTTCATCAACGCTGTTATCACATTCTTACTCACAGCTCTCGTATTATTCATTATTGTGAAAGCTTTCAACAAGATGAAAGAAGCTGAAGAAAAGTTAAAGAAGAAGGAAGAAGCTCCTGCAGAGCCAGAAGCACCAGCTCCAGTTTCAGCTGATATTCAACTCTTAACTGAAATCAGAGATTTACTCAACAAGAAATAGAAAGAATAGGGGATATTTTGGGAAGATTAGCAATTTACCTGATAGCGATAGTAAACATCGCTATCGGGTTAGTAATGTATTATAGGGAGCCATGTATCTTTAGGGGAAAGACATACGAGGACTACGATGAAAAAGCAAGCGATTTTATTAGGTAAAGCTGGCCTAAAAGCAATATATTCAATAGAAAAGCTAGCAAAGCCTAAGGACAAGGTTGTATTTCTTAGCCGCCAATCCGATGAGATTAGCGAAGACTTTCGTATGGTTCAGGAACTCTTAAAAGAGAAGAGACCCGAGGTCGAGATCGTTACAATCTGTAACCGTTTGGTCGGAGAGGGGTCTGAGAGCCTCAAGAGTTTTGCCTTTGACACTCTAAAGAGCATGAAAGAGATGGCTAATGCGAAGGCCGTAGTATTAGATACTTACTGGCCAGCAGCATCAATGCTTCCTCACAGGAAAGAACTTCGCGTGATTCAAATGTGGCACGCTATGGGAAAGATTAAACAATCTGGATATCAGACACTAGGTAAAGAGTCCGGTAGAAATGCTGAGACTGCGAAGCTGATGGATATGCATAGAAATTATGACTACATAATTGCTGGTGGTCCTGCTTGGAATCCATATTACTGTGCATCATTTGACACGACTGAAGATAAATTAAGAAACTACGGTTTGCCTAGAATCGACAGGCTCATAAATACTGCTGATGAAAAGCAAAAACTCGTAGTAGAAAAGTACCCAGAACTTTTGGGTAAAAAAATAGTTCTATATGCACCTACTTTTAGGAGAAATATAGAACTTCACTGGGAAGGCCTGATAGAGCAAGTTTTATCTAAGCTTGATAAAGATTACGTTTTGGTGGTAAAAGCCCACCCAAATCAAAAATTAGAGCTTCCTGAGGGCATTCCAGAAGGCAGAGTCATGCTTTGCCCAGAACTTAAGACAGAAGATTTCCTTTCGAGCGCAGAGTATCTTATTACCGATTACAGCGCGACCGCTGTCGAGGGCGCAGTGCTCAATGTAAAAACGCTGTACTTCGTATATGATTACGAAGAATATCGCGAAAAGAATGGCATGAATATCGATTTATTCGAAGAGATGCCGGGCTGCGTATTTAGAGATGCAGCAGAATTGGTTGATGTTATAAAGAATGGTTCGTACGACCAGAAGGCCCTGGACCGCTATCGTAAAAAGTTCTTACCGGAAGAGCTTGGAACATCAACAAAAAAGATTGTAGATTTAATAATAGGAGTATTAGATGGACGCATTTAAACTTTATCACACATGTTTTAACAAGATTAGATTGTTCACTCTCTATTGGAGGAGAATCGTATTCGCAACTAATCACTTCAAGTGTCCTTTTTTTAAGAAGGTAAAGGCCAATATCTGCGGTGGCTTCACAGCTGACCAGTGGATGCTTTACGACTTCGATCACAACGACAGACACGAATACCTTTCAGAGTTTGACTGGTATCGTTCAAGATATATTAATGAGCCTTTCGATTTCGTATGTAACAACAAAATCGTTACTGCTGAAATCTTAAAGCAATACACAAGAGTTCCAGAAAGCTTTGCCATCAAATCGCGCGGCAGACTTTCCAGTTTTGAATCTGTAGATATGGAATATGAAGAGGTCTATAATCTCTTAAAGGAGAGAGGAAAGTTCTTCTTTAAGCCTTTCGATAAAGGCAAGGGAACAGGCGTAGTCATTATGACTTACGACTACGAGAACGACACGCCTTGCATCGACTTCAAGCCTCTCACAAAGGAAGATTTCATGAATTATCTAAAGAAGCATGACGATTGGTTCATCTCAGAAGCCATGAAGCAGTGCAAGACTTTAGACGGAATCTATGATAAGACTGTAAATACTATCAGATTCATCACAATGAAGAACCCTGAAACAGAGAAGTTCGAAATCTTCTTTGCAGTTCAGAGAATCGGTACTTCAGAGACAATCCCAGTTGATAACGGTTCACGTGGTGGCCTTGTTGCCAACATCGACCTCGAGACCGGCGTGCTCACAGAAGCAAGATGTCTTTGGAACAGAAATGTCTACGAAGTTCATCCAGATAGCAAAGCACCTATAAAGGGCGTTCAACTTCCGCACTGGGAAAAGGTGAAGAAGGAAATGATCGAGCTCGCAAACAGGATGCCATATATGCACTTTATCGCATGGGATATTTTGCTCACTGATGAAGGTTTCTGCATTATCGAAGCTAACACTTCATCTGGAGTTAACATTATTCAGCTTTGGGGTGGCCAGAGAAACAACAAGCTTGGCGCATTCTACAGAGCTCACAATGTAATCAAATAGAAAGGCTTTACTTCGAAATATGAAGTATATAATAATGGCTGACGGGCAAGGAACTCGTTGGCAGAACTACAACGATATACCAAAGCATTTCATAGTGATAAACGGTGAGACGATACTCGCTAGAACGGTAAGACTTTTGAACGAGGTCGATGCCGAGGCCGAGGTCGTAATCACATCGCATGATCCAAGATATGAAATACCTGGGGCAAAGCGATACGAACCGCTCAACAACCACTTGGAAATAGATAGGTTTACGGAAGAACTTATTGCTGACGATGTGTGCTTCCTCTACGGAGATACGTTCTATTCTGAAGAGGCAATAGTAGCGATTGCTAAGACTGATACTGAAGATATTTTGTTCTTTGGTAATGAGAAGTCGATCGTAGCAATTAAAGTTAAGGACGGCGCACTCTTCAAATCCCATGTAGATAGGGTTAGAAATCTTTTCCTCGAAGGAAAGCTCGAGAAGTGCATCGGCTGGCAGGTATACCAGAGTTTTACGGGGTTACCGTTTATGAAGAAACAAATAGGGGAGAAGTTCGTAGTATTAGCGGATAATACAGAGGACTTCAATACACCTGAAGATTACAACAATAGAAAAAAGGACTAGCTTGTAATGAGTAAGAAAATCATTATTTTAATAATAGCAATCGTTGTGATGGCGTTGGCAGTAGTAGGAATCTCGGTCTATAAGTATTTTGACGGCTTGGTAGACGAGATGCAATATGATGAGCCAGAGGCTACCGAAACCGATGCCACAGAAACTAACAAACCGATAATCGAGACATACGATTTATCGATTGAGCCAGTTGATGGCTTTATAAACATCCTGCTTCTCGGAGTCGATACCAGAAACATGGACAAAATGGAAAAGTCAAGATCAGATATGATCATGATTGCTTCCATAAATGAAGAGACTTATGATGTAACGCTCACATCGATATATCGTGACACATATCTCTACATTCCAACTTCAAGCGGTGGAACATATTCCAAGATCACTCACGCGATGATGTGGGGCGGACCATCACTTACGGTTTCTGCAATCAACAAGAACCTTGGAATTAACATTGAAAACTATGCTATCGTAAACTTTAAGGGTGTAGCTGATTTAGTAGATGCCGTTGGCGGCATCGAGGTCGACGTCCAGCAAAAGGAAATCGAGCAATTAAATAAATATACTATACAGACAGCAAAGAACATATATGGAAAGGAAAATGCCGTTGAAGGTGTCAATTACCATTTAGTTACTGAGCCAGGACCTCAAACTTTGGAAGGCGTTCAGGCTGTATCTTACGGTAGAATCCGTAAGGGCGTAGGAGATGACTTCAAGCGTACTGAACGTATGAGAATTGTGGTTTCTAAGGTATTCGATAAGGTTAAAACAATGGCCTTCTCAGATATCAAGAATCTAGTAAACATCATGCTCCCACAGGTTAAAACAAATCTTAAGACTAACGACATTTTGGCATTAGGTCTGAAACTTCCTAAGTACTCAATCGGTGCTGGCAAGGGTTGGCCTTATGCATATAGATGCAACACTTACAAAGGTCTTTCCTACGTATTCCCATACAACCTTGAGAATAATGTAGTTGATTTCCATAAAGAAGTATTCGGTGATGAGGAATATTTAATCACAGCTTCGATTAAAGAGCATAGCAACGAAATTGCTAGCAACTATGCTGAGTCAAAGGCAAAACCTGCTACGGAAACCAGCCAAGATCCAGAAGAAATCGAAGATGATGGCTCATATTACGAGACATTCCTTCTTTATGAAGATGGAACACTCGTATTTGAAAACGGTGCACCTGTAATGGTAAGAGTTAAGCAAGGAGATCAAGTTCCAACTATACCTTTACCAACTAATGAAACACCAGGAACATTAGAGACACCTAAAGACACAGGAGAAATAGTTGATCCGAGTGCTGAACAAGTCACCGATAACGGTACTGGAGCCGGCTGAACAATTCCAGATAACGCGTAAATATTTAATTGATATATAAGGAGAAATAAAATGGCAAAAGAAAAACTTAATTGGGAAGATGAACAAGTCCGTAAGACTTATAGACATACAACATCACATATTATGGCGCAGGCTATTCAGCACTTATGGCCAAATACAAAGTTCGCTATCGGACCTGCTATTGACAACGGCTTCTACTATGACATGGAATCCGACCACGTTTTCGTAGAAGAAGATTTTAAGGCAATTGAAAAGGAAATGAAGAAGATTTGCTCTGCAAGCCTTCCACTCGTAAGAAGCGAAGTTTCTAGAGAAGAAGCTCTCAAGTTCTTTAAGGAAAGAAACCAAGACTACAAAGTAGAATTGATTAATGACCTTCCAGAAGATGCAGTTATTTCTATGTACACTCAAGGAGATTTCACTGATCTCTGTGCTGGACCACACATGGAAAAGACTTCTGATATCAAGGCTTTCAAGCTCATGTCAGTAGCTGGAGCTTATTGGAGAGGCGATTCCAACAGAGCAATGCTCCAAAGAATCTATGCTACTGCTTTCCCTTCACAAGAAGAGTTAGACGCATACATCAATATGCTTGAAGAAGCAAAGAAGAGAGACCATAGAAAACTCGGCAGAGATCTTGGTTTATTCGCATTCAGAGATGAAGCTCCTGGCTTCCCATTCTACCTTCCAAAGGGAATGATATTAAGAAACAACTTAATCGAATACTGGAGAGAAGTTCATAAGAAATGGGATTATGTAGAAATTATGACTCCACAGATCATGAAGAGAACTCTTTGGGAAACTTCCGGTCACTGGGATCACTACAAAGAGAACATGTATACTACAGTAATCGATGAAGAAGACTTTGCAATCAAGCCAATGAACTGCCCAGGATCAATCCTTGTTTACGATTTGGAACCACGTTCATACAGAGATTTACCACTTCGTTATGGTGAATTAGGTAATGTACATAGACATGAACTCTCTGGCGCTCTTCACGGAATGTTCAGAGTAAGAGCTTTCACTCAAGACGATGCTCACATCCTTCTCGCAAAGGAACAGATTACAGAGGAAGTAGTTCGTATTGCTAAGTTATTCGATGAAGTTTATGATTTATTCGGACTTTCATATACTATTGAACTTTCAACAATGCCAGATGACCACATCGGTACTCGTGAAGATTGGGAAAAGGCTGAAAACGCTTTAGCAGATGCTATTACATCAATCGGCAAGACATATCATATCAACCCAGGCGATGGCGCATTCTATGGCCCTAAGCTCGACTTCCACATCAAGGATTCATTAGGTAGAACATGGCAGTGCGGTACTATTCAGTTAGACTACCAGTTACCTGGTAGATTCAACCTTGAATACACTGGCGCAGATGGACAAAAGCACACTCCAGTAATGATTCACAGAGTTGTATTCGGTTCTATCGAAAGATTCATCGGCGTTATCACAGAACACTTTGCTGGTAAGTTCCCACTTTGGTTAGCTCCAGTTCAGGTTAAGCTCTTAACTGTTATGGAAGGTGCAGTACCTTATGCAGAAAAGGTTAAGGCAGAGCTCGAAGCTTGTGGCTTACGCGTAGAACTCGATGACAGAAACGAAAAGATTGGCTTCAAGTTAAGAGAAGCTCGTAACGAAAGAATCAACTATATCTGCGTAATCGGTGAAAAGGAAGTAAACGAAGGCACAGTTACTGTTAGATCATTCAAGCAGCAGGACGAACTCGGTGCGTTCACTGTTAAAGACTTCGCTGACATGTTAGTCAAGGAAGTTAAGACTAGATCATTATAGTTTTAAGTAAATAAAAAGAGGCATTCCGAAGTGAGCCCCATGTTTGGGGGATAGGGGTTACTTCAGAGTGCCTCTTTTTGACTTGGTATATATTTAGAAGTTTACGTATTGCTTTAATGTTTCCTGGAAAATTTCGCCTTTGTCAGGGAGAGCATACATTACAAAACCTTCGCAATCAGTGTGCAATGCATCCATCCATGGATAATTTGATAATGAGCCTTTGATTACTGACTTCTTAGTTGGATTGCTGAATTTCTTTCCTACAACAAAGCTTACATTACCATCTTCATCAGTAAAGAATTGTACATTGTGTATTGTTGATAAGTTTACAACATTGTACTTGTTGAAATTCTTTCTTACTGTGATGACTCTCTTGTTAGTGATTACATATAATGTTCCGTCAATTGGGTCCTTTTTAAATAAAGCCTTAGCTTCAGCTACTGGATGACCGCTCCAGATAACTTCTTCGCCTTCTTTAACAATCTTTTTTAAGTTCTCTTGTAAAACGTCTGCCATGATAATCCTCCGTTCATAAGCGAGTAATTTGTTCTATACATATATTGTATGCCATAAGCTGATTAAATTGCTGTTTTGAAAAGCCTATAAACCGATAAGAATGTATAAATAAAAGGGTAAAATTTGTTAAGGAACTGTGAATAAATGCTATTGCTAGCATAGAACGAAAGGGTGGCTTTGCAAAATCGCCCTAAAAACAACACATAAAAATACGAATTATTGCAGGTGATATTTATTTCATAAAATTATTGAGCAATAATTAATTTGCGCAGTGTAATGGTGAGAAAAAATCTGAAAGGAGGGCGACATGCCTGGAGATTTATTCCTATCCAATAGGGAAGAAACTGCAATAGTTCCTTTTAAGGATATTTTGTACATTCAGTTGAATGGAAGGAAAGTTGTAGTTCGTGCCACTGACTATGTGCACTACTCCTATGAGAGCTTCGAAGAAGTTACAAAAGACCTGGACGGACGATTCTACAGATGCTTGAAATACACATATGTGAATTTGGAGCAAATCAAAAGACTGCAGCATCAAACAATAATCTTCAAAACCGACTCAACACTACTGGTCGGAAGGGATTGTTTTATCCGTGTTAGGCAAACTTTTGCTGGGTATTACAAGAAGAAATAAAACATCATAGCAAACTCAAAAAAACGCTTGCAACTGCAGGCGTTTTGTAGTATGATTATCCAGTATTGTGTGGTTCTATGCCCACAATTAGAAAATATTTTACACACGCCATCTGTTGGTTACCGCGATTCCCTGAGATAAGGGTGCTTATGGCAAGCGGATTTTTAGACGGTGACGTGGAAGTTCAAACCAAAAAGGAGAAAAACAAAATGGCAGTAATTTCAATGAAACAATTACTCGAAGCTGGCGTACACTTTGGTCACCAGACAAGAAGATGGAACCCTAAGATGGCTCCTTACATCTTCACAGAAAGAAACGGAATCTATATTATCGACTTACAGAAGACAGTTCAGAAGATCGAAGAAGCTTATGAAGTTATGAAGAAGGTCGCTGACACTGGTAAGCCAATTCTTTTCGTTGGAACAAAGAAGCAAGCTCAACAAGCTATTATCGATGAAGCTGAACGTTGTGGTCAGTACTACATCGCTGAAAGATGGCTTGGTGGTATCCTTACAAACCACAAGACAATCGCTGGCCGTATTAAGAAGTTAAACGACATCAACAAGATGGAAGAAGACGGCACATTCGAAAAGCTTTCAAAGAAGGAAGTTATCAAGCTCAAGGCTGAAAGAGATAAGCTCGAAAAGTACCTTGGCGGTATTAAGGATATGAAGGGAATGCCTGGTGCAATCTTTATTGTAGACCCTAAGAAGGAAAGAATCGCTGTTAAGGAAGCTAGAATCCTCGGTATCCCTACAATCGGTATCGTAGACACTAACTGTGACCCAGATGATGTTGATTATGTAATCCCTGCAAACGACGATGCTATCAGAGCCGTAAAGCTTATCGCTGGACGTATGGCTGATGCTGTCATCGAATCTAACCAAGGTGAATCCTTCGAAGCTCCAGCTCAAGAAGAAGCAGTAGCAGAAGAAGCTGAAGCACCAACTGAAGAATAATTTTTAGGAGGTACAATTATGGCTGCTGTAACTGCCCAAATGGTTAAGGAATTAAGAGAAATGACTGGTGCCGGAATGATGGACTGCAAGAAGGCTCTTGTAGAAACTGACGGCAACATGGACAAGGCTGTTGACTATTTAAAGGAAAAGGGACTCGCAAAGGCTGCAAAGAAGGCTGGAAGAGTTGCTGCAGAAGGTTTAGTTAAGATCGCTTTAGCTGCTGATCAAAAGTCCGCTGCTTTAGTAGAAGTTAACTCTGAAACAGACTTCGTTTCTAAGAATGAAGAATTCATTACATTTACAGAAGATCTCGCAAAGCTTGCATTAACTGCAACTAATACAGATATCGAAGCTTTCAAGGCTATGGCATTCGAAGGCTCCACAGTTCAAGAAGTTTTAACTGCAAAGATCGCTAAGATTGGTGAAAACATGTCCGTAAGAAGAATCGAAAAGGCTTCTGGCGACGTAGTTACATCATACGTTCACGGCGGCGGCAGAATCGGTGTTGTAATCGCTGGTAACGGTGATACTTCTGATGCTGCTAAGGAAGCATTAAAGAACGTTGCAATGCAAGTTGCAGCTATGAATCCTCAGTATGTATCAAGAGATGAAATCTCTGCTGACGAGCTCGCAAAGATGAAGAACATTACTCTTGAAAGTGCATTAAACGACCCATTCACACTTCCTAAGCCAATCTTAAACGCATTATTAGACAAGGCTGTTCAGGGTGTTTGGAGCGCAGAAGATACTGCAGTTCTTGCTGAAAAGAGAGCTGACAAGAGCTTCAACTTCAACTATTTACCAAACTTCCTTTCAGAAGAAGCTAAGCCAAAGCTCGCTGAGCTCGCAGTTGCTGACAAGGCTAATATCTGTGAAAACAAGATTTTCATGGGCTTAGTTGAAGGTCGTATTGCAAAGGAATTAAAGGACATCTGCTTAATGGATCAGGTTTATGTAAGAGCTGAAGACGGTAAGCAGACTGTAGCTAAGTATCTTGAATCCGTAAGCAAGGATCTCAAGATTGCAAAGGTTGTTCGTTTCGAAGTAGGCGAAGGTATCGAAAAGAAGGAAGAAAACTTTGCAGAAGAAGTTGCAAAGCAGATGGGAATGTAATTCTCAATAATATCAAAATGAATTAAAAAGAGACTCTTTTCTAAAAGAGTCTCTTTTTTATTATCTTTATTAACTTATACTAAAAAACTGAATTCACATCGGTGAGCTTGAACTTGTCGATTTCCCTTAAAGAGATAATGCTCATGATTACGATTAGCACAATCGTAGTTGCAACGCTTATTAGACACGCCATAGGATTTAGACCATGAATAAAATGTGAGGTTTCTGTTGCAATGGAGTTGATTGAAATAGTGCTGATTAGAGTTCCAGTTAGTAAACCTAAAATAATACCGACGATAGATAATAATATAGTATCGCTATAGATATATTTCTTTGCCTGCTTGGCGCCATATCCATTTATCATTAAAACTATCAGTTCTTTCTTTTTCTCACTCACAAAGGTCTTGAGCAAATTGAGAACTACCATCAAAGCCATTGCGACGGACATTCCTAGATAAAGCCCTGAAATAAGGGTGAATACGCCGTTCACGGCTTCGATTTCAGCGGAACTGATCTTCTTAAAAGCATAGTTGAGGACAAATCCTTCTCGGTTGTTTAATTCCGCATTAAGTTTTTTGAAATCGCTTTCTGAAATATCACCTGTATTGACCAAAAAGGCATTTTTTATGTACGTTTTGCCGGAAAGCTTTTCATAAGTAGAATCATCCATAAATGTCATCATGCCGGAACCGTAATATTTGCAGATACCATCGATTTGTAATTTATATTCATCGCCAACAGAATCCGTAAACAGAAGCTCATCGCCAACATTTAATTTATATTTATCTGCCAAAGCATCTCCAAGCCATACTCCGCGAGAAAGATTTCCTTCGTTTCCTTCTTTGTCAATAAGATTGAACATTTTGGAGAAGTTTATATCATCAGAAACGACGACTGAAGAAGGTACACTCTTTCCATCAGGCATAGTATAATTACCAAAGCCTGCATAAGCATCAGCTCGCTCTATTTTGTAAGCATCCAACAAATCCGAAATTGATTCTTTTGAATCTAATAAGCCGTCATAGTATACAACATTGTCATATGATTGCAGGCTTTCAAAATGGTATGGTAAAGTGTTAAGCAGCGAATTGTTAAATGAAAGGCCGCATGCAAGAAGGGCAGTGCAACCGATAATTCCAACTAGAGTTGCGAACACACGCATATGATCCGTAAAGAAATTATTTATTATGGTTTTACTGAGCAGAGGAAGCTTTTTCCATAGGCCGAATTTCTCATAGAATCGTGTTTTGCTTTGAGGAGGCGTGTCTCCAGCAAGAAGCTTGGTTGCTTCTATTTTAAGCGTCGATGCGCAGGCGATATAGGCTGCCAGAAGAATAAGGACTATTTCAATTCCAGATATGATAAGTGCATCTTTAATATCGAACTGGTAAACGACAGTTTGCATAACGAAGTTGTTTTGCATTTGAGATACGATGACGGGTTCCAAAACAAACCGTGCGATGAGAACCCCTATGACTGAGCCTAAAATAGCTGCAGATCCGGAATAGAGCATATAAAAGCTAGTGACCTCCGCTCTTGAGAATCCAAGAGCTTTTTTTGTGCCAAGCAAAATCCTTTGTTTTTTTACTATACGAGTAACTGTACTGTAACAGATTAACAGGCTAATGATTACGAGGAGAGATGATAACGAATAGCTTAAAGCACCGCTTGCTTCTGAGGTTTTATTAATTACCACGATTCCACCAACTTGATCTCTATTAAGTACAGTTGCATCTAGAATATCTAATACTTTTTCTTTTAACTCTTTAGAACTTTCCCTATATTCTTTAGAAGTGAAAAGGTTTTCATTAAGCTTATCGGAGTAAATCAATATGTTGGTATAGCCGTTTGGAGCTTTGCTTTCGAAAGCCGACTTATCAGTAAACATGACACAAGAAACCGGAGCTGCTAGGCCCAAGGATACACCATAACTTGACGGACTGTTAGATTCATATGCCGGCGACTCAACAAGTGCAGTTACGGTATAAGTGTCATCATCAATAAATGCAATGTGATTGCCTATTTTGATGTTATTTTTTTCGGCCCAGCACATTTCAACGGCTATCTCGTTTTCTTTAGTCGGAATATTTCCTAAAACTTTTGTTAGCTGATTTGTGTTTTCTGTAAGGGCAACTACCTTTGCTTGCTCACGGCTTCCTTCATGCGAAAAGAAGAGGTAATCTACATACGTACCATCAGCATAAGTAACGTCATCGAGTGCTCTTACTTTATCGATGTCACTTTCTAAAAAGCCATAGGGATTAATCGCTTCAAGGTCTTGCATGTGATAATCAGAGAACTCTTTAGCGGCAGTCATTTCGATGCTTTCGCTGCCCCATGTTAGACTAAGAAAAAGTGCTATTCCAAGAATGACGAAGATTACCATCGAAAAGAAAGAAACCCAAGTCTTTTGTATATTTTTGTATAAATCTATAAACTGTGTCTTTTTCATAATTAGTACCTTACTTGTGCATTGTATCACAACCCAAGATGGAATACAATTTTGCAACAACAAATAACTGCCGAAGGTTAATAATGATGATATGACTCTAGAAGGAATCATTTTATTTTTCATAAAAAAGTGATATAATATCTATTATGTATGCGAAAAATGAATTTTCTATTATACAAATAAAAACTAGACGAAATTGCGAAAACGCAGAGAAAGGACAAGCAAAATGTTAAATATTAAATGTGAAGATCAAGGAAAGACAAGGATTTATTACCTTAGTGGAGAAATTGATTCTATGACAGCAAAGGACTTATCAGAGCAGGTTGATACAACTTCTTGTGATGAAATAGTATTTGATATGTCAAGACTTTTATACACAACATCCGCTGGAATTAGAGTATTGGTTCAGACAAACCTTCTAATGAAGGAAAAGGGCGGTCGTATGAGCGTACGCAATGTAAATTCTATGGTCTCAGAAATCTTTGAAATGACAGGACTAAAATCAATTATTACTGGTTAATCCTACTGATTATTACTAAATAAAACAAGGAGCAAATAATGGCTCGCAAGATAAATAAAAAATCTATAATAGTATTTGTCATTTCACTAATTGTATTTTTGGCTTTAGCAATCCCATTTAGAGACTTGCTTAGAGTTAATTATGTTACTGAAGTAAGGCCAGCAGCAGTACTGAATACTGTACTTGGAATATTCTTTGGAATGCCTGCAATTTTAGGAACTACTCTTGGAAACACTATCCTTGATATTCAGTCTGGTTACTCAATCATAGAAGCCATTATCTACATGATTCCACAATTCCTTTATGGTTTTGTTGCATATTGGGTATGGCAAAAGTATAACAAGCGAAAGGCTGATTCAAAAACTATTGATGGAATGCCTAAGATAATCAGCTTTATTGTAGCCACTATAGCCGCATCACTTATTTTTGCAGTTGTGGGCGGGTTAGAAGTAGGGCTGTTTAATTCGAATATTCAGCTTCTAATAGATTTCATGATTTTTGTTTTTGTAAACAATTCTGTTATGAATCTGTTCTTAGGTTTCCCGCTTATTATTGCTCTGGATAGATTTGTAAATAAAAATAAGAATACGCTTTGCGAGAAGTATTTACTTATGTCTTCCGCGCTAGAAACGGTATTTGTTGCTGCTATTATTGGTGTAAATTACCATATGAATGCCAACTCCGACATTAGTAACTCGCAGTTATGGGAAAAAATCTATTTCATGTGCATAGCTGCAATTTTGTTCATAATTGGTATAGCAGTTGTTGTTATCGCACTAAAGCTGGATAAAGAATTAAAAGAGCAGAATTACGATATAAATGTTGCATCTACTATTCAGACGAGCATGCTTCCAACGAAGTTCGACCTTAATGATGAACGTGTTGATGTTTATGCATATATGAGACCAGCGAAGAGTGTGGGTGGTGATTTTTATGATTTCTATTATATCGACAAAAATCATCTGGCATTCTTAATTGCCGACGTTTCAGGCAAGGGTATACCTGCGGCACTTTTTATGATGAGAGCCACATCAACAATCAGAAACTATGCGAAGTTAGGTTTAAAAGTTGATGAGATAATTCAGAAAGCTAATGCCAGCCTTTCTGAAAACAACAGGGAGTGCTACTTCGTTACTGTTTGGATGGGAATAATAGACCTCGAGACGGGAATGATCAGCTATTGCAATGCAGGACATAATGCACCAGCGATTATAACCAATAATGAACAGTCAAAGCTGATAGAAACCGATAAAGCAATCATATTAGGAGTTGCACCAGAAGCTCAATACTTTAAGCACGAAATGAGCTTATCAGAAGACAGCATAATTTATCTTTATACTGACGGCGTGACAGAAGCAAGGAATGTTAATAAGGAGATGTTCAAAGAGGCAAGACTCCTTAGCAACTTAGATAAAGTAGATAAAAGCCCTAGAATTATTTGTGAAAATATGGTGCAAGCAATTGACGAATTCTGTGGTAAAGCCGACCAGTTCGACGATATAACTATGCTTGCATTAAAATATAAAAAGAAAAGTAAAACTATTTAGCAAACTCTTTTATAAGGCAGGAGACAATAATGGACAAGTCTGCACTTCAATATTTTAAAACAATAGGAAAGATAACATCAGCCATCCAAAAAGAAAGTACGGTTGACGGAGCTTTGAAAGCTGGAATTAAGATTATTCTGGATGATATCGATGTCGATTATGCGATTATTTGGTATGTGGATGAAAAGGATAACAGGCTGCATCCTTATTATTGGATTTGTCCTGAAGATTTAACATCTAAGTCATTCGCTTTAGGAGAGGGCATCGTAGGAAAAACTTTTGAAAGCGGTTTGGCTGTCGTAGAAAAGGATAAAGTTTGCACACCATTCTCCATCGGTAATTTAAATCTAGGCTGTGTCGAACTCATAAAGAAGAGTGGAGATCTTACAGATGACGAGGGCGAAATATGTCAGCTTTTGACTCTCCTCATGGCAACGCAAATTACAGAGAATATTCCTATGGAGGATTGGCAAGATAGACCAGTAATAATGTCTGTAAGGAATGTTAAAAAGGAATTCGTGAACGGAGACATAATTACAAAAGTACTTAAGGGAATCAATTTCGATGTATTTGAAGGCGAATTCTTATGCTTTTTAGGTGAATCCGGCTGTGGCAAATCAACCATTTTAAACATAATAGGTGGAATGGATAAGGCAACAGAAGGTACATTCTCATTCATGGGAGATGATTTCTCCAATGCTACAGAGGATGAATTAACAAAATATAGAAGAGACAACATTGGATTCATTTTCCAAAGCTATAATTTGATGCCTAACCTTACAGCTAAGCAAAACCTGGAATTAATAGGCGAACTCGTAGAAGATCCTATGGATTCTATGGAAGCACTAAAGCTTGTAGGATTGGAAGACAGGGCTAACAATTATCCGTCACAGTTATCAGGCGGTCAACAACAGAGAATATCAATAGCTAGAGCGCTAATAAAAAAGCCAAAGGTAATCATGGCTGATGAGCCTACTGCAGCGCTTGACTATGCTACAAGTATAGAGGTATTGGAAACACTGGAGGATGTTATCGCCTCCGGAACTACTCTTATTATGGTAACGCACAATGAAGAAATCACTAGGATGGCTAACCGTGTTATTAGATTTAGAAATGGTCAAGTCTACGAAGTGACAATAAATAATAATCCAGCTAAAGCTAAGGATTTGGTTTGGTAATGAAAAAGACACATTTTTTAGAACTAATAAAAACGATAGGGCGTACTAAAGTAAGCTTTATTTCCATAATCATTTTCGTAGCGCTAGGAATCACTCTTTTCTTGGGTATTACATGGAGTGGCGATACCGTAGCAAAATCTGCGGATGACTACTTTGACCGCGGTGTATTGCACGATTTTGAAGTGCAGTCTGTCTATGGATTTACTGATGATGAAATAGCTAAGATTAAAGCAATAGACGGTGTAGACCAAGTCGAAGGAGAGTATCAGACATATAGGGTATTAAAAAGAGAAGGCAAGACTTTTAAGGTAAGAATCACTTCTCTTTCAGATAATATTGATATTCCACTCCAGTCGAGCGGAAGACTTCCAAATAAAAATGATGAGCTCGCACTCGAAATACACTGGGCAGCTAATCATGGATACGAGATTGGCGATAAAATAGTCTTTGAAGGATCAGATAAGGAATATACTGTTACAGCACTAATGGCAGCGCCAGATTATCTTTCTACGTTTGAAGACATGTACGGAGTATCATATCCGGATTCAATACCGGTAACGTCTATTATGTACATGGCTAAGAGCGCTTTCCCTAAGGAATTGTATGGAAACTATCCATCAATTTTGGTGAGAAATGAAAGACTTAGAGAATATTCCGTATTCTCAGATGAATATTTTGACTTATCAAATGAAATAAAAAAAGAGATTGAAGAAGTAACGGATGAGTTTGATAAAGGCGAGACTGGTGCAATGGTAACAGGCCGCTATGAGAACACAAGTGTAGCAGCTATAGATGTACTGCTCAAAGTGTTTAGCGACCTGAGATTCTCAATGGCAGGTTTATTCGTTATAGTAGGACTTTTAATCTGTTTCTTCTCAGTTTCAAGAATTGTATATGATCAGACAATTCTGGTAGGAACTAAAAAGGCACTTGGAATCACTAAAAAAGAGGTTTCAAATTACTTCTTAGTGTATGCAATTGCAGCGGCAATCATAGGTTCTTTCCTCGGTCTGATATTTGCTAGATTTATCGTTGAACCAATATTGGTGCCAATGATAAGAGATACTTATGGCTTTGATAACACTTTATATGTAGCATCTTTAAAAGGTATTCTAATCTTCGCAGCATTTGAAGTTGTAATTCAGGCCTTAACAGCAAAACTCGCTTGCCATAAGATTCTAAAGCGTAGTGCGGTAAGTCTCCTTCAGGGAGAGGAACCTCCAAAATCCAAAACGAGATTCTTTGAAAAGTCTAAGTTTTGGCAAAATCTTTCTTTATATGGCAAGACAATAGTGAACAATTTCTTTAATGACAGAAGGCGTGTGCTTTCGACAATTGTAGGAATTGCATCGTGCACTGCTCTCATAGTGTGCGCACTTACACTTAACAACTGCATCACAGGTTCATTCACAAAACAGTACGATGTGATTTCGCCTTTTGATACGGTATTGTATTTTGATACACATGCTGAAGAGGGTAAGATAGCAGAGATTAAAGAAGCACTGGATGATGACGGAATCAACTTTGCTGAAGTCTTTTCGACACAAGTAAGTCTTGAAACTCCTGAAAGTAAGCATTATGCATCACCGGTGTTTGTAGTTGATGATCCAAAATTCTATGAAATATTCAATGTGCGCGATCTTGAGGGTGAAGAGCATGAACTCGAGGACGATATCTGGGTTGGTTGTGCATATACAGAAGAATATGATTGCAAGCCCGGTGATACCATTAGATTTACAGACGTGTTCCAAAAAGAGCATGAAGCAAAGATTGCCGGAGGATTTGAGTACTACTTGATTCAAAATCAAATTTTGATGTCTAGGGCAGCTTATGAAAAGGAATTTGATGGGGAATTTGAACCTAACCTCTTACTTTTAGACAGAAACGATTATGATTTTAATAAATTAGAAGACGAGCTGTCAGATAATGAAGCATTCATTTATCTGGATGACTACTACACTGTAACTAAGAAATCATTCGATGCTTTCGCAACTGTTTTCGCACTCGTTGTGGCTTTGTATTTAGTTTTGGCATGTGCGATGGCATTCTTAGTGCTCTTGAATTTACTCGTGATGTTCATAGAAGAAAAGCGTAAAGAATTAATCATACTCATGATTAACGGCTATGAACTTAAGAGGGTTAAAAAATATATTTATTCAGATACGATTTTCCTGACGGTTATTTCTATAATCTTAGGAATCGTATTCGGAAATGTGATGGCGAACATCTCGCTTGGAGCATATAGGACATGCTCTATGTATTTCTTATCAGGCGTTAATATAGCAGCATGTGTAATAGCAGTTGTATTCACGTGCGCTTTGGTTCTTATCACAAGCTTAATTGCATTAAAACGCGTTAAAAACTTCTCTTTGACTGAGATAAACAAATGATTATAATGAGTAAAGGGGATTGAAATGAAAAAAGTATTAGTTTGTATCTTAATAATTGCAATGACATTCACAATGTTTGCTTGTGGAGGAGATGTTGATGCTAAAATCGATGCGCCAAAGGGTGCGCCATACGAAGGCTTATACCTGATGAATCATCTCAACTACTCATTTTCTATGACAACAACTCCGAAAAAAGTTGACATTTCACTCACGCTGAATTGGAAAACTGACGAAGCAGTAACTGCCGCTTTCACTGATGAATATTATCTCGAGTGGAGTATGATGCAGGGTGGACCTTATGAAATCGTAGATCCTAACACGACTACAGAAATGACTAAGGCAGGAAAGTACGAGCTTAAGCCAAACGAAAAGTTAAAATTCAATGTGGATATAGATTCATATTTTGAGGGTTTGCCTAGAGGATATTATAGAATTGTTAAAATCTTTGAAGTAAAGCAGACTGACGGCACGAAGGAAAAGCGAGTAGCTGCATTTGATTTTAATGTCGGTATGGATGACGATTAGGTGAAAAAGGACAAATAATATGATTGAATATTTAGAAAAGAGAACTTGGGCTGAGGTTTCACTTGAGAACATTAGGCACAATTTTCAAACTATAAAAAAGAATATTCCAAATGGCTGTAAATTTCTCGGTGTTGTAAAGGCAGATGCCTACGGACACGGAGCTTTTGAAGTTGCAAAAACTCTAGAGGAAAACGGTGCGGATTACCTCGCAGTATCTTGTTTGGACGAAGCTGTTGAACTCAGAGAAAAAGGCATTAGTATGCCTATACTTATTCTTGGCCATACGCCTTATAGATATGTGAAGGTTCTCATTGAATGCGATTTGACTCAGACGATTGCTAACTTGGCAAAGGCAAAGGAATATTCTGAAGAGGCTTCAAAACTTGGTAAAGAGCTCAAGGTTCATATCAAGCTTGACACAGGCATGTCCAGGCTTGGATTTAGAATCGTTGGAGACTACTATAGCGATGGACTTGACCATATCGAAGAGTCCTGCAAGCTTCCATTTATCAATCCAGAAGGAATCTATACACACTTTGCAGTGTCTGACGAGCTCGGAGCCGAGAATGAAGCATATACAAGAGAACAGTTTAAAGTTTTCACAAGCACAATCAGCGCGCTTGAAGCTAGAGGTGTTAAGTTTAAGATAAGACACTGCGCTAATAGTGGTGCGGTAGTTAATTATCCTGAGATGTGCCTCGATATGGTTAGACCTGGTCTATTACTTTATGGCTATGGAGATTGTGGTAAACTCGGTCTCAAGCCTTGTATGTCACTAAAAACTAGGGTAAACACTACTAAAATCTTCAAAGAAGGAACTAGTGTAAGTTACGGCAGACATTTTACTACAGAAAAGGAGAGCAAACTTGGTGTTATCGGTCTCGGATACGCAGATGGCTTAAGCCGTGCGCTTTCCAATAAAGCCGAATTCTACTCAGAGGGTCATTACATCAAGCAGAGAGGAAATATCTGCATGGATATGTGCATGGTAGACCTCACAGGCACTGACGATATCGTCATCGATAGCGAAGTTGAAATATTCGGAACACATGTTGATATCAATAAACTTGCCGACATTGCAGGTACAATCCCATACGAGCTACTTTGCGCAGTATCAAAGAGAGTACCAAGAGTTTACAAAGGCAATATTTAAGTGATAAAATAGAGTCGGCTTTAGGGCCGACTTTTAGTTTTTTGAAAGATTCACGAAAATAGTTTATATTTTTGTGACTAAATCGCGATGAGCGGTAGTATATAGGTGAAAGGCCTTTTAGAGGAAAGGAGGTTAACTGATGGAAGACAGTAAAATCGTCGAACTGTTTTTTAATAGGGACGAAACGGCACTTACAGAAATTAAGGCAAAATATGAAAACTATTGCTATTCAGTAGCAAAGAATATTTTGAATAATAGTTCCGATAGCGAAGAAGTCTTAAACGATGTCTATATGGCAGCGTGGAATTCGATTCCACCTAATCGTCCAGAACGACTTTCCACATATCTGGGAAAGATTGCGAGAAGATTAGCACTAAAAAAATGGCGTGATACGACAGCTGTTAAACGTGGCGGCGGGGACACTTTGATTGCCCTTGACGAACTGGAAGAAGTAATACCAGACGGCAATGAAATCGATTCAAAAATTCAAGAGAGCGAACTCGCAGGAACTATCAATGAATTCTTAGCCACATTGAAGGTTGAAGATCGCAAAGTTTTCGTCTTAAGATACTGGTATTTTAAATCCATCAGCGAAATCTCAAACCAATTTGGCTTTACAGAAAGCAAGGTCAAGATGATGCTTTTAAGAACTAGAGAAAAACTTCAAAAGCATCTGGAAAAAGAGGGTATTTTACTATAAACGGTAGCGAGAACGCTACTAGAAAGGAAATCATTATGAAATCCGATATGCTACAAAACGCAATAGGCGAGATAAAGGATGAATATATTTTGGAAGCCATGGATGATGTTAAACCAGTGGCAGAACCTAAGGCAGCTAAGAAAAAGAATGTATGGAGAGTTTTAACTCCTGTGCTTTCGGCATGCTGTTGTGTGGCTATCTGCGTAGCAGTGCTCCCAACTGTGTTAAATGCGAATGTTAAGGAAGCTGATATGGGTGGCGAGCGCGATGTCATCTATGATGATCAGTATCGTGACAATATGGCTGAACAGAGAGAAGTGAAGGTTGGTAGCTTGACAGCTCAAACATATAACAGTTCTTCACCTGTTACAAATGAGGAGACTAAAGATTTTTACAATGGCGTATTTTTACCATATGATACATCAATTGAAAAAGTCGGCTCATCCGATGACTTGCCTTATGTTGGCATTGAAAAATCTCAACAGGTTAAGCTCATCAGTGGATCCGATGGCGCTTTCACAATCGATGACATTGCAGTAAACAACGGCAAAGTTGAATTTAGCGGCACATTAAAAAAGTGGGTTGATTTATGGCCTACTAGTGATGTTGCTAATCCAGATGACCTCTTCCAAGTGGGAGTTGTATTATTCAAAGATGGCAAACAGTTAGCTTGCGGCTCAGAGGAAGAATTGAAAGAGTGCGACAGATTATTCCTAGAGGGTGACTATCAACCTACGAGAGTAACTTTTTCAGAGCCTGATGGAAAAATAGATCACGAATTTTATATCATTTGCACAATGGATCAGCTGCTTAACTTCCCAACAAGCGAAAGCTTAGGATATCAGCTCATGCTCTACGATGAATATGCATATCATTTCTACGGAAGATCTACAGACTATGATGGATCTGTTTCTGTA
>JAZQQK010000039.1:0-88781 GCA_045629065.1 Anaerovoracaceae bacterium | reverse complement strand
GGTGTTGCATTCGGAAAACCGGTGGCCATAGTAAAGGCAGTTTGCTTATCTGAAAAGAAGGGCGTGCAAAAGCATGCAGTTCCAACCGTCTTACTCAAGGAAGAGTGGGGAATTGAAGGCGATGCCCACGCAGGAAAATGGCATAGGCAGGTTTCACTTCTTGATAAAGAATCTGTTGATATCATGCAAGAAGCTATCGATAAAAGCGGACTTAAGCTTAAGCTTGAAGATGGTGCTTTCGGGGAGAATATTGTAACTTTGGGCTTAGATTTAACTAGCCTTAAGGTAGGAGATAGATTAAAAATTGGTGAGGCCGAACTCGAGCTCACACAGATTGGTAAAGAATGCCACTCTGATTGTGCGATTAAAGAGGCAGTTGGCACATGCATTATGCCAAAGAAAGGACTCTTCTTTAGAGTGCTTAAAGGTGCAGAAGTTAAAGCAGGAGACATCATTGAGGTTATTTGATGGAATTTAAGGATCGTTATAAGCGGAATTTAATATTCACGGAAAACGAGCAAGCGAACTTAAAGGATAAGTGCGTAGCGATACTCGGAATCGGTGGGCTCGGAGGCTATGTATTTGAAGAACTCGTTCGAATTGGCGTGGGAAAAATTATAGCTTGCGACTTTGATGTGTTCTCTGAAACAAATCTCAATAGACAATTGCTGTCTACTGAAATAAATATAGGTGAATTCAAGGTTGACGAAGCGGTCAAAAGAGCCGCTCTCATCAATTCGGAAGTGCAAATCGATAAATGGACCGAAAAGGGCAATATAGAGGCTCTAAAGGCCAAATTAGGGGCTTGTGATGCGGTTGTAGATTGTCTAGATACTGCAGGTGACAGGTTATCGCTAGAAAAAATCTGTAATGAGCTGGATTTGCCACTAATTCACGGTGCTATTGACGGATGGTTTGGACAAGTGACTACTATACTTCCTGGCGATAACACGCTTGAAAAGATATATAAAGACAAGAGCGAACCTAGTCAGGACCTCGGCAATGTAGCTTTCACAGCGGCGACTGTCGCATCTATAGAAGTGTCGGAGACAATCAAGGTCCTTCTAGGAAAAGATGATTTGCTTAGAAATAAAATGCTTTTAATTAATTTACTCGATAACGATTTTAGTATCGTGTCACTATAGGAGGGTAAAATGGAACTTACTCACTTTGATGAAATGGGAAACGCCAGAATGGTGGATGTCTCCGAAAAGGAGAACACTGATAGAATTGCAATCGCGCGTGGCAGCATTACGATGTCTGATGCAGCATTCAAGGCAATTCGTGATAAGCGCGTAGCAAAGGGCGATGTGCTCACAGTTGCTACAACCGCTGGAATCATGGGCGCTAAACGCACTTTTGAACTCATTCCTATGTGTCACGTAATTCAGTTACACAAGTGTGGAATCGAGTGGGAACTCGATGAAGAAAACTTAGAAGTTAAGGCTGTATGTACAGTTAAGTGTAACGGAAAAACCGGTGCAGAGATGGAAGCTCTCACTGGTGTAACGACAGCACTTTTAACTGTTTACGATATGGTTAAGGCCGTGGATAAATTCATGGTCTTAAAGGACATCTACTTAGTAGAAAAAGATGGTGGCAAGTCCGGCCACATATTTAACACAATATAATTCAAACTGAATCGAGTTTTTAGCCTAAAGTTGGTAATGTTACGACTATGGCGAAAAACCAATGGGCAGGGGCGAAAGCCTTCTACCTTCCGCGTTTGAAAAGATCAGGAGGAAACATGAAAAACATTAAAAAGGGCCTAGTTATTTTGCTTTGCCTTGCAATGGTTTTTGCAATGGCTGCATGTGGTAGCAATGGCCAAGAAGAACAAAAAGAAGCCGGAGTTGATCTTCAGATTGTAATCGAAGAAGACGACTCTATGATCAACACTTACACGCTGCTTGCAGTTGATCCAGCTGCACCATTCGTAAATGCAGAGGGTGCAAGTGTTACAGACGTTGCTATCAATACTGTAGGCGCAGAAGCTTTGATTAATTGGATGCTTTCAGAAGGCGCTGAACTCGCAGGAAAGTTTGGCTTTGAAGACTACGGCGAATACTTATTCTATCTCAAGGACGGACGCCCAACTTCAACAGCAACAATTCCTATGGCAACTGAGGAAACTAAGAAGATTAGAATGTCCACTACAACATCCGTAAACGACTCAGGCCTTTTAGGATATTTGCTTCCAATCTTTGAGCAGAAGTATGGATATGCTGTAGAAGTTTACTCAGCTGGAACAGGCAAGTCTATCGCTAATGCTAAGGCAGGAAACGCAGATTTAATTCTCGTTCACGCAAAGGCTCAAGAAGAGACTTTCGTGGCTGATGGTTTTGCTAAGGTTATCGACGGCCAAACTGCTGAAAGACTCTCATACATGTATAACTACTTCGTACTTTGCGGACCAAAGGCTGACCCACAAGCATTAAAGGGTCTGGCAGTTAAGGACGCATTCAAGAAGATTTCTGATAATAAGGCAAAATTCGTATCCCGTGGCGATGGCTCCGGTACTCATACTAAGGAACTCGCTTTATGGCCTGAAAACTTAGGAATAACTGCAGATGCAAGCACATTTGCAGGCTATCAGGATTGGTATATCTCTGCTAATTCAGGCATGGGCGCATGCTTACTCATGGCTTCGGAACAGGGGGCATACATTCTTTCAGACAAGGCAACTTTCTTAACTTTCGTAAAGAATAACGGACAGATTTAGTAACTATGGGATCATCTTTTAGTCAGGCACTCGACCTCATATTTGAGGCGGATAGTACGTTAATAAACATTTTAATAACGACTCTAAAGATGAGTTTTTCAAGCTCCATCTTGGCACTCCTTATCGGAGTGCCATTTGGGGTGCTTTTTGGTGCGACTAGGTTCAAAGGTCGCAAGATTTTTATTGTATTAAACCGTACGCTCATGGGACTTCCACCTGTGGTTTGCGGTTTATTGTGTTTTTTGATGTTCTGTGGGGTAGGACCGCTTAGACATATGCACCTGTTATATACGGTTCCTGGTATGGTAGTAGCACAAATTTTGCTCATCACGCCAATCGTGGTAGGTTCAATGGAACCTTATGTTTCAGGCATTTATCCACAGATTAAAGAGACTACAAAGGGCCTCGGAATTCGGGGAGGCAAGGTGCTGGGACTTGTTCTAAACGAGTCCAGATACCAGATGGTTTCGACATATCTTCTCGCATTTTCACGTGCGATTGCGGAAGTCGGAGCCGTATCGATGGTGGGTGGTGCCATCCAGTTCAAAACGAATGTAATGACT
This sequence comes from Anaerovoracaceae bacterium, assembly GCA_045629065.1. Lineage (GTDB taxonomy): Bacteria > Bacillota > Clostridia > Peptostreptococcales > Anaerovoracaceae > JAKSSM01. The sequence continues at coordinate 85,496 of JAZQQK010000039.1, read as the reverse complement.
ACAGCAATCATGAACTACACTAACATGGGAGACTTTAAGATGGCACTCGCACTCGGCTTTATATTGATGGCAATTTCCCTTGTAGTTAACATCGCATTTTCACTCATGCAGAAGGACGCTAGATGAAGATAGAAGGTTTAAAAAAGACATATGGTGACAAGACTGTTTTGGCTTTGCCAGCTCTAGAATTCGAGCGCGGCAGGATTTATGCTGTAACCGGACATAATGGCTCAGGAAAGTCTACAATGGCCAAACTTATTAGCGGAATAGAAAAGGCTGACGGCGAGCTCACATTCGATGGTGAGAACCTTACAAAATCAGGTCTTAAAGTTTGCTATTTGGCTCAGAAGCCATATGCTTTTAATATGAGTTTGAAACAAAACATCAAGATTAATTTGGAAGGAAATTTTGATGAGAGAATAGATGAATTAGTTGATAAGCTTAAGCTTAGAGAGTTAGCAGGTCAGAATGCAAAGAAGCTTTCCGGAGGAGAACTTCAAAAGATGGCGCTTGCGAGGGCAATGGTTAAAGATTACGACATTATAATCCTCGATGAGCCAACAGCATCAATGGATGAAGAGTCCACAATGCTGGCAGAAGGACTTATCAAAGAGTATTGCGAAAAAACTAATGCAATAGTGATTTTGATTACTCACGAATACGACCAGACGAAGAGAATAGCAGATTGTGAAATCCACTTGGATAAAGGAACGATAAGTGATAGATAAACTGGGCAGAAAAATTGAATATCTAAGAATTTCTGTGACGGACCGTTGCAATTTTCGCTGCAAGTATTGTATGCCAAAAGAAGGCGTGCCATCCGTATCACACGATGCGATCCTTACATACGATGAAATCGTAAGGCTTACCAAGATATTCGCTCAGCTTGGGATTAAAAAAATCAAGCTTACAGGTGGAGAACCGCTAGTAAGAAAGAATCTTCCAAGTTTGGTGAAGGATTTGAAATCCATCGATGGAATAGATGAGGTAACGCTGACGACTAATGGATATTTGCTATCCGAGCAAATCGAAGGCTTAAAAGATGCCGGAATCGACAGTGTTAATGTAAGCTTAGACACATTGGATGGAGAAACTTTCAAGGAAATCGTAGGCGTGGACGGCATTGATGAGGTGCTTAAAGGAATTGATAAATGTGTAAAACTTGGAATTAAGACCAAGATTAACTGCGTAACGCTTAAAGAGAGTGAACTTATGGGCAAGGTTAGAATTGCTGAACTTGCCAGAGATAGAAAACTCAGTGTTAGATTCATAGAAATGATGCCTATCGGATTGGGTAAAAAATATGACGGGTATTTGACGGATGAAATCATGGGTGCTCTTGAAGGGGAGTTCGGTAAAGCTGAATCTGTAAAGAAAAACCTAGGAAACGGACCATCAGAGTACTATCATTTCGAAGGATTCGAAGGCAATATCGGATTTATCTCAGCAATCTCGCATAAATTCTGTGGGGATTGTAATAGGGTGCGTCTAACATCTGAGGGGCAACTTAAACCTTGTCTATACTATGATGGTGGCGCGGATTTACGCGAGCTCTTAAGATCAGGCAAGGACGATGAAGAGATAAAGGGTATCATCGAAAAGGTAATCTACGAGAAACCTGTGGGTCATGAATTCTCATCAGGAAAGGTAGAAGAAAAGAAGTTAATGTCAAAGATTGGTGGTTAGGATGAAACTCTTAAAAACAGACACTCTGGAAGAGGCAATCTTAAAACTGAATAATGTATCAAAACGCCCTGAAAAGTCGCTGAAAAGCGAATTTGTTAGCTTATACGCCACTTATGATAGAACGTTAGCGGAAAACGTGTACGCCGCAGAAGATGTTCCTGGGTTTGACCGCTCAGTAGTGGATGGATATGCGGTTAAATCCAGTGACACCGGCGGTGCTACAGAGTCGATGCCAACGTTTTTGAAGTGTGTTGGCGAGGTTGAAATGGGTGAAATGCCAAAAGTGGCTATAACATCCGGCGAGTGCATGTATGTGCCAACTGGCGGAATGCTTCCAATAGGTGCGGACAGCGTTGTAATGGTCGAATATTCGGAGATATTCGCTGAGGACCAAGTTGCAATATATCAGGCCGTATCCGAAGGGCGTGGAATGGCATCAAAGGGTGATGATTGTAAGCGAGGCGAACTGCTTTTAGAAAAGGGCAGAGTCATCAAAGCAGCTGAGATGGGGTTGCTCGCATCAGCTGGTTTGGCTGAAGTCCCTGTTTATAAAAAGACAAAAGTATGCATCATTTCCACTGGCGATGAATTGGTTCAACCAGGCGAAGAAATGAAACTTGGCCAAGTTAGAGATATTAACACTTATGCTTTACTCGGGGCCGCAAGCGAGCTCGGCTTCGACATCGTAAAGACACTAGCACTAAAAGACGATAGAGACTTACTAAAACGTGAAGTAATTGAGGCCATGAAGGTGGCAGATATTGTAGCTATTTCCGGAGGTTCTTCGCAGGGGAAAAAGGATGCGACTGAATCTATTATTGACGAGGTTTGTTCATCCGGAGTTCTCACACATGGCATCGCTATCAAGCCAGGAAAGCCAACGATTACAGGTTACGATGAGCCAAGCGATACAGTAGTTATTGGACTTCCAGGTCATCCGGCTGCGGCTCTTATTATTTTCAACGAGTTCTTTGGTAGAAAAGGCGAGGTAATATCTGCGAAGATGACTACTAATGCGCCTTCAGCAGCAGGCAGAAAGACAATTCAATTGGTGAAGTTAGATATTGAAAACGGCGAGTATATCGCTACACCAATTTTTTCCAAGTCTGGTATGATAAATGCGGTCGTAAAAGCAGATGGGTATGTGCTCACGGATATTAATTCTGAAGGCATCAACAAAGGCGAAATGGTAGAGGTTTATCGCATAAAATGAAGCGCAATTTGTACTTAAAAACGGTCTCGGTAGAGGAGGCCTTGAATACATATTTGGCTAAGGTTAAGAAAGAATGTGACCTTAGTTTAGCAAAGGCAAAAACTTACGAATCGAAGGATTTGTCTAGCCTTGAGATTTCAACATACGATGCACTGGGTAGAACTACTAGTGAGCCGGTATTTGCGAAGTGTTGTTCACCGTTATTCAATGCGGCTGCAATGGACGGAATTGCTGTAAACAGCAAGGTTACAAAGGGCGCATCGGAAGCTAATCCAATCACATTAGAACTCGGCAAAGATTATGTAATAGTTGATACCGGAGATCCAATCAGATCACCTTATGATGCAGTAATCATGGCGGAGGATCTTATCGAGGTCGACAACGACCACGTCAAAATCACAGAATCTTGTCCGGGCTGGCAGTATGTTAGACCGATAGGCGAGGACATAGTAATCGGTGAAATGATTATGCCTTCGAACCATGTGATAAGAGCTGTCGATATGGGAGTGATGTTGGCATCTGGAAACGTCACAGTTAAGGTAAAAGCAACCGCTAACGGTAAAAAAATAATAGGTCCAAGTGTAGGAATTATTCCTACAGGAACTGAGATTATTGAGCCGTATAGCGAGCCAAAAGAAGGGGACATAATTGATTCAAATTCAGGAATGTTCATCGGTGCATGCCTCGAAAATAACGCTGTGCCTAAGCGTTACAGCATAGTTCCAGACGACTACGAACTGATTAAGGCACAGATTCTAAAGGCACTCGACGAAAACGATATGGTAATCACAAATGCGGGCTCATCAGCTGGAACTGAGGATTATACTGTGCATATTCTAAGAGAGATAGGTGAGGTTGTAATCCACGGCGTTAGCATGAAACCAGGAAAGCCCGTAATCCTTGCAATTGCTAAGGGAAAGCCAGTTATAGGGCTTCCAGGATATCCGGTTTCTGCATATTTGGCTTTCGAAAATTTTGTAAAACCGGTTATTGAATTAATTAACAATAAAAATAGTATTGTTAACTCTAACAAAAACTACGAAACTAGCCAAATTGAAGCGATTATTTCGAAGCGCATTGTTTCTTCTCTCAAGCATAGAGAGTATGTTAGGGTAAAAGTCGGCAAGGTTGGCGACAATTATATCGCTGCTCCGCTTGCTCGTGGTGCATCGGCTGCGATGTCATTGGTTAGGGCGGATGGTTTTTTGGTAATACCGCAAAACTCTGAGGGCTATGAAGCGGGTGAAAAGGTAAAAGTTGATCTGTTTAGAAATTTAAGTGAAATCGAAAGCACTTTAGTTTCTATCGGTTCGCACGACATGCTCATGGATCTAGTAAACGATATGATGGCACAGAAATATCCTGAACTTTCATTAAGTTCTACACATGTAGGATCGATGGGTGGGCTAATGGCACTTAAGCGCCACGAGACGGTAATTGCTCCTACACATCTTTTGGATGAAAAGACTGGCGAGTATAATGTTCAATACCTCAAGGATATCTTCACCGAAAAGGGCGAGGAAGTGTGTCTATTAAAGGGTGTTGACAGAATTCAGGGAATCATGGTCAAAAAAGGCAATCCTTTAGGCATTTATTCAGTGAGTGACCTCACAAAGGGTAGATTCGTCAACAGGCAAAGAGGCGCTGGCACAAGAGTACTTCTTGACTATAAACTTAAGAAGGCAGGACTTACGCCTGAGGATATCAATGGCTATGAAAAGGAAGTTGCTACACACATGGCTGTGGCGGCATCTGTAGCAGGTCCTGAAATCGACTGTGGCATGGGAATTAAACCCGCTGCAGACGCGATGGGTTTGGACTTTATAGAGGTAGGAATAGAGGAGTATGACTTCGCAATTTATAAATCTGACCTTGAAAATCCAAAAGTAAAAGCATTCATTGAGGTAATCACATCTTCTGAATTTAGACAGAAACTCACTGAAATAGGAGGATATGGTTTTACCAATACTGGAAAAATCGTAGAAGCATAAAATCGCTTTTGCGAGGTTTTTTAACGAAATATTAGCATGTATACAATATTTTTTTGTGAAAACACTAACTTTTTGTATGTAAAGTGATACAATAAATTAGTGTTTTTATATTAAAACAACAGTTTTATTTTGATTTGGAGGAATTATGTCTACTAGTTACGGCGGATACATGGGAAAGGTTATAAAATTAGACCTTACGACTCGTGAAATAAGCGAATACCCATGGACGGACGAAGAGAGGAGATTATTCATCGGTGGCAAGATTATGGCTGCCAAGATTTTGGATGATCATCTCAAGCCCGACACTGACCCACTGGGCGAGGATAACTGGCTTGTAGTTACTACTGGACCATTTACTGGCGCAGGAGCACCAAGCTCGTCTCGCTTTAATATTTCGACACTTTCACCACAGACTGGAATTTTAACATCTTCTAACTGTGGCGGAAACTTCGGATATTATTTGAAGAAGGCTGGTTATGATGCACTCATCATTTCCGGTAAGTGCGATAAGCCTACATGGGTTGAAATCAATAATGAAAAGTTTGAATTCCACGATGCATCTGATATCTGGGGCATGAAAACTACACCAGTTCAAGAAGCTTTGGATGAAAAACTAAAGGCAACTAATGCGAACGGTTCTGAAGTAAAGAACGGCAAACTCGTAATTGGACCTGCAGGTGAAAACCTCGTAAAATATGCTGCTGTAATCTCTAACGAAAGAGTTGCAGGCCGTGGAGGCGTTGGATGCGTATTTGGTTCCAAGAACTTAAAGGCAGTTACTGTTACAGGAACTCATAGCGTTCAGGTTTACGACGAAGAAAAGTTAAAGAAGCTCTTACCAAAGTGGTTTAAGTACTTAAAGTCACATCCACTTTCAGGAGATCAACTTCCTAGACTTGGAACAGCTGGCTTAGTATCTACAATGCAGATGCGTGGTCAACTTTCAACTAAGAACTATAACTGTGGACGTTTTGAAGATTTCGAAGACGTTTCAGGTGAAGTTTTAGCTGAAGAATTTAACATTGTTAACAAAGGTTGTTTAACTTGCCCTATCAAGTGCGCTAGAACAGTTGAAGTAGAAGGCAAGAAGGTTAAGGGCCCTGAACTTGAAATCCTCGGACTTCTCGGCGGTGGCATATTAAATAACAACCTTTATGATATTTTAAAGTGGAACAACGAAATCGATGAACTCGGTATGGATACTATTACATCGGCATCCACATTAGGCTATGCGATGGAAGCTTGTGAAAAGGGACTTTGGGACAATGGACTTAAGTTTGGACCAGATGAAAAGAACAAGATTTCACAGGTTTGGGAAGATATAGCTTATAGAAGAGGCATCGGTGATGACTTAGCCAACGGTTCAAGATGGTGCGCTAATAAATATGGTGGACTTGAATTTGCTAACCAGGTTAAGGGTATGGAACTTGCAGCTTATGAACCAAGACGTACAGTCGGCTTAGGTTTAGGATATGCAGTTTCAAACCGTGGTGGCTGCCACTTAAACGGTGGATATATGATTTTGGTTGAAGGTCTTTCACTTTCAGTTGACCAGCAGAATCCACACGGCAAGGCAGACTTTACGGTAGTATTCCAAGATTTGATGGAATCTGTATCAGCTTGCGGACAGTGCTTGTTCACAACTTATGCTTTCTTCCCACCAATCTTGATTGCAAAGCCAAACAGCGCCCTTACAAAGATTTTCTGCTGGGCAGTTCCAAAGATTGGACCAGTACTCAGATTACTCAATAAGGCTCCTGGAATGCTTTGCTTCCACTTACCAGTAATCTTCAATCAAAGTAAAGCTCTTCAATATATTACAGGCATGAAGGTAACATTTGGTGGAATGCTTAAAACAGGTAAGCGTGGCTACACATTAGAACGCCACATCAATACCAGATTCGGCATCTCCAGAAAAGATGATATTCTTCCAGCACGTCTCACAGACACTCCACAAGAAGATGGCAAGTATTCAAGACGTGTTCCACTTGAGAGACTTAAGACTACATACTACAGAGCTCGCGGTTGGGACCAAAATGGTATTCCTACACCAAAGACTCTTAAAAAGCTCAGCTTAGACTACGGCGATAGCTACAAACAGACTTGCTATGAATTCAAGCTTAAAAAGAGACTTAATCGCCGAGGTGGTTATAAGGACGACTATGCTGTTGAAATGAGAAAGCGTCTCGAACATGAGATGCTCTATAAGGATTTAAAGGAGGTATAACATGGTAAAGATTAAGATGTTTGGCTCCCTTAGATTAAAAACAGGTTTCAAGGGTAAAGAAGCCGATGTTAAAACGATTCCAGAAGCTTGCGAGCTTATCGCAAAGGAAACTGGCTGGGACGTTAAAGAATTAAAAGGTTGCATCTTCTGCGTCAATGGCGTGATGAATGCAAAGATTAGCACTAAGTTAAAAGATGGTGACGAATTAATCTTTATGGCACCATCTGGAGGAGGTTGAGCTCATGGCATATAAAATTACTACAGGCTGTGTAGGTTGCATGCTTTGCCACAATGCTTGCCCTCAAGGAGCAATCTTTGGCGAAAAGCACGAAGTTCAAAAAATCGATGAAAATCTTTGTATCGAATGTGGACTTTGCGCAAATCTTTGCAATATGGACGCAGTAAAAGATGAAAAGTGGCACGACATCAAAAAAGTGCCAAAGAAAGAGTGGAAAAAGCCAGTTATTAACGGCGAAACTTGCGTAGGATGCAGCGTCTGCGTGCAGAACTGCCCTAAAAATTGCTTAGCAATCGAAGATGCAAAATTCCACGGAGATATCAATACAATAGCTTATATGGCTAGACCTGATGACTGTATCGACTGCAGAATGTGCGAAAAAGTTTGTCCAATCGGTGCAATCACATTCGAAAAATAATTGCAAATAAGAGAGGAGACAAAAAATGGGTAAAGCATATGCAAAAGTTTATCAAGCGGTATTTAGTGTAGGTATGAATTTCATTCCTTGGGGAGTTCCAAAGACTATTCAGGGACCAGGATCAATCAAAAAATTACCTGCTTGGATTAAGGAAAACGGCTTCAAGAAGCCATTAGTAGTTACAGATAAGGTTTTAAACCAAGACCTTCACATGCTCGATTCACTCTATGAAGCAGCAAAGGCAGAAAACCTTGATTTAGTAGTTTACGATGGTGTACAACCTAACCCTACAGACATTGCTATCAATGAAGGCTTAAAGCTTTTCAAAGAAAACAACTGTGACTGCTTCATCGCATTCGGCGGTGGTTCATCAATGGACTGCGCAAAGGGTATCGGCGCTGTTTATGCAACAAAGAAGAGCCCTGAAAAGCTCCAAGGTTTATTCAGAGTACTTCATAAGATTCCTAGAATCTTCGCAGTTCCAACAACATCAGGAACAGGTTCAGAAACTACGGTAGCTGCTGTAATCACTATTGCTGAGACTCACCACAAGGCATCAATGAACGATACAGCTCTTATGCCTAGATTCGCAGTTTTAGACCCTGAACTTACAGTAGGTCTTCCTGGCAAGGTAACTTCCACAACTGGACTCGATGCACTTTGCCATGCTGTAGAATCTTACACTAACCATAAATACAACACTAAGCTCGAAAATACATATTCACTTGAAGCTACAAAGCTTATTTATGAAAACTTATATGAGTGCTATGTAAATCCAACTAACCTTAAGGCACGTGAAAACATGCAGGTAGCAGCATTTAAAGCTGGTAGATCATTCACTCGTGGATGCGTAGGCTATGTACATGCTATCGGCCACACTTTAGGCGGACTTTATGGAACACCACACGGACTTGCAATGTCTGTAATTCTTCCACACGTAATGAGACAGTTCGGACCAGCTGCAGAAAAGCGCTTAGCTGAGCTTGCCGCATACTGCGGAATGAAGGGTGAAAACGATCACGATCTTGCAACTCAATTCATCAACTGGCTCGATGATGTTAAGGATAAGATGAACGTTCCTAGAACATTAGATGTAATTAAGGACGAAGATATTCCTCAGATCATCGCATGGGCAAAGAAGGAATCCAATCCACTTTATCCAACACCAGTTTACTGGGAAGATGCAGATTTCGAGAAGTGTCTCGCTGCAATTAGTGGAAAATAGTTTAGTTTTGAAAAGCCGGCCATTGTTGGTCGGCTTTTTTATTGCAAAAACATCCATTTGTGATACAATATAAGTGTAGCTTTAATTATTCAAATGCAACGTAAGTTGTAAATATATTTTGATGGAGGGTACTTATTATGAAATGGGTATGCACAGTATGTGGTTACACATACGAAGGACCAGAAGCACCAGCTGAATGTCCAGTTTGCCATGTAAAGGCTGACAAGTTTAAGAAGGTAGAAGAGGGCGAAATGAAGCTCGCTGCTGAACACGAATACGGAATCTATGCTAAGACAGTTAAGAATAATCCTGATGTTAGCGAAGAAGACAAGAAGTTCATCTTTGAACAATTAATGGCTAACTTTAATGGCGAATGTTCAGAAGTTGGTATGTATCTCTGCATGGCTCGTATTGCACACAGAGAAGGATATCCTGAAATTGGTTTATACTGGGAAAAGGCTGCTTTCGAAGAAGCTGAACATGCTGCAAAGTTTGCTGAATTGTTAGGCGAAGATTTAGAGCCAAACATGAAGGCCACAACAAAGGATAACCTTGCATGGAGAGTTGACTGCGAATACGGCGCTACAGCTGGTAAGTTTGAACTCGCAAAGGTTGCAAAGAAGAATAACCTCGATGCTATTCATGACACAGTTCACGAAATGGCTAGGGACGAGGCAAGACACGGCAAGGCTTTAGAAGGCATGCTTAAGAGATATTTTAAGTAATAATGACAAACCGAAACGCAAAAACTAAAAACTTGGTATTAGCGGCATTGTGCATAGCACTTTGCCTGCTTTTACCTTTGATTACAGGACAGAACAGGCAGCTTGGAAACATGCTCTGCCTGATTCACTTGCCTGTATATATTTGTGCGTATCTCACTAATTGGAAATGGGCTGGTGCTGTAGGCTTCGTTTCACCAATTTTGAGATCTTTTACTTTTGGTATGCCACCACTTTATCCACTTGCTATAGGCATGGCATTCGAAATGGCTACTTATGGAATTGTAGCGGCAGTATTCTACAAGGTGTTCAAAAAGTCTACTAGTGGGCTTTATGCATCACTATTAATTGCTATGCTCTTAGGTAGAATTGTTGGTGGTTCCGTAAAGGCAATTTTGCTCGGAGTAGGCGGAGAGGCCCTTACTTTCAAAGCATTCCTGACTACATATTTTGTAACTGAAGTAGCAGGAATCGCTATTCAAATCATATTAATTCCATTACTCGTACTCGCATTAGGAAAGGCTCTGAAGAATAACTAAAAAAAGAAAAGGAAACAGAGATTAATGAACAAAGCCGGAAACGGTGAGGATAAGAGAATCTTCACGATGGCTAGTGAAAAGCCATCAAAGGCCGTATTAAAGATGGGCATTCCTGTTACTTGTGGAATGCTTTTTATGGTTGCGTATAATTTGGTTGATACATATTTCGTGGGCTTGCTTCATGATGACTATCAACTAGCTGCCACAAATCTTGCGTATCCAGTGATGATGATACTCATTGCGATTGCAGGAATCGTAGGAAACGGAGGTGCCTCATATATTGCACGTCTCATTGGTGCAGGCGAAACAGAAAAAGCAAGGCATACACTTACCATAGGTTTTGAACTTATAATATATTCAGGCATAGTTTTAATGGCTATTGGCCTTATTTTTATTAATCCGATTGTAACTCTTCTCGGCGCAAAGGAGATGAGTTTTCAATACACAAAAGACTACACGATAGTGATGTTTATAGGCTCGGTATTCACTATGGGAAACTATGCCATAGGACAGCTTTTAAGAGCAGAGGGCTCAACTTTCTATTCAATGATAGGAATGATAGCTGGAACTGTAGCAAATATCATCCTAGATCCAATTTTTATCTTTGCATTAAAACTCGAAATAAAAGGTGCAGCTATCGCAACTATAATTGGTAATGCAATAGGTGTAGGCATATTTATTTACTTTTATGCAAGCGGTAAAAGCTTGCTAAAACCTTCTATTAAACTTCTAAAACTTGACAAGAAGATAATAGGGGAAATAATGTTAGTGGGTATTCCACATACTCTAGAACAATTTTTCTCTACAGCAGCAATGATTGTAAGCAATAACCTAGCGGTAGCTTATGGTGAACTTACAGTAGCGGCTATAGGAATCTCAAATAAAATCATGAGTTTCGGCAGTTATATTTACCAGGGAATGGCTGCAGGCTGTCAGCCTCTCATGGGATATAATTATGGAGCCGAAAACTACAATAGACTTAAAAAAATCATTACTGTCGGAGCTTTAGAAACGACTGCTATAGAAGTGGTTGTAATGATACTTTGCGGTGCTTTCGCACCGACACTTATTGGCTTGTTTACTGAATCACCCGAGGTTTTATCTATTGGTGTTATGACACTTAGGGCTGCAATTTTGATGCTCCCGTTTGTAGGTGTCACAGCTATTGCAAGAAATGCTTTCAACTCTATCGGAAAGCCACTCTATGCATTTGGAATAACATTCGTTAGACAACTTTTCCTTTATATTCCATTCATGCTTTTATTCAACAAGTTCTGGGGATATAAAGGTTTGATACACGCACAACCAGCAGAAGAATTTGTCTGCATGTTTATAGCATTTGCTTTAATATTTGGAGTATTAAAGCGCATTGAAAAGAGGGAACAAAATGATAACACTAGAATTAGCTAAGCCAGAAGATGCAAAGGCCTCTTATGCAATCTTAGATGCCGGAAGAAATTTTCAGCGTGCACAAGGTTTCATTCAGTGGGATGAACTCTATCCTACATACGAAATGGTAGTCCAAGATATTGCTGAGAATAATGGTTATGTAGTAAAAGTTGACGGCCAGATTGCTTCATATATGCGAATTGATTTTAATGGCGAGCCAGCCTATGTAGACATAAAAGATGGCCAGTGGGGTTACGATGAGCCGTATTGCGTAATTCACAGAATGGCTATAGGAGACGGGTTCCGTGGAGCAGGACTTTTTGACAAAACTATGAAGTTCATTGAAGAGTATTGTATTTCAAAGGGCGTTAATTATATTAGAATGGACACGAATCCTGCCAATAAGCGCATGCAGCATTTATTAGACAAGAACGGCTATACTTACCGTGGAATGATCTATTTCCAGGGTGGTGGCAAGGTTGCTTACGATAAAAAGTTTTAGGAGATAACATGGCACAGGAAATCAAAGTAAAACTAGATGACACATATATGAATGTTACCAAGTTTGGAACCGGCAGCTATAACATGCTGATGATAGCCGGACTGAGCCTAACAGGTTTGGAAGGACAGGGCGAAGCAATCGCGCAGGTGCTTTCAACCTTTAGTGATGACTTTACTGTATATCTTATGGACAGTAAAAAGCATATTGAAGGGGATTATTCTGTCGAAATGATGGCGGATGATCTCTATAAAGTGCTCGGAGAACTCGGTATTTCAAAGGCTTATATCTATGGCGTTTCGCAAGGAGGAATGGTGGGTCAAACACTAGCCATCAAACATCCTGAACTCGTAGTAAAACTTGCTCTTTGCTCGACTATGGCAAGAGCCACTGAACTCACAAAAAAGACTTGCGAAACATGGCTTAAACATGCAAAAAACCACGATGTTGTAAGCCTTAATAGGAGCTTCTTTGAGTTGGTATATTCAAAGAACTATTTGAAGCAGTTTGAAAGCGCATTACCAACACTAGAAAAAGTTGGAACAGTTGAAGATTGTAATCACATGGTGCCTTTGATTGAAGCATGCGCTAAGTTCGATATCTTGGATAAACTCGCTGATATCAAGTGTCCAGTGCTTGCAATGGGTGATAAAAGCGATAATGTTCTAGGAATAGAAGGCACATATGAAATCATCGAGAAACTAGGTTGCAAAAGCTATATCTACGAAGGCTTTAGCCACGCAGTTTATGACGAAGCACCAGATACAAAAAAGAGAGTTCTCGACTTTTTCTTGGAACAGTAGTATAATGGCTAGACAAAAAATATTTTAAAAGAGGTATGAAGGTTTATTCGACTATGAATTCGAAGAAACACTTTTCTATCAGCACTTTGTAGTCGGCACAGGCTGTGAAATCACAATCTTAAAGCTCAAGGATGCAAAGGACGTAAACGCAGTTATCGATATATGCAATAAGAGAATAGAAATTGGTTCTAAAGATGATTTCTATCCAGATCATGCAGGCACATGGAAGAACAATTCAACAGTTGTAAACTGCGGTAATTATGTAATCCTTATGTGCATGCCAGAAGGTATTACACTGCCAGAAGCAGAAGTCGAAGCATTATTCAAATAATTAAGGTATTATTGCGGAAAGAGCCAGTTCACACTGGCTCTTTTTTTTATTTAAATTATATGGTATACTAATTTGGTACGTGTATTATTTTTGCACTTTTAAGGAGAAAAGAAATGAATTTTAGTGTAAACGATCCGATTCTGTTCGTGTTCGCTGGCATTATTATCGCCGCAGTACTTGCACAATCCATTTTCTTCTTAGTTAGGGCTTGGCGCCACGCTAAGGAAATTGGAATGGACATGAACAAATTAAAAAGAATAGTTAAAACTGCAATAATCTTTACAATTGCGCCTGCAATTGCAATCGTTATCAGCGTTATCACACTTTCCAAAGACTTAGGCTTAGCACTTCCTTGGTTAAGACTTTCAGTAATTGGTTCACTTTCATATGAAACAGTTGCTGCTACAAATGCAGAAAGCGCAATGGGCTTAACATTTGGACAGGTTAGCGCATTAAATGCTACACAATATGTTACTATCGCTAGTGTAATGACTATCAGTATCATGGTCGGCATTTGGCTCTTACCACTCATTGGAAAGAAACTTTTAGGCGGAGTTATCAATCTTGAAAAGAGAGATAAGAAATGGGCAGACATTTTCCAAAACTCACTTTTCCTCGGTATGATTTCTGCTTTCATCGGTTATGTATTCTGTGATTTTGGCGGAGTATTCAAAGGCGAAACAATGGGTTTGGTACCAGTGCTCGTATTTATCGTAGGAGCAATTGTTACTGGCTTATGTGCATTGCTAATGAAGAAGACTGGTAAGCGTTGGATTCAAGACTATGCATTGCCAATGAGCTTAGTTATAGGTATGGCATCCGCTATACCATTCACAAATTGGTTAGGTTAGGAAGGAGGCAGCAAAATGAAGAAAATGTCTTATAATGATAGCGTTCATAGATATGGAGCTATATGGAACCTTTCAGTAATGGTTCTTATGTTCTTGTTCCCAGTTGCTGTTGGCCTTGTATATCATGCCGCACCAGATGGACATGGACTTTTAATGGGTCTCATTGCAACTGCACCTATGTATTGGGCTGTAGCTGTAGTAGAAACATTCACATATACACCAATGCTTGGAGCTGGTGGATCTTATCTTTCATTCGTAACTGGTAACATTTCCAACTTAAAGTTACCTTGCGCTTTAAACGCACTTGAGCAGGCTGATGTAAAGGCAAGCTCAGAAGAAGGAGAAATCGTATCCACAGTAGCTATTGCAGTTTCAAGTATTGTTACTACTCTCATCGTTGTATTAGGTGTAATTCTTATTAGACCTCTTACTCCGGTATTAAATGCACCTGTACTTGCTCCTGCATTTGCACAGCTCGTACCTGCATTATTCGGTGGACTCGGCGTAGCATTCATTGCAAAGAATCCAAAGATTGCAGCTGCACCTTGCATCTTAATGTTAATCCTCTTTATTGCAGTTCCTGCATTAAATGTTTCAACAGTAGGTATCATGGTTCCAGTTGGAGTATTATTCACACTCGGTGTATCAAGACTTCTTTACAAGAAGGGTAAATTATAATTTTGATATAAGGAGGATAAAAAATGATCGTACTTTATATCGTACTTGCGATTATTGTTATTTTACTTTTGGTAGTTCTCATTAGAACATTAAACTTCAAGCCTAAGAAGGTAGAAGCACAAGAATTTGAAGATGTTACATTTAACAAGGAACAGGCAGTATCAAACTTAGCTGAATTGATTAAGTGTAAGACTGTTTCACACATGCAACACGATTTGGAAGACAACAAGGAATTCGTAAAGCTTATCGAAATGCTTCCTAAGCTTTATCTAAACGTTTTCAAGACTTGTGAATTCCAAAGAATGTCCGACAGAAAATTAGTGTTCAAGTGGAAGGGAACTGACGGATCAGGAGATCCTGCAGTTTTGATGGCTCACTTCGATGTCGTTCCAGTAGAAGAAGAAAACTGGACAAAGCCTGCATTCGACGCTTTAATCGAAGACGGCATTATGTGGGGTAGAGGAACACTCGATACAAAGCTCACATTCAATGGTATTTTAACAGCTGCTGATAACCTCATCGCACAGGGATATACTCCAAAGAACGATGTTTACTTCTGCTTCTCTGGCCAGGAAGAAATCAACGGACCAGAAGCTAAGGAAATCGTACTTTGGTTCAAGGAACAGAACATTACACCTGCTCTCGTCATAGACGAAGGCGGTGCTGTAGTTCAGGACATTTTCCCTGGAGTAAAGGAACCTTGCGGCTTAATCGGTATCGCAGAAAAGGGTATGACAAACGTTACACTCGAAATTGCATCAAACGGTGGTCACGCATCTGCACCTCGTCCACATTCACCAGTTCCAGAACTTGCAAAGGCAGTATGCGACTTAGAGTCACATCCATTCCCAGCTCACTTTACAACTCCAGTTTCTGCAATGTTCGATACACTTGGCAGACACTCATCATTTGTATATAGAATGATTTTTGCTAACCTCTGGTTGTTTAGAGGTATCTTAGATGGCATCTGCAAGAAGTCTGGTGGAGAACTCAATGCATTAGTTAGAACAACAATGGCTTTCACACAGATGAAAGGTTCCAGCGCACATAATGTAATTCCACCTACTGCAAGCATTTTAGCTAACTTTAGATTAAACCCTGAGGATAGCGTTGAAGGTGCTAGACAATATGTTGAAAAGGTTATCAACAACCCTAACATCAAGGTTACAACATCAGTTTCCAATGAACCATCCAGAATCGCTGATCTCAACTCAGAAGGTTGGAAGAAGGTTTCATCTGCTGTTGCTGGAACTTGGAAGGGCTGCATCGTATCACCTTATCTAATGGTTCAGTGTTCAGACTCTCGCCATTATGATCTTATTACTGATAAGACATTTAAGTTCTCTGCAATGGATGTTACATCCGAAGAAAGAGAAGGAATCCATGGCAACAACGAACATGTAAGACTTGAAGTTGTTGAACGTGCAGTAGAATTCTTCATCAGAGTCATGAAACAATGCTAAAACACTATCATGTGTGACGTTTTTTAATAAACGGGTAGTATATGAGTAAAGGGGTTTGGCAATGCAAACAATTAACCAGGCTATCCAGGTAGCCTGGTTTTTTAGAAAGGATATTTTGATATGAAAAAGGTTATGAAGAAATCAATATGCCTTGTAATGATTCTGGCACTGGTTTTGGCATTCGCCGCATGTGGCTCAAAGGCTGCTGAGATGGAGGTAGGTGCCGTAAGGGATGTATATAAATATTCCAACGATATGGATTATGGCACGGCTATTATGACGTCGGAAAGCTTCGAAAATGAAAAAATCCAAGCATATTCCAAACAGGACAGCAACTATAACCCAATAGCTGATGCAAAGCTTATTTATACAGCCGATGTTGACATCCAAACGACTGATTGGGATAAGGACTATTCTGCAATTAAAGATTTGGTGGAAAAGTACAAGGGATATTTTGAAACTTCAGAAGTATATAACGGTGGGTACAATGCCGACTATACATATAAGCGTGGCGAATACACTGTTAGGATTCCAAGCGAAAGCTACAGAACTTTCCTCGAAGGAGTATCAGGAATCTCACATGTGGTAAGTATGTCAGAGGATGTTGATGATGTAGGAGAAAAGTACTTTGATCTTGAAGCTAGACTTAAGACTTTAAGGGAAAAGGAAGCAAGACTTCAAGAACTTTTAGCCAAAGCAAACAGTGTTTCTGAACTCATCGAGATTGAAAATGCACTCGCTAACACTGAGTACGAAATAGAGATGTATCAAAGTAACCTCAATCATTACGATGCACTTATCAATTACTCAACAGTTCGCATCAGTATCGAGCAGGTTAACAGAGTTGATGGTTCAATCGGCCAGAAGACTAATTTCTTTGATAGAATCTGGAAGAGTTTGACTAAAGGCGCAAGCAATTTCGTAGATGCTATGGATGATTTTGCCAACTGGATTGTTTACAACATCATCACTCTTGTAATCATCGCAGCAGTCATTGTTGTAATCTGCAAATTCCATCTTTTAAGAAAGTTCTTCGGACTCTTCAGGAGAAAGAATAAAGAATAAAAATAAATTCAAAAAAGAACGGGCAACCGTTCTTTTTTATTGCCAAAATGTGTGGTAAAATGTAGCCATGGAAGATAAGAAGAAAAAGTCATGTGAAGAGGCTGCTTTATCTAAGCTCAGCTATCGCATGCGAACAGAAAAAGAAATAAGAGATTTTCTCATAGGAGAAGAGTATCCTTCGGATGAAGTCGATTCTGTGATAGAATTCTTAAAGTCGGCAAAGTACATTGATGATGAGCACTATGTTTGTGAATTCTATAGGGCGAGTAGGCAGAAATCCTGGGCGGATCAGAGAATCATCAATGCCTTAAAAGAAAAGGGCATAGACAAAACTTTCGCTAAAAATGTCATCGAAGATTATAAAGAAACGGATGATTTTAACGGAGAAAAAAGTGACGAGGCACTGGCAAAAAGCGTTGCCGAAAAGATGATTCGTGATCAACAAGCTTTGGGAAAATCAATAGACGATAAATTTCTTGCAAAAATCGGGCGTAGACTTGCAAGTTTAGGATACAATCCGGGCGTGATTTATGGTATAATAAATCGTTATAGAAAATTTTAGGAGGATGCGCATATGAGTATGGTAGTTATCGGAACGGTTTTCGTAGATATAAAAGGCTATCCGTTTGATAAATACATTCCTACAGGTCGAAATTCCGGAGCGGTAGAAATCGTTCACGGTGGAGTTAGCCGTAATATCGTTGAAGATATAGCTAACATCGAACTTCGCCCTACATTCATTTCAACGGTGGATGAAACAGGAACAGGAATTGATGTAATCGCAAAACTCAAAAAGCATAAGGTTAACACTAAGTACATGAGGGCTGTTAAGAACGGCATGGGTACTTGGCTTGTAATTTTTGATAATTCTGGCGACGTAGCCGGCTCTATCTCCAATCGTTTTAGCACTGACGGAATCTCCGAAATCATTAACGAAAGTGGTGATGAGATTTTCTCCAATGCCGACTGCATCCTTTTAGAAATAGATATGGACAGAGACCTCGTAAAAGAGTCCTTCAGACTTGCTGAGAAATATAATAAGCCTGTTTATGCAGTAGTTTCTAATATGAGCATTGCTGTTGAACGTAGAGACTTCTTCTTAAAGACAGACTGCTTTGTATGTAACCAGTTAGAAGCTGGAATCCTTTTCTCTGAGAACTACGATGGTAAAACAGCTGAAGAGATGGAAAAAATCTTAGTTGAGAAGGTTGAACAGGCCAAGATTAAGTCTTGTGTTGTTACTCTTGGTTCGCAAGGTGCTGTATATGCAAGCGCAAATGGTGAACACGGCTTCTGCCCAGCCAAAAAGGTGGATGTTAAGGATACAACAGGAGCAGGAGATGCGTTCTTTGCTGGCGTTTCGATCGGTTTAGCTTATGGCAAGTCATTAGGAGAAGCTTGTGAAATTGGCACTCGACTTGCAGCTTCTGTTATCGTTACTACAGAAAACTCATGTCCAAGATTCTTACCAGCAGAATTTGGTATTGACATAGAAATTCCAGAAGAAATGGTTTACTAGGAGGCATAGATGAAGAAGGAATTAGCGGTATTTGTAAAAGGTATTTTAGCCGGTATTTGTATCGCAATAGGCGGTACAATTTTCTTGGCTTTAGATAATAAGGCTCTAGGTTCATGTTTATTCTCAATTGGACTTTTTGTAGTTTGTACACAGGGCTTTAATCTCTACACAGGCAAGGTTTGCTATGTATGGGATAACGATGCGAAATATGGTTTAGAAACTATTGTTATTTGGCTCGGAAACTTAGTAGGCTGCTGGCTTGTAGGAACTGTTCTTCATGTGACAAGAGTTGCTCCAGCTATGATGGAAAAGGCAAATGGAATGGTTGATCTTAAGTTTAACGATTCACTTCTTAGCATTTTCGTGCTTGCAATCTTCTGCAACATGATGATTTATATCGGTGTTGAGGGTTACAAGAACAATCCTCATGAAATTGGAAAGTATATTGCAATTGTATTCTGTATCATGGTATTCATCCTTTCTGGATTTGAACACTGTGTTGCAAATATGTTCTATATCACTATGGCTGGCAGATGGTCGGGATACGCATGGCTCTTCTTATTAGTCAACACTGCAGGAAATGTAGTAGGTGGCTGGGTATTCCCACTTTTAAAGAAGCTAGCTGGATGTTTCGAAAAATAGTATGCCGTTAATTAAACGACAGAATCAGGTGTACTTTGGCAGATAATACTCAAATTAAAAAGCATGAAATAGATATGACAACAGGCGCCATCTTTCCAAAGATGGTGCGTTTTGCTTTACCAGTTTTATTAGCAGGTGTTTTGCAACTGCTTTTTAATGCTGCCGATGTTATCGTTGTGGGAAAATTTGCAGGTGATAATTCACTTGCAGCAGTAGGTTCCACAACTTCGTATGTTAATCTACTCGTAAACCTTTTTGTGGGTTTGTCTATAGGTACTAACGTACTCTGTGCGAGGTATTTTGGCGCAAGAGACGAGAAAAACTTAGCAGAAGCAGTCCACACTTCAATCGGAATGAGCTTGGTATGTGGACTTATCATGGGCACTATAGGTTTTACCATGGCAAGACCGATGATGGCTCTCATGAAATCACCGGTACTTGATCTTTCTACGACATATCTTAGAATGTATTTCTTGGGAATGCCTGGACTTCTGTTATATAACTTCGGCTCTGCAGTCTTAAGAGCTAAAGGCGATACTAAAAGGCCACTATACTATCTGATAATTGCCGGTATTGTAAATGTAGGCCTCAATCTGTTCTTTGTAATAGTATGGCACATGGATGTAGCCGGTGTAGGTCTTGCAACAGCCATTTCATACTATGTCTCAGCAACATTGATTCTAATCACTCTAATTCGCGAAGATGGGGCCTTTAAGCTTCATCTCAGTAGATTGAGCCTAAAAGGTAGAAAACTCGCTCAAATCTTACAAGTGGGCCTTCCTGCGGGCATTCAGGGCGTATTATTCTCAATCTCAAACATGATTATCCAGTCTTCGGTTAATGGATTTGGAGAAATCGTAGTTGCAGGTAATTCTGCAGCACAATCCATCGAAGGCTTCGTATATATTTCTATGAACGCTTTCTATCAGGCGGCTATGTCATTCACATCACAAAATGTGGGTGCTGGCAAGTATGACAGAGTGCCAAAAATTTTGAATAGGTCACTACTATCAGTTACGGTAGTCGGACTATTTTTAAGTGGAATCGTGGTTATATTCAGCCATCCGCTTTCAGCTATTTATACTAATACTGAAGCCGCAATTGCAGCATCAACAACGAGGTTGCTATATATATGCATACCATATTTCTTATGTGGTATTATGGATACATTCAGCGGTGTAATTAGAGGATTGGGACATTCCATAGTCCCAATGGTTGTAACACTGATCGGCGCATGCTTGTTCAGAGTAATATGGATTTTTACAATTTTCCAAATCCCAACATTCCATACTATTGAGTGTGTATATATTTCGTATCCAATTTCATGGGTATTAACGACAATAGCACATATAATTTCTTATATTTTAGTCACAAAGCGCGATAAGACTTTGAGAGAGGGATTAAAAGTTTAGGCAACAGGGCGAACTATGGCAAAGAAGAAGGAAAAAATATATTCACGAGATATAATTCTCATCTTGGCAGCGTGCTTCCTTTATATGGGAAGTATTCAGATGGTTACACCACTAATCGCGGGATTTACAGGTGAACTCGGTGGTAGCGGTACAATTATGGGTTTGATTTGCGGACTATTCTTTTACGTTTCGCTCGTAATGAGACCAGTATCTGGCAATATGGCTGATAAGTTTAGTAAATTCAAGCTTGCCATATTAGGCCTTACTTGTATGATCATAGGACCTGTAGGTTATTTTTTGGCTAAGAGCTATGTGGTTGTAGTAATCTGCAGAGTTATTAACGGAATCGGCTATGCATTCTGTTCTGTATCTCTTACAACTTGGATTTCACTATTGATGCCAAAAGAACACATCGGTAGAGGCATGGGTATGTTCGGTATGATGAATGCCATTGCAATGGCAGTATCACCATTCATTTCAATTCATCTCTATCAGTGGTTTGGATATAGAGTAGCTTTTATTGCGGCAGCTTGCTTTGCTACAATTTCACTTATTCTCATCCTTTCTGTTAAGAATAAGCAGGATCCAAAGGACGAAGATGCTCCAGCATTGGATAACAGACCAAAAGAGAAGAAAAAAGTCATGCTTGTATATCCAAAGATTATATACATTGCTGGAATTATGCTTCTGTTTGCAATCCCTCAGATGGCAAACCAGGGCTTCTTACTCAAATATGCTGAGAGAAGAATGCTTGACCTTGAAACTAGCTTATATTTCACAGTATATGCGGTAGTATTATTCGTAATGCGTATGTTTATTAAGGACTTGTTTGATACGGTGTCATTCAAAAAGTTCTTATTTATCGGTTGTGCTTGCACTACATGTGCAATGGCTTGCTTTACATTCATGAAGGGCAATGTGCTTCTGTTTGCTGCTGCGTTCTTCATGTCCGGCTCTTTCGGACTTATGAATTCCGTATGCCAATCCAATGCGATAAAGGAAGCTGGACCAGGCAAGAGGGGAATAGCTAATTCGACATTCTACATCGGTCAAGATATGGGTTCTGCATTTGGAACTACACTTGCCGGAGTTATCTATGATAACCTCCCAATCGAGTATTTCTATCCAGTATTAGAACTCACAGTTCCACTCGCATTACTCATTTATCTTTGCCACACAATCGTGGTTAAATCAAAAGCAAAAAAGGCTAGTTTCTAGCCTTTTATTTTTGTCCATGAATAATTGCATATATATTAGTATTATGTTATAATATTTCTAACTAAGTTTAGGAGGATTCTTATGAAACCAATTTATAAACGCGTATTACTAAAAGTTAGCGGAGAAGCCCTAGCAGGTGAACAAAAATTTGGCGTTAACCCAGAGATGACACTTACTGTTGCAAAGCAGATAAAAGAACTTCAAGACCTCGGCGTACAAGTTGCAATCGTATGCGGTGGTGGCAACTTCTGGCGTGGTAGAACCTCCGGAGAAATGGATAGAGCAACAGCTGATTATATGGGAATGCTCGCCACTATTATGAATGCAATGGCACTTCAAGATACTTTACTCTCAATTGGAGCAAAATGTAAAGTAATGACTGCACTCGAGATTAAAGAAGTTGCAGAACCTTATGCAAGACGCCGCGCACTCTCTCATCTAGAAAAGGGTGAAATCGTAATCTTTGGTGGTGGAACAGGTAGCCCATTCTTTACTACAGATACAGCCGCAGCACTTCGTGCAACCGAGATCGGCGCAGATGTAATCTTGTTAGCAAAGAATATCGATGCGGTTTATGACTCTGATCCATTAATCAATCCTAATGCAAAGAAGTTTGATGAACTTACTTTCATGGAAGTTGTGGAGAAAGACTTAAAGGTTATGGATCTCACAGCTGCAACACTTTGCAAAGATAATAACATAAAAATTCATGTATTCGGAGCTGCTGATGAAGGTAATATCTTAAGAGCAGTAACTGGAGAAAAAATCGGAACATTAATTAAGTAATAGGAGAATCATATGGAAACTGTAAAAAAGAATCTCGAAGAGAGAAGCCAAAAGACAATCGCTCTTTTAAAAGAAGACCTCAACACTGTTAGAGCAGGTCGTGCAAACCCAGCACTTCTTGATAAAGTTATGGTAGAGTATTATGGTACTCCTACACCTTTAAAGAATATTGCTAATATTTCCACACCTGACCCTCGTACATTATTGATTTCACCTTTTGATCCCAAGTCACTTCACGATATCGAAAGAGGTATTAATATGGCTGATATCGGTATCAATCCTACAAACGATGGTAAATCTGTTCGTCTTGCTATTCCTGTAGTAACTGAAGAAAGACGTAAGGAATTAACAAAGACAGTTAAGAAATACGGTGAAGAAGCTAAGGTTGCAGTACGTAACTTAAGACGTGATGCCAATGATAAGTTAAAGAAAATGGAAAAGGATCACGAGATTACAGAAGATGACCTTAAGGGCGGCTTAGACGACATCCAAAAGATGGTAGAAAAGATTGAAAAGCAAATCGATGATGTCATCGCTCAAAAGGATAAGGAAATCATGGAAGTATAGCTTTTAACTAAGCACCAATATAGTAATCAAATGTGGCTGTATTCAACGATACAGCCACAACTTTTATGGGAAACAAATATACAAAAAACGGAAAATATGGAAGAAATTAAAAGTATGCCACAGCATGTAGCCATTATTATGGATGGCAATGGCCGTTGGGCAGAAAAGCACAAAGTACCAAGACTTCAAGGCCACAATCAAGGAATGTTAGCCATGAAGGAAATAATAAAGAAAGCAGATCAAATGGGTATAAAGTACCTAACTGTATATGCTTTTAGCACAGAAAACTGGAAGAGATCAACCGAAGAAGTCAGCGGAATCTTTAAATTGCTTGTAAAGTTCGTAGCATCTGAATTGGAAGAACTTAACAATAATAATGTTAAAGTTCACATATTGGGGGACTACAAAGAAAAGCTTCCAGAAGATGCAATTGCATCAATTGATAGGGCATTAGAGGCCACAAAGAACAATAAGGGCCTTCAATTCGCAATTGCTTTGAACTATGGAGGACGTCAGGAAATAGTAAGGGCTATGCAGAGAATGGCTGATAGACTTACAGATGGCGCTATGGACCCTAGTCAAGTTACTGAACTAATGATTTCTAAATATCTCTACACAGGTTGGGATAATGATATGATTCCAGATCCGGATTTAATCATTAGAACATCTGGTGAGGAGAGACTTTCAAACTTCTTGTTGTGGCAGGCAGCATATTCGGAGCTTGCGTTCACCGATACGCTTTGGCCAGATTTCGCACCAGATGAGTTTGAAAAGATAATTGATGAGTATATGCACCGAGAAAGAAGATATGGAGGACGTTAATGAAAAAACGTATTTTATCGAGTCTAGTGCTTCTACCACTTTTAGTGGTTGTATATTTAGGTGGCTATTGGCTTCTTTGGGGCGTGCTTACAATCACTGTATTAGGATTAAATGAATTCTATATTGGTTGCGAACAAATATGTGCCAAGCCAAGCAGATTCATAGGCTATTTATCAGTTGCACTTTTATATGTGTTTAACATATTTCCTGCAACCATTTCAAACAGTTCGTTCTCAGTTACAATAGGATTGTGGATTTTCATTGTAATCTTCATGTGCCTGCTATACGGCTTCAAAGTTGAAGAGAGACGAGTTATGGATGTAATGGCAACATTTATGGGCATCATATATGTGGGATTTTTAGCTCAGTTCATATATAAACTCGACATACTTGCAGGAACGAAAGGCTTATTTGGCCCTTGGATTTGGCTAGTCTTTACTATTGCATTTGGAACAGATATTTTCGCTTACTTCGTAGGTTCTGCGTGCGGAAAGCATAAGCTTTGCCCTAATTTAAGCAGAAAGAAGACGATTGAAGGAGCAATTGGTGGAGTATTGGGATCTATCATTTTGAGCGTAGCCTTTGTTGCTATTTTCAAGGATTCATTCGAATATATGTATCAATTCACTAGTTACTCCAAATTCATTGTTATTATAGTTGTAGTAGCCCTGATAGGTTCTGTATTCGCACAGTTAGGAGACCTTTCAGCCTCAAGTCTCAAGCGTATGATGGGATTGAAAGATTTTGGCAATTTGATTCCTGGACATGGTGGAATCTTAGATAGATTCGACAGCGTGCTTTTTGTAGCACCATTTATATATGCATTTGTATCAATGATTCCAATTATTTTCGGAGCATTAGTACAGGGCGCACAATTTTATTCGACATTAACAATAGGATAATTATTACATGAAAAGATTAGTATTATTAGGTTCAACAGGTTCAATAGGCACACAGGTTTTGGAGGTTGTAAGAAGACATCCCGATGATTTTAAAATTGTGGCTTTAACTTGCGGTAAAAACAAGGACTTATTAGCTAAACAGATTGAAGAGTTTAAGCCAATATTTGCAGTAATTGAATCAAAAGATGATGCTCTTGAGCTGAAAAAAGCTTTTCCACAGGTAAAGTTTTCATTTGGACCAGAAGGCTTATTAGAGGCAGTAGAAAATGATTGCGATTTAGTAATCAATTCACTGATGGGAATGAGGGGTCTGGCACCTACTTATCATGCAATCGAATGTGGTCATGACATCGGACTAGCTAACAAAGAAACTTTGGTAGCGGGCGGCGTGGCGGGTATGAGAGCCGTAAAGGAAAAGGGCATCAAACTTCTTCCTATAGATAGCGAACACTCTGCAATTTTCCAGTGCCTTGAAGGCAATCAAAATAGACCAGTAAAGAAGATTTTACTAACTTGCTCAGGTGGCCCTTTTAGGGGATATAATCTTGAGCAGCTATCAAATGTTACTCTTGAACAGGCATTAAAACATCCCAAATGGAACATGGGCAAAAAGATTACTATAGATTCTGCAACTCTTATGAATAAGGGCTTGGAAGTAATCGAAGCCAAGTGGCTTTTTGGCGTAGAGCCTAAGAATATTCAGGTTTTGATTCACCCACAGTCTATAGTTCATTCCGGCGTTGAATTCATGGATAACTCTGTGCTTTGCCAGCTGGGTCTTCCAGACATGAAAATTCCTATTAGTTTAGCAATGGGATATCCTGATAGATTAGAAAATACAGATCAAGAACTCGACTTCTTTAGCGTAGGTTCCAACCTTACATTTGAGAAGCCTGATTTGGATACATTTAAGTGCTTGAAGTTAGCTTTCAAGGCAATTGAAAAGGGTGGCTCGTATCCAGTGGTAATGAATGCAGCCAATGAGATCTTAGTGGAAAAGTTCTTGAACAAACAGATTCCATTTATCGATATTCAAAACACCTTGGAGAAAACACTAGAATCACACAAAGGTGAGTATAATTTAAGTTTGGAAGATATTTTGAAAATCGACCAAGAAACAAGAAATAGTTTAAAATAAGGGGATTTATATGAAAACAGCAATACTTGCAATAGTACTATTTTGCTTGATGATTTTCCCTCACGAATTGGGTCACTTCATCGCAGCAAAGAGTTGCAATGTACAAGTAAATGAATTTTCTTTCGGAATGGGACCTGCCATCTGGAAGAAGCAAAAGGGAGAAACACTTTATGCCATCAGGATTTTACCTATCGGTGGTTATTGTGCCATGGATGAAGATGCGGCAGTTTTTGGTGATGAAATAGATGGGGAAGTCCCACCTAATCCTAGGTCGTTTAGAGCGAAGAAACCTTGGCAGAAATTGTTGATATTAGCTGCGGGCTCTCTTATGAACATTCTGACAGCTATTTTAGTTATGACTTTGGTACTGCTTATTTCAGGTCATACTACAACTAAAATTGCAGAGATTACACCTGGTTCACCAGCTGATTTGGCTGGATTTGAAGTTGGCGACAAAATTGTAGAAATCGCTGATGAGAAGATTGACAATTGGAATCAGGTAGGCACAATTCTAAATGCTAGCGAAGGCAATGAAACAAGTTTCATAATAGCTAGACATGGAAAGAAGCTTGAACTTAAGGCCACACCAGAATATAACGAAGTATATGATGAGGCAGGAACGCTTCTGGGCTATAGATACATAGTTGGAGTTACTTGTAAGATAGGCCACAATCCGTTTTTCTCGTTAGTAAATGGTGCCACATCCACGTGGAATATTGCAAAGCTTGAATTTACATCGTTTGGCGATTTATTCCGTGGCAAGGTGGGCATGGAAGAATTGTCAGGACCGGTTGGAATCGTCACTATGGTTAACGAAACAATTGACTATGGCTTCTGGTATTACGGCTTCCTTGTTGCACTTATATGTGTAAACCTTGCGATAGTAAATATGTTCCCATTCCCAGCTTTGGATGGAGGCAGAATCATATTTGTTCTATTCACTTTAATAACAGGCAAGAAGGTTAATGAGAAAGTTGAAAGCATAGTACACGCCATAGGCATAATACTCTTATTGGGTCTTATGGTATTTGTAACTTGGAATGACATAGTTCGTATTTTCACAAAATAGGTGAGCAAATGACAAAGAAAGTTAGAATTGGTGATGTTGTAATAGGCGGTGGAAGTCCTATCGCCATTCAGTCGATGTGCAATGTGGATTCAAGGGATGAAAATGCTTTGATGAATCAGATTACAAGACTGACGGATGCGGGCTGTGAAATCGTTAGAATTGCAGTGCCTGATATGGAATCTGCTAGTGTTTTTGGTGAGGTAAAATCCAAACTTATCAAGATGGGTAATCGTGTTCCACTTGTAGCAGACATTCACTTTGATTATAGATTAGCTATGGAAGCAATCAAGCAAGGTGCTGATAAAGTTAGAATTAACCCTGGCAACATCGGTGGCATTGATAGGGTTAAAGCAGTCGTAGACTTGGCTAAAGAAAGAGAAATTCCTATTAGAGTAGGCGTAAACTCCGGTTCACTAGAGAAAGAACGAGTTGAGAAGTATCACGGCGTCTCTGCGGAAGGTTTAGTAGAGTCTGCACTTGCAAGCTTAAAAATCATCGAGGATTTGGACTATGACAATTTAGTAGTGTCTATTAAATCCTCAAATGTTAAAGTGAACTACGAAGCACATAAAATCTTGGCAAAGGGGACTGACCATCCAATTCATATCGGAATTACAGAGGCGGGAACTTTAGCAAGAGGCAAGGTAAAATCTGCTGTTGGAATTGGGGCCTTACTCCTTGATGGAATAGGCGATACGATGAGAGTTTCTCTAACAGCTGATCCTGTTGAAGAAGTAATATTTGCAAAAGAAATTCTAAGAACGCTCGGCTTAAGAGAGTCTGCTATTAATCTTGTGTCTTGCCCTACATGTGGCAGAACTAAAGTAAATCTCGAAAAGCTTGCTAGTGAGATTGAACTAAGACTCGAGCCAATCGAAAAACAACTGATTTCAGCGAGGAAACCCGGCATAACGGTCGCTGTTATGGGATGTGCTGTAAACGGGCCAGGAGAGGCAAAAGAAGCCGATTTTGGGGTAGCTGGAGGCATAGGTGAAGGTCTTCTGTTTAGAAAGGGCGAAATTTTACGAAAAGTCCCTGAAAAAGACATAGTAAATGAACTAATTTCATTGATAGAACAAAATATATAATTCGATTAGGAGAATTTATGCGTAGCATAATCGACAATGCAATAAACTGGGATTCTATCTCTAATGGCAGAATCGATAAAAATAAATATCATTACGAACTGGGTAAGGCAGTAATATCTAAGGAGACAGGAGTATTGACACTTCCTATTACCCTTAATTTTGTAATGCCTTTTTCTGATTGTGAAACTATTAAGTCTGAGATTTTATCACAGCTTCCACAGGCCAGTGATGTAGACCTGAAATTTGAATACAAAGATGTGGTTTTAGACGAAATAAGCATCATTAGGCATTTTATTCCTCATATGATTCATATTTTGAATGGACCATATACTGCTTTCACAAAATCAATCAATCTCAGTTCTTTTAGATTTAAGGAAAACCATTTAACTTTGAAAGCATTCGGAAAGACGGCCGAAGAACTTTTGAATGCAAATGTAAAATCTGAATTCGAGAGACTTTTTAAGAGCACATTTGGCTTGAATATTGACGTTACATTCATTAACGACGAAGAAGAATATCAACAGCGTGCACAGAACTTTAATGATTCTGAGCCAGTTGATTACAAGGAGTCGATGAAGGAATATAACGAGGAACTGAAAAAACAAGCTGCCATCAAGGCAAAAGCTCAGGAAAATGCCCCTCAAACAGGACAATATAAGCCATCAAATGACGGACAACAAAAATCATATGGCGGTTATAAGAGAAGAGAAAAGGAAGTTCCTATTACAGACAACAAAGTTATGGGTAAGGGTATAGATGGTGAAGCCAATGCTAACCTTAGAGAGCTAAAACCCGAATTGGGAAGCGTAATAGTAAACGGATATTTCTTTAAGATGAGTTCGAGAATTACAAAGACAAACAATTATCTTGTAACTATACTCATCACTGACAATACAACAACTGTATGTTGCAAGTGCTTTGTATCAGAGAATAAGCTAAAGGAAATGGAAGAATTCCTTCATGAAGGCGACTATCTTAAGATTCAAGGTACTGTTGAATTTGATACTTGGGAAAGCCTCAATGTTATCATGATTAGAGAAATCGAGAAGCTTGAAGTTGCAACTGGTAGAGAAGACACTTGCGAATTAGGCAAGCGTGTAGAACTCCATGTCCATTCAAAGATGAGCGCAATGGATGGCTTTAATGAACCAGCGGACATAGTAAAACAAGCCGCAAAGTGGGGCCAACCAGCAGTGGCAATCACAGATCACGGTGTTGTTCAAGCCTTCCCTGACTGTGCGGCAGAAGCCGGAAAACAAGCTGACAAGGGTCATCCAATAAAGGTCATCTATGGCGTAGAGGGCTATGTTTTTGATGATAGTGATTGCGTGGATGAATATGGCAATATTGATTACAAAAAGAAGCCAACTAATCACATCATTATTCTGGCAAAGACTCAAGCTGGTTTAAAAAATATATACAAGTTGGTATCACTTTCGCACGTAAAGTATTTTTACAGAAAGCCAAGACTTCCGTGGTCTGTAATAGAGGCACATAGAGAGGGCTTAATCATCGGATCTGCCTGCAGCTATGGTGAATTGTATAAATCTTTAGTGCGAGAGGTTATTTATGATAAGCGCTCTGGCATGCAAAAAGTATATGAGGCAAAATCAAGAGAAGAACAACTCAAGATTGCATCCAGATACGATTATTTAGAAATTCAGCCCGTTATAAACAATAGGTTTATGATAGAAGAAGAGTTCTATTTTGAAGGCAAGAGAATAATGACTGAGGCAGATATTCAAAATATTAACCGACGCATTATTGAAATAGCGGATGAGCTCAGAAAACCTGTAGTTGCAACGACTGACGCACATTATGACGAGCCAGAGTCTGCACTTTACCGTAACATCATAATGGCAGGAATGGGCTATGATGACGCTGATAAGGGCGAGGGACTCTATATGCGTACAACAGATGAGATGCTCGCGGAATTTGCTTATCTGGGCGATAGGGCAAAAGAAATAGTTATAGACAACACTAATAAAATAGCTGACATGTGTGATGCAAACATTTTGCCAGTTCCAAAAGAAAAGTATCCTCCAAGAATCGCAAATTCAGAGAATACTCTACGGGAATCTTGCATGAAGAAAGTTCATGAAATCTATGGTGAAAATGTTCCGGAAGTCATAGAAGCAAGACTCGAAAAAGAACTGAATTCCATCATTAACAATGGATATTCTGTCATGTATGTTTCTGCACAGATGTTGGTAAAGAAGTCGCTTTCCGATGGATACCTGGTAGGTTCCAGAGGTTCTGTAGGTTCTTCACTTGCCGCAACTATGGCAGGAATCACAGAGGTTAATCCACTAGATCCACACTATATTTGTCCTAAATGCAAACACATAGAATGGGGAGATAAGAACCTGTATGATTGTGGTGTTGACATGCCTCCAAAGGAATGTCCTGAATGTGGCACTCCGATGAATCGCAATGGCTATACAATTCCGTTTGAAACTTTCTTGGGTTTCAATGGTGACAAGGAGCCAGATATCGACCTTAACTTTGCAGGTGAATATCAGCCAGTAGCTCACAGATATGTTGGAGAAATCTTTGGTGAAAAGAATGTTTTCAAAGCAGGTACGGTAGGTACTGTTGCAGATAAGACTGCCTACGGTTATGTAATGAAATACTTTGAAGAGCGTCAGATTCCTATTAACAAATACGAGGCAGATAGATTAGCTACGAAGTGTACAGGCGTTAAGCGTACAACTGGTCAGCACCCGGGAGGAATTGTAATCGTTCCTGATGATCATGAAATCTATGAATTCTGCCCAGTACAGCATCCAGCTGATGATACAGAAACTGACATAGTTACAACACACTTTGATTATCACAAGATTGATAAGAACTTATTAAAGCTCGATATTCTAGGCCATGATGTGCCTTCCATGATCAGACAACTTCAGGATATGACAGATATCAATCCTCTTGAAGTTGACTTGAGTGACCAAAAGGTTCTGAGCATTTTCAATGGAATAGAAGCTTTGAATATAAAGGATTCGGACTACAAATTTACTCATGGATCTTATGCAATTCCTGAGTTTGGCACACCATTTACGCGTCAGATGCTAGATGATATTAAGCCAAACAAATTCGCTGATCTTGTAAGAATTGCAGGTTTTTCACATGGCACTGATGTATGGCTGAACAATGCTCAAGATTATATCCGTTCAGGCGTCGCAACTATGAGCGAAGTAATATCAACTCGTGACGACATTATGAACTACTTACGTCTAAAAGGACTAGAAAACCAAGATGCTTTCAAAATCATGGAAGACGTAAGAAAGGGCAGACTCTTAAGAGACGATCAGATCGAAAAGATGAAAGCCCATGGAGTTCCTGACTGGTATATTGATTCTTGCAATAAGATTAAATACATGTTCCCAAGGGCACACGCCGTAGCATATACTATGATGAGCTACAGAATGGCGTGGTATAAGGTATATTATCCAGCTGAATTCTATGCTACATATTTCACATCAAAGGTTGATAGCTTTGATGAAGAAACAATTATGAAGGGCAAAGAGGCCGTCTTAGCCAAGATGGAGGAAATCAAGCTTAAGGGTAATAATGCATCCGCTAAGGAAAAGGATGAGTTTACTATTCTTGAAGTAGCTTACGAGATGTATGCGAGAGGCCTAGAGTTCCTTCAAGCCAAGCTAGGGGAGTCACTTGCTACAAAATTCTGGGTAAGAGACGGAAAAGTTCAGTTGCCGTTAGTTGCGATAAATGGTGTTGGAGAGAGTGCGGCACTAGGATTATATGATGCATATAGTGAAGCGCCATTCAGCACAATTGAAGAAGCCCAAATTCGTGCAAGTTTGAACAAATCGGTAGTTGAGGTCTTAAAGGATAGAGGAATATTTAATGGCTTACCTGAAACAGACCAGCTTTCTATGTTCTAGAAAAGCACTCGACTTTTTTATATTTGTATGATATAATATTTTTGTTGGTTATATAGGAGAAAACAACTCCAAAAGCAGATAAGAGGTAAAGATGTATCATATTGATGATATAGTTATATATGGAACAGATGGCGTTTGTCAGATAGAGGATATAACCGAACTCAGATTTGGCAAAGAGTCTGTCGAGTATTATGTTTTAGCCCCACTAGGCAAGAAAGAAGATGCAGTGTATGTGCCTACTAAGAATGAGCAGGTACTTAAGCGCATGCGTCCTGTTCTTTCTAAGAAAGAGGCACAAGAACTGTTAGATAAGGTTCCCGCAGCACCTTTACCTTGGACTGAAAATGAAAGAGAAAGATCCCAACAGTACAAAGATATTTTGCTCCATGGTACTAGCGAAGATGTTTTGGTGATGACTAGAACTCTTTATCTCCATCAGATTGAACAACTCGAAAAGGGCAAGAAACTTCATTCATCTGATGAACGATTCTTGAAAGATGCGGAAAGAATGCTTATTGATGAGCTAGCATATGTATTTGGAATTACAGCTCAAGAAGTTCTTCCACTCATCATAAAGCACAAAGAAAAATAAGTCTTTTACTTAAGAGTAGCGAAAGCTACTCTTTTTTTGTGTTATTAAGGACTTTTCAAGCCAGTTTTACACTTTTTACTATTTTATAGCATAATAAAGTATGTTATAATATCTCCAAATGGGCTAAGAACGGAGAAAAACTATGAACGTTAATTTAACTGGAACAAAAGTTGAACTTGCCAAAGAAACGGAATTGCTTAATTCCGCTGAAGCTTGGCATACAAAATTAACTTCAGGAAAGCGCGACTATTTAGGCGCTGAGATGACAGGCTGGGTAGATTTACCTAGGAACATCGATGAAGAACTCATAGATAAAATCGAGAAGACTGCAAAAGAGATAAGAGAGAAGTGTACACTTTTCATTGTCATAGGTATTGGTGGATCTTTCCTCGGAGCTAAGGCAGTAACAGATGCTTTGGGAACTAGAAAAGAGGGCTGGCCAGATGTTGAATTTGCAGGCTTTAATATGAGCGCTTCTTATCTCGCAAGACTTTGTAAGAGAATTGCTACAGAGTCTACTTGTATTTGCGCAATTTCTAAGTCAGGAAGAACAACAGAACCACTTCTCACATATTCAATCTTGAGACAAAAACTCTTTGAAAAGTATGGACTTGAAGGTGCGAAGAACAGAATTTACATCATCACTGACAAGGAAAAGGGATTCTTCAAGGAAGATGCCGATAAGAATGGTTTTAAGACTTTTGAAGTTCCAGATGACATTGGCGGTAGATACTCAGTTCTTACTCCAGTAGGTCTTTTACCAATAGCAGTTAGTGGATATAACATTCGCATGCTTTTAAAGGGTGCAGCTGACATTTCACAGTCAGCAAACGATGTAAAGAAGATGGAAGAGTACGCAGCTACTCGTGTAGCTCTTCAAACTTCCGGAAAGAACATTGAAATTTTCGAGTATTTCGAAAATGACTTAAGATATTTTGGCGAATGGCTAAAGCAACTCTTTGGTGAGTCCGAAGGTAAGGGAGGTAAAGGTGCTTACCCTGCATGTTTGTCATTTAGCCGTGACCTTCATTCAATAGGTCAATTCCTTCAGCAAGGACACCAGATTTTTTATGAAACTATGATCATCGTCAACTACTTCAAGTATGATTTCGTAGTTCCTGAATTCGCAGGATATCCTTTCGCTGGCAGAACACTGGAAGAAATTAATGAGTGCTCAGAAAAGGGTGTAGAACTTGCACACGAAGGTGCGGGAATCCCTGTAATCACATTAGATATTCCAATTTTGGATGAATATAATGTTGGACAAATGATTTATTTCTTTGAGATGAGTGCTGCACTTTCTGCATACTTACTTGGACTT
Source organism: Anaerovoracaceae bacterium (assembly GCA_045629065.1). GTDB lineage: Bacteria > Bacillota > Clostridia > Peptostreptococcales > Anaerovoracaceae > JAKSSM01. Next base: position 51,174 of record JAZQQK010000039.1, on the reverse strand, counting down.
AATCCATTCGATCAGCCAGGAGTAGAAGCATATAAGTCAGAAACGAGAAAGCTTGTAGAGAAATTACAATCAGGAAAGTAAAAATGGACTATAAAAAAGAGTATGAATTGTGGCTTTCAAATGCTACTGAATTTAAAACTGAATTAGCCAATATGACAGAAGAAGAAATAGAGGATGCGTTTTATCGCGACCTGGAATTTGGTACAGGTGGCTTAAGAGGCGTTATCGGTGTGGGAACTAATAGAATGAATCTCTACACTGTTGCAAAGGCATCACAAGGCCTGGCAAACTATGTCGTAAAGAACGGTGGTAAAGCGATTGCGGTATCATATGATAGCCGTATCAAGTCAGACTTTTTTAGTGAAGTAGCAAGCGGTGTGTTTGCTGCTAACGGCTTGAAGGTTTACATCTACAAGGAATTAATGCCTACGCCATGCCTTTCATATGCGGTTAGATATCATAAGTGCTTTGCAGGAATCATGGTTACAGCTAGCCATAACCCAGCAAAATATAACGGATACAAAGTCTATAACAAAGACGGCTGCCAAATCACGACTGAAGCAGCCGCTGAAATCCTAAAAGAAATAGAAAAACTTGATATTTTCAAGGACATCAAAATGGGTGATTTTAGCGAAGGCGTAAAGACTGGTATGATTGAATATATCAATGATGATTGCTATGATTCTTTCATTGCTGAAGTAAAAAATCAATCAGTTCTTTTTGGCGATGAAATCAATAAGGATGTTGCAATTATATATTCACCTTTAAATGGTACTGGATTAAAACCTGTCACTCGAATTTTAAAAGAGAATGGCTTTACTAATATCACTTTAGTGAAGGAACAGGAACAGCCAAATGGCAACTTTCCAACTTGTCCTTTCCCTAATCCAGAGATTCGTGAAGCGATGGAACTAGGCATTGAATACGCTAAAAGAAGCGGAGCGGATTTAGTGCTTGCGACTGACCCAGATTGTGATAGAGTGGGTATCGCTGTAAAGGATGGCAATGACTATACATTATTCACGGGAAATGAAGTTGGACTTCTTCTTTTAGATTATGTAGCTAGTCAGAGAAAAAAGCATAATAAGATGCCAGAAAATCCTCTCTTAATCAAGACAATCGTGACTACTGATTTAGCAGACAAAATTGCAAAGAGCTATGGTGTAGAAACGATTAATATTCTCACTGGATTCAAATTCATTGGTGAACAGATTGGTTTCTTGGAAGAAAAGGGAGAAGATTCAAGATATATCTTTGGATTCGAGGAATCTTACGGATACTTAAGCGGAAGTTATGTTAGAGATAAAGATGCAGTGGATGCGTCGTATCTCATCTGCGAAATGTTCGCATTTTGTAAGACAAAAAATATCAGCTTAAAAGATAAATTAGCTGATCTCTATAAATTACACGGTTATGCACTAAACACTCTTCATAGCTACCAATTCGAGGGCTCTATTGGCTTTGAAAAGATGCAGAAGATCATGAAGAACTTTAGAGGCGATGTTGACGATTTTGGTGGTAAGAAAATTGTAAAAGTTGAAGATTTTTTACCAGGACTTTATGGCCTACCAAAATCAGATGTTATCAAGTTTAGACTTGAGGATGGCTCCTCCGTTGTCGTAAGACCTAGCGGAACTGAGCCAAAGATCAAAGCATATCTTTCAATTAATGCTGCTGATAAAGAAACTGCAGTTAAAGTTGAAGAAGAAATCACAGAAGATTTGAACGCTTGGTTCAAATAGTGAGGAGAAGAACATGAGCACAGTACTTTTGACAGGTGGATTAGGATTTATCGGTTCTCACACTGCAGTAGAGATGCTAGCTGCTGGTTATGATGTAGTAATAGTTGACAACTTATCAAACAGCAAAAAAGAAGTTGCGGAGCGAATCGAAAAAGTAGCTGGAAAAAAGGTTAAAGTTTACATCGATGATGTACGCGATAAGGAAGCACTCGACAAGATTTTTACTGAGTGCAAAATTGATGCCTGCGTTCACTTTGCTGGCCTAAAAGCAGTAGGCGAATCTGTAGCAAAACCTATGATGTATTATGAGAACAATCTTGGTACCACTATTGCCTTGCTTGAAGTTATGAAGAATCATAAAGTAAATAGTTTTATTTTTAGTTCATCAGCCACTGTTTATGGTGAAAAGAATCCTGTTCCATACACAGAAGATATGGTTCCAGGCAATTGTTCCAATCCTTATGGATGGACTAAGTATTTTAATGAAATCATTTTAAAGGACGCTGCCAAAGCAGATAATGATTTGTCAGTTGTACTTTTAAGATATTTTAATCCTATTGGTGCACATCAGTCTGGCTTGCTCGGCGAAGAACCACAAGGTATTCCAAACAATCTTATGCCTTATATCCAGCAAGTAGCAAGCGGTATAAGGGCCCATTTAAACGTTTTCGGCGACGATTATGACACACCTGATGGAACAGGCGTCAGAGACTATATCCACGTTGTAGACTTAGCCAAGGCCCATGTAGCGGCATTAAAATATGCATTTAAGAGCAAGGGATGCGAAGCTATTAACTTGGGAACGGGTGCTGGCACTAGCGTTTTAGAAGCAATTAAGGCTTTCGAGAGGGCTAATGGTGTGAAGATCCCTTATGAAATCGCACCTAGAAGAGCAGGCGATCTCGCTAGCACTTATGCAGACTGCAAAAAAGCAAAATCAGTTCTCGGTTGGGAAGCGAAACTCACATTTGAAGATGCTTGCAGAGATGCATGGAATTGGGAAAAGAACAGAGTAGCAAAATAACGAGTAGGATAAGATGACAGAATCACGTACTAAAAAGGTAATAAGAAATACGAGTACAGGTGTAGCTGCAAAGCTAGCCTTGATTTTGTTTGACTTTATCGTTAAAACAATATTCATTAAAATTTTAGGCGAGCAGTATGCCGGTGTTCAGGGCTTGTTCTCTTCAATCTTAACAACGCTTTCACTCGCTGAACTTGGTATCGGTGCTGCGATTGCTTTCGCACTCTATAAGCCGATGGCTGAGAAAAACTATAAAGAAATTGCGAAGTATATGGACTTCTATAAGAAAGCCTATAGGCTCGTAGCGGCATTTATTTTCTTTGTAGGCCTTGCACTAATTCCATTCTTGGATGTATTAGTAACAGGTGTTCCAGACATCAAAGAAAGCATTACTTTAATATATGTGCTTTACTTGTTCAACACGGCATCATCCTATCTTTTGATATATAGATCGGTTCTTCTTACGGCCAACCAAAATGGTTATAAGGTTTCCCTGATTGAAATCATTTCTAACGCAGTGAAGGGAATAGTGCAGTGCATCGTACTGATTATCTTTAAGGCATTCCTTGCATATTTGATTATTGGTATTTCATTTACACTTTTAAAGAATATCGTTACTTCAATAGTTGCAGGACGCGACTTTAAGGAACTCAAGAATTACCCACACGAAAACCTTTCAAAAGAAGAAAGGAAGGTTCTCTTAAAAGATGTAGGCGCACTTGCCTTGTATACTGCTTCATCTGCAGTGCTTCACGGCACAGATGATATCATCATTTCAGCGATGATTGGCACATCAATCGTAGGCATTCTTTCATACTACAAAATGCTCAAGAAGGCTGTAACGACTATGATGAATCAGTTCTTCAACTCCGTTACACCTAGCGTGGGAAATTTAGCGGTCACTGACTCTGGCGATGCGCAGTACAGAATATTTAAGAAGTACAATTTCTCAGTATTTTGGATTACTTGTTTCTGTTCTACATCATTCGTCGTTTTATATTTACCATTCGTAGGAGATATTTGGCTTAAAGAAGATAAATTCTTACTTCCTATGAGCATCATAATAGCGCTTGTTACTGAGTTCTTTATGGCGAATATGGCGAGCGTATTCTCTAGCTTCAGAAAGGCAAATGGTCTATTTATTCAAGGCAGATGGAGACCACTCGTAATGGCTATTGTAAATATAGGTCTTTCAATTATTCTCGCTAAAGTTTGGGGGATGTTCGGTGTACTAATCGCTACATGTATTGCAAGGGCAGTAACTCAGCTTTGGTATGATCCATGGCTAATATACAGGAAAGTATTCAATCGCTCAGTTAAGGAATATTTTCTCAAATATGCAGAGTATGCAGTTGTAACAGCAGGCTGTTCAGCAATTACTTATTTCATTGCAAATGCGATAAACTTTTCTAATGTCTATGTCAAATTCATTTGTTTGGTTCTCATGTGCATAGTGGTTCCAAACGGAATCATGTGGATTGGTTATCATAAAACTGAAAACTACAAAGAACTTAAGAAGACGGTAATGAGATTAGTTAGAAAGAAAAAGAAATAGATTTTTTAGACAATAAAAAAGCCCTGGATTTCCAGGGCTTTTTAGTTTAACTGAGTTGTGCAATGTCTGGCTCGGTAATTTCAATAATCTCGTATGAAAATCTTTGCGCCTTTGAAAGGTCATAGTTCAGATAGTCTAAAATATCGCTTATATACTTTTCAACATTTGATGTTCTCTTGAAAGTAATAGATCTAGAGAATGTTGAACCATTCTTCATAACATATTCAATACTGAGTGTATCGATAACCATTTGAGGTTGATCCAGATAGGAATCCGGCTCATACCAATTGTAATAATAGCCATCTTTATTAGGTTCATTAAACTTCCAGTTATCCGTGGTCTTTTGATAAAGCTTATTAGAAATGATATATCCTTGAAGGTTGACTACTTTGTTAATAAAGTTAGTGTCATGCACATAGCAGTCATATTTATCTGCTACATTAAGGTTCTCTAAACATTCATCGAAGGCCTCAAAGCCAACATACATTTGGCAAGAGCCTATTAATCCTTCAATACGTACTGATTCCATGTCTTTTGCATCAGGAACTTGTTTTGAGTAACCTGAAAAATCAAATAGAACTGAAAGAATAAAGACTATCATTGCGATGATAATAATTGTTAGAACCTTCAAATTGTGCCTATTGAATATCTTTGCCGTTCTGTGAATGATAAGCTTAACGATAAAGAAGGTGATGAGAAGTCCAACTAATAATCCAATGAAGAAAAATGTTAAACTGTCTGATTTAAAAATAAGTAAGAAGATGAATCCAGTGCCCGTCATACCAAAGAAACAAGCAAGCCCCGTGATTACTTCTTCAAGAGGCTGGAACAATATGCCAGAACCTGTTTTTTCAAGCTTTGCCCAAACCACGCAGAACTTTGCCAAGAATACCAGGGCTATACCTACAACAAGGAAGACAATCATACTTAAAATTGATACATATTCAAGAGAGGATCCAAAATGTCTAATTGCTGGGTTAGTATCATATAAAATCCACTGTATGAATTGACCAGGGCCACCATAATTGCTTACAAAAGCTTCTTGGTAAACATTGATGGTAAAACCTAATGCAGGAACTATGAAGAAACCTACAATAGACATAATAACGTGTAATACGATATTTCCTGTAATTGCTCCCATAAGTGTAAAGATTCCGTAGAAGAATGTCATGAAAGAAACATTCATGAGGAGCCATCTTAATACTGACTGAACAGTGTAAGTTTTAGCTAGCATAACCACATACATGTTTGAAGAATGGGCAGCATTGCGAGCAGTAACTTCTGCCACTTCCTTTGCCACTACTCCTTTCATAGATATGAGGTAGATTATTGCAACTATTACAACTGGAATGATGAACATCAGCCAGCCTGTTAAAACTTGTGTGTTGAAGAGTTTGCTCTTTGAATATGGCTGTCCATGAAGTACTAAAGACTTATTAGCCCTGTGATAGTATTCCAATAAAATCAGTGAAGCAAAGAAAGGTATTGCAACCATAAATCCACAGGAAACAAAACCTATGCTATTTAAATTCTGCGTAATGCTTGCACGGTTTTCAAATGGTTTTAAGAGAGGTACTGCGTTTTGCATTAGGTAAAGCAGAAGTGTAAGCGCTGGGCCAAACCAGTAAATCTTTAAATCCTCGAGCATTAGAGCAGGGGATAGACCGAAAAATTTTCTATTTTTCATTTGCTTCACCTCCAATCTTTTCAATGAAAAGTTGCTCCAAAGTAGTATCACCAATTTCTAGAAGATCACCTTCAAAAATCATGGATCCATCCTTAATTAAACCGATATAATTGCAGACATCTTCCATTTCTTTTGCGTTGTGAGATGATACTAAAACGGTCATCTCTCTATCTGCAACATCAGCCATAATATATTTCCAAAGTTTGTGTCTTACGATAGGGTCTAAGCCGTCAACTGGCTCGTCAAGAATAAGGTAGTCAGGCATTGTTGCCATCGCAAGGGCAAAGGCCGCTTGCTTCTTCATACCTTTTGAAAACTTGCCTATATTAGCCTTTGGATTAAGGCCAAAATCAGTTACCATATCGTTGAATCTTACATCATTGAAATTATGATATAAGCGCTTGTAATATGCGCCCATTTCAATCAATGAGTAGTTCTTAAAAAAGAATAGTTCATCTGGAATGAACTGCATTCTCTGCTTCAATTTTTCATTATCCAAAACGGGTTCATTCTCAACTGAGATGATGCCTTCATCCTGAACAAGAAAACCAGCAAGGTGCTTGATAATTGTAGTTTTACCTGCACCATTAAGTCCCATAAGGCCATAGATTGAACCTTTTGGAACGGTCATAGTCAAATCATTAAGTGCTTTGTAATTGTCAAAGCATTTTGTTACATGTTCCAATCTAATCATTGTTATCTTCCTTTCTAAAAGGGTCAGCCAAATTTTCCTTATTGTCGATTACTTCCAAAGCAATCTTTCTAGCATCTCCAAAGGATAGACCCATAAAGAGTAATTGCTTAAACGCATCTTCAATATGTGCTTTGGCTTGTTCCAAAGCCTTAGGATCTACATTTATCTCCCCTGTATCACTAACGAATGTCCCCACACCCGAAGTGGTGTAAATGTAGCCTTGACGTTCCAATTCTCTATAGGCTTTTTGGATAGTATTAGGGTTGACAGTCATAACTTTAGAAAGCTCTCTAACCGAAGGCAGCTTGTCACCAGGGCAGAGCTGACCAGTCATGATAGCTTCTTTTAAGTTATCGATAACTTGCTGATAGATAGATTTTCTAGATTTCAAATCTAATTCAAACATTTTATCCCTTTCTGCATTTTGTGTTAACACGTCTATTTCAAAATCCCTTTTGCAAGTATAGTGTACTACGCATCATAGTACACTGTCAACACCTTTTTTAAAAAACCTGTTTTGCATGGGGGAGTGAAGTATGCTATAATATTTTGAAAGAAAGGAAGCGACGATATGAGTTATTCTTATGGATATAAAGACAACAATAACAATGTGAATGCAGAAACAAAAAAAGGAAGCAGCGCAAAGCAAGTTTCGTACAGCGCTGATCCGAATGCCTCAAAAACTGCAGGATGGGTAAAAGCAGTAGTCATTATTCTCGCAATTGCGGTAGGACTTGCACTAATGTCATTCAGCTGCAGCATGTCGCTTAAGAATTTGGGCAGCAATGTAAGCCAGAATGTTTCAGGAATAGAATACCTGTTAAATGGTGGGCTTACCACATATGGCAGAGTTCCTGAAGATGAAGACTATATTGCAACAATCTTTATCGATGGCTCTATTACAGAAGATAACAGTGCCACATACAATCATAAGTTTGTCTTGAATACAATTGATTCGCTGATTAATGATGAGCATAATCTTGGACTTGTACTTTGGACTGATACTCCAGGTGGAACTGTTTTCGCTTCCGACGAAGTTTACCTCAAACTTAAAGATTATAAGAAGCAAACAGGCAGACCTATTTATACATCTATGCAAGCGATGACTGCATCAGGCGGTTACTACATCGGTTGTGTTGCAGATAGAATCTATGCTAATCGTAACTGTTGGACTGGCTCTATAGGAGTTACTATGGGCCAAATGTTCGATGTGAGCGAACTTCTCGACGAATTAGGCGTGAAGGTTACAACTATTACAGCTGGAAAGAACAAAGCAATGGGAAGCAATTATGTTCCACTTACCGACGAGCAGAGAGCAGTATATCAATCGTTAGTAGATGAAGCGTATGAGCAGTTTACTGGTATTGTAGCTACTGAAAGAGGAATGGATATAGAAGTAGTTAAGAAACTTGCCGATGGTAGAGTATATACTGCAAAGCAAGCCTTAGATAATGGTTTAATCGATGAGATTGGAACATATGAAGATTGCTTAGGTGCTATCAAGAGAAAAGCAAGAACTTCTAGCAGCACTCCAGTAGTTGAATTCAAAACTTTCAATGCGACATTCTCACTTTCATCACTCTTAGGTGAGGCACGTAATAATGACAGCAAAGCCGATGCATCATACATCGAGGAACTTGTTAATCTCAATGGCAAATTCCAGGTAAGCTATATGAGCGATTTAACGAAATAATGTATAAAGCATTTTTACTTTATACTGATTTTTTACTTGACACGCGGGCTTCCGCGTGTTATTTTATATAGGTAGTTTCGCAATTTGGAGGAAAGTATGATTTCCAGAGGAAAAGATGATTTCGAAAAAATTGCATTATTGTTTGAGTTTTATGGAAGCTTACTTCCAGAAAAACAGAACAGATTTATGTCGCTATATTATGAGGACGATTTGTCACTTTCAGAGATAAGCGACGAGATGGGCGTTACAAGGCAGGCTGTGCATGATGGCATAAAGCACGCAAAGGAGGCCCTCTTAAACTACGAAGAGAAACTTAATATGGTTGAAAAAGTTGTAACCATAGAGAGAAATGTAAAAAAGATTAACGAGATTATTACTACTTTAGAGTCTTCAGATATTGATGAAAAGGTTAAAGACGAATTAATTGATATCAAAGAAAAATTAAAGGAATTAGAGGACTAGGATGGCATTTGAAAATCTATCTGACAAATTACAAGGTACCTTTAAGAAACTAAGGGGCAAGGGAGTTCTCACTGAGGCAGATATTGATGCCGCAATGAGAGAGGTTAAACTTGCACTTTTGGAAGCAGACGTTAACTTTAAGGTAGTAAAAGAATTCGTAGCCCAAGTTAAGGAAAAGGCCATCGGAGCTGATGTGCTAAAAAGTTTAACTCCTGGACAACAGGTTATCAAAATTGTAAATGATGAGCTTATTGATCTCATGGGTGGCACTAATTCAAAGCTCACTTACTCACCATCAGGATTCACAGTACTCCTAATGGTAGGTTTGCAGGGTACTGGTAAAACAACAACTTGTGGTAAGCTTTGCAATTATCTAAAGAAACAAGGAAAGAAGCCGTATTTGGCTGCTTGCGACATATATAGACCTGCAGCGATTGACCAATTAGAGGTTGTAGCAAAGCAGGTAGATGTTCCAATTTATGTGGATCGCAATTCTAAAAAAGCTGAAGATATTGCTCTAGCTGCCAGAAAAGAAGCTGAGCGAAAAGGCTACGATGTACTGATTGTCGATACAGCTGGTCGTCTTCAAATCGATGAAGAATTGATGGAAGAACTAGTTAGAGTTAAGAAGGCAGTTAAACCTCACGAGATTTTGCTCGTTGTGGATGCTTTGACTGGTCAAGATGCAGTAAATGCCGCAGAAGGTTTCAACGAAAAGCTAGGAATCGATGGAATCATCATGACAAAGATGGATGGCGATTCGCGTGGCGGTGCTGCACTTTCTGCAAAGAAGGTAACTGGAAAGCCAGTAAAATTCATAGGTTTAGGAGAGAAGTTCGATGCTTTAGAACCTTTCCATCCTGAACGTATGGCAAGTAGAATCCTAGGCATGGGCGATATGATGAGCTTGATTGAGAAAGCTCAGGAAACCTATGACGAAGAGAAAGCTGCTAAGCTCGAAAAAAAGCTTAGAAAGAATGAATTCACTATCGAGGATTTCTTGGAACAGATGGGCCAAGTTAGAGAAATGGGTGGCATCGGCAAGATGTTGGACATGATTCCTGGAGTTAACAGGAATAAGGTAACTGACTCAGATATAGAAAAGTCCGAGCATGAATTCAAGGAGATGGAAGCAATCATCTATTCGATGAATCTAGAAGAGAGACGCAATCCATCAGTATTAAATGCGAGCCGCAGAAAGCGTATCGCAGCCGGCGCAGGTTCAACAGTTGCGAAGGTTAATCAATTAGTCAAAAAGTATGAGGATGCTAAAAAGTTGATGAAACAGTTCAGTAATCCGAACTTTATGAAAAATAATAGATTTAAAGGAATGTTCTAATAAGGAGGAAATTCAAAATGGTAAAAATTAGATTAACAAGAATGGGAGCTCATAAGCATCCTTTCTACAGAGTAGTTGTTGCAGATCAAAGATTCTCAAGAGATGGTAGATTCATCGAAGAACTTGGTTACTATAATCCAATGACTGAACCTAAGGAATTCAAGGTAGACGCTGAAAAGGCTCAGAAGTGGTTAGCTACAGGTGCACAACCTTCAGAAACAGTTAAGAAGTTATTCCAGCAAGCAGGCATTATTAAATAAGGAAAACGGTGAATTTAATGGAAAATTTGGTTGAAGTAATTGCCAAGTCACTTGTTGAAAAGCCAGAAGAAGTTAAGGTTACAACGACTGACACCGACCAAGGAACCGTTATTGAACTTAGAGTTGCTGAAGATGACATGGGCAAAGTTATTGGAAAGCAAGGCCGAATTGCCAAGGCGCTTCGCACAGTAGTGAAGGCAAAAGCCGCTAAAGAAAATAAAAAGGTAACGGTTGAAATCGTTAGAGATTAGCGATTATGGGCGCGCTTTTAGCGCGCCTTGTTTTATATGAGGCATGATGGAAAAAATTTTGATTGGCAAGGTCGTTAATGTTGTAGGCATTAAGGGCGAGGTAAAAATTTATAATTATTCAACACCTGATAGATTCGAACATTTAGAGCATGTTTACTTAGAAAAGAAGAATAATCTTACTGAGTACAAAATTCAAAAGGCAAGACACACTGGCAATACGAGTGTAGTGCTTTTAGAGGGCATTAATGATAGAAATCAGGCCGAATTTTTGGTAAATTCAGCGGTTTACATTATGGAAGAAGATCTTGAAGAATTACCAGAAGGAATTTATTACATTCGCGATTTAATTGGATGTAAGGTTATTGACTTGGAAACGGGCGTAGAAATCGGTGTAATAACAAATGTTGACCAAAGTTCAGCCCAGGACAATTATGAAATAAAACTTGCTAATGGAAAGTTAACTTTAATCCCTGCTGTTAAAGAATTTATCAAGGAAATTGATATTAAAAGCAAGCAGGTAAAGGTTAAACTCATACCAGGCTTTATAGACGAAGGAATAGAAGCGTAAGCTTAAAAACTATGAAAATAAATGTTTTAACGCTTTTCCCTGAAATGTTTAGTGCTGTCAAGAATGATTCGATTCTTGGCAAAGCAAACGAAAAGGGATTGGTAGAAGTAAACTTAATAAATATAAGAGATTTTTCACTCGACAAACACAAAAAAGTAGATGACACACCATTTGGTGGTGGAGTAGGAATGCTTATGTTCTGCCAACCGGTTTTTGATGCAATGAAATCCATCAAAAACCCAGGAAGGGTGTTCTACATGAGCCCACGTGGAACGGTACTTAATCAGGATTTAATCGAGGAATTATCGAAGGAAGATGAGATAACTATCTTGGCGGGACACTATGAAGGTGTAGACCAAAGAATCATAGATCGCTTTAATATGGAAGAAGTTTCTATTGGTGATTATGTATTAACTGGCGGCGAACTTCCTGCCATGGTGATGATAGATGCAATCTCAAGATTTATTCCTGGTGTACTCGGAGACAGTGAGTCGGCAGTTGATGAATCCATATATTCCGGATTACTTGAGGCAGATCAATACACAAAGCCAAGAGAGTATGAAGGACTCGATGTACCGGAGATTTTAACCAATGGCAATCATAGGGAAATTGCAAAGTGGCAACTGATGGAATCAATAAAGATCACAGCACATAGACGCTATGATTTATTTGAAAATTGGTTAGCCAAAGGGCCTGACTTTTCTGCATATACTAGAGCAGAAAGAAAAGAGATTCAGGACTTAATAGAAAAACTCAAAAAGTAGCGCCATTAAGGCGCTTTTTTTATTGATATCTACGATATATTGTGGTAAAATAGTTGTGTATGATATAAAGGGGTAAGAATGGCTACTCAGGGCAAAAAGAAAAACAATTGGATAAAGATTTTAATTATTGTTTATATAGCAGCGATTGCTTTCTTAGTTGCTAAACTTTATTGGATTCCAAAGTTTTCAACTATGCTTACTGACAAGTATACGGCCGAGTTTGGAACATTGACTGCTGGCGTAGAAACGGAGTATTTAGTAGTTAGAAACGAGAAAGTATATTTGTCTGATAAATCTGGCAGTACTAAACGAAATGTTGAGCAAGGCGAGATTCAAAGATCAAAAACAAACATTGTTACTATTGGCTCTGAAAATGTTGCTTCTAAAGAGCGTGGTGTAATCTCATTCTATAGCGATGGCTTTGAAGAAAAGTTTACGCCAGATATTATGACGACCTTAAAAAGCAGTGCTATTAGGATTTATAATGAATCTAATAAGGCGACCGATAGTGATGTGTATTACAGTCCACTAAAGGAAACCTCTACTGGTTATGTGGATTGTGGTGAGCCAATCTTTAAGACTGTTGATAACCAAGAATGGTATATCATAGTTTGGCTAGAAAAGAATGATGCCAATAGATATACCAAAGGCAAGACGGTAAGCATAAAGCTTGAGGATGAAACAACCTTATCCACAAAGGTTTACGAAAAAACCGAGCAGGGCACTTTGACACAAATCGTGCTCAGCTGTAATAGATACTATGAAAACTTTGACAAAGTTAGAACCGGAAAAGGTACTTTGATCGAAAACGAAAAGAGTGGAATAATACTTGAGACCCAATCGATTGTAACAATCGATGGTAAGCAAGGCGTTTATGTAATAAACAAACTTGGCGAAAAGGTTTTCACTCCCGTTAAAATCTTGACCACTAATGGTGAAAAAACTGCAGTCGAGAAGAATTATTATTACGATGCAGACGGCAATTATATAGCTACAGTTAAAATATATGACACAATTTTTAGAGTGGATGTTGAAGACATGAATGAAGGTGAAAATAATGTCAATTAAAACAAATTTGGAAGAAATAGTTGCAATGAAAAATACCGCAGCTGAGGCTTCCGGACGAAAAGGCGAAGACATCACATTAATTGCTGTAACTAAGTTACACCCAGTCGAGGAAATTAATGAAGCCATCGATTGTGGAGTTACAGATATCGGTGAAAACAAAGTTCAGGAAGTTTTGAATAAGTATGAATTTGTCAAGCCAGTAAGATGGCATTTAATCGGACATCTTCAAACTAACAAAGTTAAATATATCATCGACAAAGTGGATTTAATCCATTCAGTCGATTCATTGCATCTAGCACAAGAAATCGACAAGCAGGCATCAAAAATTGGACGTACAATGGATATACTTGTGCAGGTAAATACAGCTGATGAGGATTCCAAATTTGGAGTAAGTTCGGATGATGCAGAGCAGTTAATTAAAGACATTTTAGATAATTGTCCGAACGTTCATATTAGAGGCATTATGTGCATTGCACCATTTGCTGAAGACCCCATGGATGTAAAGGTATATTTTGATAAGGCAAAAGAAATCTACGATGAATGTGCAAAGATTAATCATAAGAATTTGGATTTCAAATACTTATCAATGGGTATGTCAGGCGACTTTGAGGTTGCAATCTTGGCTGGTTCTAACATGGTTAGAGTGGGTACAGCAATCTTTGGACAGCGCGACTATTCTAAAAAAATGGCTTAGTTTTAATTGAAATATAGGAGGGTAAGATGGCTATAAAAGGTAGCTTTAAAAAATTTATCGGAATTGAAGATAACGAAAACTTCGATGACTTCACTGACGAAGAGCTCGAAGAAGCAAAACAGACAATTATAGATGAGGAAGAGGAAGAAAAAGAGAAGGAACGCTTTAGAAGACAATCATTCTTCAATAAGCCTGAGCCACAACCTGCGCCTCAGCCAAATGCTGATTTGATTCGTACTTTAACTGGTCAACAGACAGTGATTATGATTGAACCAAAGAGCTTCGATGAATGTCCTAAACTTGTTGATAGTTTAAAGGGAAGACGTGCTGTCATTATCAATTTGGAAAAGGTAGAAACAGAGACTGCAAGAAAGGTGTTTGACTTCTTATCAGGAGCTACATACGCTCTTAATGGAACAGCTCAAAAGATCACTAACAATATCTTTATCTTTGCACCAGAGAATGTAAACATCTCACAACCTGAAGAACGCAGTATGGATTTTGGTACACAAAATAGCACAATGTGGAAGAGATAATGCCAAACTAGGAGGAAATTATGATTACACCTGCTGACATTGAAAACAAAGAATTTAAGAGATCCCATCGTGGATACGACGAACAGGAAGTTGATGAATATTTAGACCTTATCATCATTGATATGGAAAAACTTATCAAGGAAAATAAGGAATTAAAGGCGCAGCTTGCTAATGTTGACACAAAAGTTGAGAAGGGTTCCAATACTGAGAACTCAGTGTATGAAACTTTAGAAGCTGCAAAGGCTTTGATGAATGACATCGCCGCATCTGCTGAGAGAAGAGCTGAAGTGTTATTAAAGAACGCTGAGCTTGATGCAGATTTAATCACAAGAGAAGCTAAAGAAAATGTCTCCAAGTACACTGAAGAAGGTACTCGCTTAAAAGAGAGAGTTACTTCCTTAAGGGATAGGTATAAAAAGATGCTCGAAGCAGAAATGGAGAGAATGGATTACTTCACAGATGACTTTATCAAGGAATTTGAAAAGGATTTCTTACGTGAAAAGTCTGCCGATGACAGCAAGGTTGCAATTGAAAAGATTGAAACGACTTCAACTGTTAAGAAGGTAAGCAGCTCTGCAAAGGAAGACTTAAGCAAAACAACTGTAGTGCCAAAGGTAAAGTAGGTCGATGAGAAAGTTTAGATATTTACTTTTAGTGTTAATAATGGCAGTGGATCAACTCGTAAAGTGGTTAATCAGGGCCAATTTTGAGGTTTTTGAAAGCCGTAATTTCTTAGGTAGTTTCTTGAGTTTGACCTATGTTCAGAATCGCGGCGTTGCATTTAGCATGCTCTCAGGAAAGGGCGCAATCCTTGTCATTGTTCCTATTTTGATTTCAGCACTAGCAATATTCTATATGGAAAAGCGTAAGGATGAACACTGGACATTATTTGTTTCAGTTGCTTGTATAGCTGCCGGTGGCTTGGGCAATGTGGTTGACAGGCTGGCCCTCGGTTTTGTGACGGACATGTTCGATTTGCACTGGTGGCCGGTATTTAATGTCGCTGATATCTCAATCTGTGTAGGCTGCGGTTTCCTTATCATTTATACGCTGGCATTTATGGATAAAAACAAGAAGTTGGAAGAGTAATATGGCTTTAGAGAAGTATACATTCCAAATAGATTCTGAATTGAAAAGCACTAGGCTTGACTTAGTGCTTTCTTTGAATTTAGCAGAAGTTTCACGCAATTTTATTCAAAAGCTCATAGAAGGCGAGAGCGTAAAGGTTAATGGTGAAATCTGTACTTCTAAAAAATACAAGGTAAACGATGGCGACGAGATTGAAATAACCATTCCTGAGCCCGAAACACTCGAAATTACAGCCGAAAATATTCCACTTGATATAATTTACGAAGATGATGATGTCCTCGTTGTAAATAAACCTAAGGGTATGGTAGTGCACCCCGCAGTTGGTAATTATACAGGTACACTGGTAAATGCCATTATGTATCACTGCGGAGAGCGCCTGAGCTCTATAAACGGTGTGATTCGCCCGGGAATCGTGCATAGAATCGATAAAGATACCTCCGGACTTTTGATGATTGCAAAAAATGATAAGGCGCATGAATCTTTATCAAAACAACTTCAAGAGCATTCGATTACTAGAAGATATATAGCTCTCGTATATAATGGATTCAAAGAGGATGAAGGTGTGATCAACCAACCAATTGGTAGAGACCCCAAAAATCGTCTTAGACAAGCTGTTACGAGTATTAACTCAAAAGAGGCAATAACGCACTACAAGGTGCTTGAAAGATATGGAAAATATACCTTGGTGGAATGTCGCCTAGAAACTGGCAGAACCCACCAAATTAGAGTTCACATGGCGTATATCAATCATCCGCTCGTAGGAGATTTGGTATATGGTCCAAAGAAACAAACTATAGATGGAGAAGGACAAATGCTTCATGCTAAGGTCATCGGTTTTGTACATCCTACGACTGGTGAATACATGGAGTTTTCAGCTGACTTACCTACGGAATTTCAGGAGGTTTTAAACAAACTATGAAGAAGAGCTTTAAACCAGGTTGCGTGCTTAGCCCACTCCCAGTGGTAATGGTTTCGTGCGGACAAGGAGAAGAACAAAATATTATTACAATCGCTTGGGATGGAATTATCAATTCTGAGCCACCTATGGCCTATATCTCAGTTAGACCTTCGAGACATTCGCATGATATAATTGAAAAAGAAGGAGAGTTCGTAATTAATATTCCTTCTGAAAATCTAACTTATGCTACTGATTGGTGTGGAGTAAAATCCGGTAGAGATGTAAACAAGTTTGAAGAAATGCATCTCACACCAATTAAATCAGACTTCGTGAAGTGTCCAACTATAAAAGAATGTCCTATAGCATTGGAATGCAAGGTTTTTGATAAGAAAGAACTGCCATCACACACAATGTATATGGCAGAGATAGTTAATATTAAAGTTGACGAAGAAATTGTGGATGAAAGCGGAAAGATTGACTATACTAAAGCAAATCTTTTGGCCTATGTTCACGGTGAATATTACGGAATAAAGAAGAATATGCTAGGCAAATTTGGCTACTCTGTAATGAAGCCAAAAACTAAGGCAAAACTTAGCAAAATGGAACACGAAAAACGCATTGAAAACAACCGCAAAAAAAGACAAGCGAAAAGGGGAGGCAAATAAGCCTCCCCTTTGGCGTATTGCATACTTTAAGGGTAAATACTTTTCGATTCGATTTAGTTTTTCTATTGTTATTTCCTGAATAGAGTGCAATAGGCTAATTTCAGTTGCGTTATTCAGATTAGCTTATACCTTTAGTAATTATTGATATGCAATCTTCGCAAATATATCCGCCTTTGAACGATATGCTTATGTTTTCGTTACCACAAATGGAACATCTACAATAATTCTTCATAACGTGCCTCCCTTAAAATCACATAGCTATAAGCTTGTGAAAATGGTATCACGGATTTAAAAATAATTGTGGAATATGTTGAAAATAAAGCAGTTTGTGTTGCCTTTTAGTGAATCATAGCAACATTTTATTTTAGGATTTTTTTGGAAGAGACGGATTTGTATATACAGTTCGGTTATTTGTGAAGATTACGAAGCCGGGCTTAGAACCGGCAGGTTTTTTTACATAGCGCACAGGCACATAGTCAACCGGAATGTTTTCACCATTGCGGCTTTTTGAGTGATAAGCGGCGAGGCTAGCTGCTTCAAATACCGCTTTTTCATCAATTTGGCTCTCATCATTAAAACCGGCGATATCAATGCCATTAGTAAAAACAACTACATGTGAACCAGGAATATCCTTGGTATGGAACCATAAATCAGTTTTGGAGGCCATCTTGAATGTAAGGTGGTCATTTTCATTATTATTACGGCCGACTAAAGCTGTCATGCCATTAGAAAGGGTGAACTTAAGTGGCTCAAATTTAGCTTTCTTTTCTTTATAGCCACCCGGAAGTTTGCGAGGTCTAAGATAGCCAGTTTCTACGAGTTCTAAACGTATAGCATCAATTTCAGAAACGCTTTCAGCCTGCATTAAACAAGCGAGTACGGATTCTAAATAATCGATTTCTTTTTGATTGTCCTCTAGTTGAATTTGCTTTTCTTTAATAGCAGTTTTGGACTTGTTATATCTCTTAAAATACTGTTGCGCGTTTTTCTGCGGACTGGATTTAGGATCTAGCGGAATGCTTACAGTTTTACCATCGTAATAGTTAATAACATCCACGGATTTCATACCGGCCTTTACTAGATGAAGGTTAGCCGTAAGCAGTTCACCATATATTCTAAGGTTCTCAGAGTTTTCTGCCTTTAGAAGGTCTTCCGAAAGACGCTTTTTCTTAAGATACATCTTATCAAGATGATTTGAAACTGATTTTGCTAAATCATTGGACTTTTGTCGAGTTTGGTTAGAAGTTTCTTTGTGAGAATAGTAGTATTCTAGGCACTCTGATGCTGTATTGAACTCTAAGCACTCGCAGCTTTCATCAAATTCGGAAAGTTTCGTGAGATAGTATTCTTTTGGATCACTTTCATGTAAATATACATAGAATTTCGCATGATTTTCATCAATAGAAGATATAGTTTCGAACAATTTTGTGAAAATCCTCATGTATTTACCTGAATTTGACAAATTATCTTCGGAAAATTGCGCAGAATCATCGATATTTATATCAATTTTATCAAAATTTGCCAATTCAGTAGCAAAATTAGGTGAAATCCCATTGATTTTTTCTAAAATTTGTGAATTTAAGTCGATTTTATCGGAAAAACCACAAAAATCGTCGAGAGTTACATTCGTAAAGTCGATTTTATCTTGCTTAGGAGGGTATTGATATATTAGGCCTGGCAAAAGTTGACGAACTCTTGACTCACCAAACGAAACATGCTTTATACAATCAATGATTTTGCCTGTTTCTAAATCTATCAAGGAAATATTAGAATGCTTTCCCATGATCTCAAAGATGAGTTTCTTGGAAACAGTGAAGCCTAATTCGTTTAGGGTTTCCATAGATATTTCTATGATTCTTTCAGTACCGTGCTGCGAAATATCCGTAATTCTAGCACCAGAAAGATGCTTCCTTAATACCATACAGAAGGTAGGAGGGGATTGTGGATTATCAAGAGCTTCTTCTATAAAATGAACCCTTGAATGTGAAGAGCCTACCGAAGCAAGTAACTTAAAATTACCATTTTTAGAGTGCACCAAAATAACCAGCTGGTCAGTTTCCGGCTGGTATATTTTTTCAATCTTTCCTAATGCAATTTTGTCGTTTAACTCGCGCACAATGGCGCGAGTCATTAGTCCATCATATGCCATAGTATTTGTTATTTAGTGTGCACTTACCGCACTTTTTTTATTGCAAAACTTGCTTTTTAGTAGGATCATCAATAGCTTTTTCATTTTGAACCTGTTCAACCTTAGCTTGAGGCTCTTTCAAAAGGTTAAGGAAGTTTAAGCCCTTTGATGCTACACCCGATATTTTGCCTATTGTGAGATCGTTCTTGTTGCCTTGCATTTGAGGGGAAGCATCAATAGCTTGTATTAATTTATTTACACCATTTGCTTCCATGTAGTCGGCAAATTGTGGGTTCTTGGAATTGCAGATAAGTTGATAAGCTGTTACAGCAGCGAAAGCATCAGATGATTCTAAAGTTTTGAAACCATTTTCAATATCACCAAAGCATTCATTTGAAACTGCTTCTTTAATATGCTTTAAACCTTCCCTTGCTTTAATAGCGAGATCATGCATTTTAGATTCTGGATTTAGAGAATTAATGTCAAACTCCATCTGCTCAATCTGCTTATCGAGATTGTCATAAGCATTCTGATATGGAGTAGGGTCAGAGACTGGTTTCTTTGCATCCATACCAACTTCTATAGCAGCCATCACTCTAGTAACTTGGCTATAACTCTGCATTAAAGTCTCGCTATCATCATCGAGCATCTTTTCACTAAACTTGTCTTGAAGTGTTGAAAGGGCAGCATATGCAAGCTTTAAATTTTGAGTTCTATCAGAAGTGTCTTTTAAGAAATCCATTGCAACATTGAACTCTTCATACTGACTTAAGTTCTCGTGAGCCTCATAGAAACTATCCATAATTAAAGCATCGCTTTCCTTTGCATCAGGGTGACCGCATATCATCGCATTGCCATAGTCTTTTATACCTTCATTCATGTTAGCTGTGCGCTCTTCTACTGCTTTTTCAACTTCTTCGAAAGACGCACCATAGAATGATTTTTCCTTGTTCCATAATTTGGAGAAGCCTCTTATTTCCTTGACACCGCGCGCAAAGATTGCTGTTTTATCTCCAAGGAAAGCATTAGCGGTATTCTCTATCACAGTTTCCACTGTGCCGTTTTCCTGCGGAACTTCGCGAGAAGTAACTATACTGAATTCAAATTTTTGCTCATCTATAAATTGGCGAACTTGTTCATATTTATCAGCTATTTTGTTCAAAGTCTCCTCATCCATAGCAGGGTTCATAAATTCACCATGCATGCAAGGAAGAGCTTTAAGCATCTCCATAGCTTGCATTGCTTTTTCAATTTTTTCCGGAGTTCTGTATGGGGCAATAGAAGCACCGACTATTTTTGAATTTTTTGGTAAAACCAAATATTCTTCCAGAAGGCGGATGCTTTCCTTAACAGAAGGATACATGGCTTGTCGTTCAAACTCAGGTGTGAGTATCGAGCTTTCACTTTCTGCGATTTTTTCACCGACTGACATGTGCGCTTTCAGAGAAGAAGCGACATCAGACCAGCCTTTTGATAAAGAGCTTTCCAGCTCTTGATTTTCCGGTGATGCTAAAACCACATCCTTTAAATGTTCAATGTAGCCCTTTGGATCACGAGAAATCGCTTTTTCAGTGCTATACAAATCTCTATAGCTTATACCGACAGATTTGAGGTTTTTGATTGTATCAAGAATATTCTCGGCATCTTCATATTTGCGTTTTTCATACAATTGTAAAGCCTTATATTCAAGAAGCTTTTCTTTGAGGACATTATCCTCAGAAGGAGACTTATCATAACCATAAAGGTTATGGTGAAGAACTGTATTATTAATCTCTTTTTCAAGCTCAGCCACGCGGTTTGTAATCTGAACATCAGTCCTTAAGAATTCGATGATCTGCTTATCGCGGTCGTTAATGATTACTTGACCCTTTAATTCAGGACTGTTAAGCATATCATACAAGCGAACTGCTGTCTCAGCAGGCAAGTAGGAAAGATACTTAGACCTTACTTGGGTAGCGGCAACGGCTTCTTTTAAGAGGTTATCGAAGGCCTCTTTCATGTGCTCAGCCACGGCTTTACGGTTTTCAGGATATGATGCCAAAAGTTTCTGGACGTTTTCTCTATACTTTGGAGCCCAGAGGCGAGGGACATATCCATTATCTCTTGTATCTTCAAAGCTTAAAGTATTGTCGAGAGTAAAAACAGTACCATCATAGAGGTAGTAGTCTTCAGGCTTGCCGTTTCCAAACTTAGTCTGAAGCATGGCCTGAGTTGTGGAGACATCACCCTTTATTGAGTTTACTTCTTTGCCGACATCATAAAGATTTTTTGTCTTAAAGAATTCGCTCATTACGGATAAAGTTACGAACTCAGTTCCGAACTTTTCGTCAAGCCCGTCAGGAATCGGAATTTCGATGTTGTCAGCCTTTTGATGGGCTTCCTTAAGAGCAGGAGTCGTAATTTTATATCCTGAACTGTCTACTTTAGGACCGAATAATAATTTTTCCCATTTAGCAGTTTTATCAGTAAAAAGTCTCGGAGCAGGCTGATTAGGTGCTGTTTCCTCAAATTCTTCGTTCACATCATACTCTACTAAGTCATCCACATATCCTTCTAATCTATCCGCAAAAGTCAAGTAGCTCTTTTGAACTGATGGATCATCATCCACAAGGTCGGCGATTATAGTATTCCTATATTTCTCTGGGATTTTCATCATATCCTTAAATTTGCTGTATGTTCCCTTTAAAATCATTTTGGCATAGTTTTGGAAAGAATTTTCCTTTGTCTCTTCATCGTCCTCCGGAGCGAGGAAAGAACCTATCTTAATTTTATCATTCATCAAGTAGTAGAGTGAGTACATTTGAGTAAATCTAATGTTAGGGTCTTCACTGAACTTAATCGGTGTTTTTGGGGTATAGATAGCATTTAATTTGCTTTCTAAAGACTGTAGATTTTTTTCTTTTCTCTCTTTTACTTGTTTTGGTGTAGGCATAATCGTTCCTCCATTTATTTTTTCGGGCAAACTGCTGTAATAGACAAGCAACTAAATAAAGCCCGTAATTTGCTAATATAATTATATAGCCTCTACATATAAAAGGCAAGTTATAGTACGTTGGTGTCTTGATAAGTAAACTTTTTTCGTGTAAAATAACGGAGTAATCATACATTGTTGGAAAGATAAGGAGAAATGGTATGATAAAAAGTATGACAGGCTTCGGTAGAAGCGAATATTCTGACGGCAAAAGAAACATTGTCGTTGAAATTAAATCCGTAAATCATAGATTTTCAGAGATAGCAATAAAGATGCCTAGAAGATATGGTTTTGCGGAGGATAAAGTAAAAGCTGCGGTAAAAGAAAAACTGCGCAGAGGCAAGATTGATGTTTCAATCATGGTTGAAAACATCACTGAAAATGACATCAACATCAAACTTAACGAGATGGTTGCTAAGCAATACTATGACACCCTTACAGAGCTCAAGGAAAAGTTTGATATTCAAGGCGGAATCACACTTCCACTTCTCGCTGGAATGCCAGAGGTAATCAAGTCTATGGCTGATGTAGATGATGAGGAAGAAATCACTAATGCTATTTTAATTCCTGTAAATGAAGCTGCAAAAAATCTCGAGAATATGCGTGCAGTAGAGGGCGAAAAACTCAAAGATGATCTTATCGAAAAGGGCGAGGGAATTAAAAAAATCTTAGATCAAATTGAAAAACGTGCGCCTCAAGTAGTTGCGGATTACTCCACTAAGCTTAAGGAAAGAATTAAAGAGCTTGTAGGGGATAGCGTGGAGGTTCCTCAAGATAGAATTGCTGTTGAAGCAGCAATATTTGCTGACAAGTGTGCAATAGATGAGGAAATCACAAGACTTAACTCACATCTCGTTCAATTAAAGAAGATTTTGAACAGTGGAGAAGACACAGTTGGTAAGAAACTTGATTTCCTTGTTCAAGAGATGAACAGAGAGGCGAACACTATAGGCTCTAAGGCAAACGATATTACAATTACGAACCATATGCTCGATATAAAATCTGAGATAGAAAAGATTCGTGAACAAGTGCAAAATATCGAGTAAAATCCTTGAAAAGCATACTATATTATGATAAAATATTAACTTATCTTAGAGATTTTAGGAGTTCCAATGGAAGTCGGTAAGAAAAAAGGAAAACTTTATGTTATTTCTGGACCTTCAGGAGCAGGTAAAGGCACTATCACAACTCGAATCCTTAATGAAATGGATATGGGTTATTCAGTGTCAATGACTACCAGAGCACCGAGAACCGGAGAGATTGAAGGCGTCCACTATTTCTTCTCCACAAAAGAACAGTTTGAGAAGATGATAGCGGATGATGGCTTTTTGGAGCATGCCGAGCGCTACGGCAATTACTATGGATCACCTAAGGCTCCAGTTTTAGAAAAGCTGGCAAAGGGCCAAGATGTAATCTTGGAGATTGAAATGCAAGGTGCAATGCAGGTAAAAAAGAATTATCCTGACGGAGTATTCATTTTCGTTCTACCACCTTCATTACCAATTTTGAGGCAAAGGCTCATCGATAGAAAGACGGAAACACCGGAGTCTATTGAATTGAGACTCAGCAGCACTCTTGATGAGATGCGTTACATAGAGGATTATGACTATTTCGTTGTTAATGACGACTTGGAAGAAGCGGTCGCTAGAGTAAAAGCAATTATTACTGCAGAACATTCCAAGGTGAACATAACAGCAGATGAAATCGTTAAGAAATACAAGGAGGAAGCTTAATGTTATATCCATCAATTAATGAAATTAGAAAGAAAGCAGACGCAAGATACACACTTTGCATTTTAGCAGCAAAGCGTGCAAGAGATATTATAGATGGCAAGCCAGTATTATCAGACTGTGACATCGAAAGACCCGTTTCAATCGCTGCGCATGAGATTGCAGAAGATTTAATCACATACGAGAGAGACGAGCAGTAAACTGCTCGTTTTGTCATAAAAGCTAAACTTTGAGAGGAAAAAATGTTTAAGAATTTATCAGACAAACCAGTTAAGGACGTTCAACTTGAACAGGTTGCAAATTGGAAAAAAGTAGATTTGCTCCATAAGTGCGAATCATCAAGAGAGGGTGCAACTCAATTCGTATTCTTTGAGGGACCTCCTACAGCAAACGGTAAGCCAGGCATTCACCATGTTATGGCTAGAACACTTAAAGATTCAATCAACAGATACAAGACAATGCAGGGCTTCCAGGTAAAGCGTAAAGGCGGCTGGGATACTCACGGTCTTCCTGTAGAAATTGAAGTTGAAAAACAATTAGGATTCTCCGGCAAGCAAGATATTGAAAAGTATGGTATCAAGGAATTCAATCAAAAGTGCCGTGAATCCGTATTTACATACACAGATATGTGGACTGACATGTCAGACAGAATGGCTTACATGGCAGATATGGATAACCCATATATCACATTAGACAACAACTATATCGAAACTGGTTGGTGGATTTTAAAGCAAGCTTTCAACAAAGGTTTGGTTTATGAAGGATATAAGATTTTACCTTATTGTCCACGTTGCGGAACTGGACTTGCTTCACACGAAGTAGCTCAAGGATACAAGATGATTAAGGTAAATACTTTAACTATGAAGTTCAAGAAGAAGGACACAGATAATGAATACTTCCTCGCTTGGACAACAACTCCTTGGACACTTGCTTCCAATATTGCATTAACAGTTGGTCCTGAAATCACATATGTAAAAGTTTTAATGAAGTCTGGTGCAGACGAAGGTAAGTATTTCTACTTAGCTGAAAATCTCACAGGAAAGGTTTTAGCAGGAGAAGAATACGAAGTAGTTGAAACTTTGAAGGGTAAGGACATGGAGTACTGGGAATATGAACAGCTCATGCCATTCTGCGTACCTGAAAAGGGCAAAAATGCCTTCATCGTAACTTGCATGGATTATGTAAGCATCGAAGATGGTACTGGTATCGTTCATACTGCTCCTGCCTTTGGTGAAGATGACTATAACTGCGGACGCAAGTACAACTTAGCTGTACTTCAGCCTGTAGATGAAAAGGGTCAATATACTGAGACTCCATGGAAAGGCCACTTTGTTATGGAAGATGGCTTAGATGTTGAGATCATCAAGTATTTAGGCGACAAAATTTATAAGAAAGAAAAGTTAGAGCACAACTATCCACACTGCTGGAGATGCGATACTCCACTTGTTTACTATGCAAACAAGTCTTGGTATATCGAAATGTCCAAGTTAAAGGATGAGTTAGTAGCTAATAACAATACAGTTAACTGGTTCCCTGATTATGTAGGCGAAAAGCGTTTTGGAAACTGGTTAGCAGAAGTTAAGGACTGGGCTATTTCCAGATCCAGGTATTGGGGAACTCCTATTCCAATTTGGAAGTGCGAATGCGGACATTTACACTGCGTAGGTAGTCGCGAAGAATTGGTAAAGGATGCTGAACAGAAGATTGATTTATCAATTGAACTTCACAGACCATATGTTGACGATGTAACTATCAAGTGTCCAGAATGCGGCAAAACAATGCATCGTATTCCTGAAGTAATGGACTGCTGGTTCGACTCAGGCGCTATGCCATTCGCACAATGGCACTATCCATTTGAGCACGAGGATGACTTTGACAAGTTATTCCCAGCAGATTTCATTTGCGAAGGTATCGACCAAACTCGTGGTTGGTTCTATTCATTGCTCGCAGTATCAACAATCGTAAAGGGTTGCGCACCATATAAGAACGTTTTAGTAAACGACCTCATCCTCGACAAGGAAGGTAAGAAGATGTCAAAGCATAAGGGAAACACAGTTTCTCCATTTGAGATGCTTGACAAATATGGCGCAGATGCTACTCGTTGGTACTTGCTTTCTGTATCACCAGCTTGGACACCAACAAAGTTCGACGAAGCTGGTCTCATTGATACAGTTTCCAAGTTCTTCGGTACTCTTAGAAACGTATACAACTTCTTCGTTCTCTATGCTAACCAAAACAATGTAGATCCAAAGAAGTATGAAGTAGCATATAAGGATAGACCTGAACTTGATAGATGGATTATCTCAAAGTACAACCAGTTAGTTCACGATGTAACTGAATACATGGATTCTTATGACCATATGAAGACAGTAAGAGCAATTACTGATTTCGTGGCTGAAGATTTATCCAATTGGTATATCCGCCGTGCTCGTCGTAGATTCTACGAAGAACAAGACACAGTAGACAAGAAGAGCGTATATCTTACGACTTATGAGGTTCTCGAGGGAATTTCAAGACTAATCGCTCCAATCGCACCATTTATTTCCGATGAGATGTATATCAACTTAACTGGTGAAGAAACTGTTCATACTGCATTCTTCCCTAAGGCTGATATGAGCTTAGTTGATAAGCAAGTAGAGGAGAGAATGGACCTCGTTCGCGATATTGTATCCTTAGGACGTGGTATCCGTGAAAAGGAAAAGATTAAAGTTAGACAACCATTATCAAGCGTATTAGTAGATGGTAAGTATGAGAAGACTATCTCAGACTTAACTCCATTAATCCTTGAGGAATTAAATGTAAAGAAGGTTGTGTTTGAAAGCAACTTAGACGAATTCATGAACTTTACTCTTAAGCCTAACTTCAGAGCTGCTGGCCCTGCATTTGGCGCTAAAGTTAAGGATTTTGGAGCTTATATGGCAAAGGTAGATCCTAAGACATTCATCTCTGAGATTGAATCAAAGGGCGAAGTTGAAATCGAATTAGGTGGAGACAAGTTCGCTGTTACAAAGGATTTCTTAGACATTCGTATCGAAGCTAAGGAAGGTTTCTCTGTTGCAATGGAAAACAATGTATTTGCTATCTTGAATACAGCACTTTCACCTGAATTAGTAGCTGAAGGCCTTGCTAGAGAAATCGTTTCTAAGATTCAACAGATGCGTAAAGCAAACAATTACGAGATGATGGACAACATTTCTATCAAGGTAACAGCTGATGATGAAGTAAAGAAAGCGGTTACAGAATACCAGGATTATGTAAAGTCCGAAACACTTGCAAAATCACTCGAATTCGTTGCTGGACTTGAACTCACTGCTGATCTTAACGGTCACAAGACAGGAATTGAAATCGCAAAAATGTAGTTAAATATGCTTAAGAACCCCATTCTTTGGGGTTCTTTGTTCTACGGAGAAGAATATGATTTATAGAAAATTCAATGATAAGGATTTATCACTTTTAGGCTTCGGCCTCATGAGATTACCACTCAACGAAGACAAGACTATTAATGAAGAAGAAACAGCCGAGATGGTTAAATATGCATTTGACCATGGTGTAAACTATTTTGATACGGCTTATCCATATCATGGTGGTATGTCTGAAGTAGTGATAGGTAAAATACTTAAAAACTATCCTAGAGAAAGCTTTTATTTGGCTGATAAGTACCCTGGACATCAAACTTCATCTACTTACAATCCAAAAGAGATTTTTGAAGAGCAGTTACAAAAATGCCAAGTGGATTATTTTGACTTTTATTTACTTCACAATGTTACAGAAAGCTGTTTTGATGTATATGAAAGTGAAAAGTGGGGAATCATAGACTATTTCGTAGAACAGAAAAAGCTCGGCAGGATTAAGCATTTAGGTTTTTCATCACATGCAACATTCGAAGGCTTGAAACAATTCGTAGAAAAGCATGAAGGCGTATTCGAATTCTGCCAAATTCAAATGAATTTCTTAGATTGGACGCTTCAAAATGCCAAAGAAAAATATGAATATTTAACTTCTAAAAATATTCCAATTATTGTTATGGAACCTTTAAGGGGCGGTAAGTTCTGGAAAGAGGCTTCTGATGCATTCAGATGGCTCGAGAGATATGAAAATGTAAGAGTTATTCTTTCTGGCATGTCAAATATCGATCAAATGCGCGAAAATGTAGCTATTTTCCATGCTGAGAATCCACTATCTGACCTTGATACTAATGGTTTGTTCCAACTAGCTGATAGCTTAAAGAATGAGGTTCCTTGCACATCATGCCATTATTGTGATGGATGTCCTATAGGACTTGATATTCCTATGATGATGCATAATTGTTCTGAAGCTAGATTCGGTGGCGGATTTGCTGTAACTATGAGGCTCGAAATGCTTCCTCCTGACAAGCTTCCAAATGCTTGCATCGAGTGTGGTGCATGCGTAAAGAAGTGTCCACAAGGTATCAATATTCCTGAAGTAATGAAGGAATTGTACGGACTTTGGGAAAAGATGCCAAAGTGGGGACCTATCTGCAAGGAAAGAGAAGAAGCTGCAAAGCTTGCTAGGGCTCAATCAAAATAAATGAAAATTAATTTATTAGATTTAGAACTTAACGAACTCGAAAATCTGGTTTTGGAGCTCGGACTACCAAAGTTCAGAGCCAAACAGATTTTTGATTGGATGTATAAAGGTGTTTCGAATT
Source organism: Anaerovoracaceae bacterium (assembly GCA_045629065.1). Lineage (GTDB taxonomy): Bacteria > Bacillota > Clostridia > Peptostreptococcales > Anaerovoracaceae > JAKSSM01. The sequence goes on along the minus strand of JAZQQK010000039.1, from coordinate 22,687 downwards.
TTGAGGAGATGAAAAACCTCCCAAAAGATGCTATGGATAAGCTTGGTGAAATCGCTGAGATTAAGCTGCCACAAGTATTAAGAGCACAAGAGTCAAAACTTGATGGAACCAGAAAATACCTATTTGGTATGGCTGATGGCAATGCCATTGAGAGCGTTTTTATGAAATATAAGTTCGGCAATTCAATCTGTGTTTCTTCTCAGGCTGGTTGTCGCATGGGCTGCAAGTTTTGCGCATCTACAATCGGTGGCCTTAAGCGCAATTTGACTGCTGGTGAGATAGTTGGTGAAATTCTGGCTTGTGAAAAAGAAACAGGCGAGAAGATCTCGCATATAGTAATCATGGGAACTGGCGAACCATTTGATAATTACGATAATGTATCAAAATTCATCAGACTCGTGAACGCCAAGGAAGGCCTTAATATAGGTATGCGAAATATTACCGTTTCGACATGTGGAATTGTGCCAATGATAGAGCGGTTTGGTGACGAGTTTGACCAGGTTAATCTCGCCATTTCCTTGCATCACACAACTGATGAGTCCAGGTCGAGCCTGATGCCTATAAATAATAGATATCCAATCGCAGAACTATTAAGTGCTTGCAAGAAATACACGGAAAAAACAAAGCGTAGAATCACATTTGAGTATACATTAGTGAGAGATGTGAATGATAAGGTAGCCGATGCTGAAAAGCTTTCAAAGCTCTTATCGGGTATGCTTTGTCATGTAAACCTGATACCACTCAATGTGGTAAAGGAAACTGGACTTAAGACATCATCGAAAGAAGCGGCAATTTCTTTCCAGAAAGTGCTGGAGAAGAATGGAATTCCCGCAACAATCAGACGTGAATTGGGGGACGATATCGATGCTGCTTGTGGACAGTTGAGATTGAATTCAGCCAAAAACTAATTTTGATATAATTTTGCAATTGAATTAGGTCGAATTTTAGTTTATAATTGTTATATATTTACTCATCGGAGGTAGTTTTAATGGTAAAGTTATTAGTAGGACATAAGGGATCTGGCAAGACTAAAAAAATGATTGATTTTGCTAATGATTCAGTAGAAAACTCAAAGGGAAACATTATTTTCATTAACAAGAATCACAGATTAATGTATGACCTTAAGTATAGAATCAGAGTAATCTGTATGGAAGATTTCGAAGAGATCACAAACAGTGATGAATACATCGGCTTCTTATATGGTATCATCAGCTCTGACCACGATATTGAAACAATCTTTATCGACAGTATTTTGAAGCATGCTGATGTAACTCTTAGCGACTTACCTGAATTTATTGATAGATTAAAGCATATGTCAGACAAGTACGGCATGGATTTCGTAGTAAGCTTATCAGCTGAAAAGGAAGAAATGATTGGCGTAGATTTCTCAAATTGTGAGATTTTAAACTAGTAACTTTTTAAAATAATGTATTGAAAAAAAAGCGATGCGATGCATCGCTTTTTTATTGAAATCTGACTGTATATATAATATAATAGATTCGTAAATATTTCTTAATTCATTTAGGAGGATTAAAAATGAAGAAAGTATTAGTATTAGTACTTGCTTTTGCTATGGTTTTCTGCATGTTCGCTTGTGGCGGCAATCAAGAAGAACCTACACCAGAAGTAACTACTTACGAAATCGCTTGCGTTACAGACGTAGGTCAATTAATGGATGGTTCATTCAACCAATACACTTGGGCTGGTTGCGAAGCTTATGCAAAGGCTAATGGCTTAAACGCTAAGTATTATCAACCTGCTAACGGCGCTCAGGCTACAGATGATGATAGAATCAAGGCTATGAGAGACGCTTGCGAAGCTGGTGCTCAGGCTATCGTAACTCCTGGTTTCTTACAAGCTACAGCTATTGAAACAGTTGCTAAGGAATATCCAAATGTACAATTCGTATTCATCGATGGTTGGGATATGGGTATGGCTAACGTTGTTGGTGTAGCATATCAAGAAGAACAAGCTGGTTACTTAGCTGGTTATGCAGTTGTAAAAGAAGGATTCGAAAAGCTCGGATTCTCTGGTGGTGGCGGTGGAACAAACCCTGCTTGCATTAGATACGGTTATGGATTCGCTCAAGGCGCTAACGCTGCTGCTCAAGAAATGGGCAAGACTGTAGAAATGAGATATTCATGGGAATATGGCGCATCATTCGCTGCTTCCGATGACTTACAAGCTATGATCAATGGTTGGTTCAACGCTGGAACAGAAATCTGCTTCATGTGCGGTGGAACAATGTTCAACTCTGGTGTTGCTGCTGCTGAAGCTAACAGCGCTAAGATCGTTGGTGTAGACGTTGACCAAAGCGCTCAAGCTGCTGCTGGTACAGTTGTAACTTCCGCTATGAAGGGATTAACTGCATCCGTTCAGACTGCACTTGCTAACTTCTACAAGAGTGGTTTACAGACTGGCGAATTAAGATTAGGTGCTAAGGACGACGCTGTTGGTCTTCCAGTTGACACTTGGTCACTCAAGAACTGGTCAGTTGCTGATTACAACGCATTATTCGCAAAGATCGTTTCTGGCGAAGTTGCTGTTGACAATGACTCTGCAATGGCAGATCCTTCAACTGCTGGTTTAGCAAACGTTAAGTTCGTTAAATAATAACTGAACAATTAAGGTTATGGGGAATAACCTATAAAAAGGGGAAATGAACAATTTCCCCTTTTTTGTAACAATATTAAAATTCGATCAAATAAAGGAATATTTACCGCGGTTATTTTCATATTTATTTATAGGTACGGATAATGAGTTCTGAATATGTAATTGAAATGTGCAATATCAGGAAAGAGTTCCCTGGTATCGTCGCAAATGACAACATAACACTTCAGCTTAAAAAGGGCGAAATCCACGCACTGTTAGGAGAAAACGGTGCTGGCAAGTCAACTCTTATGTCAGTTCTTTTCGGACTTTACCAACCTGAAGCTGGCGTAATTAAAAAAGATGGAGTTGAAGTAAAAATTAACAATCCTAACGATGCTACTGCACTTGGCATTGGTATGGTACATCAACACTTCAAATTGGTTGATGTTTATACAGTACTCGACAATATTATTTTGGGTGCTGAAGATACTGGTTTCCTCGGTTTCTTAAAGAAGAAGGATGCCAGAAAAAAGGTAGAAGAGATATCTAAAAAATATGGTCTTAACGTAGACTTGGACGCTAAGGTTGAAGATATCACTGTTGGTATGCAACAGCGTGTCGAGATTTTAAAGATGCTTTATAGAGATAATGAAATCTTAATTTTCGACGAACCTACAGCTGTTCTTACACCACAGGAAATAGATGAATTAATGGAAATTATGAGAGGATTTGCTAAAGAAGGCAAATCAATCCTCTTCATTACTCATAAATTAAACGAGATCATGGCAGTTTCTGACCGTGTTACTGTACTTCGAAAGGGTAAATATATCGGTACAGTAAATACAAAGGACACTAATAAGCAGGAACTTTCCAACATGATGGTTGGACGTCCAGTTCAGCTAGAGGTTCAAAAGGAAGTTGCTAAGCCTACAGATGCTGTCCTTAGAGTTAGAAACATGACAGTAATGTCAAAGCTTCACAAGAATGAGGCAGTTAAAGATGTATCATTCGATGTTCGTAAAGGTGAAATCGTTTGCATCGCTGGTATCGATGGAAACGGTCAGACCGAACTTATCGGTGGCATTACTGGTCTTGAAAAGAGAACTAAGGGATACATCGAGCTCAATGGTAAGGATATTTCCAAGGCCAAGGTTAAGGAAAGAAACGACATTGGTATGAGCCATATTCCAGAGGATAGACATAAACATGGTCTTATTCTTCCTTTCACACTTGAAGAAAACCTTGTACTTCAAAAGTTTAAGGAAGAAAGATTCCAAAAGGCAGGTTTCATCAAATTCGGTGCAGTCAGAGAATATGCTGAAAAGCTTATTGACGACTATGATGTACGTTCAGGACAAGGTCCTATCACTATTACAAGATCCATGTCTGGTGGTAACCAGCAGAAGGCGATTATTGCAAGAGAACTCGATCGAGATAAGGACTTAATTGTAGCAGTTCAGCCTACAAGAGGATTGGACGTAGGCGCTATTGAGCACATCCATGCACAGTTAATATCTGAACGTGATAAGGGCAAAGCGATTCTCCTTGTTTCCCTCGAACTCGATGAAGTACTCAGCTTATCTGATAGAGTTTTAGTTATGTACGAAGGCGAAATCGTTGGAGAACTTGATCCAAAGAAGACAACACCTGAAGAATTAGGACTCTACATGTCAGGTGCAAAGCGCGATAAAGTGGAGGTGGAGTAGTATGAGATTAGATCCTTCAACAGGAAAAGCTAAATGGTACCGCTCCGGAAGTGCTGTTTCAGTTTATTCCGCTATTATATCTATTTTAATCGGTTTGGCACTTGGTGCTTTAATCGTCGTTGTAGTTGGTCTCATCAGCCCTGAAATTTCTAACAGAGGCATGATGGATGGTATCAAGCTTGTATTCTTAGGTGTATTTAACACTGGTAGAAATGCAGCTGGTAGCTTAACATTCGGCTATAACGCTATCAACATCGGAAACATGCTTTTCCGTGCTGTACCACTTATTATGACTGGTCTTTCTGTAGCAATTGCTTTCAAGACAGGCCTCTTCAATATCGGTGCTTCCGGCCAATATTTAATGGGTACTATGGGAACTCTTTCTGTAGGCTTATGGCTTGGCTGGACAGATTGTCCAAAGTGGATTGCATGGATTGCAGCATTCCTCGTAGGCGTTATTCTTGGAGCTATTTGGGGTGCTATCCCTGGTATCTTCAAGGCATTGCTCAATATCAATGAAGTAATTACTTGTATCATGACTAACTGGATTGCAGCCAACTTAGTAAGCTGGTGGTTCAATAATCATGATATGTTCAAAAACGCCGCAGAAGGTGGTAAGGTTGGTTACATTATCCCACTTAAAAACGTAGGAGTTGTAACACCTAAATGGGGCTTTGGAGTTTTAACTCCTGGTTCACAGGCAAATGGTGGCTTCTGGATAGCATGCGCATTTGCAATTGCTGTTTGGATAATTATGTCTAAGACAACATTTGGCTATGAATTAAAAGCCGGCGGTGCTAACCAATTCGCTACAAAGTACGCAGGTATCAATGGTAAGAGAAACCAAATCTTATCATTCGTAATCGCTGGCGGACTTGCTGCAGCAGGAGCATCACTTTACTACTTATCAGGAAACACTGAATTCTTCTGGTCAACTTATCAGAGCTTACCAGCAGAAGGTTTCAACGGCATTCCAGTTGCACTTCTTGCATCTAATCATCCAATTGGTGCAATCTTTACAGGTATATTCATGTCAATGCTTAATGTATCTGGTATCCAGCTTAAGTACATGACTATGTATAACGAATATATCGCTGATATCATCATTGCTGCAATCGTTTACTTATCAGCATTTGCAATGCTCATCAAGCAAATCTTAAATGGCAAGAAAAAGGATAAGGTTGGCAAAAATGCTAACGCTGAACCAGAAGTAAAGCCAGTAGAAAAAGCAGAAACAAAAGCAGTAGAGGAAGGAGGAACTAAATAATGGTTTTCTTAATTCAACAGACAATGTTATATGCAGTTCCTCTTATGTTAGTTGCTCTCGCAGGCGTATGCGCAGAGCGTTCAGGAACAATCAACTTAGCCTTAGAAGGTGTTATGATTTTCGGTGCTTTCACTGGTGTATTATCAGTACGTATAATGCAAAACGGTGGAATGACTATTGAGCAAGGACAATGGGTTATGATTCTTGCATTACTCATTGCTGGTGTTTTAGGTGCAATCTTTACATTGTTGCTCGGTTTCTCAGCTATCAACTTAAAGGCTGACCAGACAATCGGTGGTACTGCACTTAACATGTTAGCTCCAGCTATCGTTCTTTTCTTCATCGTATTCATCGTAAATCAAAACTCACTCGGTATGGCTACAGGTGGTGCTGCAAGCTGGTTTATGATTAAGCCATCTTCATTCGGTGAACAGTTTGCTGATGTTAAGCAATTCGATTCAGCAATTCTTAACTTATTTGCAAACAAAGTTTACTTAAGCACATATATCTGCATCCTCTTATTCATACTTGTATCAATCTTCCTTTACAAGACTAAGATTGGTCTTAGACTAAGAGCTTGCGGTGAAAATCCACAGGCTGCTGATTCCCTGGGTATCAATGTATATAAGATGAGATACTTAGGAATCATTCTTTCTGGATTCTTAGCTGGTGTAGGCGGCTTCCAATTCGCACTTACAATTTCCAACTGTACATCTACAGGTGCTGTAGCTGGTTACGGCTTCTTAGCACTTGCTGTAATGATCTTTGGTAACTGGACACCAATCAATATTGCATTGTGTTCATTACTCTTTGGTTTATTCAAGTGTGTAGCTGCTGTATATGCTACTCTCGACTTAAACGGAGATGGCGTATTCGCATTAGCAGAATTAAATATTAGCCCTTATTTATACCGGTTAATGCCTTATGTAATCACATTGGTAGTACTCGCATTCACTTCAAAGAATTCAAGAGTACCTAAAGCAGAAGGTATTCCTTACGACAAGGGACAAAGATAAAGTAGAGGGAGCCTTCAAGGCTCCCTTTTTTAGTAATTATGTTTTTAGTAGCAAATAAAAAAGATATGATATCGAGGGGCTGGAACGAGGTGGACTTTGTCATCGTCACAGGCGATGCATATGTAGATCATCACTCATTCGGAACCGCGATTATAGGAAGAGTGCTAGAACACTACGGCTACAAGGTGGCAGTATTAGCACAGCCAAAGACTGATTCGGATTTGGACTTCAAGACATATGGTAGGCCAAGACTCGGTTTCCTTATTAACTCAGGAGCTGTAGACTCAATGGTTAACAATTTTTCTGTGTTCAAAAATCGCAGGAAAGTTGATGAATACTCACCAAATGGTGAAACAGGTCACAGGCCAGATAGAGCAGTAATAGTATATTCTAATCGTGCAAGAGAAGCCTATAAAGATGTTCCAATTATAATTGGAGGACTCGAAGCTTCACTTAGAAGATTTGGACACTATGACTATTGGCAGGACAAAGTTAGAAGGTCTATACTCTTAGATTCTAAAGCAGATTTGCTCATGTATGGTATGGGTGAAAAGTCGGTAATAGAGCTTGCTGAGGCATTGGATTCAGGACTTTCTATCAAAGATATTACATGGATTAGAGGCACGGCTTATGTCGCAAAGTCTATTCCTGACGATTGTATTGAACTTCCCGAATTCGAACTGATTTCTAATCCATCAGAAGAAGGAAAGCGTGCTTATTGCAAGAGCTTTGTGACCCAACATGCCAATATGGATGCGGTTTCTGCTAAGACATTAGCAGAAAAATATACCGATACTGTATATGTGGTGCAAAATCCACCACAGCCTCCGCTCGAGCAGACTGATTTGGATGATGTATATGCACTTCCATTTGAGAATGAGTGGCATCCAATGTATGACAGTATGGGTGGTGTGCCTGCACTTAAGGAAGTTAAATTCAGCGTAGTTTCAAACCGCGGATGTTTTGGTGGTTGCTCATTCTGCGCAATAGCATATCATCAGGGCAGGCAAGTGAGATCTCGCTCCAAAGAATCAATTTTGGAAGAAGTTAAAAAACTTACTAAAAAGCCTGATTTTAAGGGTTATATCCACGATGTGGGTGGACCTACAGCTAACTTTAGAAAGCCTGCTTGCACGAAACAGTTAGACAGGGGAGTTTGCCCTAATAAAGACTGCCTATATCCAAATCCTTGCAGAAATATGACAGTAGATCACAGCGAGTATTTTGACATATTACGTGCTTGTAGAACAATAGAGGGTGTCAAAAAAGTATTCATTCGTTCAGGTATTCGATATGACTATCTATTAGCGGATAAGCATGCGAATGATTATATTGAGGAACTTTGCCAATATCATGTTTCAGGTACGCTTAAGGTTGCTCCTGAACACATATCAAGCGATGTTCTTTACTATATGAGAAAACCGGGAAAGGAAGTTTTCCTGGACTTTGATAAGAGATATAAAAAGGCTAACGAAAAGCTTGGCTTAAAACAATATCTGATACCTTATTTGATTTCTAGCCATCCCGGTTCGACGCTTGAGGATGCGATAGAATTAGCATTATTCTTAAAGGAATATGGCTTCGTACCAGACCAAGTCCAGGACTTTTATCCAACACCTGGCACTATGTCTACTTGCATGTATTACACTGAAATGGATCCGACGACTATGAAGCATATTTACGTTGCGAAATCTATGGATGATAAGAAGATGCAAAGGGCACTAATCCACTTCAATAAGAAAGAAAACAGAGATACAGTTATTAAAGCGTTAGTAAAAGCACATAGAGAAGATTTAATAGACGTTTTAGTTCCAAGATATAATCACAAAAGATAGGAGAGCTTATGAGTCTAGTAAAAAGCTTTACAAAGATTATCACATACGCAAAGAAAGAAGCTAAGAAGAAGAGATTTGAACCATTCACAAAAGTAGAAGACATAAGTGCAAATGGCGAACTTTATTATGGTGACAATGTCGATGTAATGAGAGCATTATTAAAGCAGGGCTATCAAGGAAAAATCCAACAGATATATATTGATCCGCCTTTTTTCTCAAAAGCTTATTATGATGCGTGGGTAAAGGTGGATAACGGCGAAGAAGAGGCTGTAAAGGTCAAAAAACGCGCCTATGACGATGTTTGGAAGGAAGGTATGGAAGAATATCTAAAAATGCTTTCCGTGCGTCTATTCCTAATGAAAGAGCTCTTAAACGATACTGGAACAATATGGGTTCACTTGGACTGGCATGGTTCACACTATGTAAAGATTATTCTTGACGAAATCTTTGGTGAAAAGAATTTCATTAACGAAATCGTCTGGACATATAAATCTGGCGGTTCTTCAAAGAAGCATTTTGCCAGAAAACACGATACGATACTTGTATATTCTAAAACAGATAAGTATTATCTCGATGTACCTAAAGAAAAGTCCTATAACAGAGGTCTAAAACCTTACAGATTTAAAGGAGTAGAGGAGTTCCAGGATGAAATCGGTTGGTACACTATGGTAAATATGAAAGATGTATGGTCAATCGACATGGTAGGCCGTACTTCTTCAGAAAGAAATGGTTATGCAACGCAGAAACCAGAGGCTTTAATTGAGAGAATTATTTCCTCTGGAAGCCGTGAAAACGACGTAGTTGCGGACTTTTTCGCGGGTTCTTGCACTTTGGCAGCTGTTGCGGAAAAGGTTAACCGTAAATGGATTTGTGTAGACAATAGTGAAGTGGCTATTAATACATCAAAAGAGCGTCTAAAACCTGATGATCAGATCAGTTTAGAGATATAGCATAGGTCCCGATAGCTCAACGGATAGAGTAACGGTTTCCGAAGCCGTCGATGGGAGTTCGATTCTCCCTCGGGACACCAATATTATGCTAATTTGCTCATGCAATTATTCAATAAAAGACAACTAAAACCGCCTGAATTTGGGCGGTTTTTTACGTGCAAAAATATTTATGGTAAAAGCATTGACTTATGGAAAATATTTACATTAGTATATGCCTATGAGACGTAACTTTTTAAAGATACAAATAGATACACTCGATAAGGCTTATTCGAGAGCACTAGCTAGGAGATTCACGGAACTCTCTTCTAGACTAGAAATTCTCACTTATAGATCAGATGAAGAATATGATGTACTCATTACTGATAAAACGGAATATTTTACCATTAATGCCAAAGAAGATACAATTCTTTTTTTAGAAGAGGATGATAAGTATTTGCCTGCTAGTATTTTACTAGAAAGGGCCGTGACTATTTACGATAAGAATAATAAAACAAGTTTTCATGCGGGCGAAGAGTCTAAATTGAAATCTATATATTTTAATTCGCCGTTTGGGGGTTCTGGCACTACCTCAATTGCTTTAACTTTTGCAAGATTATTAATGCAAATGAATCTAAATACTCTCTTTACCTCAATCGATCCCCTGGAAGATTTTAAACGGTATCTTCCAATATGCCAAGAACCCCTTAAAAATAAAGAACAAATCGAATATTTGCTTAGCAGCAAACGAGATATGATTCTGGAAGAATTCTTGCTTAGAGATAGGTATGGATTAAGTATTTTACCGCTTTCAAATATGCAATCGATGCTACAAATCGAGTCATATATAAGGAATAGAAATAAATATGATTTTTTGGTTATAGATTGTGGTCGTTCAAACATTATTACTGGAGGAGATTACCAATTTACTATTGTAAGTGCTAACGACTCCAGAACTCATCCAAATACCCCTAACGAATCACAAATTTATAATATGTCAACTGGCAATGGACTCACATCCAATGGTCTCTCGATAGCGTATGACCCAAAGTCATTTTGCGTGTTAGAAGGATGCATCGATATTAGAATGGATGGGGTCTTTTGCCAGGGTGTAGAAAGTATAGTTAAGAGGTGCTTTGATGAGTGATATAGGCAAGTATATCGATGAAATATTGCCACAAATAAGGGGCAAGTTTGGAATGGAAAATGAACTTAACGATGACAAAGCCAAGGACATTATTATTGATGTTGCTTTCAAATCAGAAATCATCAAAAACCTAGATGTATCAACGATTGATAGCATCGTGAAGTCGATATTCTATAAGACGAGAAGAAGGCTCGGGATACTTGAGCCGCTCATAGAAGATAATGAAATTTCAGAGATAATGGCTAATGGGCCGAATGATATATTCTATGAGAAAAGAGGCAAGATTTTTAGATATGGTTTATGCTTTGAAAGCGTCGAAGAACTAGAGGAAGTAATGCGCAATATTGCAGCTGATGTGCATAGAGAATTCAATGAGCTTAATCCGATAGTCGATGCTAGATTAGCTGATGGCTCAAGAGTAAATTTGGTATATAAAAATGTCGCTATTAATGGGCCAATACTAACGATTAGAAAGTTCTCAGATGGATATATGAGATTGGAGGATTTGGAGAATAATTTAACTTTGAATCATGAAGGTGCAATTTTATTAAAAGCTCTAGTGGAATCCGGATATAACATATTCGTCTCTGGCGGTACTTCGTCTGGGAAAACAACGCTTCTAAATGCACTTGCTGAAGCTATTCCCAAAAATGAGAGGGTAATTGTAATCGAAGATTCTATGGAGCTAAAACTTCCATATATTGAAAACATCGTACATATGGAATGCAGGTCAAAAAACTCTCAGGGTTTTGGTCAGGTTAATATGGCTGCACTTATAAAATCAAGCCTTAGAATGCGTCCGGATCGGATCGTGGTCGGTGAGGTCAGAGGGGCTGAAGTAGTGGAGATGTTGCAGGCAATGAATACAGGACATCAGGGTTCTCTAAGCACTGGTCATGGTAATTCAGTGCCAGGAATGCTCAAACGTTTAGAAACTATGTATCTTATGGCTATGCCCGTAGAAATCGATGCAATTCGCTCACAGATTGCAGAGGGTTTAGACATTATGATACACCTATCTAAGCTTGAAGATGGAAAGCGCAGAATTATTGAAATAACTGAAGTTTTGGGTTATTTAAACGGAAAGTACGAGTTGAATGAAATAATGAGATATGATGTAAAATCGGACGAATTAAATCATGTGGGAAAACTAAAAAATACAGCAAAACTAATGCTATATGGAGGCAGAAAAACTGATGAAATACGACGAACTTCCTTTGTCGAATAAAGAAAAATATTTGTTTTTATTTGGCATTCTCGGGATTGGTCTTACGATAGGTAAGATGTTTTACGAAAGCTATAAAGTCGGGCTTGTAATTGCATGTGTATTAGCGCTGTATTTTCCCAAATATAAGGAAAAAATTCGAAGAAAACATAAGGATGAACTCTTGATAGAATTCAGAGATATGCTATATTCAATATCCTCTTCTATTTCGGTGGGCAGGAGTATGGGACAAGCGCTAGAAGAATCCATAAAGTTTTGGGAGGCTACATATGAGGAGAGCGATTATATCATGATTGAACTTAATTCGATGGTAAATCATATAAAAAACAGCAATGAAACGGATATATTGGTGCTAAAGGATTTTGCGAAAAGAGCGAATCTAGAGGATGTATCGGACTTTGTAACGGTATATGAATCTACTAAGGAAGCGGGCGGGAATTTAGTCACAGCAATCAACCGAGCAACTGATATTATTGGCGATAAAATCACCCTTGAAAAAGAACTCAAAGTCTTGATGACGGAAAAAGCTTTTGAGGGAAGAATCGTGGGCGCTGCTCCTTTTCTGATATTACTGTTTCTTAAGCTAACATCACCGGAATACTTAGAGCCACTCACTATGACAATGAAAGGACATTTTATTGCAACTGTCGCTTTAGTCTTAATCGCTTTTGCCATGATCGTTATTGAAAGGATTAATTCCATTGAAGTCTAATGTCAAAAAAGAACTAAAAATGAGAAGGGAAGAAATAGTAATTACGCTTCCCAGTTTTATAAATCAATTACTACTCTTGATGAATAGTGGAACTATGTTAGATGATGCTTTTTTTAAGATTGCCAAGTCTTATGGAAATGTACCAGTTGAGAAGCAAAACTATTTTATGAGAGAAGTATATAAAATCTCAGAATCTAGCGAGAGGACGGGTGAAAATGTCATTGCAAAATTCTACAGTTTTGCAAGACTATCGAATGTAAAAGAACTTACCAGAGTTGCAAACATTCTATTAGAGAACCAAAACAAAGGCGTGGATTTATGGGATAAAGTTGCTAAAGAAGGCGAATATTTGTGGGCCGAAAGAAAGCGTTTAGCTACTGAAAAGATACATTTAGCGGAGACTAAAATGGCTTTACCTTTAGGCGTACTTTTGATTTCGCTAATCATTATTGCGGCAGCGCCAGCGATGATGACTTTAAGTTAGTTTCAAAAGGAGGAAATATGAAGAAAAAGTTGAGATTACCTGGATTTATTAATAATAAGCAGGGCATGGAAATGGTACAGGTTGCGATCTTAGTAGCTATTGCAGTTACTTTAGGATTGATTTTCAGATCGCAGATAAAAGAGTTCGTAGAAGGAACTTTTAATGCTCTTAATAAGGCAGAATTCTAATGAAATTTGTAGAAGCGGTAATAGTGATGCCACTGACTATTATGATTACAATCGCAATGATTACTATCACGGTGGGGATGTATCAAAATTTGAGATTACAAGTGGCAAATCATCAAGAAGAATTGAAGGTTGTCTATGAAAGTTCAGAGGCACTTGAAGTCAGAATTTGGGATGCGGCAAAGAATCTTATTAAATGATAAAAATGGTTCATACACAATTTTTATCACATTGATTTTTGCTAGCATTATCATTTTTTTAAGCGCTTGTATTAAGAGCGCGGGAAATTTGGCGATAGATAGCAGTTTTAAGGCTTTTGGGCGTGCATGGGGAAGGTCAATTCTAGCGGAATACGATCTAGAATTGAAGGACAGATATGGCATTTTTGCTTTTTATGCAGACCAGAGTATGGCTGAGAAAAAGATAGATAATTATGTGAAATATACAACAGACAATAAAAGATATCTTAAGTATGAAGGCAGTAAATGTTCTTTAAATTCTTATGCGCTAATTGACCCAAACAATATGATGGAGCAAATCCATGATGTTGTTATGTATCGGACGAAGCCAATAGTAAATTACAGGGATGATGAAGACCATACAAATCACTATATAAAGAGCAAATGGGTAATCAATTCTTTGCCATCTAATGCGTGTGATTTGAAGCTAAATTCATCACTAATTTCGAGTGTTTCGCTCTATGATTATCTATTCGTCTATTTTAAAGACTATGTATCAGATAGAGATTTAGGAAGAACATATTTTAGAAATGAAATAGAGTATGTAATTACAGGGAAATTGGATGATGAACAAGCTAGACAAAACACATATTATCAGATTTTGGCTATAAGAAATGTAAACAATTTAGCTTATCTTTACACTTGTGATGAGAAACGAGTACTCATTGAAAGCATCTCACAAATACTAGGACCAGAACTCGCCATCGAACTTGAAATTGCTCTCTTAGAAGGATGGGCTTTAGCCGAAGCTAAGAATGATATGGCTTTGTTGTATGCAGGGAAAAAGGTACCTCTCACAAAGACAGATGAGACATGGGCAACGGGGCTAATGGGTGCAATTTTCGGCACTGCTGGAGGATACATCGACGTCGGCGTCGATGACGGGCTCGATTACGATGACTACCTTAGAACTCTTTTGCTCAAGACCTCAGATGAAAAGAAACTCTATAGGATTATGGATCTAATTCAGATCAATATGAAATATAATTACTGCGACTATTTCTTGATGGCTGACTACTATGTGGGCTTGGAATATATGCTAAAACTAAATGGTGAAGACTATGCTTTCAAAGAAACGTATAAGAAACAAACAGGGTAGTTATATAGTTGAGGCTAGCATATGCTTGCCATTATTTATAGTCGCGGTCTTAGCACTAAGCTTAATAGTCAATATTATTGCAGTCTGCGAGTCGATTTCATTTGCTACAGTTAAGGAGATAAAGAATATTGATTTAAATGCTTACAGCTTAAAATCCGGTGGCCTTGTTGAACGCGTTATAGCGGAGAAAAACATTGCGAACTGCAGTGAAAAGTTGAATGATTTCAGGCTTACAGAGTTTAAATATCTCTATAGGGATGATGGAATAGATGACCTAATAGCTTTAGAATCCAGAGCAAACTTTAGGGTACTCAATCCCATAGGTATAGGTGGTGAGATTACCTTCACTGAGGGTATTTTGACACGAGGATTTACCGGGAAACTGCAGGATTCAAAACCATTGACAGCTCGCGAATTTGAAGAGAGTGCGCAGTCTACGATTATTGTTATTTTTCCAAAGTATGGGGAGAGATATCACATTCCAAATTGCAGGTATGTAAAGCAAAACTATGCGGGCGAGTCTTATCACATCGAAATGGAGAAGGAAGACGCAAAGCGCAAGGGATATACACCGTGCGAAATTTGTCTTGGAGGTGAATATGCAGCAAAGAATTACAGTTGACCAGAAAAAAGTGGGCTCACCAAGGCAAATTTGGATAATCGAGAACAATTTATGCGACGGGATTTTGCCATATTCATGCTACTATGATGGCGAAGGCTTTGTTGGAAATTATAATGCTGAAGGGTATATAAAACTGCGAAACCTAAAAATGGTTAGTGGTCAGGATGCTTTGACCATATTGGAGTCTATAATAAGAGCTTTTAATTCGTTAAGAGAGTATCTGTTTTTTCCAGAGGACTTAATAATTTCCCCAGACACTGTTTTTATTAAAGAAAACTATACCAAAGCATGCTTAATTATGGTTGGCAATGACAGTCCACTTAGAGAAAGTAGATATTTTGAAATTATGATTGGATATCTAAAAACTAAAACCAATTCGCTAGGTGGAGATTATCTCGAAAAAGCACTAACCTTCATGGATAGCAACCCAAAATATCAACGATTAATCATGTATATTGAAGGCTTAAAAACCGATTTATCATATTTTGAAACTAAATAACCAGAAAAGAGCACCAAAAGGTGCTCTTTTTGTACTTAAAAAAAGGCAAGATTCGGGCAAAAAACTTGCCTTTTTAAGTGCATTTTTCTACTATATATGATATACTATATAGTAATTTGGGCATTTATGTTGTTTTGCCATAAACGGATAGGAGACAATTCATGGAAAATCAAAAATTGACAAAGAAGGAAAATACAGTTCAAGTAATAAAATTCGTGCTTTTTTCGATTTCAGCTGGATTAATTGAAACTGGATCATTTGCACTTTTAGACTTGATTACTAATTGGGGCTATTGGCCTAAGTACCTTATTGCTTTAATCTTGTCAGTTCTTTGGAACTTTACACTCAATAGAGAGTTTACTTTCAAGTCTGCTAACAACGTTCCAATCGCAATGACAAAGGTTGCTTGCTACTACTTAGTTTTCACACCACTCACAACTTGGGGTGGCAACTTCTTAGACAAACTCGGCTGGAATGAATACCTCATTTTAGGCTTAACGATGGCACTTAACTTATCTACTGAATTCTTATTTGATAGATTCGTTGTATATAGAAATTCAATGAACACCAATAAGCGTGCTCAAAAAAATGCTGAAAAGGAGAAAATGTAATGATTGAAATTACTAACAAACCAGAAAACTGCGCAATATCACGTTGGGATGACCCAAGCGAGATTAATGCAAAGCTTAAGAAGCTCACAGAGGAACCTATTTGGGAAGTAAATGATGACTATTACAAGAATGTAATCCTCAAGTATTATGATGAAGACTGCAAAGGCTCAAAAGCAATATTCGAGGAGACAAAGAAACTAATCCCTGGTGGCGTACAACACAACTTAGCTTTTAACAAACCTTTCCCTGTAACTTTTGCTGAAGCAAATGGTGCTTACTTAAAGGACAAGGATGGCAATAGATATATCGATTTCCTTCAGGCTGGCGGTCCTACAATTTTAGGATCAAACTATGAGCCTGTTAGAAACGCAGTAAAGAATCTGCTCGATACATGTGGACCAGTTACTGGACTTCTCCACGAAGCAGAGCTCTTAATTGCTCAAGAGATTCATTCACACATGCCTAACGTAGAGATGTTCAGAATGCTCTCATCCGGAACTGAATCCGTAATGGCATCCATAAGAATTGCTCGTATTGCAACTGGCAAGAAGAGAGTTATCAAAGTTGGCGGTGCATATCACGGTTGGTCCGATCAAATGGTTTATGGACTTAAGATTCCTGGATCACGTGGACTATTAGAGTCACATGGTATTCCTAAGGCTGCTTATGGCGTTACAGACGAAGTAAGACCTAACGACCTCGATATGCTCGAAGGAATGTTAAAGAGAAACAAAATAAAGGGTGGCACAGCTGCTGTAATCGTAGAACCAGTTGGACCTGAATCTGGCACAAGACCAGTAGCACTTGACTATAACAAGGGTGTAAGAGCTCTTTGCGACAAATATGGCGCACTTTTAATCTTTGATGAAGTAGTAACTGGATTCAGAGTAGGAATCGGTGGAGCACAAGCTTTCTTTGATGTAGTTCCTGATATGACAATCTTTGGAAAGATTGTAGCTGGTGGTTACCCTGCAGCTGGTGGTGTCGGCGGAAAGAGAGAATATATCTCCATCATGGCCGCTGGACTTGGAAACAAGGGACACAAGGCATATGTAGGTGGAACACTCGCTGCTAACCCACTTTCTTGCTTAGCTGGATATACTGCTATTAAAGAAATCGCAAGAACTAATGCTTGTGAAATCGCAGGCAAGGCAGGAGATAAGCTCACTGATGGACTTAAGTTCTTAATCGATAAATATGGACTTCCATTCGTTGCATACAACCAAGGCTCAATTTGCCACTTAGAGTGTACTGGAGCTATGAGTTTCGACTTCAGCTCATATTCAATGCTTAAGTCAGCAACTGGACTCTTAAAGAATAAAGACATGATGTATGAGAGAAAAGACTCCATGGAAAGAATGGGAGCTGCATACATGGCTAACGGTATCGTAACACTCGCAGGATCCAGACTTTATACTTCAATGGCCGATACAGATGAGGTCATCGATGATGCACTTAATAGATTCGAAAAGGTATTCAAAGAAGTCGTAAAGACAGATAAATGTAAGTAGAGGAAAATATGGCAAAGTATATTATGTCCCACGACTTAGGCACAGGCAGCGATAAGGCCGTGCTCGTGGATTTTGAAGGAAATATCATTGGAACAGCCAAGGAAGAGTACCCAACATACTATCCAGCTCCAGCATGTGTAGAACAGGACCCAATGGATTATTGGAAACAATCATGCAAGGCTTCAAAACGCCTCATGGAAGAGTTAAACATTAATCCAGATGATGTAAAAGGCGTCGTTTTCTCAACACAGGCACAGGGAATCATCCCAGTCGACAGAGAGGGAACAACCCTCCATCCAAATATTACTTGGGTTGATGGAAGAGCTGAGAAGCAAGCAAAGAGCATCATGAACAAGGTAGGCGGAGAGAAGATTTTCAAGCTTTTCTCTGGCACACCAATCATGGGCAAAGACGTGCTTGCAAAAGTTATTTGGCTAAAAGAAGAACGCCCTGAAATTTGGGAAAACACATATAAGATTCTTGACGTAAACGGTTTCATGAAATATATGTGCACAGGAAAGATGGTAACTGAAATTTCTGGAGCATCTTCATTCGCACTTGACTTAAAGAGCAAAGAATGGATGAGCGTCTTGAAACTTGTTGGAATGGATATGGAAAAGCTTCCACCACTCGTTTGTTCAACTGACCTAATCGGTGGTCTTTTACCAGAAGCTGCCGAGATGATGGGACTTAATGTAGATACACCTGTTTTCGGTGGTTGTGATGACGTTCAGGCCGCAGCGGTTGGTTCTGGAATGGTGGGCGATGGAGATTGTCACATTTACTTAGGAACTTCTGCTTGGGTTGCCGTTGCAACTAACGACAAGGATAAATTCAAACATGGCGCAGCACCAATTCAATCAGCAGATAAGGAAAAACTCTTAATCGCTGGTATCACTGAATCAGCTGGTGCAAACCTACTTTGGATTCAAGAACAGTTCTTTAAGAAGGAAAAAGAACAATACGGTGAAAAGATTTTCGATTATATGATTGAACAAGTAAAGAAGATACCACCTGGATCAGACCACTTGGTATGTACTCCTTGGATGCTCGGTGAAAGATGTCCGGTATCGAATACGACAACGAGATCGACACTCTTCAACATCTCAATGGATCACACGAGAGAACATCTTATGAGAGCTGTTTACGAAGGTATTGGATATAATCTTCGCTGGATAATTGAAAACTATAGAGAAGACTATGGCTTCCAGTGCAACAACATTAGAGTTATTGGCGGTGGAGCATTAGACCCAGTATGGATGCAGATGATTGCAGACATTACTGGTAAAGTTCTAAGCACTTGCAAAGATCCTAGATCTTCAGGCGCTTTGGGAGCTGCGGTAGTAGCGATGATAGGTTTAGGTGAACTCGAGGGCTTTGATAAGGTTAAAGACTTCGTGAAGGTGGAGAATACTTACACACCTAACCACGAAAATAAGGCTATCTACGACAAGCTCTTCCAAGATTATAAAGACATTTATTACTCGCTTGAAAAAGCATACAAAATTGCGAATGGCAAGCGATTTACGGAGGCATAAATGGCAGAAGAATTAAAACAAGAAGTATATGAAGCTTTTAGAGACGCTGGAAAGGCTATGACTTCATATGGCTATCCTGTTGGCGAAAAGGCAAGGATGTTCATGGAGAGTGGACGTTACCTTTTTGCAACAAGAGAGCATGCCGATTTAGCAAATCTTGAAAAAGGCGATATCGAAGTACTTAGAGATGAAATGTTACCTCTCTATGATACTGAAATGCAGGCAATGATCTATTTTGAGACGCCTTACCTTATGAAGGCATTAAAGATGGGCAGAGGCTTTGCCGCTCCTTTAGATGATATGGCTCAGATTATAGGCTTCCAATTCAATGTTGTAGATTGCAGATACATAGACCTCTTCCATAACGAGGATATAGCAAAGGCCACTAAGAAACAGTCCGCAGTCGCAATCATTACTGATTATGATAGCGATAAGGAAGAATTCGACGGTCACTACCTTACTTGTGGACGCAACCTTAAAGAAGCAGTAACTGCTATGGAAATTCTAGAAAAGAGTGCGGAAGTTACTTTCCTTGCAGATAGAATTGGCTATGCCAAGGCAGTTAATGGTTTCGATGCTAAGATTGAACACTTAGTTTACTTAAAGAAGTATTCAAAGAAGAGAATCGGCGGTTTCACTCATGGAACGTTAGCTGATGTTTCTGAGACTGAGATGAAGTTCAGAAAGCAAGTTGTAGATTATGGTAAGAAACTCGTAAAGACTGGTTTAGTGCAGGGAACTTGGGGAAATATCTCCATCAAACTTGATGAGAACTATATGCTTGTAACACCATCCGGTATCGATTATGAAGATTTGCTGCCAGAGGACATCGTTAAAGTTGAAATAGAATCTCTCAAGTGGGAAGGTGATTTAAAACCTACTTCAGAAAAGTCATTACATGCTGGTATCTATCAAAAACGTCCTGATGTAATGGCTATAGTTCATACACATTCAAAGTTCTGCTCGGTATTCGCTGCAGCTGAAACAGATTTACCTGTATTAGAAGCTGATAGGGCAAAATACGGTGATGCTTTTAAGTGCTGTGGATATGGATTATCTGGAACGAAGACTTTAGCAAAAGCAGTTGTAACTGGACTTGGAGACAAGATTGGAACGATCATGCCTCACCATGGAATGGTTGCCGTGGGAAGCTCCATTGAAGACGCATTAAACAATGCAGTCTATATGGAGAACACAGCAAAAACAACACTTGATCTTAAACTTAATGAAATACTAGAGAATAAGGCAGAAATAGAACAATAGAAAGGCAACCAATAATGGAAAAGAATTTAGCAAAAACATATAACCCTAAAGATTTTGAAGATAGAATTTATGAAATGTGGGAAAAGTCCAGTTCGTTTAGAGCCGAAGTTGATAAGGACAAGAAAGCATTCTGTATTGTAATGCCACCTCCAAACATCACAGGACAACTCCACATGGGACATGCTTTGGACCAAACGCTCCAAGACGTACTTACAAGATATAAGAGAATGCAAGGATATTCAGCACTTTGGCTTCCTGGTTCTGACCATGCATCAATTGCAACTGAAGTAAAGGTTGTAAATGCAATCAGAGAAAAAGAAGGACTTGAAAAGGAAGACTTAGGTCGTGAAGAATTCATGAAGCGTGCATGGGCTTGGAAGGAAGAATACGGTGGACGTATCACACGTCAGTGCCGTAAACTCGGAGATTCATGCGACTGGTCCAGAGAAAGATTTACAATGGATGAAGGCTGCAGCAATGCTGTAAAGACTGCATTCATTCAGCTCTACAAAAAAGGCTTAATTTATAGAGGACATAGACTTGTAAACTGGTGTCCATGCTGTAAGACTTCACTTTCCGACGCCGAGGTCGAGCACGAGGACGTAAAGGGCAATTACTGGTATTTCCACTATGATTCAGCTGATGGATCATCAGAGGGTATCACAGTAGCTACATCAAGACCAGAAACAATCTTTGGCGATACTGCTATTGCAGTTAACCCAAGCGATGAGAGATACAAGGATTTAGTAGGTAAGAACGTAGTAGTTCCACTCGTAGGTCGTGTAATTCCAATCATCGCTGACCCTTATCCAGATCCAGAAAAAGGTACAGGCGCAGTAAAGATTACTCCAGCTCATGACCCTAACGACTTCGAAGTAGGACAAAGACACAACCTTGAAGTATTATCAGCAATCAATCAAGATGGATCCATGAACGAACTCGCTGGAAAGTATAATGGCATGGATCGTATGGACTGCCGTAAGGCTTTCGTAGCCGACCTCGAGGCCGCTGGACATCTCGTAAAGATTGAAGAGATGGTAATTCCAAAGGGAACTTGCTATAGATGCCACACTGTAATCGAAGATATGATTTCAGACCAATGGTTCGTAGCAATGAAAGACTTAGCAAAGCCTGCTATCGAAGTAGCAAAGAATGGTAAGTTAAGACACGTTCCAGATAGATTCGAAAAGATTTATCTTCACTGGTTGGAAGATATTAAAGACTGGTGCATCTCAAGACAATTATGGTGGGGTCATAGAATCCCTGCATACTATTGCGAAGACTGCGGTGAAATCGTTGTTGATTACGATACACCAAAGAAGTGTCCTAAGTGCGGTGGAACTCATTTCCATCAAGACGAGGATGCTCTTGATACATGGTTCAGCTCTGCACTTTGGCCTTTCTCAACTTTAGGTTGGCCAGAAAAGACAAAAGACCTCGAATACTTCTATCCAACTGATGTACTAGTAACTGGTTACGACATCATCTTCTTCTGGGTAGTAAGAATGGTATTCTCAGGACTTGAATACATGGGTGAGGAACCTTTCCATGACGTATATATTCACGGCCTCGTAAGAGATGCAGAAGGTCGTAAGATGAGTAAGTCCTTAGGAAATGGTATCGACCCACTCGAAGTTATCGATCAATACGGTGCAGATGCTTTGAGATTCATGCTTACAACAGGTATTACACCTGGTAATGATATGCGATTCAAGACAGATAAACTTGAATCTGCTAGAAACTTTGCTAATAAGCTTTGGAACGCTTCAAGATTCGTAATTATGAATCTTCAGGATGAAGAGGGCAACTTCAAAGAAATGGCAAAGTGCTCTGCTACATGCGAAGGCATGGCAAATGCTGAGGTAGGAAACTTAGAAAACATCAAGCTTAGAGATGAAGACAAGTGGATGTTTACAAAGGTTAACGAAGCTGTTAAGTATATCGACGCCGCTATGGAAAGATATGATTTAGCACTCGCAGGCCAAAGAGTATATGACTTAATTTGGAATGAGTACTGTGACTGGTACATTGAGCTCGTTAAGCCTAGACTTTGGGGCGACGATGAAGATGATAAGAAGGTTGTAAGATTTACACTCGTAGCTTGCTTAAAGAATATGCTTAAGCTCTTACATCCATTTATGCCATTCATCACAGAAGAAATTTGGGGCTTCTTACCACATGGATCTAAGGAAAACATGTACTTAATTTCT
>JAZQQK010000038.1:0-24700 GCA_045629065.1 Anaerovoracaceae bacterium | reverse complement strand
CTTACCAATTTGCTGATTGTTTCATTTAGATTTTGATTGATTTTGAAAATCAATCTTTAGACTAAATTTCTACACTATGAAGTTTTCAATGTTCAGCCGACTGTCTTTCAACCGTCAGCTTGTCTATAATAGCACTATTAGGGATTGATGTCAATAGATTTTCGTAGCCTTTTTGTAAGTTTTTTGAACTTTTTGTGAATATTGTTTTTCAATCCAAAAAGCTCGACATTTTTACTATAAAAAAGCTACTTATAATCTAATTTTTCTTTAACCAATCCAGTGCATATATATAATATGAAGGCAATTAAGCACATTATACTAAAAAGCAGGTAAACTGCCTTTGCCGAAAAGGCATCCAAAATCACACCGCTTACTGCATTAGTAACAATGGATGAGAAATTAAATCCGATAGCATAATATGTAGATACTGAAATATTGGCCATTTTAGGTTCAACTATCCTTCCAAATGAGTTTACGAACTCAACTAAAAGTATGCCATCCATGATTCCTTGAAGGAAGAATGTTCCGATTAGCACTCCTACTGATGGCCCAGTAGCAAAGATTCCAAATCTCACAATAGCCACGAGCATTCCGATAATCATGAGTTTTTGTGTCGAAAGTCTCTTTTTTGCGAGTGGCAACAATACCATAACTACAGCTTCTGATCCAGCCATCAGCATGAAACAAAAACCGATGCCTGCAACGTCTCCACCTGCGCTTCTATAGAGGTAGCCAAAATATGTGTTATTACCCATAACTGGTCCTAACATAAAGAACGCGCAAATTAGAAGCTTTACAAAGCCTTTGTCCTTAAAGAGCAAAAGTGTATTAACCTTCTCTTTCTTCTCTGTGTATTTTGGTGGTTCCTTCTCGAACTTTACCATTACGCACGCAATAACTGAAGAAATTGCATGTATTACAAATATCATCTGTAAGCCTCTATTATTCGATAAGAGGCCCGCAAAATACGAAGATGCCGCATATCCAATTGCACCAAAAGAACGCACTAAGGCGTAATTTTTGCCGTTCTCGATGACAATAGAGTCACAGAATCCCTGGACCGGCTGTTGGAAAAAATACAGGATTGAATATACTATTGCAAATGCCAAAAAACCCTTGGCATTCATAGATACGACAGCACCAACAGCGCTGATTGCAAGAGACAAAATAATGATAAGTCTCTTTGAGTTAACATTTGCAAAAATGTTGCCCATAACAATTCCGCCCAACACTGCTGCTGCAGTGGATAGCGATGTAATAAGACCTACCTGGGTTCCACTAAAACCTATAGAAGCCAGATACTGGCTAATCAGTGGACAAACCGCTCCAAGTGGAGCATACAGGAATAGATATAATATGCAGCTGTTGATATTAGATGATTTTTTCATAGTAGATTGATTATAGCACAGTGAATATATTTAGACAATAAAATAGCCCACAAATGTGGGCTACTTTATTGAATTATTTCATACATTTTTGTTGCGGCTTCTTTGTTACAAGAGTCTACGATTTCTAATACTCTAGCCGATACGCTATTGTTTCCAAATTCGATATGAATGATATCACCCACATCGATTTCGGTACTCGCTTTCGCGACCTTACCATTTACTGAAACACGCCCCTGATCACAAGCGTCCTTAGCAACGGTACGTCTTTTAATCAGCCTTGAGTTTTTAAGAAACTTATCAACTCTCATCGCGCCTTTCGCAACCCCTAATGAGCTATTAGGTTTGTAAAATAATACGGTCGTATGATTTCCCGTATTATCGAGTATATTATCGCACTATTGGCGGTAATTGTCAATACTTTTTTAATAATTTTTCTATGTCTATTTAACTACTTTTTCGAGTAAGTTTGCTAGCTTGTTTCCTTTAGGTAAGCGTCTGATTTCGTCGAGTGTTATGGACTTTGTAATCAGTATCAAAGCTACATAAACAATAACTCCGAAAGCGATTGCTACTAGAGTAGCTACCGCATTGCTCTTTATGATTGCAAATACTAATTTGTACATTCCAAATGCACATGCACCCATAGCTACTGATGAAATAAGTGGCTTAATATATGTCAACACTGGATCGAATTTAACTCCAGCAAACTTTCTAACATCCCTAATGTCTAAAAGCGCTGCTACGATGTAGCAAACAATTGTTGCGATGCAAGCGCCATTAACGTTTATAGATCTAATACCAACTAAAACATATGTGAGAACAATCTTAAATATTGCGCCGATCGCAATGTTTCTAACAGGTCTTCCCTGCTTTCCTATGCCTTGAAGTGCACCAGTCATTGTTTGGATGATTGACATGAACGCTACGATTAGGCACATCAGTTGGAGTGTAGGTGCTGCATCTGAAACTTCCTGAGCAACCTTTGCTGTAGGATATAAGAGTTTCAAAATTGGATGAGCTAGGCTAAAGATTCCTGCAGCGCATGGAAGCCCAATAAGCATTGCAACACGCATTGCAAGCTTCATGTTTTCAGCTTCTTCTATTTTGTCGCCTAATTTGTGGCTAGCGCTAATAGCTGGTACCAAACTCATTGCTATTGCAGAGATGAAAGCCTGTGGCAAGCCGATCAATGAATCGCAGTAACCACCGAGTCTGCCCCAAAGAGCTTTTGATTCCACGAATGACCAACCAGTTGCTTGAAGTCTTCTCATTACCATTGCAGCATCGATAGCATTTACTAAAGGTAAGACGCTGGCACCAATGGTAATAGGAATTGCGATAGCCAAAATTCTCTTTACGATATATTTTGTATCTTCTTTTGATTCAAAGTCTTTGTAATGATTGATTTGCTTGTTGATATAGTTGCGGCTAAGGCCATACACAAGTAGCATTATTGCAAGGCCTGCGAGAGATCCCACTGAGCAACCGAGTGTGGCGCCAGCAGATACATATTCGTTGCCCTTGCCTATAAACATATATGCCAAAAGTAGGCCGAATCCCACTCTAAACAACTGCTCAACGAGTTGTGAGAGTGCTGTCGGATTCATGTTTTGCCTTCCCTGAAAATAGCCGCGGAAAGCTGACATGATTGGTACTAAAAGGAGTGCTGGTGCTATCGCTCTTATCGAAGGAAATGTTCCTTCGCAATCGAGTACCGTTTTTTCAATAAATCCTGCGCCAAAGAATACCAAACCAAAGAACACTACACCGATGGCTGTCATGAGCCAAACCGCAGTTGTGAATACCTTGTGAGCTCCACCATAGTTTTTTAGAGCTATTCTTTCTGAAACCATACGCGAAATAGCCACAGGGAAACCCGCTGTGGATAGTATAAGTAAGAAAGTATAGATTTGGTAGACTGAACTGTAATATGAGAGTCCATCAGCACCCACCCAAAGAGTGAGAGGAATTCTGAATGCCACGCCTATAATCTTTACGATTATACCGGCGGCGCCTAATATTGCAGCTCCTTTTAGGAATTTGTTCATAATTATAATTCAGCTAAGATAGCATCTGTAGCAGCTTGTGTCTCGTGCATTACCTTTTCTACATCGATAGTTTTGTACTCTCCGTTTTCATAGAGCACCTTTCCATCTACCATAGTCATAAGTATATCTGAGCCATCTGCAGAGTATACTAAGTTGTTTAACATGTTGTGAACAGGATACATATTTGGTACGGCAGTGTTAATAACAATTAAGTCTGCCTTGAATCCTTCCTTTAAAAGACCACAGTCATTTCTTCCTTGACAAAGTGCACCTTCACGAGTAGCCGCATAAAGCGCTTGCTTTGGTGTTACTGCTGTTGGGTCTTTATACATCATCTTTGAGCAAGTAGCGAAAGCCTTCATTTCTTCAAAGAAGTTCAAGCTGTTGTTGGAGCAAACCGAGTCAGTTCCGATTGCCACTTTTAAGCCTCTTCTTAACATCTCTGGCACATTGGATACACCAGATGCGAGCTTTAAATTGGATACAGGGTTGGCTCCTACAGTCACTCCCTTTTCCTTGATAATATCAAAGTCTTCGCCTTCAATCCATACGCAGTGAGCTGCAACTGATGTTGGAGCATTCCACGCACCAGCTTTGTTGAAAAGTTGAATAGGTGTCATACCATACTTTTCTTTGCATGCCTCATGTTCTGACTTAGTCTCGGAAATGTGAATTTGAATTCCTGTTTGAACTTCGTTGACATAGTCTGATACAGCCTGGATTGATTTCATATTGTTTGTGTATTCTGAGTGGAGTGAGCAGTCCATCCTAATTCTACCATTTTCAGTCATATGATATGCTTCGAATGTTCTCTTCATTTCTTTGAGTCTTTCGCCCTCCCATGGGTCAGAATCGTCAAAGTGTGAAATGGATCTGCTTATATTAGCTTTTACTCCGGCTTCCGAGCATGCTCTTACAGTGTCATCTAAGAAGAAATACATATCTGATGTTGACACGATTCCAAATCTAAGTGATTCAGCCATAGCAAGCATGCTACCGTAGTAAACTGCATTTGAATTGAGATGATCCTCGAATGGAAAAATTCTCTTATATAACCAGTCTTGGAGACTCATATTTTCACCATAACCTCTCACCAAAGTCATAGCTGAATGTGCGTGGGCATTGTAGAAACCAGACATCAAAAGTTTGCCCGTTCCGTCATATGACTCACCAAAATCTCCTTCTGGCATCTTTTCTCCTATGTAAGCAATCTTATCATCCTTGACTGCCACATACATATTATTTTTAATTTCAAAGTTTTCGTCTAAAATTGTGATGTTCTTAAAAAGCATATTTCATACCGTCCTTAACTGATTAATTATAACATATACTATTTCTATTTTCCACTTTTCTTAGAATCATATAATATTTCTAACATTTCGATGACATCATCCAGCATGTTTTGCTTAAGTGCGCTCAGCCTAATAAAAGGCTCTACCCCACCATGTACGAAAACATACTGTCCCATTCGCTCGTTCAAATTGAATATAGCATAGGCATTTAGTGGGTTCGATTTTGCAAAGTCGAATACGAGCTTAGTTCTTTCGCTTGCCTTAAGTCTTGCTGGAAGATTAGCTTGTGGCTTAGGTATAAAGTCTTCAGCCACTTTATGAATTCTAGTGATAGCGAGTTCTTCTGTCAGATACCTGATGTGTGCTATCTTGATGAGATTCATTGTATCCTTTGGAACATCGCCAAAGCGGTCCACAAGTTCATCAACCATTTCGTCTTCATCATCATAACTGTGAACCATCGCAATTTTTTTATACATTTCCATCTTGATTGTCTCATTAGAAATATAAGTATCTGGGATGTATGCGGATACTGGGATTTCAATCGAAGCCTCCTCAGTTTCATCATTAACGATTTCACCCTTAAGAGCACGCACCGCATTATCTACCATCTTGCAATAGAGTTCGTATCCTACACTGGTGATATGACCGGACTGCGCTGTACCCAGGAGGTTTCCTGCGCCTCTTAATTCAAGGTCTCTCATAGCAACCTTAAAGCCGGCACCGAACTCAGTGAATTCGCAAATCGCTCTTAGACGCTTTTCTGCGCCCTCGTTCAAAACCTTATCTTTATGATACATCAAGTAGCAATAAGCCATTCTATTAGTACGTCCTACCCTACCCCTTAGTTGATAAAGTTGGGAAAGTCCGTACCTATCAGAGTCCATGATAATCATAGTGTTTGCATTTGGAATATCGAGACCAGATTCTACTATCGTAGTGGAAACGAGCACATCGCTCTCACCATTGATAAAATCTAACATTACGTTCTCCAAGAGTTGCTCATTCATCTGTCCATGGCCAACGGAAACCCTAGCATCTGGCACCAAGTTTTCAATCTTTTCTACGATTTGATTGATGCCCCTGACTCTATTAAATACTACGTATACTTGACCACCACGATTTAGTTCACGTTCAATGACTTCCTTGATTGTTTCATCATCCTGTTCGAGCACATATGTCTGAACAGGGTATCTTTCTTCAGGAGGTTCCTCAATCAAACTCATATCCTTGATGCCGTTAAGTGACATATTGAGAGTTCTCGGAATTGGTGTGGCGGAAAGTGTCAAGACATCGACATTAGTCTTTAACTTCTTAATATTTTCCTTATCTTCTACGCCAAAGCGCTGTTCTTCATCAACAACTAAAAGGCCTAGATCTTTAAACTTCACATCCTTTGATAAGAGCCTATGCGTTCCTATTACGAGGTCTACCTGACCTTCTGCCAAACGTTTAACTATTTCGTCCTGCTCGGATTGTGTCTTAAATCTTGAGAGCACTTCAACCTTGAACGGGAAATTTTCAAATCTTTCTTTTAGAGTGTAATAATGCTGGTTCGCCAAGATTGTCGTAGGCACCAATATCGCTGCCTGCTTGCCATCTGCTAGGCATTTAAAAATTGCTCTTGCCGCAACTTCGGTTTTGCCAAAGCCAACATCACCTAGAAGCAGTCTATCCATTGCTAGTGGCTTTTCCATATCAGCTTTGATTTCTGCTGTAGCTCTCAGTTGGTCATCAGTTTCAGTAAAAGGAAATGCGTCTTCGAATTCCTGCTGCCATACGGTGTCCTTACCGAATGCATAGCCCGGATTAATGCTTCGCTCTGCGTAGAGTTCGATTAAGTCCTTTGCCATAACCGCTATCGCAGCTTTTGCCTTGGCTTTAGTGGCTTTCCATTCGCCTCCAGAAAGTTTGTTCATGCGAGGCGCATTGCCGTCGCCTCCGATATATTTCTGGACAATATCCATTTGCTCTACAGGTACATAAAGCATGTCTTCGCCAGCGTATTTGATCTTTATATAATCCTTCTTTTCGCCCTCTACGGAAAGCTGCTCAATGCCTATAAAGCGACCAATTCCGTGGTTCTCATGTACCACGTAGTCTCCTTCATGCATATCCGAGAAAGTCTTTATGGCTTGGCCTTTGTCCTTGAACTTAGCCTTTTTTACTTTCTTTCTGCTTGCGAAAATATCTGATTCTGCTATCCAGATTTTCTTCTCATCTGGGTACTCTATGCCGGCTGTAAGATTACCTATCGCAAAGTTGATTTTCGACTCTATTCCAGCTCTGTCAGCAAACTCTCTTAAGTTGTCGAGCCTTTCTTTAGACTGACAGACAATAGTTACTTTATAATTCTTTTTAATGTATGCCTTTAGATCGGCCTCAAGAATATTAAGTTTTCCATTATAAATCAAAGTCTGGCGAGAATTCATATTAGATATCTCGTCATACTTCTCTATGCCTTGGATTCGTTTAGTAAACGGTGTGAAGAGTGCCACATCTTCTTTTCTAAGAGCACTCTTGAATATCTTGGTACCCTCTTCATCATCGGTTAAAGTTTCATAGACTCTATCAGGATCGTCAACCATGAGTTTTCCACCCTGCATATAGTCCCAAATATATTCAACCTGACCATCTGAATACTCTAAGTAGCCCTCGAGCAATTCGTTGGCAGGATAGATTTCAATTTCTTTTATATTTTCGATAGAGCGCTGAGTGTTAGTGCTGAACTTTCTAATCGAATCTATTTCAGTATCAAATAGTTCGATTCTAGTAGCATGCTCACTATCTGGCATAAAGATATCGATAATGCCACCTCTTACGCTAAACTGACCCTTCGACTCAACCATCTCCGTTCTTTCATAACCGAGATTGACTAAGTCCAATTTCAGTTTTTGGACATCGATATTCTCGCCATATGCGAGCCTAATTGTACTCTTTTTAAATGTTTCGTGCGGAACGAGCGGTCTAACCGCTGATAGGGCAGGAACGATCACAATTACGTTCTCACCATTTGCCAGCTTCTTTAGTGCCAATAGATTCTTTGATGCCTCTTCATGGCTTCTAGCATCAAATGGTACGCCCAAATGTTCCGGATTAGAAAGTAAAACAATATCTCTACCCTGCGCAAAAAAAGAAAGATCAGAAGCTAGTCTTCTCGCCCTAATTTCTGTAGGAACGATAACTATACTTTGACCTTTTTCTTCCGCAAGCCTTGCGCAAACAGGTGCAACACGTGATTCAGATATTCCACTGATATTAACTACGTGCATCCTCTTCCTCCTCTTGCGCCTTTTCTTTTTTAGCCCTTGCTGGACGAATATTGTATTCGTTCATAGCCTTGTCGATACCCTTTTCGACGATTGCAGCACATGCCTCTGCTGCCTGAGTTAAAGCTTTTTCTAGTGGCTCAATATCTTCCTTTGGAATTCCACCTATTACGTAGTCCACAAGTTCACCCCTATTTTCAGAACCTATTCCTACTCTTACTCGAGGAAAATTATCATCCTGAAGCTGGTAAACTACACTACGCATTCCGTTATGAGTTCCAGCTGAGCCCTTTGCTCTAATTCTAAATGTGCCAGTTGCAAGATCTATGTCATCATATGCGACAATCAGATTTTGAATTGGCTCTTTATAAAAGTTCATGACCTCTCTTACGGATTCTCCAGAGAGATTCATAAAAGTCTGAGGCTTAACCAAAAGGACCTTCTGGTCGGCGATTTTGCCTTCACCGACCAGGGCCTTGAATTTTAGTTTTTCGACCTTTATGTCATATTTCTCAGCTAAGAGATCAATGACATGGAAACCCATATTATGACGAGTATTCTCGTATTTTTTACCTGGATTTCCCAGACCTACGATAATGTACATAAATATCTAATCTAATCAAATAATGCGCTTACTGAACCGTTTGTATAAACTCTAGTCATAGCTTCTGCAAATAATGGAGCTACTGATAAGAATGTCATCTTGTCGAGAACCTTTTCTTTAGCGAGTGGAATTGTATTTAAGAGAACTAATTCCTCAAATACGGATTCCTTAAGTCTCTCAATAGCAGGTCCTGATAATACTGCGTGAGTTGCTCCACCATATACTGATAAAGCACCTAAATCCTTAATTGCCTTTGCGGCATTGCAGATAGTTCCTGCTGTGTCAATCATGTCGTCGATGATGATGCAATTCTTGCCTTTGATATCACCGATGATATTCATGATTTCAGACTTGTTAGGTTCTGGACGACGTTTATCAATAATAGCGATTGGGCAATTGAGAAGTTCTGCTAATGCTCTTGCACGTGTTACGGATCCGTGGTCTGGAGAAACGATGCAGAGATTATCCAAGTTCTTTGCCTTGAAGTATTGAGCCAAGATTGGCATGCCGATTAAGTGGTCCACAGGGATATCGAAATAGCCCTGAATCTGGTTTGCATGGAGATCCATAGTGATTACTCTGTCAGCTCCTGCAGCTACGATTAAGTCAGCTACAAGCTTAGATGTGATTGGGTCTCTAGCCTTTGCTTTACGGTCTTGTCTAGCATATCCATAGTATGGGATTACTGCATTGATTCTACCTGCGGAAGCTCTCTTCATAGCATCGATCATGATTAAGAGTTCCATCAAGTTGTCGTTTACTGGGTTGCATGTGGACTGGATAATATAGACATCCAAACCTCTTACTGTTTCCCAAATGTTAACTGAAATTTCGCCATCGCTAAACTTCTTAACTTCGCACTTTCCTAATGGCTTTCCCATGATGTCTGCGATTTCTTTCGCAAGTTCTGAATGTGAGTTGCATGCAAATACTTTGTAATCAGCAAATACTCCGCTTCTCAATTTTTGTACCTCAACTTTCTTAACGCATTTGATTAGTTATTTATTTTTTCTTGCCCTTCCAAAGGCCACGCTTTTTAACCCAATTGAGTTTTTTAACGCCCTTGGAACGAGCTATATATAAAGCATCAGCTTCAATGTCTTCTGTGACAGTTGAACCCGCAGCAATATATGCGCCTTCACCAACATTAACAGGTGAAACAATGTTTGAATTACAACCGATAAATACATTGTCAGAAATTACTGATCTGTGCTTATCCTTGCCGTCATAATTTACGAATACTACACCGCAACCTAAGTTGACACCTGCTCCCACATCAGAATCTCCAATGTATGTCAAGTGTGATGCCTTCGTGTCATCGCTAATCGTGGAATTCTTCACCTCCACGAAATCACCGACCTTGCAGCGTTTTCCAACCTTTGAGTTAGGTCTCATATAAGCGAATGGGCCAACCTCAGTCTCGTCTCCTACTTCAGATTGTAAGATATATGAACTCATAACCTTAACATTGTCTCCGATTATGGAATCTTCGATTCTGGAATTTTGGTCGATTATAGTATTCTTACCGATAACAGTTTTGCCCTTAAGTGTAACGCCAGGTCCGATAACAGTGCCCTCGCCGATTACGACTTCTGGGTCAATATATACATTTTTTTCATCAATGAATTTTACGCCTTTAAAGTCCATATGTTGCCTCCTATAGATGCACATAATTATAGATGATATTATTATAACACATAAAGTTGAAAATAGTAGTTTGAGTTGACAAAAAAGTATAAAAATAATAAGATATTTTTATCAAACACGAACGAAATCGGGGGTTTTCTATGAAACGTACGGAAAGAATTGGCGCACTCATAAAAATATTAACTGATTCGCCTAATAAGCCATTCAGCCTTCAATACTTCTGTGATCACTTCGGTATTGCAAAGTCCAGTGTAAGTGAAGACATACAAGCCGCAAATCTTGCTTTAATGGAATCTGGAAATGGTTACCTCGAGACAATCTCAGGAGCTAAAGGCGGAGTAAAATTTATCCCAGACATCACTGAAGATGATATAAGAGAACTACAGCAGAATCTCGTCGAAAGGCTCTCTGACTATTCCAGACTCTTGGGCGGCAATTTTATCTACACTTCAGATGTGTTCTACGATCCTTCTATGGTAAAACCTATAGCTACAATCTTTGCCAAGAAGTTCAGAAACTGTGGCGCCGATTATGTTATAACAATAGAAACGAAAGGCATCCCACTTGCCTTCTCCGTGGCAAATCTCCTGGGTCTTCCTCTCGTTGTAGTTAGACGTGAGGCAAAAATATCCGAAGGTTCAACGGTTTCCATCAACTATTTTAGTGGCTCGGATGATAGGCTTCAAAAGATGTCTATGTCCAAGCGTGCTATCGTTCCTGGTTCCAAACTCCTCATCATCGATGACTTCATGCGCGGTGGCGGAAGTATAATCGGTATCAGCGAGATGGTAAAAGAGTTCAACTCAGAAGTTGTAGGAGTCGGAGTAGCAATCGTTAGTGAAAAGCCAGAGAAAAAGAAGATAGACAATTACTGCTCTATCGTTCGGCTTGGCAATATCTCTTTAGATGATAAAACTATTGAAGTTTTACCAAGTAACGATATTTTTTGAATACAATATCCACCACTTGCCTTTTAGAAAAAGCTATTGTATAATATATATGCTTAATTTAAAGCTGGAAGGTGGAAAAAATGAATATTACAGACGTTAGAATCAGAAAGGTTGCCGAAGAAGGCAAGCTCAAAGCTATCGCTTCTATTACTTTCGATGAAGAATTCGTAGTTCATGACATCAAAGTTATCGACGGTCAAAACGGTTTATTCATCGCAATGCCATCTAAAAAGATGGGAGAGGGAGATTTCAGAGACATAGCACATCCGCTTACTTCTGAAACTCGTAATAGAATCAAAGATAAAATACTTGAAGCATACGAAAATGCAAAGGATCCAGAATAGGGTCCTTTGTTTTTTAAAAAAAATGTATTGAAAATCTAATTTCAATATGGTAATATATTACTGACAAAAAATGTAATTTATTGAACTTAGGAGGCATCCATCATTTGGTTGCCTTTTGTATTTTTTGTACTTGAAAGGAGTCTCTATGAAAATATTTAAAACACATCTAAAGCGCATCACTGCGCTTTTTGTTATGGCAATCCTTTTGATGTCTAGCCTTGGACTTCAAAACGCCTATGCGCAAGACACATACATACCAGCGCTTATGAATATCGAAGCTGAGTTGTTGGATTTTACTATTAGCAACTCTGTGACATTCTCAGGAAAACAAGGCGAAACAGAGCTTTCAATTACTCCAATCGTTGTCACTAATAATTCTAGCGAGAAGTTCATTAATGTTAAGAGCATCAAGTATGTCAACACTCTTTCCGACCTATCGCTAAAATCATCAGATACTGACTTTACACAAGAAGGCAATTCATACTCTCTAATCATGGATGGCTTCCACGATTTTTCGACAGCAGACTTTATAGAAGATAGGCCAGTTATGATCGGTGGTGGCAGTCAAACCTTTACCTTTACTGGTAATATTGGTGCACGCTCATCTGCTTATAGCAATGCGGAATGCGGTAATTTCGTGGTTACAATCGAAGGCACTACTGAGCCGATATATAATGGTTTTCCAGTAACTGAACTCGCAAATATCAGCTGGTCTTCTGGAACTGATAAGCAGATTGCTGCAATCATGGATGCGGCCTATAGTGGTATCATCGATCCTTCAGATTATTGTGGCTGGAAAGTCGGAGATGAAAGACCAATAAAGCTTTCTTCTTTTAGGACTGTATACAATAGTGCGAATAACACGCAGACCGGCCAGACGGCACCTGCATGCGACGCCACTTTGGTAATCTATAATAAGGGCGGCGAAATTCTGGAAAACGGTCAAGAATGCAAGTATGTTATCGGCTTTAAAGAATGTTTGGCAAACGATCAGTGGTTCGTAGGAACCAAGTACTATAACTTCCGTGTAGGAGATGCTCTCAATGACTATAACAACTCTTTCGGAGATAGGGACTGCGATGAGATTTATAAAGCTATGCCTAATGATATCCAAAGCATTTTCAAAAAATGGAAAGTATATGTAAGCGGTCCTACTACTATCCTTAAAGCGACTACTGATGGCGTAAGTTGGATTACTGATAACTCTACAATTCAATGTCTCGAACGTTACCTTGCGCTCCCTGCTCTAAACAATATCTATTCGGTTGAAGAACAAGATTCACAGATTACACGTGGTGTCGAAGATGAATATATTAAGACTAAATACGAGTATTTTAACAATCCTGCGAACATTGTTAAAAAGTTAGTAACAAAGAACACCGATGATCTATATTGGTTGAGATCACCTAACTCTTGCTACAAGCGTGGTGATTTCTTCACAGCTTATAGTATCGATCCGCAAGGTATAGTTTCCCGCTATGCATCAATTGATGGCCCATCAGGAATTTCACCTGTGGGCTGTATATAGAGTTAGCAATATCGTAATGATATTCCATACCTAATTCCTTTTTAAAAAAGAGCCAGTCAAATGACTGGCTCTTTTTACTTTTTATTATTAATAGAATGTTGCGACTTCCTCTTCAGGTGGGTCACAAGGTGTTACATTAATCGCATGGAATACTGGTCCCACCGATTCGTACATTTTGTTATACTCTCTAACGATTGTCGCTTCCATGATAGCCCAACCGCCGTGAGTCAATGTCTGTGAATCTGGCCATTTTGCAACGAGACCGCCGAATTGGATATCGGCTTCGCAACATGACATAATATGGCGACCGATGACGAATTCGTCATTCTTAAGACCACCACCTAGTAATGTTCTTCCTTTGAACTTAACAGTCTTGCCATAGTAGTCCTTTTCATTATCATTCATGTCCGCATACCAGAGCGCATAGTCGCGATCTTCGATTTCAACTACTGGAGCGTTTACATCGAAAGGAAGTGGGTCTTCAATATTGTCCAGTTCAACCTTGTTAGGGCCATATTCGTAGATGATATCACATCTTCTGTTGATAGCTCTGACAAGCTTGTGATATGGCATCTTATCCATGCCACCTCTGAAGTTTTTGAAGACTACGCTCTCTGTTGATTTAATCTTATCATATACCAAATTACGCATATTGGCATTGAATGTAAGAATGTCCTGACTGTTTGCGAAAGTCATCTCCTGATATACTACCCAGTTTTCTGGCATAGCGTTGTAGAAGTTGTCGAGTGACCACATTCCGTTGTACTCAACCACTACCTTTTCTGCCTTTGTCACAGATTGGAGTTTATTAAGATAGTCGAGTGTGAGTTCTTCCTCTTCCTCTATTGTAACAATCTTTACAGCTGTGGAAGCAAACTTGATTGGATTATACTCCACCTCACCTTCTTCGCAGAGAAGAAGCAAAGTTTTTTGACCATCGTTAAATCCTGGGTCTTCAAGAGTTTCCTGTATGAAAGTTGTTTTACCGGAGTCTAAGAATCCCGTGAAGAGATATACCGGTGTTTCCTTTTCTGGCATTTTTTCCTACCTATAATTCAAATAATTCTTTGATTGCGTCTTCGTCAACGCCCGAACCGATGATGCATAGTCTACCTGTTACACCAGCAGCTCCTGTTCTAACATCTGGTTCACCTGGAACATAATCGAAGTGAATCCATGTGCCATCAGTTGCTTCCACTATACCCTTTGCTCTAAGCACCTGACCATATTGACCGAAATCATTGAGGTCAGCAAGGCAAGCTTCAAGCTTTTCTTTGTTAAATTTCTTTGTTGTTTCAAAACCGATTGAATTGAAGACTTCATCTGCGTGATGATGTCCTTCGTGATGATGGTGATGGCATTCACACTCTGGATCATCGCATTCGTGATCATCATCGTGGTCGTGATGGTGGTGGCATTCGCACTCTGGATCGTCGCATTCGTGATCATCATCGTGGTCGTGGTGGTGATGGTGATGATGATGCTCATGTTCTTCCTCTTCTTCGTGCTCGTGTGCCAAGTGTTCAAGAGCCTCTTCAATAGTGTCCTTGTTCTCCATAGCGTCTAGGATTTGCTTGCCTGTGAGCTTATCCCAAGCAGTTGTAATAACAGTAGCATGTTCATTATGTTCGCGAAGTAACTTAACAACTGTTGCAAGCTTTTCATCGTCTATGTCCTGAGTGTGGCTCAAAATGATTGAACTAGCATGTTCAACTTGATTGTTATAGAATTCGCCAAAGTTCTTCATATAAACTTTAGCCTTCTTAGCATCTACTACTGTAGTAAAGCCATTTAATTTTACATCTTCTAAATCAAGGTTTTCGACAGCAGTAATAATGTCGCTTAACTTACCTACACCAGATGGTTCGATTAAAATTCTGTCTGGCTTATAGTCGTCAATAACCTTCTTTAAGGCCTTGCCAAAATCCCCTACTAAGCTGCAGCAAATGCATCCGGAATTCATTTCATTAATCTGAACTCCTGCATCCTTTAAAAAGCCTCCATCGATACCGATTTCACCGAACTCGTTTTCAATTAATACGACCTGTTCGCCCTTATAAGCTTCTTCGATGAGTTTCTTGATAAGTGTAGTTTTTCCTGCACCTAAAAATCCTGAAAAAATATCAACTTTTGTCATTTTCTCTTCCCTTTTCTTTATGATTTACCAGGTCTAACCCTAGCTATTATTAACGGATTATTTTGTTAGCAACTCTGCAATTTGAATGGCATTAGTTGCAGCGCCCTTTCTAACTTGGTCACCGCAGCAGAACAAGTTAAGTCCACCTGCTGTTAGGTCCTCTCTAATACGTCCTACGTATACTAAATCCTGATTGGAAGTCTCAAGTGGCATTGGATAAATGTTGTTAGCTAAATCATCGACTAATTTGCATCCCTGAGCCTCAGAAATGGCTTTTTTAGCGTCTTCTACGCTAATCTTGTCCTTTGTCTTAACAACAACAGAAATGCTGTGAGAACGGATTACAGGAACTCTTACGCAAGTACAACTTACATTGAGTTCTGGAAGGTGTAAAATCTTTCTTCCTTCGTTCTGCAACTTCATCTCTTCTTTAGTATAATCGAATTCTGCGACTCCACCAATCTGAGGAATTACATTATATGCTAACTGATAAGCAAATACTACTGGCTTATATTCTTCGTCATTATTAAGCGCATCGATTTCCTGCATGAGTTCTACTGGACCGCCAGCTCCTGCACCGGATGCTGCTTGGTAAGTAGATGCTACCATATATTCGATAGGGCTAATCTTATTGAGCGCATTAACTGCGACAAGCGTGATGATTGTCGCACAGTTTGGATTCGCAATTATTCCCTTATTCCAGCTGATGTCCTCTGGGTTAATTTCAGGAACGATTAATGGAACTTCTGGATCAAGTCTAAATGCGCTTGAGTTATCTACGAAAACAGCGCCAGCTTTCTTAATGTGTGGTGCCATCTCTTTTGCAAGTGCGTTCTCTACAGCTCCAAGAACGATGTCCATTCCTTTGAATGACTCGGGCTTTGCTTCCTGAACTGTTACTGGTTCACCATTAAAGTAGAACACAGTTCCTACACTTCTTCTGCTTGCTAATAATCTAAGTTCACCTACTGGAAACTTTCTTTCTTCTAATATCTTTACCATTTCACGGCCAACTGCACCAGTTGCGCCCAAAACTGCTACGTTATACTTTTTCATACTCTACCTCCATTAGCCAACATATTTTTCATAAATGGCCTTGATAGCCTCGTTAAAATCTTTTTCATTAACACCAATGATGATGTTGAGTTCCTCTGGGCCCTGTGAAATCATACGAATGTTTACTCCGCGTTCACCGAGTGCTTGGAAAATCTTACCGGATGAACCAGTTCTAAATACCATCTTACGACCTACAATAGCAAGAATTGCAATGTCATCGCTCACATTGATGTTGTCTGGCTTAATCTCCTTTTGGATGTCTGCCAAGATAGCATATTTAGTGGACTCAATCTGCTTGTTCTCAACTACCATAGAATAGCAGTCGATTCCGGATGGTGCGTAGGAAATGTTTACACTATACTTCTCAAATATTGTGAGTAGACGTCCAAGTGATCCTACTTCAGAGGACATTCCGCTCTTTGTGATAGTGAAAATAGTGAAACCCTTCTTGCCCGCGATGCCTGTGATAAAGTTTCCTTCATTAGGATCGTCATCGAAACTTTCTTTGATCATAGTTCCTGGATTTTCTGGGTCATTTGTATTTCTAATATTAAGTGCAATATTTTTCTTTCTTACAGGGAAAATTGTGTCCTCATGAAGAACCTGTGCACCTATATATGAGAGTTCTCTAAGTTCCGAATATGTAACGAATCTGATAGCCTTTGCATTCTTAACGATTCTTGGGTCTGCCATTAAAATGCCGGAAACGTCTGTCCAGTTCTCATAACAGTCAGCTTCAAGAGCTGCAGCCGCTAAAGCACCAGTGATATCTGAGCCACCACGTGACATAATCTTAATCTTGCCATCTGGCATTACGCCATAGAAACCAGGGATTACGACCTTGCGATCCTCTGCTAAAACCTTAAGTGTTTCGTAGGATGCCTCTTCATCTACTGTACCATCAAATTTAAATTTGAGCCAAAGTGAAGCATCTAAAAAGTCATAGCCTAAATATGCAGCCATTAACTTAGCTGAAAAATATTCTCCACGGCTTACGAGTTCATCTTGAGAGATGCCTTCGCCCATCTTTTTGTAGAGTTCGTCGAAATCCTTTTCTAAGTCAAGCTTAACGCCTAAACCATCTCGAATTTCAAGATATCTTGAACGTATCATTTCAAATACATTATCCGCGGATACGCCGTAAGTGATGTGCGCATGGCAGAGATATAAGAGGTCTGTAATCTTATTATCTCCTGAAAAACGCTTTCCAGAAGCTGATACAACTATACATCTTCTGGCAGGGTCTTTATCTATAATACTCTTAACTTTCTTAAACTGTTCGCAATCGGCCATTGATGAGCCGCCGAACTTTGCAACTTTTAACATATTTTCTCCTCTATTACAATGCACAAATGAAGAGCTTTGAGTCAACATCTAATTGTTTCTTTGCCCAATCGTGCATATCCTTAACTGAAATCGGTTTAGTAACTACATAAGCGCCGAAGGACTTTTCTGTATTCTTTTGTAAAAATCCGTCCGGCATAGTAGTTCGCACATAATACTGGTGAACAACCTTGGTGTTGTCTACGGTTCGCTTATCCATCTTCGATGTATAGAAGCCTGGTTTGTTGTATTCCACATCGACTAAATCCTGAACTACATTGTAAGCGGTTGGGAATCTTCCCGCACCACGTCCTACAAAGCTTTGTGTTCCACAGTTATTGCCTGTGTAGAATACTAAATTAAATGTATCTTCTACTCCTGCGAGTAAATCTGTCTTAGAAATAAATGTTGGCTCTACGAAGCATGAAACGCTTCCATCAGTCTCTTCTGCGGTAGCGATAAGCTTGATAATTTTGCCTTCTTGCTTGCCGTTTGCTATATCTTCTGCAGTTACATTTCTGATACCAAAGCAAGGTATCTCTTCCTCTGCTATAGAGCAATCAAATGCAACGTTAGCTGAGATGTTAAGCTTTCTTCTGATGTCATAGCCATCGATGTCTGCGGATGGATCTGCCTCTGCATATCCGAGTTCCTGTGCCTTCCTCAAAGTCTCACCAAAATCTGCGTTCTCATTATTCATCGCAGTCATAATATAGTTGGTAGTTCCATTCATAATGCCGCCAACTTTACTAACCTTGTCAACTCTCTTAACTCTCTCTAGATTGTAGAGCCAAGGGATACCGCCACCGGCTGATGCTGTGCATCTAAAGGATACGTGATTTTCATTAGCGAGGTTTAACAATTCGTCATAATAAGCTGCTACTAAAGCCTTGTTAGCAGTGACAAAATTCTTTCCTGCTTTCATAGCTTTTACAGCATATTCATGTGCAGGCTCTATTCCGCCCATGACCTCCACAACTGTATCAATCTCTGAATCATTTACAATATCATCTATGGAGTTTGCCAAACGGTTTCCAATGCCCTCTTTTACGGTTCGAGTGAGCACGCGAACAACAGAGATGTCCTTACGGCTCTCTGTGATTTTATCTACGCCTATTCCCACTGTTCCGAATCCCAAAAGTCCAACCTTCATGAACTAACTCCTTACCGACCAAGTCTAAACTTGATTTTATTAAAAAACTTGAAATTGATAATAGAAAAGTTTATCATATTTATACAAATTATTCAATATTTTTAGGAGAAAACGTATGATTTATCAAAGCACAAGAGGCGATCAGCATCTAGTTACTTCAACCCAGGCAGTTCTCAAAGGAATTGCTAACGATGGTGGACTTTTTATGCCTAGAAACATCAACTATTCAAGATTTGATTGGCAGTCCCTAGTGTCACTCTCCACCAAGGAGATGGCAGAACGGATTCTGTGCTTCTTTTTGGACGATTTTATGGATCCAAAAGGTATAGTTTCTCGTGCTTATGATAATAGATTTGATACAGAAGAACTCACTCCATTAGTTAAGGTCGGCGACCGCTATGTGCTTGAGCTCTTTCACGGTCCAACTAGTGCTTTCAAAGAT
The DNA here is from genome assembly GCA_045629065.1 of Anaerovoracaceae bacterium. GTDB lineage: Bacteria > Bacillota > Clostridia > Peptostreptococcales > Anaerovoracaceae > JAKSSM01. The sequence continues at coordinate 5,519 of JAZQQK010000038.1, read as the reverse complement.
GTGGCGCTTTCAGTTCTTCCACAGCTCATGGTTGAAGCAAAGAAGGCTGAGCGAGAAGATAAGAAGATTGTTATCTTAACAGCAACTTCTGGTGATACCGGTAAAGCAGCGCTTGAAGGATTTCACGATGTAGATGGTATCGAAATCATAGTCTTCTTCCCTGATGGAGGCGTGAGCGAAGTTCAGAAGATGCAGATGGTTACACAGGTTGGAAACAATGTTCACTCATGTGCAGTTAGAGGAAACTTCGACGACTGCCAGACAGGTGTTAAGAAGATATTTAACGAAGTCGCAAAGTCAGACATTCCTGGAAACAAGGATGTAGTCCTCTCATCTGCTAATTCGATAAATATCGGTAGATTAGTGCCACAAGTCGTTTACTATTTCAAGGCTTATGCAGAGCTGGTAAAATCCGGTGATATCAAGCTTGGCGAACTCGTTGACTATACAGTTCCAACTGGTAATTTCGGTGATATACTCGCTGGATATTTTGCCAAGAAGCTTGGTCTTCCAGTAGGAAAATTAGTGTGCGCATCCAATAAAAATAATGTTTTAACTGATTTCATAAATACAGGCGTGTACGACAAGAAGCGCGAATTCTATAAGACGATTTCTCCTTCTATGGACATCCTGGTTTCAAGCAATCTTGAGAGACTTTTATATATGGTTTCAGGTGAAGATTCCAAACTTGTTAAGGCTTTGATGGACAACCTCACAGCGAATGGGAAGTATGAGATTCCAAGTGAAATGCTAGAAAAAATCCAGGCCGAATTTGGCTGTGGCTTCGCTACGGATGATGAAGCTAAAGATGCAATTAAGACTGTTTGGGAAGGCTCAAAATACCTCATGGATACTCATACAGCTACAGCCTGGAAGGTTGCAAGCGATTTGAAGGGAAATCGACCAATGGTAGTTCTCTCCACAGCTTCACCATATAAATTCCCTAAGGCAGTTTCAGAGGCAATCGGTGTAAACACTTCTGATGATGAATTCGCCATTATGAATAATCTTTCAGAAAAAACAAATACCGCCGTTCCTAAAAACTTAGCTGGCTTAAAGGACAAAGCAGTACGTTTCACAGACGTAATAGATAAAGAAAAAATGCTAGGCTACGTTATAGCTACAGTTAATAGATAGGAGCTAGTTATGAATAAAGTTACAATCTCCGTTCCGGCAACATCTGCCAACCTCGGTCCAGGCTTTGATTGCTTCGGAATCGCATATAATCTATATAACACTTTAGAGTTTGAAAAGACTCCAGGAAAGTTCAGTTTTGAGGGCTTTGAGCCCGAGTTTTCTAATGAGGATAATCTTGCAATCGTGTCCTTCAAAGAAGCTGAGAAAGCAGCCGGAAAATCAGGCGCTGGCTGTTTGGCAAAGATGATAGCATGTGACATTCCAGTCTGCCGTGGGCTAGGCTCATCATCATCCATAATAATTGCAGGCATTATGGCCTATAATCTGCTTTATGATGCGGGCTTTGATGATGATAAAGTTCTCGAAATTGCAACGCTTGTAGAAGGTCATCCAGATAATGTTGCACCTGCTCTCTTTGGTGGGCTCACATGTGCAGTTATGGATGATGGCGTCATCGGTGTTGAAAAGTATAAACCAGCGGCTAACATTCATTTCACACTCATAATTCCAGATTTCCAGCTTTCAACAGAAAAAGCTAGAGGCGTTCTTCCAAAAGAGATTGCGCGTGAAGATGCGATATATAACATTTCACATGCCGCACTTCTTCTTACAGCGCTTCAATCAGGCGATGAATCTAAAATTGCATTCGCACTCAAAGACAAGATTCACCAACCATATCGCAAAGGTTTAATCGACGAGTACGACATCGTATCAGAAAAGGCGCTTGAATTAGGCGCATGTGCAGTATGCATCTCCGGTGCAGGTCCAACAATGCTCGCAATCGGCTCATCCGACATTTCGCACAAGCTCGAAGCAGCACTTACGAAAGCTTGCAAACACTCGTGGCGCGTACTCGACCTCAAGGCCGACTCAACTGGCGCGACAGTAAAATAGGCACAACAAAACCCCAATTATATATATTCCATGCGTTTCCGCAGGAGCGTTGAAATGTTCGAAAAAGTGATGCGGCTGATTGGCTGCAAGTGGAGACTGTTTGAGCGACAGCGAGTTTCGACACTTGCCCAAGAAGCAAATCACGTTTCGTAAACGTTTCAAGCGACGAGGACTAGCAAGGAGTGTATATAATTGGGGTTTTAATATGCTTATTTAGCAGTAGCCTACGGCGAGACCGAGTAAGAGGATGAGTGACGTGAGCACGAGGTTTGCAAGCTGGAACTTGCCCGAGTACTTCACCCACTGTCCGTAGTTCACGTCCGCCAAGCCCATCGATATGAGCAGTACCGGATTCGTAGGATAGAATACATTGCTGAATCCATCGCCGAACGCATAAGCCACAATGCAAAGCTGTGCTGGAATTCCAAAGATCTGTGCTATAGGCACGATGAGAGGAATGAGCAAGAATGCCTTTGCTGAGCCTGATGCAATAAAGAAATTCATAACCAAAACGATTAGGTAGATGAATAAGATTACTGCTGCCTTTGGAAGCACGCTTGCAACTCCAACAGCTTTGTAAAGTAATGTATCTAAGATATGACCCTCAACCAAAGTATACTTGATTGATGATGCCATAAGTATCATTGCTACTGCAGGTAAAATTGATACCAATCCATTAAAGAATGTCTTAGCGAGTCTCTTTCTTTTCATCTTTGAGACTCTGACTGACACGATTCCTGCGATTAAGAATGTAACCGCTACGATAATCATAGTATAGTCTTGAATTGCTTTGATAAATGGTGAACAAAGAACTAAAAGCAAGCCGAATCCTAAGATTACGGCAAATGAAATCAGGCCCTTTGACATGCTACTGTTCTTTTCAAATTCGCCTATTGCATCTGCGCTTAAAGGTCTCTCAATCTTCTTTGCATGATGTACCAAGAAGAATGATAATAAAGCAAAAATAAGTATGAATGCGAGTGCCCTAAGCCAGATACCTGAGAACATTCTAAGTCCTGCTAACTCTTGCGCTACGCCTATAGTGAATGGATTGCATACACCTGAAGCAAAGCCACAGCCGATAGCGAGCAAGCTCATACCCATTCCTGTTAAGTTGTCCCAACCGAGTCCAATTGCTAATGCTACTACGATTGGAACCATTGGTACGCACTCTTCGAATGATCCTACGATAGCACCCATCGCCATAAAGAAGAATGTCACAACCATTAAAAGTTGGTATCTCTTTTCACCATATTTATGGATGATGGATTGGAGCATGTATTTCATTAATCCACTCTTCTCTAGCGAATTAAATACACCACCGATGATGAGTAGAAATGCAATTACGGCAATGATTGTTGTAGAGCCTTCTGCGCCTAATACCAGGAATGGCGAAAGTATCCATTTCCAGAAAGGAAGTCCGCCTTCTACGTATTGGAAACTGCCGTTGGTATCGATTATCTCGTTGCCATTGGCATCTAAAGTTCTCGCATATTCTCCACCTGGAATCACAAATGTGAGAGTATAAGTTAAAATCATTAAGCAAAGAATAACCGCTATTGCTATTATGAAGGACTTGGCGCTAATGTTCAGACCCTTCTTTTCTTTTGCGGATGTTTCAGTCATGTTGTCCCCCCATTATCCTAAGATGTAAACGCCGTTTTCTCCATCGGCTTCCTTTAAAAGAACTGCGATTTCCTCATGACTAGAAGTTGGAACGTTCTTTCCAATAAAATCTGGTCTTATAGGTAATTCACGGTGTCCTCTATCGATTAATACTGCCAGCTGAACTTGCTTTGGTCTGGCACTTGCAAATATACACTCGATAGCAGCTCTTACTGTTCTGCCAGTGTATAATACATCGTCTACAATAACTACGGTCTTGCCTGTGACATCGCAAGGGAAATAGCAATCTGTAGCTTTAACTTCCTTCTCCTCGTCAGTTAAATCATCCCTATGCAAAGTAATATCGAGGTAGCCGATTGGTACTTCTACCCCTTCAAACTTTTTTATATTTTCGCCAAGGCGTTGTGCTAGTGGAATTCCACGGCTCTTGATACCTAGAAGGCAGATATTGTCTACCCCTTGGTTCTTTTCAATTATTTCATGTGTCATTCTGGTGAGCGCACGATAAATCGCCGTTTCATCCATGATTTGAGTCTTGTCTGGCATAATTTGTCCTCTATTTGCTCTTTTTCTTAATCTCTGCAATCTTTAATGCAGCCGCTTTGTCAATAACTTCGATTCCGTTCTGTTCAGCGATTTCGGCAATCTGTAAAAGGGCTGCTTTCATGAACGGACGTGGGATCTGTGTGTATAATTCACAAGCTTCTTCTGTAAACTTTACCTTTGTATCAAGTCTCTCCGCACAATACATAACCGTTTCTACAGAACCATTGTTGCTTGCTGCGATCGGTTCAAAAGTAGGCTTAAAACCTTTAAACTTCTTGTACCAGAAATTCTTGCTGTCGTGATAGCCATAATCGACAGGAACGTTAGGGAATGAGTTTTTCTTCAAACCGTCCTTCAATCCTAAAGCATATTGATCTTCCATTAAAATCTTATCTATCTTTAAGATAAAATGGCAGCCGAATTTCGAAGTAATACCATTAAAGTTATTGTATGGCGGTTCTACACCTTCGAGTTCTCCGATATGCTCCTTTGATTTATAAGCGTCCTCTAATGTGTCATCCCAAGTACATTCAATAACCTGGTAAGCATCCTCTACGATCAAAGGTCTCTCGCCTTCTGCCTCGCCCTTAACTAAGTTAAAAATGCAGCCTTCCATCTTTTCCTTAGGAGTCTTTCCGGGAAAGCCTAAACGCACCAGCTCTTTGAACCACTTTTTATCGTCCTTGATAAAGTTAAGCGCACATTTGCCGTTTCTTAAAAGATTCTGCGCTGTATTTGATGAGTTTCTGCATTCGAGAATCATAGCATAGTAATCCTTACCTGCGATATAGTAAGGGAACACTAACGAATAGCTACCGATTGTTGTGCTTCCATCCTCGCACAATGTTGATATTGCAACAGTTGGCATAGGAAAAAACAGGTTGTTTTGATAGAAATTATCTACCACCTTTAAACTCTTGAATTTAGTCATTCTTTTCTCCTTCAATTGTTATAGTATCTATGCAATTGTAACTAGCCGCTTTTAGTATAGCACAGATGCTTAAAATATAAAAGTCTACGATTTTGGCAAAGAAAAAACCTGAGATAAACTCAGGTTATTCTTTTGGAGGCGACACCCAGATTCGAACCGGGGAATCGGAGTTTTGCAGACTCGTGCCTTACCACTTGGCTATGTCGCCATATATGAACGCTTCCGCGTTATTTAAGAGTTGGCGGGGGTAGTAGGATTCGAACCTACGCATGACGGAATCAGAATCCGTTGCCTTACCGCTTGGCGATACCCCTACGGTTTATGGGGTGGGTGGTGGGATTCGAACCCACGTATACAGGAGCCACAACCCTGGGTCTTAACCACT
>JAZQQK010000037.1:0-49003 GCA_045629065.1 Anaerovoracaceae bacterium | reverse complement strand
GTACAGTTTGCTGTACCTCCACGCATCTCAGGGCCATACGCTGGCATCCATGTTACTTCTTTATCGTCATACATTGAAGCTAAGGCAAGTAGTTTTCCTATAAGCAAGATGCCTTGACCTCCAAAGCCTGCCATATGCATTCTTGTTAAAGCCATTTACTTCACCTCCTCCGGACAGCGGAATTGCTTAACCGGATAATATTCCATCATATCTGTTCTTATCCATTCGAGAGCCTTCGCAGGGGCCATTCCCCAGTTAGTAGGGCATGAGCAAAGGAGTTCTACGAATGAATAACCTAATTTTCTCTTCTGCACTTCAAAAGCTCTGTTGATTGCCTGCTTTGCCTTTTTAATATCAGCAGGTGAGTCTAAAGCGCATCTTTCAACATATACGGCTCTGTCAAATGTGCTGACAAGCTCGCATAATTTCATAGGCATTCCCTGTTTCTCTGCGCTACGTCCATCAAAGCAAGTAGTTGCTTTTTGTCCAATTAGCGTCGTAGGTGCCATTTGTCCTCCAGTCATTCCATAGATTGCGTTATTGATAAAGATTGTAGTAATCAATTCGCCTCTTTCACAAACATGAAGGAGTTCGTTTCCACCTATAGAAGCTAAGTCGCCATCGCCTTGGTATGTGAATACTGCCGCATCATTATGGACACGCTTAATACCTGTTGCAACAGCAGGAGCTCTTCCATGAGGTGACTCAATCATATCGATATTCATGTATTGGTGTGCTGTAATGCTGCAACCTACTGGGGATACGCCAATAGCGTTTCCTATCTCGCCTCTTTCTTCCAATACTTCAACAAGTAATCTGTGAGCGATTCCATGTGTGCAGCCCGGGCAATAGTGTGTCTCGTTTGGCAGCATATTTTTTGTATATTCAAAAACCGGTTTCATTATTTAACACCTCCGAGTAAAGTCTTCGTTCTCTCCACAATTTCTTCTGGAGTGAGGAGCATTCCTCCGACACGATTGATTAAAGCTGTAGGGTACTTTCCATTTACAGCAAGCTTTACATCCTGCAACATTTGTCCCATGGAAAGTTCAACAGAAATAACCATCTTAGTAGTCTTAGGGTCTATCTCATCAAAAGCTTTATTAGGATAAGGCCATAAAGTCTTAGGACGAATCATACCTATCTTGATTCCTTCCTTTTCCATCATATCGATAGCTTCCTTTGCTACACGTGAAGTGCTTCCGAATGAAACGAATACTGCTTCTGCGCCCTCGAGGTTATATGACTCCCAGTCTTGGAGTTCCTTCTCTGCCTTCTCATACTTTGGCCACATTTCGTATATTCTCTGTTCCAAAGCTGATTGATCAAGCCATACAGAATTTACTTTATTTCTAATTCTTTCATTTTTGTGACCAACTAAAGCCCAAGGCTTTTCTTTGGCTATTTCCTCATCAGTCTTTACAGGCTTAAATTCTGGAATAACTACAGGTTCCATCATCTGACCGATCATTCCATCTACGCAGATTAATACAGGGTTTTTGTATTCGTCAGCGAGATCGAATGCATTATAGATCATATCCATAGATTCCTGAACAGATGCAGGTGCATATACTATAACGTGACCGTCACCATTAAGGCCGCCCTTTGTAACCTGAGTGTAGTCAGCCTGTGCAGGTTGAATTGAACCTATGCCAGGGCCGCCTCTCATAACGTTTATGATAACGCATGGAAGCTGACACATAATAATTGAGCTCAGTGTTTCCTGCATGAGTGCGATGCCGATTGATGATGATGATGTCATACATCTTCCACCGGCAGCGGCAGCACCATATACCATACTGATAGATGCGAGTTCGCTCTCTGCCTGAACGAATTCTCCGCCATATTTAGCTAACTCTCTTGACATGTATTCTGGTACTTCGTTTTGTGGTGTGATAGGATATCCAAAATACTGTCTGCATCCTGCCGCAATAGCTGCAACGGCAAATGCTTCATTTCCTTTTAGTAATTTCTTCTTAGTCATTTTGCCGTCTCCTTTAATCTTCTTTATATACATTAATAACGCCATCCGGGCAAATCCATGCGCAGCTTGCACAACCAACGCATGCATCCTGGTTAACAAAAACTACTGGATGGTATGCCTTTGCGTTAACATTTTTCTTATCCAGTTCAAGACAACCCTTTGGGCAGACCGAAACACATAGCTCACATGCCTTGCATATATCTGTCCTCAATACAACTATGCCTTTTGCCATTAAAATTCCCTCTTCTTTCAAAAATATAATAAACTGTCCTATATGAGCCCCGCCTGTCTGAGAAGCGATAAACGGGACTCATTAAACTTTGCGACAGCTTTGTTAATATAAGCTATTTTAAGCCGTTCTTAATTCTGTTTTCTGCAAACTGTTGTGCGATAACGCCTTCAGGAACTCCTGTCTTTTGGGACTCTGTAATGATTTCATAAACAGTGTTGTAAATGTTCTCTACTTGCTTGAGAACCTTTTCCTTGTTGTAAGTAGTAAATGCTTCTTGTGCAGCATTGATTACGCCACCACCATTAATGATGAAGTCAGGTGCATAAATAATGCCCTTGTCCTTTAAAAGCTTTCCACATTCATCATTTAAGAGCTGGTTGTTAGCAACGCCGGCAACGGCCTTACACTTGAGACCTTTAATAGTTTCGTAATTAAGAGTTGCACCAAGAGCGCATGGTGAAATGATGTCACATTCTACATTGTAGATTTCATCATCTGGAACTTCAGTAGCACCCCATTCCTTAACTGCAACTTCCATATTCTTTCTGTTGGAGTGTGTTGATACAACAAGCTCTGCGCCTGCCTTAGCAAGTTGACCTGCAAGGTCAAATCCTACATGGCCGAGTCCTTGGAGAGCAATCTTAACGCCCTTAAGGTCATCAGTTCCGAAAAGTTTCTTTGCAACAGCCTTAATGCCATAGAATCCGCCGATTGCTGTAAATGGTGATGGGTCTCCGCTGACTGTGTCACGGCCTACAACGAATTGAGTCTTATGCATTACTTGATTCATGTCATCAGTTGTAGTGTTAACATCTTCTGCTGTAAAATATTTTCCTTGGAGACTTTCAACTGCTTCGCCGAATGCTTCGAACAATGCTTCTGACTTTTGAGATGGATCTGCAATGATAACGCCCTTTGCACCGCCGCATGGAAGTCCTGCAGCTGCGTTCTTAAAGCTCATACCTCTTGAAAGTCTTAGTACATCGAATAAAGCTGCATCCATATCCTTATAAGGGAACAATCTGCAACCACCTACTGCAGGTCCTAAGTTTGTGTTATGAATTGCGATAATTGCTTGGAAACCAATTTCTGGCTTTTGGAAAAATGCAACCTTCTCATGGCCCATTTCCTTAATCATTTCTAATGATGACATATTTTCCTCCTGAAAAAATTAAATAAACTTGGAATTCTTACATTTGCGCACAATAGCAAGCTACCTGTCAAATATAAAAAGCCTGTAGCGTTCAGCTACAGGCTTAAAAGTGTCTCTCTAAATTCAACAACCAAACTATTCACTAAACGCAAAAGATACACTATTTTCAATCAGTCTAATGACTAATAAAATAATGCTGTTTACGATTGCGATTGTAAGTAACATAGTCTTCATTCGATTGTTTCCTTTCTTCAAGATGTATACATAATACCACTATGAATAGACACTGTCAATATTCTTTGGTGTATTTTAATAAAAACATAGGGCGATTTTTGTCGTAAATCACAAAATTCACCCTAGCTTAATCATAATATTTTGTTTTTCTTATATTAGCCCTAATGTCTTTACCAGCATTATGATTCCCGTAAGTGTAAACAATGAGAAAAGTGCCGAATAAACCACAATGTTGCCAGCAAGTTCTGCGTCGCTATCCATTTGCTGCGCCATAGTGAATGTAGTAACTGCAGTAGGTGCAGAAAAGACTGCTACAATAGCAACCATCTGAGCCCCTGTGAAGCCTAAAAGCGCACCAGTTGTAACACCGATGGCTGGCACCACGATAAGCCTTGCAATAACTGCGATAGTCGTGTTTCTTCTGACTCTCTTAGGGGAGTCGAAGTGGAACTGACAACCGAGAAGGAAAAGTGCGAGCGGTGTCATTACATTACCGAGCTGTTTGATGGATGAAGCCATGAATTGTGGGAGCGTTATATTCCAGATTACGCAAATGAGTCCTGCTAAAGATCCTAAAATAAATGGATTAGTCGCAATGCCCTTCAACACCTTCTTGAAATCTGGCTTACCGCCCCTAAATACTTCGAGGGTCAGGACTGCTAGAAAGTTTTGCATAGGCACGAAAATGGCGAGAACCATTACTACAATACCAGTATTAGACTCACCCAAAAGGCTTATTGCGATAGGCACACCCATTAGGACGCTGTTGGACCTAAATATTGCATGAATCAAAGCGCCTCTAGACTTTGGATTCTTTTCCACAGAAATTACAAACACTACTGCAATACCATAGATGATAAGTTCAGCGATGATGCAATATAAAATCAATTTTCCGTCCCATACTGATTTGATATCCTTGCCATAGATATTGGCAAACATCATACATGGTCCGAAGAACATGAAGGCAATCTTGTTGAACCTCTTGATTTCTTCAGCATTTATCATTCCCAATCTTTTCGCAAGGTATCCCAGACCGATGATGATAAAGATTGGAAGTACTGTATTCAGTGCAATAATAAAATTTGTTAACATTCTTTATTCCTTTAATTTTGCTTTAGCTAATACACCATAACCTACCATAAGGGCACTTGAAATCCAAAATACTGGAGCAAAGCCCATGAAAGTAGAAAGAGCGCCGAAGATGAGAGCGCTGGCCGACTGTCCGCCATAGTTGCAAACTACGCGAAGTGAAATGGCCTGGCCGTGATGCTCCTTTGGTGCGTATGTAGCAAGGAGTGTAAGTGTGAGCGGTCCAGAGAAGCCGAGAAAGGCTCCTGCAAGCGCCGATATAACGACTAAAACATAGAAGTTTTGTACGAGTGCAAAGAGTAATACTGAGAGTCCGCCACCGATAAGAACCGCAACTGTGAGTCCCTTCAAAGAGAACTTTCTACTAGCTACAGCGATAAGTGGTCTAACTACCATAGATGCGATTCCGCGTGCTGCGAGTATAGTTCCGATTGCAACTGCTGAGAAACCGATTCCATCAGCATAGAGTGGAAAGTAAGTGACGATAGTTTCCTGCGTAAACAATACGATGGCACTCGTGCCTACTGCGAGAAGGACATTTGGTGCCTTTGCCAAAATCTTGATGGACTGAAGCATCTTGCCTTCGTCCTTTTTCTTATTGGCTCCTTCGTTGGATAGCATCAGTGCAAATACGATACCAAAAGCACTTAGAATACCCATAAGCCAGAATCTACTCCAAGTGAGATAGTCCATAATCCAGCCTCCGATATAAGGGCCCACGAACTGTCCGCATGCTGATGCGAGCATGATGAGACCTACGCGGTTAGCTGTTTTTTGACCTTTTCCACCTGCCATCGAAACGCCCTGGCCACCGATGATAATTCCTGTGTTTCCAATACCCATAAAGAATCCGCAAAGTGCAACCATATACCAGTTCTTGGCGTATGACAATATTAACACGCCTATTGTGTCCATGATTAGTCCCAATGTTACTGGGATTCTAGGGCCATGCTTATCTACGAATCTTCCCATTGGTAATGCAATGAATACCTGGAAAATACTATAACAAAATACGGGCACGCTGAGTTGATAGTCGACTGCACCTAAGTCGCTTGCTATCAGCGAGAAGTATGCCTTAACGGAATATAGTGCGGTAATGTGCACAAACATCGTAATGCATGCGCAAATATTATACCTTTTGACTCTTTTAATGTCTTCTTCCATTATAAAGCTTCTTTCTATATAAGATTAAACGTATTGAATAAGAATACGGTTATAAACAAAGTGATACTTGAAAAAATCGATGAGAATACAACGAGATTGGCAGCGAGTTCCGAATTGGAATCTGCAGATACTGCCATAGGGAATGTCATGACCGCTGTAGGTGATGAGAAGCAAACCATAACAGCGACTAATGCAGCGCCTCTGAATCCCATGTTGATTGCAATGATGATTGCAATCGCAGGAATCACGATAAGTTTCATGATTGTAGCAATCGTAATATTCTTTGCGTTTTCCCCGATAGTCTTGAAATCGAATGATGCTCCTAGAAGAAACATAGCCAACGGTGACGCTATAGCCTTCATAGAGTTCAATGCACTGTAAATAGGTGCTGGAATCGGGATTGCTCCGAGGTTAAATATCAATGCAAGGATTGTTGCAATGATAAGTGGGCTCGTACAAATTCCTATAAGGAGCTTTTTGAAATTGAGTTTCCCGCCGCGGAAAATCTCCAGTGCAAGTACACCGAGCACATTGAGCACCGGTGCGATTGCAGCGATTACAACCGAGATAATTCCTACGTTATCTGCACCCAAGATTGCTACTGCAAGTGGCAATCCGAGAAGTGTAGTATTCGCTCTGAACATACCGTGAAGCAAAGCGCCACGACTGTGGTTGTCTTTTTCTACTAATAACGTAACCGCGAGCGAAAGTCCGAACTCGAAGCCGAAATAAACCCATATAAAGAGTATGAGTCTCATGTCTAAGAGTTCTTTTATATCGCTCTGATATATATTGCAGAATAAGAGCACTGCGATGAATGAGTATAGTGAAACCTTGTTAAGAGGTCTTACCTGCGCATCGCCTAGCCATCCTATTCTCCTGAATAAATACCCTACTGCCATAATCAAAAACATTGGCAGTACGGAATTCAATGAAATTTTCAGGTTTTCAACAAACATTAACTAATACCTTCTTCTAGCCATTTTGTGATTGTCTCTTCATCAATGATAGGAACCCCGAGTTCCTTCGCAGTCTTATTTTTACCTGATTGTGAAGTTATATCATTATTAATTAAATAGCTTGTTTTGGCTGATACGGATCCTGCAACCTTTCCGCCCTGGGCCTCAATTGCATCCTTAAGGGCATCTCTATTAGGATAGCCGTTTAAGCTTCCAGTGATTACGAATGTGAGACCATCAAATCCGCTGCCACCCTCTATAAAACTCTCATCGAGTTTAACTTCAGCGAGTAAATCATCCACAATCTTCGCTTTTTTCTCGTCTTTGAAAAAGCTGATATAATTGTTTGCCATTACATCGCCGACACCATCTATTGTTATTAACTCGTCGTATGTGAGGTTGCGAATCTTATTCCAGTTATTCTTCGCAAATTTTGCGATTATACGGGCGTTTTGTTTTCCAAATTCAGGAATACCTAAACTGTATAAAAGTCGTTCTGGCGTTGTATTTCGTGCCTTCTCGACCGAGTTAAAGAGGTTATCGAAAGATTTCTCTCCGAAGCCCTCCATCTCCACAATTTTTTCTTTATAATCAGCGATGTGGAAGATGTCTGCGAGCTCTTTGATTAGACCCATATCTACCAACTTTTCGATAGTCATCTCTGAAAGTCCATCGATGTTCATAGCATCTCTTGTTACGAAATGAGTGAAACCCATAATCTGCTTTGCGGGGCACTCTGGATTAGGACAAATTAGTGTCTTAACGCCGTTCTCATCGTGCACTACTGTGTCTCCACCACATACCGGACAAACCTTAGGGATTTCAAGTTTGTTAGATTTAGTAAGGTTATCTGAAATCTGTGGGATAATCATGTTTGCTTTGTAAACTAGGATTTCATCGCCGATGCCGAGTTCGAGCTCGCGCATTACGCTTATGTTGTGAACTGAAGCGCGTGAAACTGTAGTGCCTTCAAGTTCTACCGGATCGAAGATGGCAACCGGATTGATGAGACCTGTTCTTGAAGCAGACCATTCAATCTCCCTTAAAGTAGTCTTAGCCACTTCATCTTGCCATTTGAAAGCGATGGAATCCTTCGGGAACTTCGCTGTAATTCCTAACGACTTACCGTAAGCGATGTCGTTATATGAGAGCACCAGACCATCGGATGGAGTGATGTTATCTTCTATAGCTTCAGAAAACCACTTTACTGTATCTGGGATTGTTTCGCGAGTTACTATTTTATGTTCTACGACATCAAAGCCGAGATCTGCTAACCAGTCAAACTGTTCCGTACGCGTCTTGAATTCCTTACCCTCTGCAGATACAAGAGCGAAGGCGTTGAACCTCACATGTCGCTCCTTTGTAATTCTAGGGTCAAGCTGTCTAACAGAACCTGAACAAAGATTGCGAGGGTTCTTGTATTTTGAACTTTCATCAGTAATAGTAGCATTGATGTGCTCAAAATCCGGATATGTGATTACAGCTTCCCCTCTAAGTACAAGCTCGCCGTCGAACTTAATCTTTGTAGGCACATTCGTGAAACACTTTGCATTGTTAGTTACAACTTCACCGATTTCGCCGTTGCCACGAGTTACAGCTTTTTTGAGCTCGCCCTCGTCGTATGTAAGAACAATAGTTAGTCCATCGAGTTTCCAGGACATTACCGCCTCTTGTTCGCCAGCGAAAGCTGCTAAATCATCCACGGACTTAGTCTTGTCCAAAGAAAGCATCTTAGAAGGATGTTTTTCCTTAGGTAGCTCCGAAAGTACCTCGTAGCCTACATTCTGCGTAGGGCTATTGGACATAATTATGCCAGTTTCTTTTTCGAGAGCCACAAGCTGATCATAGAGCGCATCGTACTCTTTGTTTGGCATGATCTCGCGAGCTTCCTGATAGTATGCGCGTGAAGCTTGGTTGAGCAAAACTATCATGTTTTGCATCTGTTCGCGCTTCATCCTAGTCTCTTCGCTTTCTAGTTTCTTTTCCTGTTCAATTGTACCGAACATACTTAATTGATCCATTAGTTTACCTTCTTAAGCGGTGCTACACCCTTGGCTAATTTTTTAGTTCCAACTGTATCAAATATTACCGTCACAGTCTTCTCATCCATTTCGACTACGATGCCGTGACCGAATTTTGCATGAGTAACATTATCACCTTCTGTGAACTCCGTCTCACCCACTGCCTTTTTGATTTCAGCTTTTGCATATTTTAGTGGGTCGTATGGCACGAAAGCCTTCTCCGCAAAACCATCGAAGCTTCCTGTGTCAATACCCATCTTGTTGTTAAATCTACGGCTACCTTGATATACGCTGTCGCCTGCCTTGTCGAGCACGTCCTTGTCCAATTCCTTTAGGAAAGTAGACTCAGTCGTATAGTCTGGTTTACCGTATAGTACTCTGTATTCTGCGGATGTGAGATAGAGTTTTTCCATAGCTCTAGTCATTCCCACATAGCAAAGTCTGCGCTCCTCTTCCATGCCGTTCTCGCCCTCATCAATGGCTCTAGCTGAAGGGAAAAGGCCCTCTTCCATGCCTGGAATGAATACTACCGGGAATTCAAGTCCTTTAGCGCTGTGCATTGTCATGAGGGAAACCTTGCCGTTCTCGGAATCATAGTTATCCTGGTCACTATTAGTGGATACTCTCTCCAAGAACTCATCCAAAGTTGCCTCTTCATTGGCATCTAACTTTTCCTTTTCAAAATCGTATATGAACGATTTGAAGTCTAAGAGGTTCTCAATTCTGCTCTCAGATTCTACAGTATTTTCGTCTTCGAGTGCCTTCATGTAACCTGACTTTATTAAAAGATTGTCGTATATATCCGAAACTCTAAGGTTCGCCTTTTCGGCCTGGCAGAGTTTGATTAACTCTACAAATTTCCTAACCTCTTCACGTGCCTTAGCATTCAATGATTCTTGAATCTCTGGTTCGTCTAAAACATCGAATAGAGATTTGTTGACTACCATGGAAAGCGCTTTAAGCTTTGCGAGTGTAGTTGGCCCCACACCACGCTTTGGCTCGTTGATTACACGCTCGAGCGCGATGTCGTCATCTGGATTGACTACTAATCTCATATAGCAAATCATGTCCTTCGTTTCTTTTCTTTCATAAAAGCTGAAACCCGAAAGAACCTGATACGGAATGTTGAGCTTTCTTAATGAATCTTCGAAAAGTCTGGACTGAGCATTAGTTCTATATAGAACAGCAAAATCGTCGTATCCATGTGTTCCTGACATGAGTGAAATTTGCTGAGCTACATAGTTTGCCTCTTCTTTATCGCTTGTGGCTCTCTTATATACAATCTTATCGCCAGGAGCCTTATCCGTCCAAAGTTCCTTGTCCTTACGACCGCGATTATTTTTGATTACTGAATGTGCTGCGGCAAGAATGTTTCCAAAGGAACGATAATTCTGCTCGAGCTTAATAACCTTAGCGTTAGGAAAGTCCTTTTCAAAGTCTAATATATTCGCGATGTCCGCACCACGCCACTCATAGATGCACTGGTCGTCGTCTCCGACTACGGCTAAGTTTTCATAGCGGCTTGCGAGCATACTGATGATTTCGTATTGAATATGATTAGTGTCCTGATACTCGTCTACCATGATGTAGCGGAAGCGCTCCTGATAATTAGCGAGTGCCTCTGGACACTTCTTTAATATGTGTAAGCAATTCAAAAGCAGGTCATCAAAATCCATTGCGTTATTGTTCTTTAAACGCTTCTGATATTCCTTGTAGACCTCGTATATTTTCTTCTCTCTAAAGCCTCCACCGGAATATTCTAAGAACTTTTCTGGATCGATATCCTTTTCCTTTTGCTTGCTGATAATTGCTGTGATATATGGCTGTGGCATAGCCTTAGTATCTACATTAAGATCCTTCAAAATGTTCTTTAATAAGGTCTTAGTGTCCACAGTATCATACACTGTAAAATTTTCTTTGTAGCCTATAACCTCATAGTATTCACGTATGATTCTAAGGCTCATTGCGTGGAATGTTAATATCCACATGCCACGAGTTTCCCCTACGAGTTTTTGAACTCTCTCTCGCATCTCGTTTGCTGCTTTGTTTGTAAACGTAACCGCTAATATTTCGTATGGTCTGACTCCTTGCTCTATAAGGTATGCGATTCTATGAGTCATAGTTGCAGTCTTACCGGAGCCTGCCCCAGCCAAAATCAAAAGCGGGCCGTCTATATGCATAGCGGCTTCTCTTTGCTTGTTGTTTAATCTACTTAAATCCATTTCCCACGTTTTGTTTGTCTTCTTTTGACATTCTTTCTATAGTTTCTTTATATCCACCTGCGCCGTAAACCAGACAACGATTTACACGGCTAATAGTGGCGCTGCTGGCACCGACAGCTTCGGCTATTTTTTGGTAACTTAAGCCACGATCCAACAAAACTGCTGTATCTAAGCGCTGTGCCATATCCTGAATTTCTTTGATCGTACAGATGTCTTCGAGAAACTTTTTGCATTCCTCTTCTGATGAAATGTTCACTATCGCTCTGTACAATCTTTCGATTGATTCATTTGAGTAATTAGCCATTTTGCACCCCCCCTATAATTTAGGATACTATCAGTTTAGCACACTAAAGTGAGACGGTCAATATTCTCAATTGCATATTAAAGCCCCCTTATATGGTAGAACTTTCACTCGCGCGGGTGCCTTCGCGTAGCGGTACTAAGCTCTGGCCAGCTTACGCGGCCAAACGCTAAGTGCCGACGGTCGGCAAACCCGTTCTCCCATATAAGGGGGCTTTTTTATGCAAATTATTATACGAGTCCTTGGGCCATCATGGCTTTTGCGACTTTCTCGAAGCCTGCGATGTTAGCGCCCTTTACGAGGTCGTAGCCTAAGCCATAACGCTCTGCGGCTTCAGCTGAGTTCTTGTGGATGTTAACCATGATTGTTTCGAGCTGTTCATAAACCTGAGCTGGGCTGAATACTGTGTGACCTGCATTCTGTCCCATTTCAATGCATGAGCAGGAAACTCCACCAGCGTTTACTGCCTTGGAAGGAGCAACGATTACGCCGTTTTCCTGGAGATACTTGATTGCTTCGTTTGTGGAAGGCATGTTGGAACCTTCGATTAAGTACTTGCAGCCGTTTGCTACCATTGTCTTAGCATCTTCAATTAAGATTTCGTTCTGTGTAGCGCATGGGAAGTAGAGATCAGCTTTTAATTCCCAAGGTTTCTTGCCGGCTATGAACTTTGCGCCGAACTTTTCTGCGTAAGGTTCTACCTTGTTCTTGCCGGATGCTCTTAATTCAAGCATGAAATCTTCCTTTTCACCCTTTACGCCATCTTCGTCTACGATGTATCCATCTGGTCCGGAGATTGCGATTACCTTAGCACCCATCTGATTGAGTTTTTGAACAGTACCCCAAGCTACATTGCCGAAGCCGGATACTACGCAACGCTTGCCCTCAAGAGTTTCGCCTTGATGCTTCAAAACTTCTCTTGCAAAGAATACAATACCGTAGCCTGTAGCTTCTGTTCTACCACATAAGCCACCATAAGGGATGCCTTTACCTGTGAGAACACCACCATCGAATCTGCCTGTGATTCTCTTGTATTGACCAAAGAGATAACCGATTTCTCTAGCGCCCACACCGAGGTCGCCAGCTGGAACGTCGATTTCTGGTCCAATATGTCTATAGAGTTCTGTCATAAATGCTTGGCAGAATCTCATAATTTCAGCGTCTGATTTACCGTTAGGATCAAAATCCGAACCACCCTTGCCGCCACCGATTGGAAGACCTGTTAAGGAATTCTTGAAAATTTGCTCGAAGCCAAGGAACTTAATAATTCCTGGATATACGTTAGGTGCGAATCTTAAGCCTCCCTTGTATGGTCCAAGAGCAGAATTAAACTGATATCTGTAGCCCCGGTTTACTTGAACTTTGCCATTGTCATCAACCCAAGTAACTCTGAAAGAAATGCCTCTTTCTGGTTCAATTAATCTTTCTACTAATCCAGCCTCGATGTACTCTGGGTGTGCTTCTAATACTGGTTCAATAGAAGTAAGAACTTCTGTAACTGTTTGAATGAATTCTGGCTCGCCAGGATTTCTTTTTTTAGCGAGTTCGATATACTTATCAACTAGTTTTCCCATGATATTTTTCTCCTAAATCTTTTCTAGTAAATTATGAATGTATATTTTTTAAAAGAAATACTCTATTAAATAATCCAAAATCATATACTCATTGGAAAATAGTCTATCATAATTTATATAACTTTTAAATACTTTTCATAGAATAATTCGCATTTTTTAAGGGCAAAACAAAACCCGCTGCTTTCGCAGCGGGTTATTTGCTTTGTATGTATTAAACTAATTGGAGGAATACTACTTCAGCTGTGTCTCCTTGACGAGGACCTAACTTAAGAATTCTAGTATATCCACCTTGTCTATCAGCATACTTTGGAGCGATTTCGTCAAATAACTTTGTAACAACGGATTCGTCATATACATAAGCTAAAGCTTGACGTCTTGCGTGAAGGTCGCCCCTCTTAGCTAAAGTGATTAACTTTTCAGCTTGTCTCTTTGCTTCCTTTGCTCTCATTTCAGTAGTTTCAATGCGGCCTTCTCTGAGTAAATCAGTAACGAGGTTTCTTAACATTGACTTTCTGTAAGCAGAAGGTCTGCCTAATTTTCTATATCCAGGCATGACTGTATCTCCTTTCTCAGATTCTATTAATCTTCGTTAGATCTTAATCCAAGACCTAACTCATCTAATTTCGCTTTTACTTCGTCGAGTGACTTCTTACCGAGGTTTCTAACCTTCATCATGTCATCTTCAGACTTTTGAGTGAGCTCTTCAACAGTGTTGATTCCAGCACGCTTTAAGCAATTAAATGAACGAACTGAGAGTTCTAATTCTTCAATTGTCATTTCGAGTGCCTTTTCCTTCTGGTCTTCTTCCTTTTCAACCATGAAGTCCATTGAAGCTGTTGCATCAGTTAAAGCGATGAAGAGATTTAAGTGCTCTTGCATAATCTTTGCACCGATGGAAACACCCTCGTCTGGCTTGATTGATCCGTCTGTCCAGATTTCAAGGATGAGCTTGTCATAGTCAGTTACCTGACCAACTCTTGTATTTTCTACTGTGAAGTTAACCTTCTTAACAGGAGTGTAGATAGAGTCTACAGGAATTACTGAGATTGGTGTATCTTCAGTCTTATTCATTTCTGCAGGAACATATCCACGACCAGTAGCGATGTTGATTTCCATTACTAAGCTTGCATTTTCAGCAAGTGTAGCGATGTGGAGGTCAGGATTGAAAATTTCCATATCACTGCCTCCGATGATATCAGCAGCTGTTACTTCCTTTGGACCTACAGCGTTGATAACAACTCGCTTTGTGTCTTCTCCATCTAATCTAATTGCTAACTTCTTTAAGTTTAAGATGATTTCTGTAACGTCTTCTTTAACGCCAGGAATTGTTGAAAACTCGTGAAGTACTCCGTCGATTTTTACGGATGTTACAGCAGCGCCAGGAAGTGAGCTTAAAAGAATTCTTCTAAGTGCATTTCCTAATGTAGTACCATAGCCTCTTTCGAGCGGTTCTACTACAAACTTGCCATAATTACCAGCTTCATCGATATACTTTTCGATTGTTGGCTTTTCGATCTCAATCATTGAAAATCCTCCTTATCATTCCAAGTGCATTAACTAATGAATTAATCAGATTACTTGGAATATAACTCGACGATTAAGTGCTCTGCGATTGGAGTGTCAATTTCTTCTCTCTTTGGCATAGCAAGGATTTTACCCTGTAACTTGTTTACGTCTACATCCAACCAAGCAGGAACTGTGATTTGCATTTCCTTAACTTCCTTGAACTTAGGTGACTTAGTGCTCTTTTCCTTAACAGCAACAACGTCTCCAGCCTTTAATTCTAAGGATGGAATATCAACCTTCTTGCCATTTACAGTAAAGTGACCGTGAGTTACAAGCTGTCTAGCTTCTTTTCTGGAAGCAGCAAAACCAAGTCTGAATACTACATTGTCAAGTCTAGTTTCGAGTAAGATGAGTAAGTTTTCACCAGTCTTACCAGCGAGCTTAGCAGCCTTGTCAAATAAGTTTCTGAACTGAGTTTCTTGCATACCATAGAATCTCTTTGCCTTTTGCTTTTCTCTTAACTGAGTACCATATTCAGATTGTTTCTTTCTATTCTGACCATGTTGTCCAGGAGCGTAATTTCTCTTTTCTAAAGCACACTTTGTGCTGTAGCATCTTTCACCCTTTAAGAAAAGCTTTTGTCCTTCTCTTCTGCATAATTTGCAGTTTGCACATGTATATCTTGCCATTTAAATTACTCCTCCTTTCCTATACTCTTCTCTGCTTTGGTGGTCTGCATCCATTGTGTGGAATTGGTGTGATATCACGAATCATAGTGATTTCAAGACCTGCAGTTTGTAATGCTCTTATCGCAGATTCTCTTCCGGAACCTGGTCCCTTTACATAAACTTCTACAGTCTTAAGACCGTGAATCATTGCAGCCTTTGCAGCTTCTTCTGCTGCCATTTGTGCAGCATATGGTGTTGATTTTCTGGAGCCCTTGAATCCAAGTGAACCTGCTGAACACCAGCTTAATGCGTTTCCGCTCATATCTGTGAGAGTAACTAAAGTGTTATTGAAAGTAGACTGGATGTGAGCCTGACCTTTTTCAATGTTCTTACGCTCTCTTTTCTTAGCTTTTACTTGTGCCATTTTACGTCTACCTCCTTACTTCTTTGATCTTCCGACTGTCTTCTTAGGACCCTTACGAGTTCTAGCGTTAGTCTTAGTCTTTTGTCCTCTTACAGGAAGACCACGTCTATGACGGATTCCTCTGTAAGAACCGATTTCCATGAGTCTCTTAATGTTAAGAGATACTTCACGTCTTAAGTCACCTTCAACGAGATACTTTTCGTTGATGATAGTAGTAATTTGTTTGATTTCATCTTCTGTGAGGTCCTTAACTCTTGTATCTGGGTTAACCTTTGCCTCAGCTAAGATGTCCTTGGATGTTGGTAAACCAATACCATAGATGTAAGTGAGTCCGATTTCAACTCTCTTTTCTCTTGGTAAGTCAACACCGGCTATACGAGCCATATTGTTCTCCTTCCCCTATCTTGCTTCGCCTTGCCGGGGGCGACTAGACAGGATCACTAAATTAAATAAATTGAATAGGCATTATGTCCAAAGCCCGGTATATTTGAACGCCTAGTTAATACTAATTAGCCCTGAACCTGCTTGTGCTTAGGATTTTCGCAGATAACCATTACCTTGCCGTTTCTCTTAATAACCTTGCACTTTTCGCAGATAGGCTTAACAGATGCTCTTACTTTCATCTACTTGTCCCTCCATGTAATTCTACCCTTTGTTAAGTCGTAAGGTGAAAGTTCAACCTTTACCTTGTCGCCAGGGAGAATTCTTATATAGTTCATTCTAATTTTACCTGAGATATGCGCAGTGACTTCGAAACCGTTATCAAGCTTAACCTTGAACACAGCGTTAGGCTGTGCATCTACAACGGTTCCTATTGCTTCGATGACATCTTTCTTTGCCATTGTTTCCTCCTATAGTGTGATGAGCTCAGGCTCACCATCAGTAATAACTACAGTGTTTTCATAATGTGCTGCATAACTTCCGTCAACAGTAACTGCTGTCCAGTCATCTAAAAGCACATCTACTTCCCAGTCGCCAGCAGTAATCATTGGCTCGATTGCTAGGGTCATACCCTTCGCAAGCCTTGGATTAGCTCCGCGACAAACATAGTTTGGAATTTGAGGATCTTCATGCATCTCGGCTCCAATACCATGGCCTACGAAATCACGGATTACTCCGAATCCTTCGCCTTCAACCGTTTCTTGAATAGCGCGTGATACATCTTGTAGGCGGTAGCCTACTTTAGCATACTTGATGCCTTCAAAGAAAGCCTTTTCTGCTGTGTCGATTAAATGCTGCGCCTCTTTGGAGATTTTACCTACGGGGTAGGTACGGCATGCATCTGCCATGTAGCCTTTGTTTTCGACTACTAAATCGCAAGATACGATGTCGCCTTCCCGTAAAATTCTCTTTTTTGAAGGTATGCCGTGTACGACCTCGTCATTTACTGAAGTGCAGATAGATGCGGGATATCCGCAATATCCTTTTTCCGCAGCTTTCATGCCGTGCTCTTTACATACCCTTTCGACTAAGCGGTCGATATCCATTGTAGTGATACCTGGCTTAATCAAAGTCTTAAGTTCATCAAAGATGAGCTTACAAACCTTTCCGGCTTCTCGCATTAACTCAATTTCCTGTTGGGATTTAATGACGATCATTATTTGTCACCTATTGCCTTGAAGACATCAGCTGTGATTCTATCGAGATCGCCGATGCCATCAATGTGCACAATGTTTCCAGCCTTTTCGTAGTAGTCGATTAAAGGAGCTGTTTGCTTCTCATAAACGTCGATTCTGTTTGTAACAGTTTCAACTGTATCGTCGGCTCTCTGAATGAGTTCGCCGCCGCAGAAGTCGCAAACGCCTTCCTTCTTTGGAGGTATATTAGTTACGTGGAATGAAGCGCCGCAAGCCTTGCAAACTCTTCTTCCAGTAATTCTAGTAATTAATACTTCCTTTTCAGCTACTAAGTCGATAACTAAATCAATTTTAGAATCGTGCTTAGAGAGGAATTCGTCAAGCTTTTCTGCTTGAAGAACTGTACGAGGGAAACCATCTAAGAGGAAACCGTTCTTGCAATCGTCTTCTAAGAGTCTGGATGTTGCAAGGTCGATAACTAATTCATCTGGAACTAATTCTCCCTTATCCATGTACTCCTTAGCCTTCTTGCCAAGAGGAGTTCCATTCTTAATGTTTTCTCTAAAGATATCTCCTGTTGAAATGTGTGGAACTCCATACTTTTCAACGATCTTTTGAGCTTGTGTGCCCTTACCTGCTCCTGGAGGTCCTAATAAAATTGTTCTAACCATTTTATATCTCCTCCTTATTTAAGGAAACCTTGATAATTTCTCATAAGCATTTGGTTCTCAAGGCTTCTTACTGTTTCAATAGCAACACCAACTGCGATAAGGAGTGATGTACCACCAAAGTGGATGTTCAAGCCAGGGATCCATACACTTAAGAGTGTAGGTAATGTAGCAATAACTGCGAGGAAGATAGCACCAACAATTGTGATTCTTGATGTTACCTTTGCTAAGTATTCTTCTGTAGCCTTACCAGGTCTGATTCCAGGAATGAAACCACCGTTTGACTTCAAATTATCTGCAACATCAGTAGGATTGAATGTGATTTGGTTGTAGAAATATGTGAAGAATATGATAAGGATTACGTTTAATACTGCATATACGATTACTCCAGGGTTACCAGAAGGTGATAACCACTTTTGTACGAATGTGCTGAATCCTGAGTTGGAGCTCAAGAAGTAGCAAATTGTAAGTGGGAACTGAAGTAATGATAAAGCGAAGATGATTGGAATAACGCCTGATTGGTTAACCTTTACAGGAATGTGAGTGGCTTGACCACCGTACATCTTACGTCCAACTACACGCTTTGCATACTGTACTGGAATCTTTCTTTGTCCTTCGCCCATTAATACTACTCCAGCAGTTACTAATAAGATAGCAATTAAGAGGATAATTAATGTTACGATTGACATGCTGCCAGTCTTGTATGCTGTAGCAATGCTACGAATTCCGGATGGGATACGAGCTACGATACCAGCGAAGATGATTAAGGAAATACCATTTCCTACACCCTTTTCGTTGATCTCTTCACCTAACCACATCAGGAATGCTGTACCAGCTGTGAGTACCAAAATCATTACGATGATGGAGAATGCGCTCTTATCTACAACGGCTCTTCTGAAGAGACCAACTGTAAGACCGATTGCTTGAACGAGTGCTAAAACTACTGTTGTATAACGAGTAATTTGAGCCATCTTCTTTCTTCCTTCAACGCCTTGCTTTGCTAAGTTCTCAAAGTATGGGAACGCCATTGTAAGCAATTGAATGATGATGGATGCTGTTACATATGGTGTGATACTCAGTGCGAAAATAGTAAAGTTACTGAAAGATCCGCCTGAGAACAAGTCAAACAAGTCGAAAAGACCTGTTTCGCCTGTGAAGAGCTCTGCTAAAACAGTTCTGTCGATATTTGGAACAGGAATGTTTGAACCGAGTCTAAAGATGAAAAGCATAAAGATGGTAAATAACATCTTGAATCTAATCTCTTTAACTCTCCAGGCTTGGCTTATAGTCTTGAGCATATCCATACTAGATCACCTCTGCCTTTCCTCCAGCAGCTTCAATTTTTTCTACGGCACTCTTGGAGAACTTGTTAGCCTTAACTGTTAACTTAACCTTAAGTTCGCCTTCTCCTAATACCTTAACGCCATCCTTAACTTGCTTTACTAAGCCAGCTTCCTTTAATGCCTTAAGGTCAACTTCTGTGCCTGCTTTGAACTTGTTTAAATCAGATACATTGATTACATCGTATGTAACTCCCCAAACGTTTGTGAAGCCACGCTTTGGTAATCTTCTGTATAATGGCATCTGGCCACCTTCGAATCCGAGACGAACACCGCCACCGGATCTTGAATTTTGACCATTCATACCTCTTCCGGATGTAGTACCTAAACCGGAACCAGTACCTCTGCCAACTCTCTTAGGAGCTTTAGTTGCGCCTACAGGTGCTTTTAATTCGTTTAATTTCATCTTTAGGCACCTCCTATTCTTCTACTGTTAAAAGATGGGAAACCTTTGCAATAGAACCACGAACCTGTGGAGTATCTTGTAATTCTACTGTTTGGTGCATCTTTCTTAAGCCTAATGCTTCTACTACTTTTTTCTGATAAGGAGTGGAACCAATTACGCTCTTTGTTAAAGTGACTTTAATCATTTTAGCCATTGTATTTCCTCCCTATTATCCTAAAATTTCTTCGGCTGTCTTTCCTCTTAACTTAGCAACCTTTTCTACAGTCATCATGCCCTTAAGGCCTTCTAATGTAGCGTATGCCATGTTACCGATATTGGAAGAACCGATATTCTTTGCTCTTACGTCCTTGATACCTGCAGCTTCAAGTACTGTACGTACTGATGAACCTGCGATTACTCCAGTACCTTGTGCAGCTGGCATGATTAAAACCTTGCCTGCTCCGAAAATACCGAGGTTCTTGTGAGGTACTGTTGTACCTACTGTTGGAACATAAATTAAATTCTTCTTTGCATCTTCTTCAGCTTTTCTAACTGCTTCAGGAATTTCTACGGACTTTCCAAGGCCAACGCCTACGTATCCGTTTCCATCACCTACAACTACAGTAACAGAGAATCTCATGTTCTTACCACCTTTAACGGTTTTGGAAACTCTTCTGATGCTTACAATAGTTGAAGTCATTTCAAGCTTGGAAGTATCTACGATATTACGCATTTGTTTTCCTCCTTAGAACTTTAATCCAGCTTCTCTAGCGCCTTCAGCTAAGCTTGCAACTCTTCCGTGATATAAGAATCCGCCTCTGTCGAAGCAAACTTCTGTGATACCCTTTTCGAGAGCACGCTTACCAAGTGCTAAACCTACTTGCTTTGCAGCTTCTACGTTTCCACCGTTGGAAAGTTGAGCCTTGAGCTCCTTATCCATGGAGGATGCAGCTACTAATGTCTTACCGTTAACATCATCGATAACCTGGCAAGAGATGTGCTTGTTTGATCTGAATACTGCAAGTCTTGGTCTTTCAGGAGTTCCGAAAACGTCTTTTCTAACTCTAGCGTGTCTATGTTCGCGCTTTTGTTCTCTTGTTTTTTGCATTTTACTTTACTCCTTTCTACTTAGCGCCAGCTTTGCCTTCTTTACGACGGATGTATTCGCCAACGTACTTAATACCCTTGCCCTTATAAGGTTCAGGCTTTCTCCATTCACGAATATTTGCTGCGTAATTTCCAACAAATGCTTTATTGATACCCTTTACTACAACTTCTGTAGCGGAAGGACACTCTGTAGTGATTCCTTCAGGGTCTACCATTTCAACTGGGTGGGAATATCCAAGGGACATAACTAATGTGTTGCCCTTCTTTTCAGCCTTGTAACCAACGCCTACTAATTCGAGCTTCTTTTCGTAACCTTGAGTTACTCCGATAACCATATTGTTAATTAATGTTCTTGCAAGTCCGTGTTGTCCACGCATTTCTCTTTCATCGTTAGGGCGAGTAACTGAAATTTCACCAGCTCCAACGTTTACTGTTAAGTCCTTGCAAACTTGTTCAGCTAATTGACCCTTAGGTCCCTTAACTGTTACTACGTTGTTTCCATCAACTGTTACTTCTACACCAGCAGGAACAACGATAACCTTTTTACCGATTCTTGACATTTGTTCCTCCTACCATACATAACAGATAACTTCGCCGCCAACACCAAGCTTACGAGCTTCCTTGTCGGAAACAATACCCTTGGATGTGGAAAGGATTGCGATACCAAGTCCTCCGAGTACCTTTGGTACATCATCAACCTTAGCATAAACCTTCATGCCTGGCTTTGAAATCTTCTTGATTCCAGTAATTACTTTTTCTTTATTAGCACCATACTTCATAGTGACTTTAATGATGCCTTGCTTGTCATCATCTATAACTTCATAATCAGTAATGAAACCTTCAGCCTTTAAGATTTCAGCGATTTCCTTCTTCATCTTGGAAGCAGGGATTTCAACTGTTTCGTGGCCTACAGTATTGGCATTTCTGATTCTTGTTAGCATATCAGCTATAGGATCTGTCATTGTCATTACAGTATTTCTCCTTTCATTAATATTTACCAGCTTGCTTTTCTTACGCCTGGAATTTCTCCCTTGTATGCAAGCTCTCTAAAACAGATACGGCATATACCATACTTTTTAAGTACGGAGTGTGGTCTTCCACAAATCTTACATCTTGTATATGCGCGAGTTGAATATTTAGGTTTTCTAGCTTGTTTAACCTTAAGAGATGTCTTTGCCATAATAACCTCCTATTTCTCGAACGGCATACCAAGGAGTTCAAGAAGTGTATAAGCTTCTTCGTCTGTTTTAGCCGTTGTTGTAAATACAATGTTCATACCTTTGATTGTTTCAACTTGATCGTAAACAATTTCAGGGAAGATTAACTGTTCCTTGAGGCCCATGGAGTAGTTTCCACGACCATCAAATGAATTCTTGCTTACGCCCTTGAAGTCTCTAACTCTAGGAAGTGAGAGGTTGAAGAACTTGTCAGCAAATTCATACATTCTATCTCCTCTAAGAGTTACCTTAGCGCCAACTGCCATGCCCTGACGAACCTTGAAGTTAGCGATGGACTTCTTTGCCTTAGTGATGACTGGCTGTTGTCCTGCGATTAAAGCCATTTCCTTAACTGCGGACTCTAAAATCTTTGAGTTGTCCTTTGCTTGACCAAGACCCATGTTGATAGTGATCTTTGTAAGCTTTGGAACTTCCATAACATTCTTGTACTGGTACTTTTCCTGCATCTTGCCGAAAACTTCCTCTTTGTACATTTCTTTTAATCTAGCTGTCAAAACGTTCTCCTCCTTTCCTAGTCAATTACGTTTCCAGTCTTCTTGGAAACTCTTACTTTCTTACCATCTTTTACTTCGTAACCAACTCTAACGCCCTTCTTTTCCTTAGCGTCATAGAGCATTACGTTAGAAGCATCGATAGGTCCTTCAATGTGCTTAATTTCAGCTGCTTCTGTTTGCTTTGCCTTAGCGTGCTTAGTCTGAACGTTAACGCCCTGAACTACTACACGGTTTTCCTTTGGCATAGCTGCGAGAACCTTACCGGATTTACCCTTGTCCTTGCCAGCAATTACAACTACTGTATCGCCTGTTTTAATCTTCATTTCCTTACCTCCTATAATACTTCTGGAGCTAATGAAACGATCTTCATAAAGCCCTTATCTCTAAGTTCTCTTGCAACAGGTCCAAAGATACGAGTTCCCTTAGGGTCCTTTTCTTCAGCTCCGCTACCATTGATGATAACTGCAGCGTTCTGGTCGAACTTTACGTATGAACCGTCTGCACGACGAACGCCGTGAGATGTTCTAACTACTACAGCCTTAACTACATCGCCTTTTTTAACGACTCCACCAGGAGTGGCGTCCTTAACTGCGCAAACGATTACGTCTCCAATATTAGCGTATTGACGGCTTGTACCACCGAGAATACGGATGCAAAGGAGTTCCTTAGCGCCTGAGTTGTCAGCAACTTTTAATCTAGTTTCTGTCTGAATCATGTCTAGTTCCTCCTTAACTATTTAACCTTTTCAACTACTTGAACAAGTCTCCATCTCTTGTCTTTGGAGAGTGGTCTTGTTTCCATAATCTTAACTTTATCGCCAACTTGGCATTCATTGTTTTCGTCGTGAGCCTTAACCTTCTTAGTGCTCTTTACAGCCTTACCATAGAGAGGGTCTCTTACGAAGTCTTCCATAGCTACAACGATTGTCTTATCCATCTTATTGGATACTACGATGCCGACCTTAGTCTTTCTTGCATTTCTTTCAACTGCCATAAGTGTTCCTCCTTCCTATGCTAATTCTTTTTCTCTAAGAACTGTCTTAACTCTTGCGATATTCTTCTTTAATTCTCTCATCTGTACAGGATTGTCTAATTGGCCTGTAACATGTTGGAATCTAAGGTTGAATAATTCCTTCTTCATCTTGTCGAGTTCTGCGTTTAACTCAACTTCTGTCATTGTTCTCATCTTATTTAATTCCATTATGCGTTAGCCTCCTCTACTTTTGATTTGGCAGCAAATTTGCACTTGATTGGTAACTTGTAAGATGCAAGTCTAAGAGCTTCCTTAGCTTGTTCTTCAGTTACGCCACCAATTTCAAACATTACTCTACCTGGCTTAACTACTGCTACCCAATGATCAGGAGCACCTTTACCGGAACCCATACGTACTTCAGCAGGTTTCTTAGTAACTGGCTTGTGTGGGAAAATCTTAATATATACTTGGCCACCTCTTTTAATAGATCTTGTCATGGCAATTCTGGCTGCCTCGATCTGGTTGGATGTGAGCCATGCACATTCCTGTGCAACAAGGCCGTACTCACCGTAAGTAACTTCGTTACCCTTAGTAGCAACGCCCTTCATTCTACCTCTGTGAACTCTTCTATGCTTAACGCGCTTTGGCATTAACATGGCTTTGTTCCTCCTTTCCTAAATGATTATGCTTCAGTTGTTGTTTCAACTGTTTGTTCTTCTACTTGAGGAGCTTCCTCAACTGGTGCAACGACCTTTTCTTCCTTTGGAGTTAAACGCTTTCTTGGGTTAACTGCCTTTGGAGCTTCATCCTTTTGGAATCTGTCGTTCTTCTTTCCGCCAGCACGACGTTCTTCACGATTGCCTTCAGCCTTCTTATCACGACGATCTCCGTCTCTTCTTGGCTTTCTAGCTCCGTCTCTCTTTTCGCGCTTTTCTTCACGAACTGCACCTTGTAATACCTTGTCGAGTACTTCGCCGTGGTTGATCCAAACCTTAACACCTAACTTACCATAAGTAGTGTCAGCTTCAGCGAAACCATAGTCGATGTCAGCTCTTAATGTATGAAGAGGAACATTACCTTCAGCGTACTTTTCGGATCTAGCGATTTCAGCACCGCCTACACGGCCGGATACTGTAACCTTGATACCCTTAGCGCCAGCCTTCATAGTTCTTGTGATTGCTTGCTTCATTGCACGTCTGTAAGCAACACGTCTCTCTAAAGCCTGTGCGATGGATTCTGCAGTGAGTGTAGCATCCATTTCAGCGCGCTTCACTTCTTCGATAGAAATCTCTACGTCCTTCTTAGTCATCTTTTGTAACTCAGCCTTTAATACTTCGACACCATCTCCGGATCTGCCGATTACCATACCTGGCTTAGATGTAAGAACTGTGACTCTCATCTTGTTAGCTGCAGCTCTTTCGATTAAAACCTTGGATACTCCAGCAACGTATAATTTCTTCTTTACGTATTCTCTAACCTTATTATCTTCAACAAGGAAATCTGCGAAGTCAGCCTTTTTTGCGAACCATTTGGAATCCCAATCTCTAATAACGCCGACTCTCAATCCATGTGGACTTACTTTCTGACCCATGAACTTACCTCCTATTCTACTTCTCTTAAGACGCAGCCAACGTGGCTTGATCTCTTGAGAATGATTGATGATCTACCTTGTGAACCAGCTCTCCATCTCTTCATTGTAGGGCCTTGGTTAGCGTAGATTTCACTAACGACTAAATTGTCTGGGTTCATGTCGAAGTTGTTTTCTGCATTTGCCTTAGCTGATGCAACAACCTTTTCAACGATTGCTGAGCCCTTGCCTGGTGTGAACTTTAAAATAGCTAATGCTTCGTCCACTTTCTTGCCTCTTACTAAGTCACATACTGGCTTAATCTTTGTAGGAGACATTCTTACATATTTAGCAACTGCTTTTGCTTCCATTTTCATATCTCCTTTCTACTTTACTGCTGATCCCTTATCAGCACTGTGACCTCTATATGTTCTAGTAGGAGCAAATTCTCCAAGTCTGTGTCCAACCATATCTTCTGTGATATATACTGGAACATGCTTTTTACCGTCATGTACTGCGATAGTATGGCCAACCATCTGAGGGAAAATTGTTGATGGTCTTGACCATGTCTTGATAACTTTCTTTTCGTTCTTTTCGTTCATTTCTTCAATAGCTTTTAAAAGCTTTGCATTAACGAAAGGACCTTTTTTAAGTGATCTACCCATTATTTCATCTGCTCCTTTCTCTATTTATCGTTTCTTCTCTTTACGATGTACTTATCGCTTGGATTGCTCTTCTTACGAGTCTTGTAACCAAGAGCTGGCTTACCCCAAGGAGTAACTGGGCTCTTACGTCCAACTGGTGCCTTACCTTCACCACCACCATGAGGGTGATCGTTAGGGTTCATAACGGAACCACGAACTGTAGGTCTGATACCCATATGTCTTGTTCTACCAGCTTTACCAATCTGGATGTTAGCGTGTTCGTTGTTGCCAACTTCGCCGATTGTAGCTTTACATCTCATTGAGATCTTTCTTACTTCGCCGGATGGAAGTCTTACTTGTGCGTAGTCGCCTTGCTTTGCCATGAGTTGAGCACCGTTACCAGCGGATCTAGCAAGCTGTCCGCCCTTACCAGGCTTTAACTCTACGTTGTGGATGATTGTACCAACTGGAATGTTTGCAAGTGGTAATGCGTTTCCTACAACGATGTCGGCATTTGGACCAGAAACGATCTTTTGTCCAACTTCTAATGTTGCTGGAGCAATGATGTATCTCTTTTCACCGTCTGCGTAAACAACTAATGCGATGTTTGCAGATCTGTTAGGGTCGTATTCAATAGTTTTAACTGTTGCTTGAACATCGTCCTTATCTCTCTTGAAGTCGATGATTCTGTACTTTGGTCTTGTACCACCACCCTGATGTCTAACAGTGATCTTACCGCGGTTGTTACGACCAGCGTGCTTCTTTAATGTTACTGTTAAGGACTTTTCAGGAGTTGATGTTGTAATTTCCTCAAATGTGGAAACTGTCATTCCTCTAAGACCAGGAGTTGTTGGATTGTATTTTCTAATTCCCATTGTTATCCTCCTAGATTATAATCCCTGGAAGAATTCGATTTCCTTACTTTGCTCTGTAAGTGTTACTACAGCCTTCTTGAAAGCAGCAGTCGTACCAACGGTTCTTCCCATTCTCTTTAACTTTCCGTCATAATTCATGACGTTAACTTTCTTTACTTCAACACCGAAGATTTCTTCAACAGCAGCCTTAACTTCTGTCTTGTTTGCTGTAGGTGCAACCTTGAAAGTGTACTTCTTAGTTGCAGCATGGTCCATGCTCTGTTCTGAAATAACAGGAGCTAAGATTACGTCATATGCAGTCTTCATTATTTGTACACCTCCTGAATCTTTTCTACAGCTTCCTTAGTTACGATGAAGCTTGTGTGGTTTACGATGTCGTAAACATTTAATGTACCAACGAGAGTAGTCATTACTCCAGGGATATTAGCTGCGGACTTAACAACGTTTTCATCCTTTTCAGCTGTTACGATTAAAGCCTTCTTGGAAGCCTTAACAGCTTCTAACACCTTAATCATTTCCTTTGTCTTTGGTTCTGCGAATTTTAATTCATCAAGTACGATGATATTAGCACTAGCTACCTTGTCAGATAAAGCAGACTTCATAGCGAGTCTTCTTAACTTCTTAGGCAATGTATATCTGTAATCTCTAGGCTTTGGAGCGAATACTACGCCACCACCAACTTGTGATGGGTCTGTTGAATGTCCTTGTCTGTGATTACCTGTTCCTTTTTGTCTGAAAGGCTTACGGCCGCCTCCTCTAACTTCGCCTCTTGTCAAAGCTGACTGAGTACCTTGTCTTTGGTTAGCTAAGTAATTCTTTACTACTGCGTGAACAGCGAATTCATTAGGTTCGATAGCGAAGATAGCATCGTTAAGTTCGATTGTACCAGCGCTAGCGCCCTTCATGTTGAGCATTGTAACTTTTGCCATTTTAAATTCCTCCTTTCACCCAAATTACTTATCTTCTTGACCCTTTACTGCGAGCTGAACGCGAACGAGGCTTCCTTTTCCACCAGGTACAGCGCCCTTAACGAGCATGAGGTTTCTGTCTTCAATAACTTTTACTAAGATTACATTCTGAACTGTAACTGTATCTCTACCAGTTCTTCCTGGAGCCTTATTTCCTAAGAATACTCTTGAAGGATATGTAGCAGCTGCTAAGCCACCAGGTAATCTCTTGTGCTTGGAACCATGGGACATAGGTCCACGTCTGTGGTGGTGTCTCTTGATGTTACCTTGTGTACCCTTACCTTTGGAAGTACCAGTGACGTCTAACTTGGAACCAACTGGGAATTCTGCGCAAGTAATAACTTGGCCTAATTCGTACTTTTCGCCTTCTTCAAGTCTGAACTCTGCTAAGTACTTCTTTGTAGGAACGTTAGCCTTTGCAAAGTGACCAGTCATTGGCTTGTTAACTCTTTGTGGCTTCTGATCTTCGAAACCAACTTGAACTGCGTTGTAACCATCAGTTTCAACTGTCTTAACCTGAGTTACAACTTCTGGGCCAGCTTCGATGACTGTTACAGGAATTACATTACCTGCTTCGTCGAAGATCTGAGTCATGCCCATCTTTTTTCCTAAGATTGTCTTCATTATGTTTTTTCCTTTCTTAACATTGGATCCGCGTCGTCACAAGCTCGGCATGTTTCGCACTTCGTGCTCCTAAGCCTCGCTGCTCCTCCTTTCCCCAAAAAGCTTCGCTTTCCGGGGGCCCCATTTTGGGGTCTTTACGGATCATACTCAAGGGAAGGTCCCTTAATTAACTTTTTTGTTTCAAGCGATTATAACTTGATTTCGATTTCAACGCCTGCTGGCAAGTCAAGCTTTGTTAAAGCATCTGTTGTCTTGATAGTAGCGTTTGTGATGTCGATTAATCTCTTGTGAGTTCTCTGTTCGAATTGCTCACGGGAGTCTTTGTACTTGTGTACAGCTCTTAAGATTGTTACGACTTCTTTTTCTGTAGGAAGTGGAATAGGACCACTTACGTCTGCGCCAGTTTCCTTAGCTTTCTCGACGATTTTAGCTGCGCTTTGATCAAGTAATGCATGATCATACGCTCTGAGCTTAATTCTGATTTTCTGTAATTCGCTCATTTTTTACCTCCGTTTTTTT
Organism: Anaerovoracaceae bacterium; assembly: GCA_045629065.1. Taxonomy (GTDB): domain Bacteria; phylum Bacillota; class Clostridia; order Peptostreptococcales; family Anaerovoracaceae; genus JAKSSM01. The sequence goes on along the minus strand of JAZQQK010000037.1, from coordinate 20,494 downwards.
ATTTTGTACATTTTTGCTATGCTTGTACAAGGGGTTCAAAGCCTTGCTTTTCAAGGGTTTTCGCGGTTTTTGCCGCTACTTACACGCGAGTGTGTGTTTCCTACAATCACGCACACGCAAAAAGTCAGGCGAATCCCTTCGCCCGGAATCGAGTCCGGACAATTGCTCCGTGAGAGTTACCAGATAGCCCTGCAACCTCCCATTTCATCGCCTTAAACAAGCTTCTACATTATAACTTATGGTTAACAATAATGCAATACCTTTTTTAAAAATTTTTAATCAATTTTTAGGCTTTTTTAAAGGGTAAAATGTAGCTATTTCAAGGGGTTTCGCAATTGACACCTCTACACGCATGTTGGCGTTTCTTTTTTGGGCTTTCCTACTAGATATTAAAAAAATAAAAGAACCCCTATCCCTAGGGGCTCTTTTTCATATATCTACACTACATTTTGTGCAAATTAACTATTTATTTACCTTGCGATATGCGATATTAGACCACTCAGAATAGTAAGTTTTACCCTTTATAGTCTTATATGCACGCACTTTATAGTAATAAGTATTGCCTTTATAGATCTTTGAAGAGTTAGTATACTGCATATTCTTTGTCGTAAACATCTTGGAATAGCCACTATTCTTAGAAGTTGATCTATAAACCTGGTAGCTTAAACCTTCGATTGGCTCAGATGTCTTCCATGAAACCTTAATCTTACGCTTTCCACCCTCGATGAAGAACGAGCTTTGCGCTGTGACCTGCATAGTAGTTAAAGCATAGATTTCGCTAAGTTCTGACATATCGGCCTTGAGATTGTTAATCTGAGCCATATAAGCCATAATCTTCTCTTCAGCCATCTCATTAGCCATTGCCTCAAGTTCGCTTCTCTTCATAGTCATATATGAATCGATACGCTTCTGTGATGCTTGATAATAGCTAGGGACATTGCCCTTAAAAGCATAAGTGAGGTAATCCACAAGTGCAGAGCTTACCAATGTGGCATTTTCTCTAACCTTAGTTGCCTTACCAAACATCGTAAAGCCTGACTTGCCACTTAAGATATCATTAGTAGTTACAACCTTATATGTCTTAAACAAGCTGAGGTCAGCGCCGTTCACCTTAACATTTGTAACCCTGTATTCATCGTTTACAGTCACAAAGTTTCCAAATGTATCAACACTAACAGATGACTTTGTCGTTTCTGATATATCATACGTGATACCGGAAACCTGGAAGAAGTTTTCATATGCCTTTGGATAGTTGATAGCAGCCATCTCGAGCGCATCCATAAGGTCTGAGCCCTTCATCTCCACCACGCTCACATACTTATTGTATGGTAAAGCATCAATTATATCCGCATACGAAATATCACCCACCAAAATACTTGTCTGGAATTCAGTAGCAGGAATGAGTGCAATCTCTGCGCCTGACATGATCTTTACGGCGTCAGCTACTAAATCGCCAAGGTTAGTCTCTGCTGATTCAACAGTGCGCACACCTATGCTTGTTACCGCATTAAGAGTGTGTTGAGTTGTACCAACAGCATTCTGAAGAGCAATTTCTGAATCGATAGTATTCTTGATTGTGTCTCTTGCCTGAATATTCTTTGCGTTATAGTTGCTTAAGAGCTGAGTACTGATCAAAGTTCCCGCATATATAGTCATAACGCCTACGTTTTCCATTCTAGCACCCGTGCTAGTAAAGATTACGTTCTTTGAGCTCTTGTCTACAACCTTGTCGCCAACAACTGCTTTGTCCTGTGAGTTAATGAAACAATTCAGTCCACTAAGTCCCTTTATCAGGTTCTTTGCTTCGTTTTCGTCTAAGTTACCGAGTGCCACTACATATGTAGCACCATCATTATAAGCACTATCGATTGCTTCCTGAATATCAGAAGCCGCAGCTGAGATGCTATAAGTTGAATCATAAACACCTATTGCAGCAAAATCTGTGATTCCAAGATATGCAACCTTCACATTATCGTAAGCAACGATTTTGTATGGTGAAAGCACGCGTTCTTTAGTGATTCCGTTCCACTTGTAAAGGTTGGCACTGACATAAGGGAAGTTCGCAACCTTTGCTAAGTTTAAGAACTGTGCGACTCCGTCAGACAGTTCAGCTTTTCCTGGAACCGATACGGAGTATCCAGCGACGTTCATGCTCTCGACCACGAGGTTGCCTGCAGTCTTGTCCGCCATGATAGTGCCCTTGGTGTTGTTACCACTATCGATAACGCCCACATAGTTGTTCGTATCTTTCTTTTCATTAGTATAGGCTACGAGTCCATCTATACCGATGTTGTCCTGCACGCTACCCGTGAGGTTACCTGTATAGAGCACCACTATATTGTTTGACTTCGCCACGGAAGACTCATCCGCAAAACCTGCGAGAGGTACGATACCGATGACGAGCGCCAAAACCAAAATGATAGAAAGAAGCTTTTTGTTCTTCATTTCTTTCTCCTTATAAGTTCTTTGCGATTTCTGCTCCAAGCTTAGCATTATTAAGAACTAGCTTAATATTAGTCTCTAAGCTATCTCCATTAGTTAAATCCTTTACCTTTGAGAGCAAGAATGGAGTAATTCTCTTGCCCTTGATGCCTGCCTCTTCACATTCCTTAAGCGCCTGTGAAATTACGCCTTCCATCTGGTCGTAAGGAATCTGGTCTTCTTCCTTTACAGGGCAACCGATCAAAAGTCCGCCCTTAAGACCCATCTTGTCCTTTGCCTTAATGAGCTTAGCGATTTCCTTTGGTGTGTCGATTCTGAGTTCAGCTGGGCAACCAGACTCTCTAGAATAGAAAGCCGGGAATTGATCTGCGCCGTAAGTGATTACTGGTACACCACTTGTCTCTAAATATTCTAATGTTGCAGAGATGTCTAAGATGGACTTTACGCCTGCACAAATAACAGCTACATTTGTAATCTTTAATTCCTCAAGGTCTGCAGAGATGTCGAAGCTTTCGCCAGCTCCTCTGTGAACTCCGCCGATGCCGCCTGTTACGAATACCTTGATTCCTGCCATCTCAGCAGCAATCATAGTACCAGCAACTGTAGTAGCACCATCGAGTTTATTAGCGATTACATATGGATAGTCACGTCTGGAAACCTTTACAACGTTTTCTGCCTTTGCGAGATACTCAATCTCGTTAGCAGTTAAACCTACTTTTATTCTACCCTTGATTATACCTACAGTCGCAGGCATAACACCATTTTCTCTTAAAACTTGCTCAACAGCAAGCGCAGTCTCCACATTCTTTGGATATGGCATGCCGTGTGAAATTATAGTTGATTCGAGCGCTACGACTGGCTTGCCCTTCTTAAGCGCTGCCATTACTTCTGGCTTGATATCTAGATACTTGTTACTCATAATGCTCTCCTTTTTACTTCTGTTAAGTTAATACTCTTATTTACTGCACCGCTAGCCTCCATGGCAATTTCGCTCGCCGCCAGGCCAAGCTTTGCGATTTCACGAATAGGTAAATTATTTGCTACACCCATAATTACGACTGATGAAAATGCGTCTCCCGCACCTGTAGCGCTCACAATTCTAAGTTCCTTATGAGGACGCATAAAGCCGCAGTCTGTTTCATCCTTAAAGTAAACTCCATCCTTGTTTAGGGAGATGAATACCTTTTTAACTCCTTTGGCTAAGAACTCGTCTGCAGCGTGCTCGATGTCGGCCTCGGTCTTAATCGGGTGTCCTAATATAACCTCTGCCTCCATGATATTAGGCTTTATCGCAAAGAATCTTCCAATAAAATCCTTTGCACGGATGCCTTTGTTCACTGATACCGGATCATAAAAGAGCTTTGTGTCCTTTAGCATATCCGTAGCGAAGTCCAAAAGTTCGCTAGTGAGGTTGCCGTCTAAAGCCACAACCTCTGAGCCCTTTAAGAACTCTGCGTTCTCAGATAAGAGTTCGGGTGTAATTTCGTCAACGATTGACATATCGTTAATTCCCACAGCCATATCACCAGTCTCATCAAGCACCGATAAATATACCGACGTGCTTAAGTCTTCTCTAACAAAGACTCTAGAAACATCAACTCCTAGTTCTTCAAGCTCTGACCTAGCTCCAAGTCCCATTTGATCGTTGCCAATCAAAGAGAACATAGCGCAGTCGAGACCGAGACGTGCGAGATTCTCTGTGATGTTGCGTCCTACTCCGCCATGCGCCATAGTTACATGGCCGATGTTAGAGTCGCACTCTATTAATTTACTATTTGGGCGGCCTTCAATATCAATGTTGATACCACCAACTACTGTAATCTTTGCCATATTATTCTGTATATACGCTTCCGCCTATAAACTCTTTTAATATTGAATCGTTCGGTACGATGTCTTCATCGTTAGCATATTCTTTAAAGCCTTCAAGGAACTTGAGAAGTCTCTGAGCCATTTCGTACTCTGGCTCTCTCTTTTTAACCTTCTTAAGTACTGGTTCAACCTTGCCCTTAAGCACAGGAATCTCATAAATATGTGAGGAGTTGAAATAGAGTTCAACATTCTTTGCGAATGGATAAATATTGCGTTCCTCTCCTGCTCTAACCTTTGGCCAGTCGCGGATTGTATCTTGTGGTGAATGTCCACGAGTCATATAGTCACGGCTCATTCTGCGAAGAATTCTCTGGTCCTCGTTGGAGATTTCATTGTTGCCTGAATCATGCATAGCTGTGATAGGGCAAATAAAAATCTTGAATTTTTGGAGTCTTGGAATTCTAGGTGTGAGTTCATCATTAAGGGCATGAATTCCTTCCAGTACGATTGGCTGGTGCTTTTCAAGTTTAGTGATACGCTTACCGAATTCCTTGTGACCTGTGATGAAATTAAATGTAGGAAGGTCAACTTCCTTTCCTGCTAAAAGGTCCTCAAGGTTTTGGTTAAAGAGGTCGAGGTCGACAGCGCTTAAGTCCTCATAGTTTTTCTCGCCATTAGGATCGAGCGGTGTATCCTCGCGCTCCAAGAAATAGTCATCAGTTGAAAGGTATAGTGGCTCCAAGCCTTCTACCCTTAACTGAATTGTAAGCTTTTTAGCAAATGTAGTCTTGCCGGATGATGATGGGCCTGCTATCAAAATCAGTCTTCTACGGCTCACCTTGATATGGAAAGCAGCCTGAACGATTCTTTTATCTGAATATGCCTCAGAAAGCATTACGAGTTCAGGGAACTTGCCCTCATCTATAATTCTGTTCAAATCTTCTGTAGTCTGAACTCCCAAGAAATTATCCTTAGGATTATGTCTTAATTCAACTTTCATAATTATCCCCCTTTTTTTCTTAGAGGTCTACCCTTTCTTTAACCTCTAAAATCTTCTTTGGTAATTCTCCTGCAATCTTTTCAGGGATTGAAGCGATAGATACTCTAACGCCCTTTGCGAGAGGTACTAAGAAAATACCCTCTTTTTCGAGTTCCTGTGAAACTCTATCTGGATCCTTGCAAGGAACAGTGCAGAAAAAGCCGGATGTGAAAGGAACTGTCTTAAGTCCGCAAGCCTTGGCAGCTTCTTCGAAGGCTTTTCCCCTTCTAATAAGCATCTCGCGGATAACCTTTCTCTCCTCATCTACCTTAGCCTTGAGTTCTGGATCGCTATAAATCTTTGCTAAAATCATCTGTGCGGCTCTAGGGCTGTTAGACCATGCAGCACGCGAGGAGAACTCACATGCCTTTTGGAATTCAGTCGCATCCTCTTTAGTCTTTGCGATGCAGAGCATAGCTCCGCCTCTTAAGCCGTAAAGAGTGAATGTCTTTGATAAACTGTAGCCAAATACCGGAAGAACGTTTTCTGGTGTGTCCTCCACGATAGGTAAGAAGCTTCTAAATTCCTCTTCATCTCCTGCAAAATCGATGTATGCAGCATCGATGTAAAGCACGATGTTCTTATTGGAATCAGCTTTCTTTAAAGTCTCTACCACACTTCTCCAGTCGTCATCCGTCATGGCATAGCCAGTTGGGTTGTGCGCTGGTGTATTCAAAATTACAAGAATTCTCTCCTGCTTCTCTAATATATCGTTGAACTTTTTCGCAAAGTCATCACGATTGAATTTTCCCTCTTCTGTGAAGAGTTGGAATTTAGTTGTAGTTCTACCGATTTCAGTAGCTATCTGATTATATGTAGCCCAGAACCAGTCTGCAATAAGAACTGTGTCCCCTGCCTCTGTAAAGTTTATGACCGCATTATGAATGCCGCCTGTGCCGCCAGGAGTTGCCACAGCTTCAACGTAGCCCTTTGGAACGTATGAACCGAAAGCTGCCTTCTTTACCGCTTCTCTATATTGAGGAATACCTGAGATAGGAGCATAGGCCGCATACTCCGCTGGCTTTAAGCTCTTAAACACCTTATCTACTGATGAAAGTACGATGAGTTCGCCGTTGTCATCCAGGAGTACTCCAAGAGTAGCATCGATAACTTTATCCTTGCCCTTCTCCTGAATCATAGCCTTTGCGCGATTGCTTATACCAAATAGTCTGTCTTCCTTAGGGATTACTCTTCCCTGTTCGCATACAAAATGCATTTTTTCCTCCTTGAATTCTAGTCTAAAATAATTAATGTTCTTTCCCTTAGCACTGAATCTGTCTTCGTACTCAGTGGTTGTTTCCTTGGATTTATATTCACTCGCATGTAAGTCGCGAGTCATCTCCTTAGCCTTTAATCCTGCTAATTCAAGCTCCTCCAAACTGAAGTCGAACAGCACATCGTTATCCGTCTTAAATTCCACAAAGCCATTAGGCATTACTTCCCTGTAGTTCAGGAGACGTTTGTGATATGTAAGACGTCTTTTGGCATGCCTTGCCTTTGGCCATGGATCACTAAAATTAAGATAAATACCTCTAATTTCGCCTGGCTCAAAAAAGTCGTGCATGTCGTTTACGAACTTCATTACTATCCTCAAATTAGGAAGTTTTAGTTCGTCCGCCTTTTCCAAAAGTCTGATTATGACATTGTCCTGACCTTCGAATGAGATGTAGTTGATGTTAGGGTTTTTCATAGCCTTTTCAGTTATGAACTTTCCCTTTCCAGAACCGATCTCGAGCTCGATAGGATTATCGTTGCCAAAGATTTCGTGCCAGTGGCCCTTAGCCCCCGCGAAATCCTTAACCATATATGTCGAATGTTCTTCGATTTTTAATGCTAAATCTTTTATAGTTCTCTGTCTCATTAGAGTAGTTTCGATTCAATAATGATTACTGCCAAAAATGCTGCTTCCAAGATGAATGCGATAACATCGCGCTTTCTAAGTTTCATCTCGTGCATACGTGTGCGTCCGTCACCGCCTCTGTAGCATCTTGCTTCCATAGCCATAGCCAAGTCTTGTGCGATTCTAAATGCGCTGATAAATAATGGCACCAAGATAGGTATCAGGCTCTTTGCTTTTGCAATTAATCCGCCTGACTCAAAATCCGCACCTCTAGCTTGCTGCGCTTTGATAATCTTATCAGTCTCCTCCAAAAGTGTAGGAATGAAGCGCAAAGCGATAGTCATCATCATAGCGATTTCATGTGCTGGAAGGCCAATCTTTTTGAAAGGCGAAAGCAAACGCTCCATACCATCAGTCAGTGCGAGTGGTCTAGTTGTAAGTGTAAGCATCGAGCTTCCCATGATAAGAAGCATGAGTCTAATGGCCATGAAGATAGCAGTTCTCACACCTTCTTTAGTGATAGTGAAAATCCACCAGCTCACCAGCACCTCGCCCTTGATCATAAACATGTTTAAGAAGAAGGTAAACATCAATATGATGATAATTGGTTTGAGGCCTCTTAGAATAAAGCTTACAGGAACTTTAGAGATTGCGATAACGATAGCCAGTGCTACCCCTGCAATCAGGAAGCCGTAAAAGTTGTCAACTATGAACAGCTCAACTATGAATAGCAGCGTGGCTATTATTTTTACGCGTGGGTCCAGGCGATGAATCGCAGATTCAGAGCCGTAATACTGACCCAAAGTGATGTCTCTAATCATAAATGTTATAGTGTCCTCTCACTAGCCCTCGGGACAGAGGTTGGAAGCTCCGCTTCCTACTAATCATTCTGCGGAAACGTTCGAGCCCACTATAGCATTTATTGCTTCTTCAAGTGTTAGAACTGTTTCCTTTATTCCTATATTTCTACAAACTTCTGTTATCGGTGGGATTTCGAGGCTTACTGACTTTAAGAGCTCCGCTTGGCTAAACACCTCGCGAGCCGTTCCAGTCGTGATAAGCCTACCGCTATCGATAACTATAACCTTGTCGGCGAGTTTCGCAATATCCGCCATATTATGTGAAACTAAAATTGTAATGTTTCCAGTCTTCTTGTGAACATCCTCAATCATCTTGAGCACGTCCTGATGTGCCTTAGGATCTAAGCCCGCTGTAGGCTCGTCCAAGATAAGTACTTCCGGTCTCATCGCAATTACTCCAGCGATTGCAACCCTTCTCTTCTGTCCACCCGAAAGTTCAAACGGTGACCTATCCTTATAAGTCTCGTAATCGAGTCCGACGAGCTCCAGTGCTTCCTTTACGCGCTCTTCAATCTCTTCATCCGTGAGTTTGAGGTTCTTGGGTCCAAACGCGATGTCCTTTGCTACAGTCTCTTCAAAAAGTTGATACTCAGGATATTGGAATACCAGTCCAATCTTCTTTCTGATATCAACCATTGAAACGCCTGATCGTGTGATATCCGTATCGTTCACGAATATCGAACCACTCTCTGGCTTTAAGAGTCCGTTAAGGTGCTGAAGCAGCGTGGATTTGCCTGAGCCAGTATGTCCGATGATTCCGACGAACTCACCGTCAGCAATCTCAAAACTGATATCGTAAAGTGCTACCTGCTCCGTAGGTAAACCCTTATCATATATGTGATTTAAGTGTTCTACTTTAATTGACATAAATACTTAACTAAATCTTCCTCAAAAATAATATCCTTAGGAACATCGATTCCCTTTTCTCTAAGTCTGTAACCGAGTTCGACGGCGAGTGGCAAGTCTAAGTTCGCCTTCTTCAAAACATCCACCTTGGAGAATACCTCCTGTGGCTTACCGTCCAAGAGAATCTTTCCCTCATCCATGATGACAACCCTGTCTGCTCTTACGGCTTCCTCCATAAAGTGTGTAATCAGTATAACCGTGATTTCTTCTTTATGAAGTTCTTCTATAATCGACATAATGTCTTTTCTACCTCGTGGATCGAGCATTGCAGTCGGTTCGTCGAAAACGATAACCTTTGGTTTCATAGCTACGACGCCTGCGATAGCGATTCTTTGCTTTTGGCCACCAGATAAAAGGTGCGGTGCTTTCTTTGCGAACTCACCCATTCTGACATCTTTAAGTGCCTTATCTACTCGTTCCCTGATTTCTTTAGGATCTACACCCAAGTTTTCAGGACCGAAGGCGACGTCGTCCTCGACGATGGCTGATACTAGCTGGTTATCCGGATTTTGGAAAACCATTCCACAAGTCTGTCGGATTTCCCAGATGTGATCATCGTCTGCCGTGTCCAAACCATCCACCAAAATCTTGCCAGATGTAGGCACGAGCAAACCATTCAAATTCTTCGCAAGAGTGGATTTGCCAGAACCGTTCTTTCCGATGATAGCAGTAAAGCTGCCCTTCTCGATTTCGAGTGAAATGTCATCTATTGCACGTAGTGGCTGAGCTCCCTCATCTGCCTCATATTCAAATATTAAGTTTTCAATCTTAATAATGCTTTCCATTCGTAAAAATTATATATCGTAATTAGGCGATTATGCCCTAATTTCAAGCTCTATTTGTAATATCTATCCATATACTCCGTAAGTGTCTTACAGTCGATTTGGCCAGGTGCCGTAGGCTTGGAACCACAGCCGAAACTTATAACAGATCCGAAGTCACCCGCACAGATTCTGCTCGACTGACCTGCCTCACCCATCGCTACAGCGATAATCGGCTTAGCCTTGTTGAGCATTGAATAAGTTCCACAAGCCTCTAAAAGCTCGTACATGTCGTCCTCGACATTAGCCTTGCAAGCAATCTTTAGAAGCTCACAGTCTAGAAGTTCCATTCGAAGAAGCATTTCTACAATATCTCCCTTGGATGGCATCTTCTCATAATTGTGGCAAGATAAAATGATGTCCGTGCCCTTGCGTCTAGCCATTCTAATAAGAGAATTTCTATCGCTATTCACATAGCTCACATCGATAAAATTAGCAATACCAAGCGACCATCTTAGAATTCTGTTGCCCACGCTCTCATTCCCATGGAAAGTAACAATCAATGTCTTTCCAGCCACGAGGTTTCTTACTGTTTTTAAGAACGTAACAAACTCTACCTCACCCATTTTATCGATTCCTTTGAGGTAGTCAGCCCTTAGTTCTACTAATCTGCAATAGTCTCTAAACTTGTGAATCTCCGAACCAATTTCGTCGAGAGTGCTACAAGCGAGCGACAAGCAAATTGCAGGACGGCGTATGGAGTTTTGGATTTCTTTGTTCATCGTATAAATCCCCACAATATATCAACTTATTCTACCACGCAAAATAGATTTTTGCAATAAAAGAAGGCATATATACCCAGAGCGTTTCCGCAAGAGCGTTGAGATTTTCAAATAAGCGATGCGGCTGATTGGCTACAAGTGGAAACTGTTTGAGCTTTAGCGAGTTTTTCCACTTGTCCAAGAAGCAAATCGCGTTTTGATAAAATCTCAAGCGATGAGGACTAACGAATGGTATATATGCCTTCTTTATTAAATTCTAATTACTTTGTGTAGAGAAGAAGGTTGCCATCCTTGTCGAATGGGATGTCGAAGTAATCTCCAACAACTTCAATCTTCTTTTCTGGGTTGCAAGCCTTTACAGCTGCTTCTGTCATGTAGACTTCTTCCATCTCGTGAGTTGACTTAGCAAAGATCAATGAAATCTTGCTGATGTCAAGCTTACCAGCTGCCTTAACGATCATCTGTACGAGGTACTTATCATTAGGTAATACTAATGGAAGGAATACAGCCTTAGGGTTAAGAGTAGTGATAGCGTTGATATAAGTATCCTTGAAGTTAAGCTTTTCAGCTAATCTCTTAACAGTGTAGTCTGCATAGCCCATACCTACTGTAGAACCGTGTGACTTTTCAGTTACATCGAGAACACCGAGCTTGCCGATAGTAGGTCCACCTGACTTAGGTCCACCATAACGACCGATAAGGTTAGTGTCCATGCCTGCGCCAGATACATCCTTACCTAATTCTTGGCAAATAAGTCCATCGAACTTATCAGCAGCGAATGAAGCCATCATCTTCTTTGAATACTTTAAGATTTCTGGTTCCTTCTCTTCGATAGTCTTCTTGTCCATTACGAATACATCTGCAACATCGCCGTAACCGTTTTCTACTGAACCGATACCGCACTTGATATTTAAGTTGTGGAGACCAATCTTACCGATTTGCTCTACGTTCATACCCATGTTATCAAATGTAAGTCTGTGAGTGATTAAAGCTCCCTTGTGCTTTGCGAGTCCGATAGCAAGCATCTTTACAAGACCTGACTCATACTTTCCTTCGAAAGTTGTGTGAGCCTTAATACGGTTGATAAGGATGATACCATCTGCTTGGTGAGCGTTTCTATCGATATATACTGGGAGTCCTTCAGCTGTTGTACCGATTTGGTCAACTTCCATAGAGGATGCGATAGGGCAACCTACTGCTTCTTCTGTGATACCATAGCCACGAATAAGGTTAGCTTGGCCTTCTGCTGTAGCTCCACCGTGTGAACCCATAGCAGGTACTAAGAATGGGTTAGCTCCTCTGGACTTAACATAGTCTGCTGCTGCCTTTTCCATCTCTAAGTATCCACCGATACCACGTGAACCAGCTGTTAAAGCGATGCTTTCACCTGGCTTAATGTCTGGGTTTAATTTAACTAATTGATCATATGTCTCTTGATATACGTCTGCAACCTTCTTGTCAGGGAAATATTGCTTAACCTTAACAATCTTTGGAAGCTCGATATCGCCGATCATCATATCGACTTTTTCAACATATTCTTTGCTTGCAAAATCAAAATTCATATTTTCGCCTTTCTTAGCAAATTTGTTATATCTTGATAAAAAAGGGCATGCAAAGCATGCCCTTAGATATTTTGCATATTATTATTCTGCTTGTGATAAATCTTCGCCTTTTGATTGCTTTCCGCCTTTGATCTTTCTGATAGCCCAAGTTATAACTGGGAATAAGAATGCACAGATTGCAACTAAGAGAAGTACAGAAGCGATTGGGTAATCCTTGAATGTGAATAATCTCCACCATTCTGCATTATTTTGAGTCATGAAGTTTCTGAATCTGAATTCAGCTGTTTGACCAAGTAATAATCCGAGAAGGATTGGTGGGATAGGAAGGTCAGCCTTTGTAAAGATGTAACCTAAGATACCCATTAATAATGCGCACTTGATATCGAATGTGTAGTTTCTAACTGCATATGCACCAGTCATGCAAAGGCCGAGTACAACTGCGGATAATGCTTGAGGTGGTACCTTGAGTACTTGTAAGAATCCCTTGATACCAATCATTCCGAACAAGCACATGAATAAGTTGGAAATTACCATTAAGATATAAATTGCTGTAACTTCTGCAGGGTGGTCAACGAAGAGCATTGGTCCAGGAGCAAGTCCTTGAAGTGTAAGAGCTCCAAGTAATACTGCTGTTACTGTATCTCCAGGAACACCGAGTGCAAGGAGTGGTACGAGAGCACCACCAGTTACGGCGTTGTTAGCAGTTTCGGAAGCGATAACGCCATCAACGTTACCTTTACCGAATGTATCTGTCTTATCTTGTCTCTTTGCTTCGTTATATGATAACCAAGCAGCTGTACCGGAACCAGTAGCAGGGATGATACCTACGATAGTACCGATGATTGAAGATCTAAGTAAGTTGATAGGGTGCTTTGTGATTAATTCCCAAAGTCCTAAACCCTTACCATCATAAGCAGCTACAGTACCATAGCCCTTGTCTGTAGTTGACTTCTCTATCTTTAAGAAGATTTCGGAGATAGCGAATAAACCTACGAGAGCTGTAACTGTTTCGATACCAGATAACATGTATCTAACACCGAATGAGAATCTGGATAAACCATTAACTTGGTCCATACCAATTGATGATGCGATGTAGCCTAAGCATACACCGATAACACCCTTAATTAAGTTCTTTGATGATAATGATGTTACCATGCAAAGACCGAACATAGCTACTGCGAAGTATTCTGCGTTACCGAATCTAAGTGCGAAGTGAGCAATTGCTTGAGCAGCGAAGATAAGGATGATACATGAGAATAAACCACCGAGAGTGGATCCTAATGTAGCTGCGTTTAAAGCTTCCTTAGCACGACCCTGTTGAGTCATTGGGTAACCTTCAAGTACTGTAGCAGCTGATGCTGGTGTACCAGGTGTTCTAATAAGAATAGCTGTGATGGAACCACCGTAGATACCTCCGCAATATACTCCGAGAAGTAAGGAGATACCTTCAACTGGTGCCATGTTGAATGTGAAAGGCATAAGTAAAGCTACGCCCATTGTTGCTGATAAGCCAGGTAAGAAACCAAAGATGATACCAGCAACGACTCCGATGATGTTAACTACAATAGTCCATACGGAGAACATTGATAATGCTTGTAATACCATTAGTTCCTAACCTCCTATAAGATTCCTTTTAAAATACCAGCTGGTAAAACGATTGTAAGTGCATATCTGAACAATACATAAAGAAGAGCAGTAACACCTACTGATACAGCAGCGATTAACTTCCAGTTTCTTGAACCAGAAATAAACATTGTAGCTGCAAGTAAAAGAATAGTATCAATAATGAAACCAACTTTTTGCATTGTGAAGGAATATACAACTAATACTGCAATTTCAATAACTGTGAGCCAAAGACCCTTCTTTTCAGGAGCTGCCTTTGGAGTATAGTCAGCTTTTGCATATTTAATAATATTTCTAATGAAATCAATAAATGTCAAAATGAGAACTACCCAAGAAATAGCTGCAGGAATTGTTCCCATCTTTCCCCAAATGTGCTGGTCGTTAAATGCGTTGACATTAAGATCGATTGACTTATAAAGCCAAATGCCACCGATTGCAAATAAGACTAAGTCACAAAGGAAATCAACATTTAAAAATCTCTTAAAGCTCTTTTTATTTTCCATGTTTTTTCCTCAATTATTATGTGTGAATTATTCCACGAGTTTTTTTGCACGCTCGAAAGCGCGAAATGAATAATTAATAATTACGAATTTAATAAAAAATGATTTGTTGTGCTAAACAACAGGGAAATACGGCATAGCCGTATTTCCCCCAATGTTTTTTAGTTTTTCACTAAAATGTGTTCCGTAACTTTAAATTACATTAAAGCCTTTGTAACTTCAGCAGCTCCGTCGAATTGAGCCTTATACTTAGCCTGGCTAGCAGCTCTGTCTAAGTATACTACTGGGTTATCGGAAGCTGTGAACTTAGCAGCAACGTCAGCATCCTGGATGCAAGCTGTGAATTCCTTTTCAAGGAATGCTACGATTTCTTCTGGAACGTCCTTCTGGCAGCATACCATGTAGAATGTACCACCAGTTGCGTTGATTCCTAAATCTCCGCAAGTAGGAACTTCCTTGGAAGTTGCGAATGTGTTAGTGTCAGCAGCCTTCATGTCTGTCATCTGGATTAAGCAAGTTAATGCATCCTGTGCAAGACCGAAGTACTTGGACTGTTCGGAAACGATACCAGCTACTGCGTCATAGTGTCCACCAAGAACAGCTGTGCAGGAAGCAGCACCACCGGATTCAGGCATGTGAAGGAATAAACCAGTCTTGCCTGTTAAAGCGATTGATAATACTTCGATAGCAACGTGGTGAGCGCCGAATGTACCGGATGAGGAAATTGTTACTGTTCCAGGAGCAGCTTGAGCTGCAGCATAGAATTCATCCCAATTGTGGTACTTGTCAGCATCTGTTGATGCAGAAATGATTGTGTAGGATTCAGAAATCTGAATGATTGGGTTTACATCTTCAAACTTATAGTCTGTACCAGTTGTTGCTGGGGAAACGCACATTGCGCCATAAGCAGTAACCATAAGAGTGTAACCATCAGGTTCTGAGAAAGCCATTTCAGCTGTTCCTACTGTACCGGAACCACCAGACTTTTCAACTACGTTTACAGAAACTCCCCATCTCTTTGATAAGAAGTCGCCCATAATGTTGCACATTGTGCCTGTACCGCCGGAAATAGCGTAAGGGCAAATGATTGTAACTGGCTTTTCAGGATAAGTGAATTCTGGTTCCTTTTCTCCGCAAGCGAACATTGTGAAAACCATAGCTAATGCTAATACGATAACTAATAATTTCTTCATTTTGCTTCTCCTTTCGAATTGCATATATACCATAAATAGGCTTGAATTAAAAGATTGCCTATAAATGTCTAATTAATTGTCTACAACTAGAAACCTAACTTTGCCTTGATTTCTTTGTGTAAGTCTGCCCAGTGTTCATCAATTTCAGCAACCTTAGCCTTGATCTTTTGTTCATCTTCAGCTGTAGTTACATCCTGAGGCCAAATAACGTCTTTTCTCATTCCAGGAACTCTGAGTGAGATAGCATACTTGGATGATGCTGTTGGGTTCTTACCGATAAGGTTAACAGCGCCTGTTTCTCTGATGAGCTTCTGGCACTTCCAAGCGAGATCGAGATCTCCCGCTCTACCTACTTTGTAAGCTACTGAGAAGAGTTCTGGGAAGCAAGGTCCTAATGCTGGAACATAACCGTCGCATCCGAATAAGAATGCGCCCATACCTTGAATAGGAATACCTTCAAGTACTGAGAAGTTCATATCGTCTCTCTTAGCTTCGAGAACCTTTAAGAATTCGCCGTTAGCTCCGGATGAATCCTTATATCCTCTTACTCTTGGTGAAAGAGCAGCGATTTCTAAAGCAGCCTTTGGAGTGATCTTTTCACCTGTGAAAGGTGGAATGTTGTAGACGAAAATATCTAATGAATCATCAGTTTCCTTTAAGATTCTTTCGAAATGTCTAACTGTTTCATCTTGTGATGTGTGTCTGTCATAGAAGATTGGTGTAACTGCCATTGCAGTAGCTCCAACGTCTTGAGCAGCCTTAATGTTTTCGATTACACGACGAGTTGATGTATCCATAACACCTGCGAATACAGGAACTCTGCCCTTAGTGTGGTCAACGCAAATTCTGATTGCATTGTTTCTTTGAGCTTGTGTAAGTTGCATAGTTTCTCCGTTTGTACCACAAACGAAAATACCATCTGTTCCGTTTTCGATAGAATAATCAATCAGAGCTCTGAAAGACTTTTCATCTACATCTTCGTTCTCTAAGATTGGAGTAACGATAGGTGGAACTAGACCATGATACTTCTTTTCCATAATATGAAAACCTCCTAATAAATGTGCACTCGTGAAGATTAGCTTTCACTAATTCTTCACATAATCTTCACATAATTATACATCTTGACTTAGATATTTTAACACTAAGCAGTCAATATTGCAAGCATTTTTCATATAAAAGAGTGTTAATATAATGCATAAAAATGCTTGTATTTGCTGTATTTTGTATACACGATATCAAAAGAAAAGGCGACACAAAAATGCCGCCTTTTTTATCACCTTTTTTACAACAAATATTAATATGTTGCGCCCTCTTCTCTATAGCTGTAGTGAGGGTTCTGAGTAGCTAATTTACCACCAGTTACTCTTAAAACTTCACCTGTAACATATGAGGACATTTCCTCAGATGCTAAGTAGAGATAAGTAGGAACGAGGTCTTCAGGAACTGAGAGTCTCTTCATAGGAATTGCAGATACTAACTGATTAAAGTTCTTATCAACGTTAGACTGAGTGAGTGGAGTTACAACGTAACCTGGCTCTACAGCGTTAACTCTGATCTTATCCTTTGCGAGTTCTACTGCAAATACTCTAGTGAATTGCTCAACGCCTGCCTTAGTTGCAGAATAAATTGCAATACCGCAAGTAGGGATGGAAGCTGTGAAGGATGATGTATTGATGATGCATCCGCCGCCTTGCTTCTTCATATACTTTGCAGCTGCCTGGCAACCGTATAATACTGAACCTAAGTCTGTGTTAACTACGCTTTGGAAGTCTTCTGGAGTATATTCTTCAAAAGGCTTACGGGAGTTAACGCCAGCATTGTTAATTAAAACATCGATTCTGCCGAGCTTTGCTACTACTTCGTCAACAAATCTGAAGTTATCTTCAGGCTTGGAGATATCAGCTTGAATAGCAGTAAGTTCGAAACCTTCTGCCTTAAACTTTTCGTCTAATGCAGCAATCTTTTCTAACTTACGACCGCAAACAGCAACTTTTGCGCCTTCTCTAGCAAATCCTAAAGCAACAGCTTCGCCGATACCGGATGTGCCGCCAGAGATAGCAACAACTTTATCCTTTAACTTTAAATCCATGATGGTCTCCTTATTAGTAGATGTCCTTCTTGTTGAAGCAGTTTGTAGGAACCTTTCCTGTTAATACTTCATCAATACCCTGTGCAACAGCCATTGACATTCTGATCTTTGAACCAGCTGAGAATGTTCCGTTGTGTGGTGAAAGTAAAGCATTGTCAAGAGTAAGAAGTGGGTTTCCTTCAGGTGGTTCCTGAGCCCATGCGTCGATAGCAGCAGCCTTGATAGTCTTGTTCTTTAATGCTTCATAGAGATCAGCTTCGTTAACAACGCCGCCTCTTGCAAAGTTAATTAAGTAAGCTGTTGGCTTCATTAACTTTAAGTTCTTTGCATTGATTAAGTCTCTTGTAGCATCGCTAAGTGGAACGTGAAGAGTTAATGCATCGCATTCCTTTAACATAGCATCGAGGTCATCAAAGAATTCGAATCCCATAGCTTCTACTTGTTCCTTAGTAGCAAATGGGTCATAAACCATTACAGACATTCCTGCGCCTGTAGCGAGTTGAGCAAAGTGCTTACCAATACGGCCGATACCTACGATACCAACCTTCATGCCGAGAAGGTCAACTGTACCTTCTTCGTCTCTGGACTTCCAGTGGCATGGCTTTTGTCTCATAGCGCCATCTAAGTAAACGATTCTCTTTGCAAGTGCACCAAGTGCGAAGAAAGCGTGTTCTGCAACGGATGCAGAGTTAGCTGTACCTGTTGTGAGGATTGGCATCTTCTTTTCATTGCAGTATGGAACGTCGAAGTTATCAACGCCTACACCGTGCTTTGCAACACATTCAAGCTTTTCACCAGCATCGATGATTTCCTTACCTACATAAGTCAATCTGGAAACGATTGCGGAAGCATCCTTTACCATTTCCTTTAATACTGCTGTGTCTTCTGTGTTAGCAACTACTACATCATATCCCTGTTCCTTTAACCATTCCATTCCGGATGGATGAATAGGCTGGATGTATAAAACTTTCTTTCCCATAGTTTTCCTCCATAAATGTTTTGTGAATTATTGCACTAAAGGGCAGAGTTTCCCCTGCCCCCTATTAACGTGTCTTTAATTACTCGATGATTTCGATTACAACGCCGGAACCTACTGTTCTGCCGCCTTCACGAATAGCGAATCTTAATCCTTCTTCAATAGCGATTGGAGTGATTAACTTAACTTCCATAACGATATTGTCGCCAGGCATGCACATTTCTGTGCCTTCTGGTAATTGAAGATCGCCAGTTACGTCTGTTGTTCTGAAATAGAACTGTGGTCTATAACCGTTGAAGAATGGAGTATGACGTCCGCCTTCTTCTTTCTTTAATACGTATACTTGGCCCTTGAAGTGAGTGTGTGGGTTGATTGTACCTGGCTTGCAAAGTACTTGTCCTCTTTCGATTTCGTTTCTCTGTACGCCTCTAAGTAATGCACCGATGTTATCGCCTGTTTCTGCTTCGTCAAGAAGCTTTCTGAACATTTCTACACCTGTTACTACTACTTTTCTTCTCTCTTCTGTTAAGCCGATGATTTCTACTTCGTCGCCAACCTTGAGTACGCCTCTTTCTACTCTACCAGTTGCTACTGTTCCTCTTCCTGTGATGGAGAATACGTCTTCTACTGGCATAAGGAATGGCTTATCGTTTGCTCTCTGTGGTTCAGGAATGTATGCGTCTACTGCTTCGAAGAGTTCAAGAATCTTGTCTCCCCATTCACTTGATGGATCTTCAAGTGCCTTGAGTGCGGATCCTCTTACGATCGGTGTGTCATCGCCTGGGAATTCATACTGGTCAAGAAGTTCTCTTACTTCCATTTCAACGAGGTCAAGTAATTCGTCGTCGTCTACCATGTCGCACTTATTTAAGAATACGATGATGTAAGGTACTCCTACCTGTCTGGAAAGAAGGATGTGCTCTCTTGTCTGAGGCATTGGTCCATCTGTTGCTGCTACTACGAGGATAGCTCCGTCCATCTGAGCTGCTCCTGTGATCATGTTCTTTACATAGTCAGCGTGGCCCGGGCAGTCAACGTGAGCATAGTGTCTGTTTGGTGTTTCATACTCAACGTGTGCTGTGGAAATTGTGATTCCTCTTTCTCTTTCTTCTGGAGCCTTATCGATCATGTCGAAGTCTACCTTCTGTCCAAGTCCGTATCTCTCGAAAAGAGTCTTTGTGATAGCTGCTGTTAATGTTGTCTTACCATGGTCTACGTGACCGATAGTTCCGATGTTAATATGTGGTTTTGTTCTCTCGAACTTTGCTTTTGCCATTTTAATTACTTCCTTTCATTAATTATTTTAAACGATTGGTTATTTGTTGATCTTATCTACCAGGCTGTCAGGCAGCTTTTCGAAGTGGTCCATCTGCATTACATAAACACCACGTCCCTGAGTCTTTGATCTCAGGTCTGTAGCATATCCGAACATCTCTGCCAGAGGTACCTGTGCACGGATAGCAACTGCTCCGTTATTCATGTCAGAACCTTCGATTCTTCCACGACGGGATGAAATATCACCTATAACGTCGCCCATGTAGTTGTCCGGTACTGTTACTTCAACCTTCATGATAGGTTCAAGCAGTACAGGGCCGGATTTCTGTGCAGCTTCTCTGAATGCCATCGATGCAGCAATCTTGAATGCCATTTCTGAAGAGTCAACTTCGTGGTATGAACCATCGTACAGTTCAACACCGATGTCAACAACCTGATATCCAGCAAGAGGACCGTTTTCCATAGCTTCTACGATACCTTCCTCGATCTTAGGGATGTATTCCTTAGGAATAGCACCACCAACGATGGAGTTCTTGAATCCGAAACCGGAACCTGCCTCTCTCGGATAAACTCTGATCTTAACATGACCGTACTGTCCTTTACCACCGGACTGCTTAACATACTTGTGATCCACGTCTGCATTCTTAGTAAGAGTTTCCTTGTAGGATACTTGTGGCTTACCAACGTTTGCTTCAACCTTGAATTCACGAAGGAGTCTATCAACGATAATCTCTAAGTGAAGTTCGCCCATTCCGGCGATAATAGTTTGGCCAGTTTCAGTATTAGTGTAAGTCTTGAATGTAGGGTCTTCTTCAGCAAGTTTTGCTAATGCAACAC
>JAZQQK010000036.1:0-16388 GCA_045629065.1 Anaerovoracaceae bacterium | reverse complement strand
TTCGACTTTGACTACTTTTTCGGCTTTGTTTTCTTTGACTTCTTCTTTCTTAGGGAATGGCTTGTTCAACTCTTCCTTAGCGGACACATCAGCTAAGTAAAGCTTACTCTTAAATTCTTGATACCTAGGGTTGTAATCCTTCTTAACATTGTTCAAAAGATTAGCGAAATCGCCACCTTTTTCCTTAATACTATTCGATCTTTCAATAATCTGATTAGAAAGTTTTTCTTCCCCTTTGAAATTGGCTTTTTTACGAGCATTAGCAAAGTCTCTGATTTCACGGGCGAGATTGAGTCTCATATGGCGGAAATTCGAGCCAACCTGTAATTTGTCTTTTGCCTTTTTGTCCAAATACTGTTGTGCTGTCCTAGCTAAATTATCCAATGCGCCTTCATAAGAAACTCCCGCATGAACATTATCCTTATCCTTTATTAAAGCTTGGTAAGTCTTTAAGGCCTCTGCCATGGCAGTGAATGAATTGGAGTCTCTGTGTAGACCTTTCTTCGCAGAAAGTCTTTCTACTAAGCTGTCAACTCTTCCAATCTCGCGATTGCTCTGTTCTGCAAAGCGTCTTCCCATAAATTTATTATTCTTATATTTCTCGATTTTACCTTTTAGTTCTACAGCAGTTTTAAGATCTTCCAACTCACCGGACCTAAGATTATGTTTCATCCTGATGTCATTTATTTTCTTGACATATTCCGAATATCTAGGCTTATACATTTCAAGTTTATCTTTTGCAATAAAATACTTGTCTGATTTTTCCTTTTGAATCTCCAGCTTTTCTCTAAATTCTTTTCGTATTATATCGCCATTCTTATCAGCTAATTCAAACTGACTAATAAGCTCTTGATTAGGAACAGACTTTCTTTTTTGGAAATCTTCTTCCATTCGCTTGATACGAGAATTGTCTAAATCAACCTCATTTCGCAATTCGTCAGCTTCTTTAAGCAATGCTTGCTCTTTATCTTTTACTTTCCTATAGCCACTTTGCTTGAGTGCTAACAACTCTCTTTTCTTATTCATTCCAATATGTACAAAGCTAAAGTAATTGTCATACAAAATTTTACCAAAAGGCTTACCCTTTTGGCCCTCTGGAAGTTTGGCTTGATTCAAGAATTGATCGATTGAAAGCTTGATTTTTTCTTCTAAGTCAACATCCTTGTTAGGTAAAGCGCCATGTGCCACTGCTTTTCTTAATTCTGTGAATGCTTGGGCATACTTCTTTGCGTCATTGGCTCTAGGATCATCAAGACTATTGATAGATTTGATTCCTTCTTCAGTCTTAAACATATTTGCCATTGCATCATGTGGGAATTTTACTTTATTATCATATAAATCAGAGAATAACTTAGTCAATCTCTCATATTCTTTTTCTTGATTGTTAAGTCTTTCTATGCTTTCAAAATCCTCTTTGCTGATGAGCTTGTTATCCGAACGATACTTTTCTACTTTTTCTTGAATAGCATCAGGTGTGTATTCTGTGAGAAGTTTTGTAAGGCGTTTTTCTGCTTTTTGCTTTTCTTGCGTTATTGCTAATTCTTCGTCCTTATTAAGATCTTTGTTTTCTTGTATCTTTGCTCTAATATTATTTATTACGATATTATTGGCAACCATTTTGTCACTGACAGCAAAAAGGTCTTTTTTTGCCTGTTCGTTCTCGTCGCTTGCTATATCCCAATCTTGCTCTAACTTTTTAAGCTCATCCTCATATTTCTTAATTTCGTTTTGATAATCAGATACGATTTTATTTTCTTTGTCAATTTCTTCCTGAATATCTTCTAAATTTCCTTGATAAGTTGATTGTTCTATAGTCTCTGCAATTTCTTCAATATCTCCATTTCCTTCGAAATAGTCGTTGAGTTCATTATATAAAGAGTTTGTTTCATTCTCGTAGGCTGCAAATTCCTCGTTAAAATCAGCTACTGCTATGCCCTCGAGGCTATCAGCTAACTTTTCTACCTTTCCGAGCATGATACCCATCATCTTCATGCCAGGCGCATCTGCATATTTGTAATCTGTCTTTTCATTAAAGCGTTGGAGAACGGAGTCAAAATCTTTGCCATTTGTCCTATCCAAAAGTTCTCCCAGATTGTTATTGAGACGTCTCAAATTGACTTCTGTAATTGGCTTAGAATACAATGAAAGTTCCATATAGTTAACATATAAGTCCCTGAGTCTTGCCACTTCTTCGGCAACATCAGGGTCTTTAATTCCATCCAAAAAATTGCTCATTTCCTCGATAGGAGCAATGCTTTTACCATCATTACTTTTTTCCTTATACCAAGAGATGAACTCCGCTTCGCTTTCTCCGAGTGTGTCAATATCGTAATCAGCAAAGTCATCTATAAGGGCTAAATATTTTGCCTGCATAGTATCACTACTTAAGTCAGGTATATAAATATTCTTGTTTTCTTGGTGATTCTTTAAATAAGCTTGATCTTCTGCAAAACCCATGATTGTCCTCCTAATTAGACGTTAATTTCTTTTCAAAATATTTGTTTTCGATCTTTTCCATCTGATCGTTGTCAGCATTCAATAATGTAACTATCGAAACTTTAGAGATAGTTTCCTTGAACAATGCATCGTTACTTAATTCTTTTAACTCGTTATCTACATACCAATCAACATAGAAAAAGTTTACATCGTTGGCAATCTTCGTCGCAAATTTTTTGATGAAAATCTTTTGGAATTCCTCGATTGGATTGAAAGGCATGTCACCCTTTTCCAAATAAAGTTCTGCGAGCTTCTCACATGTCAAGCAAGCGTTTACTCTATCTATATCCATCTCGCTAATTGGCTCTCCAACTAACTCTCTATACTTTTTAGAGCAGTCCATCATCGGCCTTAAAACATGACCGATTATTTCATCGTTAGAGCCGTAGCTCATCGCAGCTTTCGTTACGAGTTCTTCCGCTAAGAAGAGCATGTATTTATATTCCTTTGGCGTTTCCTCTGCTACCTTAGCTTTGTTAAATGCCACATATAAATCGTAAGCACATTTTAGATAAGCAGAATAGTTTGAATCGTTAACAGCGTGCGCTTCATACTGTTCAAACTCAGCTTTTGTATTCACATCAAAGCCTTTAATGCTTACGTGATCCATGCCCTTTAATGCTCCTGAGCGATTCATATCAAAGCCTTCGCAAGACTTTAAGAAATCCTCATATTCCATCGTGATAGCGCTTTGGGCTTGGACATTAAGTTTAGTGTTTCCAGGGTTGTATAAACGTACTAATTGCTTGTATCCTACGCCTTCAACCTTTTCTTCGTAAGCTCCCATAAGGATATAATTGCCTTTTGGAAGTGCGCTACTAAATCCATTCGACTTTATAGTCATCAAATAACCGGACTTAGTCCATTCTATGAAGTCTTCGAAATTCTTTCCGTTATAGAAAAACGACAAAGTGTCTTCCACTCTATAAGTGAGATCGTCATATGTAAAATCTGGTCCAAAACAGTATTCCATCAATTGGCCAGTTGAAGTGTTCTCTACATCAATTCCAGCTTGCTGGAGCGCTTCTTCAAAAAGAATTGGCCAAAGTGCAAGGCCTTTGTTCTTGGCCATGCATATCTTTTTGAGAGCTAAAGTGCTCTTATCTAATACAACATTTTGTGGCTCATATCCATCCATGCCAAACTTCCAAAGTTGAACCACAAACTTTATCTCTTCATTAAAGGCTATAGTTTCCTTTAGCTTGTATGGGTACAATCTTGCTACATTAGCGAGCCCGATGAACAGTGGGCTACTTTCTGCAAGTTCAGGAGCAATGTCCGTCATTACCGGCTCATGCGTGAATGCTGGAACAAAGTTTCCGTTATAATACTCCATCAGTTCCTTTAATGCACCGTACTCATATTCATTCGTATACTCGATAGGAAGTACTCCGTTAGCCAAGTCGTAGAAATACCAAAGCGAGCTGAACACAATGTCATCAGCCAATACTTTGGCAAGCGCTACGCTTTCCTTTTCGTATGCATTTTCTTGAATTGGTGAGATGCTGAGGTACTCTTTTACAGCACCGATGGCCTTTACTATAGCCGGGTTTTTAGCGGATATTCCCTCGTAGAATTTGTAAAGTTTTTGCAATGCAAACTTACTATTAATATTGTTTATTGCACTGAAAGGTGTCAATCCAGTCGCGGAATACTTTTCGTTAAGTTCATCAAGTTTTTCTTTGTAAGTTATCATTATTTTTCTCCTGCATTATCTGTTAATTGGCTGTCTGCCTCTTTGTTTGCTTTTCTTCTCTTTAGCCAATTGATGAATAATTCTTCGTAGAGGTAAACGATGATAGCTGCAAATGGAATTGCGAGAAGCATTCCTGCGATACCCATAACTTTACCGAAGCAAACGATAGCTACCAAGATTAAGAAACCAGGAACATCTAAGGCATTGCCAAATAGATTTGGTTTTATAATGTAGCTGTCTAAAAGTTGGCTAACCAAAGTATAAATTAAAAGTGGGATTACCGATGTTGGGTGTATCAAGAGGAGAATGAATCCACTGATTGCAACACCGATGATAGGACCGAATGTAGGAATGAGATTTGTCAGTGCCATAATTACTGAAATAAGGATTGCATTAGGCATGTGACAAATAATCATGAAAAGGTAGTTTGCAACACCTATAATCATTGAATCCAAGAGTTCGAATACGATGTACTTGGAAAGAATAGTATTGAACTTATCTAAGATTGTAAGCGTTCTTGCATTCTTTGCTGGCTCAAGTCCGAGTGAAAGTACACGGTGGAAACCACGCTTCAAAATGCGCTTAGCCAGTAAGAAGTAAATCGCAAATACGATTCCTATAATCCAGTTGAAAGCAACTGTTCCTGCGCTGGCTGTACTTTGGATGATTGCCGTGCTGTTTTCGAACAACAAGTTGCCTAGTTTATTGATGAGGCCGCTTTCAACAGTGAGTGAATCTATGAAGGATTCTACAGCCGGAATAGTTCCTAAGAGTCCTGCATTATTCTGTGCGAAAATTCTCAAGCTTTCCAGATAAGATGGATAATTATCAATCAGTGATAATACATTATCGACAATTTGTGGAATAAGTAATACGCATAACAATGCCACAATTGCGAGTAAGGTAATGATAGT
The DNA here is from genome assembly GCA_045629065.1 of Anaerovoracaceae bacterium. GTDB lineage: Bacteria > Bacillota > Clostridia > Peptostreptococcales > Anaerovoracaceae > JAKSSM01. Next base: position 11,282 of record JAZQQK010000036.1, on the reverse strand, counting down.
CAAAGCGACAGAAAGTGGCCACTTGATTCCCTTTCTCTTAATATTTTTGAATACCCTTTTATAGAAGAGCATTGCCAATGGATTCATGATATATGCAACTACAAGTCCAATGATAACTGGGCTCATAATTCTGAAGAATCCTTTGATTGCGCCCCATATAGTGCCTAGATTAAAAAGGCAGAACGTGAACAGGGCTACTACACAGCCTGCTAACGCATAAACTCTCCATTTCTGATCGATGTCTCTAATTTTGTGTTTCATATAAGTCCTCCTGGGCTATATCATCAAAACGTTATATAGCATCTTCAATTTTCTTCGATGTGAAGGCTACTAATATGTCTTTTGCTACGATGTCTTCTACCTTAGCAAAGACCGCCTCTTCATTATTTATCTTTAACTCAATGTTATCTAGTACATTGAGATTGTAGTCTGTCTCAATAACAGCTGCTGTGTCAGAGAGAGCTTTAATCTTACACTTAATAAGTTCCTCTCCTACGGTTTTAGCAACTAGTATGTGGAAACCTGAATCAATCGCTCCGTATAAAGGCTCTGGCTTTGTGATGCCGCTTTCGCACTTTATATCATATTCGCCCCTAAGACCCGTAATCTCGTAAATCTTTATCTTTACCAGTTCGTTAGGATTTGGCCTATAATCTGCTAAAAAGCGGGCGATTGCGTCATTTTTTAGGCTTCTAAGGCACGATGATGATATGAGTACCTGTCCACCAATAGAACAGCTCTCTATTTCGAAGGCTCTGTCGATTGCTTGGCCTACAGCAGTGTATTTTGCACGCTTTTCGTAGCCTAAGCTTCCGATGACCATATTGCCTGTGTTAATGCCTATTCCGGTTCTAATTTCAGGATAGTTGTGGGCAGCGTTCCACTTGTTAATGGAATCAGCGGCTGCCTCAATTTTTAGTGCTGCAGCTACTGCAGCATCTGCGTGGTCAGCCCTGTACTTTGGTGCACCAAAAATGCACATGATTCCATCGCCTAAGAATTCAGTAACCACGCCACCATACGAATTTATGATTTCTGTGATCACTTCATAATAGTGGTTAATCATGTCTATCAGATCTTGTGGACTCATGGATTCTGACATCGCAGTAAAGCCTCTGATATCACTGATGAGAACAGTTGCAGTATAGCGTCTACCCTCTATCAGCTTTTGTCCAGGATTGTTAACAATTTTCTGGACGATATCGTTGGATATATATTTTTCAAAGTTTTCTATCAGCTTGTCTTTGTCCTGTTCAAGCTCAACAAAGAATGCGCTGTACATCATTACGATAGATACTAAAACGCAAGCATACATGAGTGACAAACCATAGATGAAGATCGATACTACCGCAGATATGAAAGGTAAGATTGTGAATACGAATATCGCCTTCTTTTGCGTCTTGGTAGCACTCGAACGTATCAATATTATCATTACGAATATCTCTATAAAAATTGTGTATATGTATGATAAATACTGGTAAGGTCCTCTAGAATAAACGCCTTCTGGAGAAACCGTAAAGAAATAACCAAATTTAATATTCAATAATCTAGTTATTACTGTAACAGCAAGGAAAATGTAGATTACTAAGTAGGCCTTTTTACGCTTCTTTTCATCTCCGATAACATCCACAATGAATCTTGCGTATGCGGCCGTTAGGAAAAGATTTGAAATATATAAAGCGCTGTTGATGAAAAGCATCAGTGCTCTGGATTCGGACACGCCATCCATCATCCATGAAGCAAAGTCCATAAATAACGAAAGGAAATTTGCGTGGCAAATCAAGAGGAATTCAGAATACTTTTGGTCAATATTCTTTTTCGCAATCAAAACTCCCATGATGAGGAACAGATTGACCAAGATACAGATCAAATCCGCTGCAACATTGAATGTCCAAGTGAGCTGTGGTAAACCGACTCCTCGCTCGAATGCGTAATAAACCACATATGCGGCCATCGCCCACTCGATGCAAGGAATTACGATTCTAACTATGCTGTTTTTTGCTTTTCCTAGAATATCCATTTTACCTGTTAAAAGTATAAATCTTTATTTGCTTGTTAACTCCCTTTGGTGTGAAGGCTCCAGCAAATACTACATCTGGCTTTTTATTGCAAGCCTCAAGCGTGCTTTCTGTCAGGGCAATCATGCCGTCCTTAGCATAAGAGCTTGCGCGTGATGCTAAGTTGACATTCTTTCCTATTGCAGAATAACGCATGTGGTTGTGGCTTCCTATATTTCCTAAAATTACGTCGCCTGTGTTAATACCGATGCCAATCTTAAACAATGGATAGTGATTGGACTTGTTATATGTATTTACCTCTTCAAGCTTGTCAACTATTGCATTCGCAGCATTTAAGGCATCGTTTGCATGCTCTCCACTAGTAAAAATTGCAAAGATTCCGTAACCAGGAAGATCCAAAAGTTTACCGTTGTTTTGCTCTATCAAAACAGTCATCTTGCTGAAGTAATTATTCAGTACAACTACTGCGTCCTCTGGTTCCATAGTTTCCATGTCTACTGAGAAATTGTGCAAGTTGCAGAAGAGAAGAGTTGCTCTACAAGTATCTGCGAAGGATGCAAGCTTGTCTGGGCTCTCCAAAACATCCTCCGAAATGTATGTTTGGAAAGTTTCATTAAGTTTAATATTAGCCTGGTTAGTCTCTGCGAACGATGAAATGTAGATTAACATTATCGAAAGCGATAATGTAACCAGTGGGTTCGCATAGTTCCTATCAATTACCGCAATTACTATCATAACCATTCCAGAAAGTGGATAGGAAAGAATCGATACGAGCTTGTTGGACTTGATGTTAGCTCCACCTGCCACACCACAAACGAATAGAACTAGAATAGGTATGAACAGGAATGATAAGAACCACATGGATCCGTATGTAACATTTCCTTCTCCATCTAAGCTGTAGAATGAGCCGGAAATAACCATCAAAACTCTAACCATGAAGGCAATAGTATAGATGATTCTAACTATTCTTATAATCTTCATCAAACTGCGAGATTTGTTGTCAATACTAGTAAAGATGTATTCACAGAAAAGGATACCATGTGCGAATTCAAGGATGTAAACAGCTCCATTTGCAAAGGTGCTTAGCCCTGAAAATTCCAGGCAACCATCGATAGATCTAGCTACCACGTCGATAAAGAGACATAGGTAGAGCAAATTGCACAGACCTACGAAATATCTTTCACTGTAAGTACCGTTTTTAACCTTGTTGAAGTGCAAGCGGTAAAATACGACAAGTATGGCCATGCAGATGAGTTCCATCGCGATTTGGAACACTTTGAATGGCTCAGTCCAGTAGTCTCTGAAGCAGTACATAATTAAACCAAGGCACACAAACAAGGAGTATATCACTATACTTGTAAGTCTAGGGTTATGCCATTTTGATAAAAGCCTCAGTATCTTTGACATCGCAGTTTCGTAAGTAATTAGTTAATTTATATGATTAATGTTTCTTTAGTTTATCTTAGTGTCGATTGCATGCGTCACATGCCGAATGTGAAATAGCGCATCCGCCGAGAGCAGTTTCTCTAAGCTCTCCAGGGAGTCCCTTTCCAACCTTATACATGATATCTAACATTTCGTCGAATGGTATGAGTTGCTTGATACCAGCTAGTGCCATTTCGCAAGCCACGAGAGCATTCGCTACACCCGCTGCATTTCGATTCTGGCAAGGGTACTCTACAAGTCCTCCTACCGGGTCGCAAACTAGGCCGAGCATGTTCATAAGAACTGTGCTTGCCGCATCTAAACTCTGTCTAGGTGTGCCTCCCAAAAGTTCACAAGCTGCACTTGCAGCCATAGCCGATGCCACACCGATTTCTGCCTGGCAACCACCTACGGCACCAGCGACAGTAGCATTTCTCATAGCGAGATATCCGAGAGCACTTGCATTAAAAAGCGCATTCATAATCTCCTCATCGCTGAATCCATACTCGTCTTGAAGTGTGAGCAGAGTTCCCGGAATAACACCAGCGGAACCTGCAGTAGGAGCTGCAACGATAAGTCCCATCTGTGCGTTAACTTCCAAAACGCCCATCGCGTATGCAATACCTCTTGTGACCACCTCGCCACAAGCAGTTTTTCCTACACCAAAATTGGTTCTGAGCTTCTGTGCTTCGCCGCCGATCAAACCACCCATACTCTTATGAGGGTTATCAATGGCCTGCTGAACGCTGGCTCTCATTATTTCCAAAGCGCGCTTCATCTTGGCGATTACTTCTTCCTTAGGAGTTTCACCCTCAGTGCACTCTCTTTCTAACATGATTTGGCTAATTGGACAAGCATTGGCATCGCAAAGTTCAATCAGCTCTTTAGCAGACTTAAAATTCATCTTGTATCTTTCCTCCTATAATTCTCAAGCGAAGAGCAGCAAATTATATCGTTTCTTCCTTACGGCGAAGCCGTACAATTAAGAGAAACGCTACAGTGCATCGATTACCATAACTTCCTCAACGTTCGCGTTGAGTTTAACCGCTGGAATTACATTAGTTGGAATTGGATTATCCGACTCTACGAATGTATAAGCAGTGTCGCCCTTCGCCTCTCTGAATAATCTCATGAAAGCGATGTTTACCTTGCTTTCGCTTAGGCAATGAGTGATGTGTGCGAGCACGCCTGGGACATCCTTTTGGATTACGAGCATCGCAGAATACTGTCCACTAAAATCAACTTCTACTCCGTTGATTCTTGAGATTCTAGCTCTGCCTCCGCCAAGTGATTCACCTCTTACGAGCATCGTGCTTCCGTTTTTACATTCCATTAAAATGTCGGCTGTGTTTGGGTAAACCTCAGTCTCATCTGTATCAGGGATGAATTCGAATTCTAAGCCCTGTTCCTTTGCAAAATCGAAGCTGTTTACAATACGCTTATCATCCGATCTAAAACCGAGTATTCCGCCCAAAAGCGCCCTGTCAGTTCCGTGACCGTGATATGTTTTTGCGAAGCTTCCATAAAGTCTGAAAGTTACTTTAATTATCTCGTCAGGAGCCAGTTTTCTAGCCAGATAGCCGATAACATTGGCACCTGCTGTATGGCTGCTGCTTGGTCCTATCATATTAGGACCGATAGCGTCAAATACGCTAATGAATGACATAAGTCACCTCTACCTTTCCTGGGGTTTCAAATCTATTTGACTATGCTTAGTTTACGTTTGGACCGCCTACTCGCATTTCATCGAGCTCACGCTTAAGTTCGTTGTTTACGCTTCTACCTTGACCTACTACTCTTGAAAGTCCAGGGTCATCTGCTACTACATTTGGACGTTTCTTGCAAACATCTATACGCTTTCCCGCATCGTTCAGGATATAGTTGTCATTATGATCCTTTCTCCAAAAATGATATTCTTGTAAGTGGTCACCTTCGCCATGATAAGTACTATAATTAGTGAATTTACCTTGTAGTTCAGTTTCCAATCCCGTAGTTTCTGGCGCAAGATAGTCATAGTTTCGGTTATTCTTATCTGCAATTCCGCCAATCAAATGAACTGGGATATTTGGATCAATCTTTGCGAGCTCAAGCATGTGGTTCGTGCTGTTATATGCACCACCATTTACCCAAGCACCGACGCCAGCAATTGGGCCCTTAGCATAATTTCCGATATAGTACATATTGTTCAAAGGACTCTGTAAAACAACTCCGCCAAGACCCTTGGTTGGATCTTTTGGCTCGTTCTCCATAATTCTTTGGTTCTCTAACCTTTTCGTTACTTCCAAAGCCACGCGGGAAGCAACTGGTCCACCCAAAGAATAACCGTGAAGAGTAATATTTTCAGGCTTTATACCCATTTTTTCGTTTACATATTTATACATCTCCATGCCGTCTTCGTACAATGTACGCTCGGATAGTGAGTTTTCAGTTGGTTGGCCGTTTTCGTCCAGATTAGTACTATTGCCGAATCCTCTGTAGTCTAGTTGAACTACTGTTATTCCCTTTTCGAGATAAGCATTCTTAATCGAATCTATGTACTTCGAGCCAGGGCCATGGGATCCAGAAAATACAATTACTACCTTCTTTTCCGGGCCTGGGTTATTTGGTTCATACATACCGCCTGTAAGCTTTATCTTTTCGTCATCGCTAATATGCTCAATAGGTATAGCACCTTTTTTGTTTTCATATTGAAGGCTAGGATCCTTTTCGCCATTTGTCAGTAAGCCAAGTCTGTCTTCTTGAGGTCCATGACCAAAATGGTTTACAGCAGCAGTGAAAAGATGTCTTCCTCTAGCCCAGCTTGTTGGACTTTCATCGTAAGTCTTAGGCTTAGCGAGTTCTTGCTCAGTTGCTACTCTATCCTGTTCTTTTGCTGCATTCTTTATTCTTTCTCTTCTAATAGCCTCTAACCTTTGTCTGGCTTCTTTTCTGCGTGCTTCTATCAGTGAAGCTTCCTTCTTTTTAGCATCAGCTCTAGCAAAAGTAGCTGCATCGCGCTCTAATTGCTTCATGTATTCGTTCTTATATTTTTCTGCAACAGGAATCTTGCTAGCGAGATCTTTTGCAGCCTTTTGGTTTAGAACTAACTGATTAAATACGATGTTATGAATCTCGTTGTCGCGTTTAGTTACTCTATTTGTTCTAAATTTAGCATTGCCCAAACGCTCCATGTACTTTTCGAATTCTTGCTCTGAAAAGTCTTTGTCGGCATCCATTCCCGTTTTCTGAATGTGCAATTTTAACTGTCTATATATATCAGTGTACTTAGGCATTTTTTTCTAGTCCTCTCTATCTATAATAAATCATCCAAATGCGCTGTAATTTAGTTTCCGAAATGCGCTGTAATTAAATCATCCAAAATGCGCTGTAGGATTCTGCGAATACTGCGCCTGGCATAGTCTTTCTAATGATACCGCCTACGTTTGATGATAGGCTTGCCATGCTGAGGTTAGTGTCTTCTGGCACGTTCTTTCTAAGCTCTGTAATAACAGTATCAAAAGCCAGCGGAACTGCCTCCATTACGTACTTTGGTATTGAATAAACCCAATCTATCATTACATTGTTCTCGTAAATAGTGTTTCCGACAAGCATGATTCCGACAATACGATTGCCATCCAAGATTGCGCGGCTTTCGTCTCTGAAATATGTAGGCACGATTGGGCTAACTACGCCCTCGTATACGCTTTCTACTAAATCGAGATATGTCTCGAAACCGTCAAGGCTTTCCTTTGGAACCTCGGCGAGCGGCATTGCCACAAGCTTTCCTGGTTTCGCATTAGGTCGCATGAGCTTTACACTCTTAAGTGGCGCATAGATGCTGAAATTTCCATCAAAGAATGTAACTCCGAAATCGTTTTCCTTTAAGAACTTGCCAAGTCCCTTTACGGTGTCTGGGAAGTTTACGAATATTACATTCGTACCCGTTTCTTTTTCTGTCTGGATAAGCGCATCTTTTAGATAGTCCATGAGCATCGTTCCGACGCCTTGACCGCGGCACTCATCATCCACATAAATCCAGTCCACGAAAATAGCCTCTTCCCTAACGTGGAAAATCAGCAAGCCTGAAGCCTGTGGAATCTCACTTTCTGTGTTGATAGCGCCCAAAATAATATCGTCCTCGGGCAGATCTAATAGAAGATCATCGTAATACATCCAGTTAAATTTTAATAAATCTTCTTTGTCTAAAACAACGATTTCAAATTTTGCCATACTTTGCCTCTGTGTCTGTTAAAGTGATGTGTTCTGAATAAGTATACTGTGAATAGCGCGGATTGCGTTTCACGTGCAGATTATGCACAGCAAGTGCATTTCCTATGCGAATTATGCGCTATAAATGCGTTTAGGGCATAAATATACCTATTCTATTTTATTATACTACTACATAGTAAACATGTCTACTTAGTTGAGAAGGTGTCACGCGATTTTTTTGCTTTTTTCGCGCGATTGTGGTACAATGTTTTCTTGTCATAAGGAGGTAATTTATGATGAAAAAGATTATTTCAATTTTACTCATTTTAACTATGGTTTTCTGCTTCGCAGGATGTGGTCAAAAGGACGACGGCGGCTATGCTGGCATGCCTAACCCAATGACAGAAGTAGAGTCACTCGAGGCTTTGAACGAAATGTACGGCTGCGCTATGATCAGCCCTAGCGTTATGGGCGTTTCCGACGAAAAGTACTTTAGCGTTGATTCAGATCCGGATTTTGCTGAATATCAATTCACAGTAAACGGTCTGCCTTACACATACAGATTTGCCGTAGCTGGCATGGACGTTGATATCTCAGGTTACTGGAGATCCGATAACAGCGAAACTGTTTTCCAAAGCTCCGATGCAGAAATGTCCTACTATGAAGGCGACGAAGCAAAGCTCGCTCGTTGGTTCACAATCGACGGCCAATACGTGCTCATGGTTAAGGACAACGGCGAATTGGACTATGACACATTTGATGGAATCGTTCAAGAATTCAAATCCGTAAAGCCAGTTAACTGGAACGACGACGGATCATTCGAGAGATACAAGGCGCTCGAAGGCTACTACATGGATTCCGCAAAGGGCGTTCTCGGAAGCTTTTCGCTCTCCGGCACATGCGGCAGATTCATGACTATGAGTCGCGAAGCAGGCTCCAACGAAACATATGAATACGATATTCCAGTTGTATTCGATGCGAATAACAACCTCGCATTCGAAAAGGTTGGCATCACTTTATACAAGTCTGACGAAAGTGGCATCACTACTAGTGAGGAAGCTCTTCCAGATGGCGGCGCTGGTGTAATCGAAATCCAGGGCGAAAACTTAGTCATCACAGAGACTGACGTCGAACAGCTCAAGGGCTTATCCTTCGCACCATATAGCTTCGGATAAGGCTGGGGCTTGGCGAGTGGCTTGGCGAGTGGCTTGGCGAGCGGCTTGGCGAGTGGCCAAGCCGACTATAACATGAATAAGAAAAGGTCCCGCCGGTGCGGGGCCTTTTTCCCTTTCGTACATAATCCGAAACCCCTTGCGGCGCAAGGGGTTTCTCCTTTTATAATAGCAACTTATTCACGATTTCTGACTCCACGATTCTCAAGTCAATATTTCCCTCCGCGTTGTCATACGTAATAATCAAATTATCCCACGGCACTATGTTCACAGTCGCGTACGAGCGTACTTTGTTGAGAAATCTATCCAGATACCTCTGCGAATTCGTCTGCCCAGCATGCTCCCAATAGAACATTTTCCCATCCGATCGCATTATCGTAAAATCCGGGTAATACAATGCGCCTGAAATTTCTAATGGTTGTTCATATCTAAACGCAATTCCGTGCTCAATTAGTTTGTCCACGATTAGAACTTCCGATTTTGACCTGACATGTAAACCATTAGCTGCCAAGTGCTTTCTTTCCTCAGAATAATAATTTGGTGGCGTGTATTCCCTGGCCCACGCACTTTGCTCATCGTAAAGCCTTGAATATAAGCGCAAGAGTTCTCGCCCATCGCACTGCCCCCGCGTCTCTATGGCACGCATAGTCTGATTGAAACCAAACGGTTTGTAGCGATCAATTAGGCTCGCGAGCAATTTGCGATTATGTTCCAAGTACTTAATTTCCTCGCTCAGAAGCTCGTACTTCACGAGTCGTGCCTGCATACCCTTGTCTTTTGTTATAGTCGTGCGAATGCGCTTGCCATTTTCAGTGTATGAATGCACTTGAGCTATCCCACCTCGACGTTTTTCTGCGCAAAGTACGCCTTTTGGCAACTTTTCTAGCTCCAAATTGACAGTTTCTATTTTTTTGTCCATTTCTGTCAACATTTTCTTGAATTCTTGTAGTTTTTTCAACTTCTTACCCTCTTTGTCGACACTTTTTAAAATTTTTATTAAAAATGTAGGATATTTTGGCATATTATCCTACAATTTCGCATATTTTCACGCAAAGTGTCAACATCTCGCAAAATACACGCTCGTAATGTAGTTTTTCCTTCTAAAAGTTGACACATTTCACTCCTTGTCGCAAATTTTGCCAACTCGACTTTTAATTTGTTGACAGATTCGCATACTTTGCTGGATTTATGGCGACATTTGAGCCATTCGAATGAAAGTGTGCGCGAAAATTGCTATATTTATATACTTTACGGGATTATTGGCAATACTTGCGCGTATTCGAATGAAAGTGCACGCGGGATTACTGGTAATATACTACAGGTGAGATGAAATGTCAATATTTTACAGGTATATTTTGCCAGATAGCGAAGATGCATTATCAAACACAATATGCATCCCAATGGCAATAGCGCATTTCGGATACAATAATTACAACTGTGCATTGCCGCGGACAATAAAAAAGCCTCCGTACAAAACGGAGGCTTATATGTATTTCTATGCGAAGTGGATTACGGCGAGGCTTATATGTATTTCTATGCGAAGTGGATTACGGCGAGGCTTATATGTATTTCTATGCGAAGTGGATTACGGCGAGGCTAATAGGCAGGAAAACTGCGAGCAGTGGTAAAGTGCCGGTGAAGTAAACCTTGAGGTCCTGCTTGCTCATATTCATGTGGAAAACCACCGATACGAAGAAGTATATCGCAACAATCGACATCCATGTCGCCGAAAGCACTGGGAAGATTTTGGCGAGGAACAAAGTGGCGATAACCATGCCGATTACGACTGGTGCGCACGATGAAAAGCTGCTTTGAAGCGCGCGAGTGAACGTATTGCCACGCGGCTGGAAAAGCACATGTCCGAGCGTGCCGTTTTCGGGCTTGAAGAGCGCGATTTCGACAATCTTTGCGCCAGTGATAAGTGCGAAGAACGCATGCGAAAGTTCGTGAATCACAACCCCCACGCAAAGCACGTAGTTGCTGAATACGAACTCGCCCTTCTGTGTGAATAATCTTGCGATAATGCTTCGAACCAAGCGGACAAACACGCCGTCAATGATGATGCCGACTAAAGGCACCGCAACGAACACAGCGATTTCTAGGAGCAGCGCTTGAATCAGCAGATTCGCCAGCGCTGAATTTGTTAAATTGATATTGCTAAATATTTCTACCATGTGACAAAATTAAAGGGGCGTGTGCCCCCCCTTTTTATTATAGTTATAACTTACTGCACCGCTTGGCGCGCCAGCGAAAAAACTCAATGATAACTGCACCGCTTGGCGCGCCACGAGAAAACTCAATGATAACTGCGCCGCTTGGCGCGCCAGCGAAAAAACTCTATTCCCACTCAATAGTTGCGACTGGCTTCTCGGAGATGTCCCAGAGAACGCGGTTGACGCCTGGAATTTTAACGATTTCATCGCGCATTTTGCAAAGTACGGAGAATGGAATCTCTGGAACTGTTGCAGTTACAGCATCT
>JAZQQK010000035.1:0-3611 GCA_045629065.1 Anaerovoracaceae bacterium | reverse complement strand
TACTATAAAACGTACGTCTAGGAGGGCTGACGAAGCAGATTACCTGCTATGTGCATTTTCTTAATGATGGAACAAACGTAAACCGGTGAAGGCCATGGCAATCCCATACTTATCACAGGTTTCGATAACATTATCATCGCGAATAGAACCGCCAGCTTGAGCGATATAATCTACGCCGCTACGATGAGCACGTTCGATATTATCGCCAAAGGGGAAGAACGCATCAGAACCCAGAGCTACGCCATGAAGCTCTGCAAGCCAAGCTTTCTTTTCTTCACGGGTGAGAACTTCTGGTTTTTCAGTAAAGAAGAGTTCCCAGGTACCATCTGCCAATACATCTTCCCAATCTTCGGAAATGTAAACGTCAATGGTATTGTCACGATCAGGACGACGAATGCTGTCTTTGAAAGGCAGAGCAAGAACCTTCGGATTTTGACGCATCCACCAGTTATCAGCCTTAGAACCAGCAAGGCGAGTGCAATGTACGCGAGATTGTTGACCAGCACCGATACCAATTGCTTGGCCATCTTTTACATAGCAAACAGAGTTGGATTGAGTATATTTAAGAACAATCATAGCAACCTTGAGGTCACGAATTGCTTCTTCAGGAATTTCTTTGTTTACAGTCGGACGATTAGCAAACATTTCATCAGTCATCTTTGCTTCGTTACGGTCTTGTTCAAAGGTAATACCGAATACATCCTTGGTTTCAACGAGTTCAGGAACATAGGTTGGATCAATTTTAATGATGTTGTAGGTACCTTTGCGTTTGCCTTTAAGAACTTCCAATGCTTCATCGGTGTAACCAGGAGCAATAACGCCGTCAGATACTTCGCGAGCAAGCATTTTTGCGGTTTGTACGTCACAAACATCGGAGAGAGCAACGAAATCGCCATAGGAGCTCATACGGTCGGCGCCACGAGCACGTGCATAGGCATTAGCCAAAGGAGAAAGTTCCAGATCGTCTACATAGTAGATTTTTTTCAAAGTTTCGCTCATTTCGATGCCAAGAGCAGCACCTGCAGGGCTAACATGCTTAAAGGAAGCAGCAGCAGGAAGACCAGTTGCTTCTTTTAATTCTTTAACTAATTGCCAGCTATTGAAAGCATCAAGGAAATTGATATAGCCAGGACGACCATTCAATACTTCGATAGGCAATTCTTTACCATCTTTCATGAAGATTTTTGCTTTCGCTTGGTTGGGATTGCAACCATACTTTAATGCTAATTCTTTCATTAATATGTTCCTCCTATAAATCAATATCGTCTAGTATATGTTGAATTTACAAGTCCTAAAGTAAAAAATCCGACAGAACTAGACACCTAACTCTAGTGCCCAGACGGTCGGCTAAATACAGTTGTACTCCCCTGTGGTAATCCACTTCCGTCAGTCATACAACCAATTAAATTATAAAATTTATGCTAATTTTTGTCAATGCTAATATACTATGTTAAAATTAAAGTAATTATTAATTATGAGTTATGCAAATCGCAAGCGATTTGTGAAATTATAATATTTCCGAAAGAAGTGAAAGCATATGACTCTGTGTTATGTTTGTCCCCATCGTTGTGGCGTAAACCGACCAGAAAACATGAATGATCGTAATGGTAAGATGTTTGGTAGTTGTGGTTGCGGAATGCAACCAATAGTTGCTAGAGCAGGCCTGCATATGTGGGAAGAACCCATAATTTCTGGAACTAGAGGTAGTGGAACCGTTTTCTTCAGCGGTTGCAATCTCCACTGTGTCTTCTGCCAAAACTACGGCATTTCCCACAATACAACTGGCAAAGAAATTACTGTTGATCGTTTAAAAGAAATCTATCAAGAACTAATCGCTAAGGGGGCTCATAATATTAATTTAGTAACCCCTACCCATTTTACAGAAGCAATTCTGCAAAGTTTGGCAGAACCACTGCCGGTTCCAGTTGTTTACAATACCAGTGGTTTTGAAGTTTATACTACTCTTCAAAGATTAAAAGGCAAGGTCAACATCTATATGCCGGATTTAAAATACTCCGACGATATGGCAGCCCTAAAATACAGCAACGCTTATGATTATTTCCGTATCACTACAAATGCTATTGAGGAAATGTATCATCAGGTTGGCGATTATGAAATTGATGATGAAGGAATTATGCAAAAGGGCGTACTCATTCGCCATTTAATTATGCCTGGGATGATGGATAATACCAAACGCGTTATTGATTGGGTTGCCAAAACCTTCAAGCCTGGCCAAGTACTATTCAGCCTTATGCGACAATACGTTCCCATGGGAAGAGCCTGCGATTATCCCGAGATTAATCGCAAAGTTACTGATGAAGAATATCAAGAGCTTGAAGCATATTTGCTTGCTTCTACTATCGAAGATGGGTTCGTGCAAGAAGATGCTTCCTGCGCAAGCGAAGAATTTACTCCTATCTTTGACGGAAGTGGCGTATGAAAATTTTTAAACTATTGCACAGAACAGTTTGAAACTATCAAAAATAGTGTTATAATTAAAAGGTGAAGACTTTAATATACTATTTTCATTTTATTTGAGATGGAGGATTACCATGAAATCTCTTAACAAAATTCTCGCAGCCGCTTTACTTGGTTCTGCACTTTTTGTTTCTACCGCATTTGCTCATGTTCAAGTACAAAACATTCCCAATGGCGACTTTGAACATTTTAATTCTGCAGGTTTGGTAAACAATACTATCAGTGTGTACAACACTCCCAATGGTGCATTCTTTGAACTCGACGGCGTTTACTCTGATAGTGCTAACCGCAAAGATTTTGTTTATGCCCCTTACTATCGTGCAGTAGGTAAAATTTACAACTTCCCTACCGTTAACGATCCTTGCTACTTCAGACTTCAAAGAATCTACAAAGCAGATACCAAAAAAGACTCTATGGGAAGATATATACCCGAGAGACTTAGAGGTTATACTCAGGTTTATGAATTAGATTGTCATAAAGTTAACGACAATCCAGAACTGAAAATCTCTTTGCAAGATTCAAACAACGCTGCTTTAAGCGCAATGTTCATGATGGACAAAGTCGATGCGCTTGTACTTGGAAACCACAAATTCAACCCCAACAGATCCACTCCGATTTCTTCTGAATTAGCTCAATACTATATTTGGAACCTTAATCCAAAAGTTAGTGGTATCGATTGCAACTCTCTCCAATACAGATTAACCACCCACAGTGTAGGTCCTAACAAGCAAATTCCTGAATTCCAAGGTGGTCAAACTGTAACCGTTTACAAAGTTGGCGGTGGTACTGAACCCGCATACTTGTACCATGTAGATTATCTCTTGAGATCTATCTGGCGTCAAGATTACAAAACTGACGAAATCATTAAGATTATGTAATAAACGTATAAAATAAAATTAAGGCTACTGATGATTCAGTAGCCTCAGACTGTCAAAAAAGGTCATTTGAACTCGCTTCAAATGACCTTTTTCTGCTACTGTAGTATAATTATATAGGGTGATAAAAATGATTGAACGCCAGCAAGATATGCGAGGTAACGTTTCTATTATTGACATAGAGGCATTAGTGCCTAAAGACCATTTGCTTCGAAAAATTGAGGCAGCTGTAGACTTTGACGAAATTTATCCAATGGT
>JAZQQK010000034.1:0-176653 GCA_045629065.1 Anaerovoracaceae bacterium | reverse complement strand
TTCCTGGAGTATTACAGCTTGTATTCTGGTGTGTCATGGTAGCATTTATGTTTTCTTTCAAGGCGATTACGGGAAGTGACAAATGGTGGATTGTAGCAATTGTAGCAAATGTTATTCTCCCATTTTATAAGAAATTGGTTGATCGGCTAGTATAAACGTTCATGGTACAGTTTGCTACAATAAGTAGTGTTTAGCATGAGAAGGAGAAAGATATGTTTAAGGATAATTTAATTGAACTTAGGAAAATAAATAACATGTCTCAAGAGGATTTGGCATCTCAGATTGGTGTTTCAAGACAAACTCTTTCAAAATATGAAACGGGTGAGTCGCTGCCAGATATTGATAAGTGCAGTGCGATAGCGAAGGTCTTTGGAATAACTGTAGATGTTCTTATTAACTATGATAAAGAGGAGAATATGGGTGTCGGAGTTCCCCCTAAGGGAAAGTATATGTTTGGAATGGTGAAAGTCGGTGACAAGGGACAGATTGTAATACCTGCAAAGGCTAGAAAGATATTCAATATAAAACCGGGTGATAATCTAGTGATTCTTGGCGATGAAAACGCAGGACTAGCAATTTTCAAGGAAGGAGATTTGCTAGCCATGATGCAGCCTGCAAAATAGACTGATGGATTTTAGGTTGTTATTTTAATGGGGATAGCTTTGAAAATTGTAATTTTATAGTTCTAAGATGAGTATCAAATTTTAGTTCGCTAAGTCAATTGGACTGAAGGACTATTTTCCATTGATATATATATTGTAATTTGATATAGTCTGAATTTCTCATTGCGTTATGGTAAAAACTGTAATATAATTATATCAAGAGCTTGGGGATGATGTCTCCAAGTAGAAAATAAAGAGAAAAATGTTGACCGAGGTGCCTGAAAACCTTGGCGCACAAGGGATTTCATCTGTGACTATTATAGCTGAAAATCCCCGTGTCTCTGGTTCGATTCCGGAAGTGGGCACCATTTATTTTTTGTAGTGTTAGGAAAATGTCCACCAATGCGTGTTATTGCTGAAAGGTGGACATTTTTTAACGTCATTAGTGTCCACAAATTCGTAAAATCCATAAAAGTGGACATTTTTCAACGCCAACAGTGTCCACCAATGCGTAAAAGTCAAAGAAGGTGGGCGCTTTAGTTATAGTTGCTCCGCTAGGGACCATCCCAAAGGGGCCCAACCTTATAAAAGCAGCGCTGGAAAAACGTGATGGAATTTGATATAATACCAAAAGTAGAGGGTATAAATTGGGAAAGCGCACAGTCTATTCCTCGCTTTACGGTTTGCCTTTTATAAATCACTCGGTTTTCACGAAACAGATGCGGCGCAGACCGTAAACGGGATACGGTTTACGCCGATGAAATATTAGAAAGAAATATGATAGAAACAAAACGTTTGAAAATATATGCGGCTTCCAAAGAACAGATGGAAGAATTGATTGCGGTGGAGACGGATGAAGCTATACGTATCGCCTACGCGGAAATGCTTGACGGGGCAATCAGCCACCCAGATATGTGGGACTGGTATGCCATCTGGATGATCGAACTGAAAGACTGCACTCATATCGGAGAATTGTGCTTCAAGGGGATTGACGAATTCGGTTCTACGGAAATCGGCTACGGCATTGACGATGAGTATCAGGACTACGGTTATGCAACAGAGGCGGTAACGGCTGCTGTCTCTTGGGCTTTGGGGCAGAATAAAATCAACTGCGTGTCTGCTGAGGTGGATAAGGAGAATATCGCATCCATAAGAGTTCTTGAAAAGTCGGGGTTTGAACCGACCAGCAGAATCGGAGAAGAAGGTCCGCTGTATATCCGCAAGAAAGCGAACCGAAAAGCAGAGCTGAAGATCTGTCAGAGCTGCGGAATGCCGATAATGACTACAATACAAAAGAAACTTTTTGAATTACAAGATAAAGAATATGCGCTGTTTCAGGCGAAACTGACACCTACGGTCGATCCTGAGCTTTTTATTGGGGTAAGAGTTCCTGCTTGCAGAACCCTTGCAAAGGATCTTTATAAAAATGACACTGATGAAGTAAAGAGATTCTTTTCTGAGCTTCCGCATAAATACTACGATGAAAATATGCTGCATGGTCTTCTGCTTTCGGAAATAAAGGATTTTGATTTATGCATTTCTGAGCTTGAGGAATTTCTTCCATTTGTAGACAATTGGGCTGTCTGCGATATAATGTCGCCTAAATGCTTTAAAAGGCAAAAAGCACAGTTGTTGCCGTATATAGAAGCATGGACAAAATCGCCGGAAGAATACACGATACGCTTTGGACTTGAAATGTTGATGTCGCATTTTCTGGATGATGATTTCAAACCGGAATATCTTGTGATGGCGGCCTCAGTCCATTCGGATAAATATTATGTGAATATGATGATTGCATGGTTCTTTGCTACGGCATTGGCAAAGCAGTGGAATAGCACGATTGAATATATTGAAAATAATAAGCTCGGTGAATGGGTTCACAACAAGACAATTCAAAAGGCTCGTGAAAGTAATCGGATTTCCGATGAACAGAAGCTATATTTGAATAAATTGAAAAGATAATTGATACAGAGAAAATAAAATGTGTACGAGTATTATATCCAACAGAAAAAAGACAATCGTCGGCTGGAATCTTGATATCCTGGATATGGAATACAGGGTTCGTGAGGCAGAAGACGGTGTCTATATTGAAATTAACGATAAAACGGAAGGGTGGCTTCCGCTGTTTGGTGCGAACAGAAGGGGTGACTTTGTCGGAATGCCGACCTGCTGGCCGTTTGATGAGAGAAGTAATCCGGCTGGACCGTGTAATAATGTGATCATGCTTGATATTGATCTTCTTATGGAAAAGAAAACGCTTCAGGAAATACGGGCAATCGCGGAGAAAGAACCTATCTGCAGCGTTCCCGGTGTTACGTTCATGTCTTCGCTTTCTGATAGGAACGGCAACGTGCTGCATATCATTCCGGGACAGGGATATAAGTATTATGAAAAGCCGAAATATCAGATGCTGACGAATTTTTCTCCGTTCAAGATGGATAGTGAAACACATCCGTGGATGGGATGGGATCGTTATCATACCGCAAAGGAAATGCTGGAACAGGCTTCGGAGGATTTTGATGTTAAAGACTGCTTTGCTATTCTTAAGAAGGTTTCTCAGGAGGTCTGTACGACAGTCGTATCAATGGTATTTGATGTTACGGAGATGAAGGTGTATTGGTGTGAAAATCGTCAGTTTGATCACGTCAATAGTATCTCAGTCAACAATCATTTGGAGGAAAATCAATGAATAAAAATGACTATATAATTCGTTTAGAGAAGAAGGAAGATTATAGTGAGGTAGAGAACCTCGTAAGAGAAAGCTTTTGGAATGTGTACCGACCTGGATGTCTGGAACATTATGTGCTTAAATGCCTGAGAAATGATCCCGACTTTGTGCCGGAACTTGATTTTGTGATGGAAAAGGACGGCAGGATCATCGGACAGAATATCTTCGTCAGAACGGTGATCAAAGCAGATGACGGCAGAGATATTCCCATCATGACAATGGGACCGATATGTATTGCCCCAGAGCTGAAGCGACAGGGATACGGAAAGATACTGCTGGACCATTCGCTTGAAAAAGCCGCAGAACTCGGATGTGGAGCTATCTGTTTTGAGGGGAACATTTTGTTTTACGGAAAAAGCGGATTCACTTATGCAAGCGAGTACGGCATCCGGTATCACGGACTCCCCGAAGGCGAGGACGCATCATTCTTTCTATGCAAGGAACTGATTCCGGGATATCTTGACGGCATTACCGGAGAGTATGCTACGCCTAAAGGATATTTTGCATGTGACGAAAATCCAGAGGAGTTTGCTGCTTATGAAGCTACATTTCCTGCAAAAGAGAAATTAAAGCTTCCCGGACAACTGATCTAAACGAAAAGATGCCCACGGCTGTATACGAGGCCGTGGGCATTGTAGTAAATCGGAGGGATTAACATGAAAAAAATATTTTCTTTAATATTAATACTCGTGATGTCTTTATCTTTATATTCCTGCAGTGGAACAGGCAAAGATAATAATAATGACCATAATCCGGCAGGGCCAGTTGGTCCTGTTGATAAGACTAGTGTGGATATGACAAGGGTGCATCCGGCAGAGTTCTGCGATTATATCTGCCTGTATGACTACAATGGCATGCAGATTCCGATTGATGACAATTACTTAGAATCCAACTCGCATCGCTATAGCGAATTTGACAAATTAAAAGCAGGAATCGATTTTCTGATGAAAGAAAATCTGACCATCAAAGACATACAGCGGTTACAAATAGAAGGTGCAACTCTCGATAAGATAGCGGCTTATGTAAAGAGCATTCCGGACATCATTAAGTTTTTGGATGCTTACGGTTTTAGAACTACGGATACTAATCTGAAACTGGTCGAAAACGATGGCGTAAGCTGGGGATTCTCACAGCCGGCAGAACTCAGCTTTGAAAATCGAGCAGTAGATACCGGAGCTTTCGCACAGCTTGTAAATGTACTTATGAAAGGGGATACGGATAGACAAGGCTACCAAGACATTGGTGGCTGGAAAAGCTTGGATACACTTAATCTTTTCGAGCTTAACGGATTTTGGTATTACTGCGACATTATGGACTACTGGCTAAAGCTTAAAGAGGGTGATGCGGCATACTCGCCGTTTGTATATATAACATTTGACTATGCCCCGAATGAAACGGATTTTTATGATTTCTTCGGTTTGACTTGTTTAGACGATCGCACATCAGACTTTAAAGACTATTTTGAGCGTGTTCATCTGGATAGCACAGATTTTGCGGTAGGTGGAGCATATTTCAAGGAAGGAGCTAAGTACCCGATTGGCCTTTCACAAAATGAACATCGGCCTATTTGGATATATTATCCTAAGCAGTTCGAGAAAGCTGCAAAAAACTGGGAAGATGGAGCATATATGGCCCGCGAATGGTTCCAGGTTACCGGGGCTGTTCCGGTATATTTTGAGATGCCTGATGAAAGCGTATGGCCAACTGTGGAAGACTGGGTATATAAAGGTGAGTCTATAAAGCTCGCTGCTTTCATTAATGAATTTGAGCAGGGAACAATATCATATGGAGACTTTTCCGCCGAGATCAGTAACATAAAGGGTAAGATTTCACTATTCTCTAATTTTAGTTATGAAAGCGTGGAATATTCAGAGGATTTCGAGATTCCTGAGACATTCAATGCGATGCCGGGTCGCGCTATAGAAAACGGCGCCGAATACATCGTAAACTGCAAAGAAGAAAACTTCTGCAATATAGTCTTAACTAACACAGAGACGAATGATAGCGCAGAGTTTGTCTTCAACGCCAACAATGTGATTTTGCATTATCAAGGGGAGACGATTTATATTAAAGCTAATCCGGAACTGATTCAAGACTATTATCTGTACGAAGGTATGGCGACTATAATTACAGATATTCATACCCCAGGCGCTATGACCAATACATTCGTAGTCGCTGACACCGGACAAAGCGCTGAAGAGGCTATGCAGGAAATCGCAGAAAAATTCTATCTGCAATTCACAGAGCTTCTGCCTATTGACTGGAGATATATGAAGGATATCGAAGTGGAGGCCAAGAGTCCGGACCCTGAAGCGGAATCTTTCGTTTACAATATGTATAAGGAAAGTGCAAAGCAACCTTTCCATACATATGTTAGATACACACCTGGTATATATGCCGACAATGGTGGCGGTAACTCCGGCCCGCGCACAGATTATCCACCTGAAAAATTCGGTGAAACTCGTGTAGCAGAGGTGGAGAAGACCACTGACGGCTGGAAAGGTGGAGTTTACGGCACAGGATGGTAAATATGAAAGGTCGCAAAATGCGACCTTTCTATTTTTATGTAATTATGTTATAGTAAAAACATAAGTTACTTAGAATTTGCAAGAGAAATCTATTCTCTAAAAAAAGAAAGACGGGACTGAATATGAAAATACTATTTTTAACAATATTTATCGTATCTACAGCCATTCATCTTTATGCTTCGGCAAAGAGCAACAAGAAACTTAGGAATGTGACAAAACCATTCATATTGCCATCGCTGCTTGGTTACTATTGTGTTGCTACCAGCATTCCGATGACGTCTGTGATATTTGCACTCATCTTTAGCTTCTTAGGAGATGTGCTCCTCATACCAAAAGGAGTTAAATGGTTTACTGCAGGTGGCATATCATTCATGGTGAGCCACGCTTTCTTTATTGTCAGCTACGCTCATAATTTGGATCTTTCCAAAATAGGAACAGTTGTAGCAGTATCAGCAGTCTTCGTAATTGCTGTAATTGCAATCTTTTCCAAGCTTAAAGAACACCTACCAAAGCCTCTGTTCTATCCGATGTTTTTCTATCTCTTGTTAAACGGAGCGATGAACTGTTTTGCTTTCTTTAGGTTAATATCAAACCCTTGTCAAGGGAACTTGATTACTTTCATCGGTGCAGTATTGTTCTTTATATCTGACTCATGCTTGTTCTTTGTCAGATTTAATAAAAACGGCAAACAAAAAACGCATTTCTGGGTTATGCTCACATACTCGATTGGCGAATTTCTAATTGTTTTAGGTCTTATTTAGGAGGGAATTATGAAGTATTATCTCTATAACTCATTAGCAAATAACGGAATCAAGCCTGAGGTTGGCGAAGGCATTGAACTAATCGATGCAGTTGGCTTAGATTACAAAAAGTATTTTGATGGATTAAAGCAAGATGACGAAGTAGTATTACTCGGCGGAGATGGAACTCTAAATTATTTCATCAACGAAATGAAAGGTTATGAAATAAAGAATAATGTTTACCTGCTTGGAAGCGGTACAGGAAATGATTTCTTTAACGATATAGAAAAGAAGGCAGGAGAAGTGGTTCAGATCAACCAGTATCTCACAAACCTTCCTACAGTTAGAGTAAATGGTTTAGAAAAACTTTTCATTAACAATATGGGCTTCGGTATCGATGGATATTGTTGCGAGGTTGCTGACCAGATTAAGGTTAAAGAACCTAACAAAGAAATTAACTATTCTGGAATAGCTATTAAAGGATTACTTTTCCACTTCAAACCTTGCCACGCAAAAGTTACTGTAGATGGAGAAGTGCATGAGTTCGATAATGTATGGATTGCTCCTACGATGAAGGGCAGATTCTACGGTGGTGGTATGAAGATGGCACCTGACCAAGACAGATTTTCAGATAAACTCACAGTTGTAGTATATAGGGCAAAATCTAAACTTAAGGCGCTCATCGCATTCCCTTCAATTTTTGAAGGAAAGCACGTAGAAAAGACTGACATGGTAAGCATATTCACAGGAAACAAGATTAAGGTTGAATTCAGCCGTCCATGTGCTGCACAAATCGATGGCGAAACAGTTTTGAATGTTACTGAATATGAAGCAGAATTGTAATTATGGAAGAGAATAAAAAATGGTATCCTTCAGGATACCATTTTTTTAGTCTCATTTTAATTAAATATGTTAGCGAGATATTTTCTTGAAAATAGGCCAAATAATGAATGTAAAAGCGCTTCCAATCGCTGCTGTGTAAAGTTGTGTGAGTGAGAAAGTCATCTTAGCGACTTCAATTTGCGGTGGCTTGAGTTCACCTCCGAAAACGGGAAGAATTAAGAAAACTATCAAAGCACCCATGACGGCAGCTTTTACGATAGAACCTATAGCTAGCGAAATCGCCAGTCTGCCATTTGATTTTGCAGAACTTCTGCCATAGATTAGCGATACCATAAGTACTATTGCGAAGTTTCCTAGCATAACGACAGGAATGATAGTCGGTACCATAGCCATTAGTGGCGAGCCTGTAATGATGAATGAAGTAATTGGTAGAATAACTGCCAAAATTGATGCCATACCTAGGCCAGAGTATAGCACTGTTAGTAGCAACGTTGTATTTACTATTGGACCAGTTATGTATACGGAAAGATTCTTTAAAAACTGGCTGGCAATTGCAAGGGCTAACATTAGTGCAGCAAAGGTTAATTGCTTTGCCTTATTATTGTTTCGCATTTCAATACCTCCGAAAAAACATTATACCACTTTTTAAAAAAAGTATGCCCATTTTGTCAAAGTATATTGTATAATGTTTGTATGACAGAATTTGAATCAAAAGTATATAGCGTAGTGAGAAGAATCCCTTCTGGATGTGTAGCTACTTATGGTCAGATTGCGAAGGCTGCAGGCTATCCAGGCGCTTCGCGTGCTGTGGGTAATGCCTTACATCACAACCCTGATCCTGATGGCACTCCTTGCTATCGTGTGGTGAATGCACAGGGAAAACTCACCGGGAATTTCGCATTTGGCGGTATTATGAGACAAAGAGATTTATTAGTTGAAGATGGCATTCCAGTAATCAACTACAAAGTAGATTTAGAAGAATACGGTTGTGAAATATGAAAAAGACGACTTTATGTTATATAGAAAAAGACGGGAAGTACCTCATGCTTTTCCGCAACAAGAAGGAAGCTGATCCATGCGAAGGAAAATGGGTCGGAATCGGTGGAAAGTTCGAACCTGGAGAGACTCCAAAAGAGTGCCTTTTTAGAGAAGTTTGGGAGGAAACAGGTCTTACCCTGACTGACTATACTTTCCACGGAATCATCCATTTCCAATCCAACGAACTCGAAGACGAGGACATGTACTTATACTCGGCGACAGGCTTCGAAGGCGACATAATCGAGTGCAACGAGGGGGATTTACACTGGATAGAAAAAGAAAAGGTGACATCGCTTAACCTATGGGCTGGTGACAAATATTTTTTAGAAAAACTTATGCAAGGCGAGACTGATATAGAGATGACTTGCGTGTATGAGGGAGATAAACTTGCTAAAGTATATTAGTAATCAAATTTATATATCAAGGAGAAAACTATGAAAAAATTTGAAATCGAAATGATGGATGGCGAAAAGATGTCCGGCGAATTGTACGAAGACATCGCACCAATCACTGTAGAAAACTTTGAAAAGCTTGCAAATGATGGATTCTATGATGGACTTAAATTCCATAGAGTAATTCCTGGCTTTATGATTCAAGGAGGAGACCCAGACGGAAATGGTACTGGTGGTCCTGGATATACTATCAAGGGCGAATTTACTGCTAATGGATTTAATAATGACCTCAATCATACAAGAGGCGTACTTTCAATGGCCCGCGCTATGGATCCTAATTCAGCTGGTTCACAATTTTTTATCATGGTAGCTGATGCTCCACATCTCGATGGACAATATGCTTCATTTGGTAAAGTTACTGAAGGTATGGAAGAAGCAGACAAAATTGTATCCACAAAGACTGACTGGATGGATATGCCTTACGAGGATCAAGTAATCAAGACTATTAAGGTATTTTAATGAAAGTATTAGTTAGCGCTTGCCTTTTAGGTGAAAATGTTAAATATAACGGTGGAAACAACTATTCGGAGGAACTTCATGAGTTCTTAAAAGGCCATGAGGTTTTTCCTGTATGCCCAGAGGTATTAGGTGGATTACCCGTGCCAAGAATCCCTTGCGAAAGGGTGGACGGAGTTGTGTATAACAAAGCTGGAGAGAACAAGGATAAGGAGTTCCACGAGGGTGCAGAAAAGGCTCTAAAACTCGCAAATGAGCTAGAGGTTGACCTCGTAATTTTACAGCCAAGAAGTCCGTCTTGCGGAGCTGGAATTATCTATGATGGAACATTTTCAGGGAATAAAATTAAGGGTGATGGAGTGTTTTCAGAATTGCTCAAGGCAAACAGCTTCAAACCCCTTGAATCTCATAGGGATTTTGAGGTTTTGAAACGTCAAAAATAATTATTGACCTAGGGGTAAATACGCGCTATAATAAATCAACAAAATCATCTTGTATACAAGATGATTATATATGAAAGAAACATAAGAAACGAAAGTCAAAACATGAGTTATTTCTGATTTGCTCGCGAAACACTGGCAACGCGAGGAAGTAGAAGGAGGTTTTAAGTGAGTTGGAAATAATTGCTAATGTTAATGGTGTGATCAATGATTTTGTATGGGGTGCCCCTGCAATCATTCTCATCATGGGTGTTGGTTTGTTTTTCACTATTGCACTGAAAGGTATTCAGTTCAAAAAGTGGGGTTTCATGATTCATGAAACTTACGTAAAGGCTTTTAAAGGCACACGTAAGGCTAGCGAGAGTAATGAAACCGGAGAAATTTCGTCTTTCCAGGCTGCTATGGCATCCGTTTCGGCCGTAGTAGGTTCAGGTAACATTGCAGGTGTTGCAACAGCAATTGTATGCGGTGGTCCTGGAGCATTGTTCTGGATGATGGTTGCAGCTTTAGTAGGTATGGCTACTAAGTTTGCAGAAATCGGTCTTGGTATTAAATACAGAGAAAAATTACCAGACGGCACTTATGCTGGCGGCCCTATGTACTACATAGCAAAAGGCTTAAAAGCACCATGGCTTGGCAAGATCGTTGCCGTATTGTTCTTATTCTTCAGCGTAGTTATCTCCGCTGTAGTTGATACAAACACTATGACAATGGCTCTTAATGAAAGCTTTGGATTTAACGTTATCGTAACAGGAGCTATCTTTGCAATTATCACTGCAATCGTTATTTTTGGTGGTATCAAGAGAATCGGCGAAGTATGTGGATTCTTATCACCAATCATGGCTGGTGCATATTTACTTGCAGGTTTGCTCATCATTATCTTAAATATCACTTCTGTTCCAGCAGCAATTGGACAGATTGTTGTTTCTGCGTTTAATCCATCCTCCGTATTCGGTGGAGCAGCTGGCGTTACTGTACTCACTGTTATGAGATATGGTATGGCTAGAGGTATCTTCTCCAACGAAGCAGGTATTGGTTCAGCTTCCGTTACTCACGCAGCTGCACAGGTTAAAACTCCAGGAGAACAAGCTATTTGGGGACCTCTCGAAGTATTCGTTGATACTTTCATCGTATGCTTAGTAACAGGTCTTACAATCGTTCTTTCCGGACTTTGGGATTCAGGACTTGACGGTGTAGCTCTCACAATGGGCGCATTCCAAAAGTTACTCCCTGGCAACTTCGGTCAGTATATCGTACTCGGAGCTTCTATCTTATTTGGATTCTCATGTTTAATCACATATTATAACTATCTTGAAAAAGCAGGTATCTATCTCTTTAAGACTACAAAGTGCAAGTGGGTACTTCGCATTGCTTGGATAGTTTTCATCATGGTAGGTGCTTTCAGCGACCTTGGTCTCGTATGGGATCTCGCAGACACTTGCAATGGACTTATCATCATTCCTAACTTGATCGCTATAGTAATCATGTTCAAGCAGGTAGTTAAGATTAAAGACGACTACTATGGAGAAAGATTACCTGTATATCAAGCAGAAAAAGCTGCAAGAAAGGCTAAATAATGATTAGAGGATTTTTAATGGAGCATGCATCGCATGCTCCTATATCATTTCATATGCCAGGACACAAGGGCTCACAACTCTACAAGCGTTTTGGCTACGAAGATTTCTTAGAAAATATCATGGACTGTGATATTACAGAAATCCCAGGTGCTGATAATTTGTTCCAAACAGAGGGCATTATCCTTGGAACAATGGCAAAATATCGTAAACTATACGACAGCTATGAAAGCTATCTTTTGGTTAACGGAAGTTCATGTGGACTTATTGCTTCCATTCTTGCCTGCGAAGGTGACTATGGTAAGTTGATTATGGCTAGAAACTGCCACAAGTCAGTATTTAATGCACTTACAATCGCAGATATTGAGCCAGCTTATATGATGCCAGAAGCTATTCAAGAATTTGGCATCTTAGGAAGTGTTACTCCTGCCGAAGTAAAGAGAAGCATTAAGGAAAACCCTGATGCAGATGCTGTTATTTTGGTAAGCCCTAACTATTACGGAATTTGCTCCGATATCAAGGCAATCGCAGATGTTTGCCACGAAAACGGAAAGATTCTAATCGTTGACCAAGCTCACGGTGCGCATCTTAAATTCTTTAGCGAATATGCTCCAGAATATAAATATCCAAAGTCAGCTGAAGAATCAGGAGCAGACCTTGTAATAAACTCAACTCACAAGACACTCGCTTCATTCACACAATCTGCTATTCTTAACCTTTGCTCTGAAAGAGTAGATCAATATGCTCTTGAAGACAAACTTCAGGTTATGGAATCTACTTCACCTTCATATCCTTTAATGGCTACTCTCGATATCAATGCAGATTTGATTTTTGAGCATGGTGAAGAACTCATTAGAGAATGGGCTGAAAATATTGAATGGTTCTACAAAGAAGCTAAAAAGATTCGTGGTCTCTCAATCGTAGAGCATCCATTACTTGATAAAACTAAGATTAATATTGATATGTCAGCTTATGGTATCGATGGCAATGAACTTGAATCTCTTTTAAATGAAGAAGGCATTTTCATTGAGCTCGTTACTGGCAATATCGTAATGGCTATGACAGGTATTGGTAATACTAGAGAAGATTTCAACAAATTTATTCTTGCATTACGAAAGATTGCTGCTGAGCACGAACTCGCACCACTCGATGAAAATGGTATCAGACACGGAAAGAAGCAACCTCAGGTATTTACAAAGAAACTTGAAAGAGAAATGGTACCTGCAGAGCGCGAACTTGTTCCACTCAATCAAGCAGAGGGCAGAATCTGTGCTGCTTCTATCATTCCTTATCCACCTGGAATTCCAATTGCATGCCCAGGCGAAGTTATTGATAAGGACCTTATTGACTTCATTAAGAAGTCAAGAGCTGCTGGCGAAAAGGTTATGGGATTAACGCGCCATGAAGAAGTTATGGTAGGTGTATCTGTTAATCGCGAAGAATAATAAATAAAAGCGTTTCATTTTGAAACGCTTTTTATATTTTTCTAATGTATTATGTGAAAATATTTGATATAATAAAAAAGGTTATTTTGCAATTCTATTTGCTTAAAATATGAAACTTGAAAGGAACTCATAATGGAAAAAGAAAAGTTAGTTGCCGAACTTAAAAAGATTGTTGGCGAAGAAAGAGTAATTACTGATGAAGCTTCAGTGCTCGATGCTTCCAAGGACTATATCGGATTTAGAAGATATGAAAGAGATTCGGGTCACAATATGGTACCTAGAGCAGCTTGCGTTGTAATGGTTAAAGATACTGAGCAAGCTTCTGAAGTCATCAAATTTTTAAATGATAACAAAATTGATACAGTTCCTAGAACAGGTGGATCATCTGTTACTCGTGGAGTGGAGCCACAAGAAGGCGGCGTAATTCTCGATGGTTCTGATATGACTGGAATCATCAACATTGATACTGTAAATATGCAGGTTACTTGCCGCTCTGGTATGCCACTTGAACAGCTTGAAAATAATCTTAATGAGTTGGGTTATACTACTGGACATTTTCCACAGTCACTTCCTATGGCTCAGATGGGTGGTTTGGTTGCAACTAGAAGTATTGGACAATTCTCAACACTTTATGGTGGAATCGAAGACCTCTTAGTAGGACTCGAAGCAGTACTTGCAGATGGTTCAGTTGTTAGAATCAAAAATGTTCCTAGACGTTCATGTGGACCAGACCTTAGACATCTTTTCATCGGTTCAGAAGGAACTCTTGGATTCATTACCGAAGTTACAGTTAAGATTTTCAAATATAACCCAGAGGGACGCTGGATGGGAGCATATGCTATCAAAGGCGTTAAGAAGGGACTTGAACTAATCGCTGACATTATGCGCGAAGGCTATAAGCCAGCAGTTGTTAGACTTCATGACTCAGTTGAACTGAAAGAAGTAATGCATATCAATGTTCCTGATGGAATGGCGCTTTTATTATTCATCTGCGATGGACCTACAAGCGTAAACAAAGCAACTGGTCATGCTGTTAATCGCATCGCATTAAAGCACAAGGCAATTCCTCTTGGAAAGAAGCCAGTTAAGCAGTGGTTCAAGATGCGTAATGATGTATGCAACGATATGGATAAGCCTATTTACTATAACATGGGAGTTATCGGTGACACTTGCGAAATTTCTGCACCTTGGTCCGAAATCGGAAATGTTTATGAAGCAGTTATTGAAAGAGCAAAGAAAGAAATCGAAAAGCTTGCAGTTATGGGTGGTCACGCATCACACTGTTATGCACAGGGAACTAATATCTACTTCCAGTTTGCTATAGTTGAAGATGATTATACTAAGGCAGAAGCAGATTACATGCATATGATTACAATCATCATGGAAGAAACTCTTAAACGTGGAGGAAGTATTGCTCATCACCACGGTTCAGGCAAGTATAGAACTAAGTGGATGCCTGAGGAACACGGTTCTTCATACCAGTTGATGTATAGATTAAAAGAGATGATGGACCCTAACGGAATCTTCAATAAGGGTGTTATCTTAGTTGATAAGGATAAGTAATGAAAATTGCGGTTTGTTTTAAGGTAGTAACAGATTTTGATCAGGTCCCTTCCGAGATTTGGAAAGGACCTCGTTCTCGTGACTTTAAGTATGTCAAAAAGGGCTTCGGTTTCTTTGACGAAGGCGCTTTAGAGGCTGCTCTTAGAGTTAAGGACAATTTGCCAGATACATATGTTGAAGCAATTACTTTAGGCGAAGAAGATTCTTACTTCACGGAACTTCTTTATGCGGCTGGATTCAATCATGTAGAATACCTTAATGGCAAATCATCTGAGTTTTCATCAATGGATACAGCGAAGGCACTCGCTTGGTATTTGGAGGCCAGAAAGTTTGATTTAATTCTAACTGGCGAGATGGTAGGACCAAACGATACTGGCTCTGTGCCATATTACTTGGCGAAATACCTGTATTTAGGCATAATTGACCGTATAACAGACGTTTATGCGAAAGACGGTCAAGTTATCATTGAAAGAGAAACAGATGCTAAAAACGAAAAATATTGGCTCATGCCTGGTAAGAGCGATGAAGTATTAGGAATAGTTTCTAATTCAAAGCACCCATATCTTAGATGGTCTACATTTAGGGCAAGGGAAATTGCAAAGGGTATGAAGGGCGAAAGCATTCCTGTTCAAATCAAATTTGAACCCGCAAAACTCAAACTGGTTGAAGCAAAGGGTAGAGAAGTAAAAGTCGAATTTATTGATTCCGAGAAACTCATAGAGTTCTTGAGAGAGGATGGGGACTAATGATTACTAAGTTCTTGGAATTTGGAAAGAATAGAGTCTATGTCTTTCTTGATGATCCAGATAGTGAAGCTCTTGGAAGAAAGTTTGCAGCTACATTAGATTTACCATTTTATCCAAAGGTTAATTCAATCGATAAATATATCAAAAGATCTGTGTATAACGGCTACCTAGTAGCAGTTAGCAAAGCAAAGCGAGGTGCAGTGGTATCGGCCTCGAAGTCGCTTATGGAGAAGCTTGATCTCAAAGAGGAAGAATTCTTACTTGAGACAGATGACATTCCACCTATTCAGGATAAAGAAAAGGAAAAGAAACCTAGTATAAAGGATGCAAAGGTTGTTTTCATAGGAGGCCGTGGCCTCGGTAATCGTGCAAACTACGATAGGCTAAAAGCCGTGGCTACTAAAATGGGCTATGCATGTGGTTGCACTAGACCTGTAGCTATGAATGGTTGGGAATCTTATGATAATTTTGTAGGGATTTCTGGCAATATTTTAGATGCAGACTTAGTTGTTACTTTTGGTGTAGCAGGTGCTGGACCTTTGGTAAAAGGCATTGAGAACTGCAAAAAGATTATTGCAATTAATAATGATAATAACGCTTTAATATTCAGATATGCTGACTATGGCATAGTAGAAGATTGTTTGACTGTAATTTCTAAACTGGAGAAAGAATGAATATTCAAAAAGCTAACAAAAAATTGAATGAAAGATTTGGTGGCAAAGTTCAATGCGAGCTTAGAGATGGTTGCATTTTTGTGACAGGAAGCCTTGATAATTGGGATGATGTTGTAGAAGCTTGCACAATATGTTCAACGCGTTATTCCAAAACTCATGTTGTTAACGACATCGAGTTTACTGGTGCTGAAATTCCAAAGACAAGAGAACCAAAGCGCAAGGATAAATCATTAAATGGTGACACTCCTGACGTTCTGATTATAGGTGGTGGCATCACAGGTGCATCTCTACTTAGAGAACTTATGAAATACGATATTAATGCACTTCTTGTCGAAAAGGAAGCCGATCTTGCGCTCCATGCAACAGGCCGTAACGATGGTCAGGTTCACCCAGGAGTTGACCTTGGAAAGGGTAATTTAAAGCACGAATACGTACTTAAAGGAAATGCCATCTATGGTGATGTCTGCAAGGAACTAGGAGTCGATTTTAAGAGAGTCGGTCAGTATGGCTCTATAATTGATAAGTTTGGTGCGCCACTACTCATTGGCTATGCGCTTCAAAGAAAGTACATGGTCGGTGTAAAGGACACAAAGATACTTTCAAAGAAAGAATTATATAAGCTTGATCCGAATTTAAATCCTGGCTATAAGATTGGTATGTACAATCCTAGCTGTGGAGTAGTTTCTCCATATGAGCTTACTATTGCTTATGGAGAGAATGCTATTCAAAACGGAGCTAGAATTTCACTAAATACATTTGTTAGTGATATGGAAGTAGTTGATGGTGTGATTAAATCAGTAACTACTAATCGTGGAACTATCTATCCAAAGGTAGTAGTAAACTGCGCAGGAACTTTTGCTGAGGATGTTGCTAGAATGGCACAGGATAGATTCTTCTCAATCCACCCTAGGAAAGGCACTAATTCCATAATGGATCGTAAAGTTGGAACGCTGGTAGATGGTGTTACTTCAGTAAAAGCTGTAATAAACAAAGGGCCTAAAAACACTAAAGGCGGCGGAATTATTCACACGGTTCATGACAATCTTTTGATAGGCCCAGATGCTATCGAAACTTACGAAAAAGAAAACTTTGCTACAGCCAAGTCTAGCATAGACTCAGTATTTGCTAAGCAGCAAATGGCAGTAGATAAACTTAATAAAAAAGACATCATCACATATTTTACTGGAGTGAGAGCTGCTACTTTCGAGGAAGATTTCATTCTTGAAAGAGGAAGAAAGACTAAGAATCTGGTCCATTTAGCTGGCATTCAGTCACCAGGACTTACTGCTGCACCTGCTTTTAGTAAAGATATGGCAGAAGTGGTCAAGGATGTTCTATCTGAGCAAATGGAAGTAAAGGTTAACGAAAATTATGATCCAATTCGTGAACCAATTCCATGCTTAAAGAAGATGTCACTTGAAGAAAGAGATGCACTCATAAAGTCCAATCCAGATTATGGTATTATCGTTTGTCGCTGCGAAGAAATAAGTAAGGGCGAAATCATAGACTGTTTGAAATCACCACTTTGTGTGCCAACAGTTGACGGTATTAAAAAGCGTGTTAGACCTGGAATGGGTAGATGCCAGGGCGGATTCTGTATGCCACAGATTGTAAAGATTATCAGTGATTATATGGGTATCCCAGAAGAGGAAGTCTTGAAGACAAATGAACGCGCTTTTATAAGCTACGGCAAGACGAAAGGAGGAGACCATGAGTAATTATGATGTAACAGTAATCGGTGGTGGTCCTGCTGGATTAGCCGCAAGCCTCGAAGCAAGAAATAATGGCGCGAGCGTTCTTTTAATTGAAAGAGAAGCAAAGCTTGGCGGTATATTAAAACAGTGTATTCACGATGGCTTCGGATTAATTAGATATAAAGAAAAACTATCAGGTCCTGAGTATGCAAGCCGTGATATAAAAGAAGTTCAACATTCAGACATAGATGTGCTGACTTTGACTTTCGTAACTTCTATAGAAAAGTCAGAGGACGGATATCGTCTTACATATGTAAATAGCGAGGGCGTTAGCTACGCTAGCACTCGTACAATTGTTTTTGCAACAGGTTGTAGAGAACGTACGGCAAAACAAGTTTCCATCCACGGAACTCGACCAGCTGGTGTAATAACGGCTGGCAGTGCACAGAATCTTGTAAACCTTCATGGACTTAAGATCACAAAGAAATGCGTAATATTAGGTTCAGGAGACATCGGGTTAATTATGGCAAGACGACTCACACTCGAAGGCGCGAAGGTGGTTGGAGTATATGAAGTGCAATCCAAGCCATCAGGACTTGCTAGAAATCTTTCGCAGTGTCTTGACGATTACGATATTCCACTTCATCTAAAACACACTGTGACTAGAGTCTTTGGCCATGATAGAGTCGAGGCAGTGGAAATCATGGAAGTCGATGACAAGATGCAACCGATTGCAGGCACTGAAGAGGTGATTAAATGTGATAGCTTAATCCTTTCGGTAGGATTGATTCCGGAGAATGAACTTGCCGAGAGCATCGGAGTCAATCTCGATAAAAAGACGAATGGACCGATTTGCGATGAAACATTTATGACGAATGTCCCTGGCGTGTTCGCTTGTGGCAATTGCCTTAAAATATTTGACCTTGTAGACAATGTTTCAGAGAATGCAAAGGCTGTAGGAAAATTTGCGGCCGAATATGCTTCTAGAGAGTAGGGATAATATGATCTGTATAGTATGTCCTAATGGCTGCAACATGACGGTAACAAAAGTTGCAGATAAAATAAAAGTCGAGGGCAACACATGTCCTCGAGGTGAAAAATTTGCTATTGAAGAATTGACTAATCCAATGAGAACTATCAGTTCAACTGTACGCACAACTTTTAGTGATTACCCAGTTTTACCTGTTAGAGTTTCTGGAGAAATCCCAAAGGGTAAAATTTTCGACGTAATGGCAGAAATCAATAAAACTCAAGTCGTTGAACGTCTTAAAATAGGTGATGTAGTCATCAAAAACGTGCTTGACTTAGGAGTAGATGTAATAGCAATTAGCGATATGTAGGAGGTTAACATGGCAGACAGAGTTATTTTATCATTCGATGTTGGAACACAAAGTTCACGTGCAGTACTTATTAATAATCATGGAGAATTGATTGGTAAGAAACAGATTGTTCATGAACCTGCATATGTATCACCAGAACTTGGTTTTGCTGAGAGAGATGCTGACTCATATTATGAGATTATTTCAAAAGCAGCATCAAAGCTAAAAGAAGAATTCCCACAGGCTTTTGAAAGTGTAGAAGCTGTTACTATTACAACGATTAGAGATAGTGTTGTAAACGTTGACAAGGATGGAAAACCTTTAAGAAACGCAATTCTATGGATTGACAGTCGTAAGGCAGAAGGATCACCTAAGCTTCCTGTAACATCAAACGCAATTTTTAAAGTTATCGGTTTTGGTGAATTTATAGATTTGCAGTATAAAAAATCATATTGCAACTGGATTAAAGAGAACCAACCAGATATCTGGGAGAAGACTGATAAATTTGTCCTCTTATCATCATATTTGACATATTGCTTGACTGGAGAAAAGACTGATGCTGTAGCGTGCACAGTAGGACATATTCCATTTGATGTAAAGGCTAGAAACTGGGCAGGACCTAAGGCATTGACTAGACCGGTATTTGATATTCCGAGCGACAAATTGGTAAAGCTCACAGAATCATGCGAAATCATGGGATATATCACTGAAAAGGCATCTAAGGACACTGGTCTTAAAGTTGGATTACCTGTATATGCATCTGGTTCTGATAAAGCTTGCGAAATGATTGGCTTAGGCTGTGTTAATAAAGAACAAGCTGCTGTATCATTCGGAACAATGTCATCTGTTTCTTATAACGACCCAGACTATCTCGAAGCTCAGCAATTCTTACCACCTTATCCATCAGTAATCAAAGGTTGGTACAACCCAGAATATGAACTCTATAGAGGATACTGGTTAGTATCTTGGTTTAAGAATGAATTCTGCCAAGAAGAGGCTTTAGAAGCTGCAAAGACAGGAAAACGTATTGAGGAAATCATGGACCAGGAGGCTTTAGAAGTTGAGCCTGGATGCAATGGACTTTTCCTTTCACCATATTTCTCACCAGATGTAATGCAGCCATATGCTAGAGGTGGATTCATCGGACTTGCCGATTACCATACGAGAAAGCATATGTATAGAGCAGTAATAGAAGGAATAAACTTCGCGCTCATGGAAGGCATCCGTGAGATTGAAAAGCGTGGTAAGTTTAAGTTTAAGGAACTGAGAGTTGCAGGTGGTGGCGCACAGAGTAAGGTGGTTTGTCAAATCACAGCAGATATGTTCGGTATCCCTGTAATTAGAACTATAACTCATGAAAATTCAGCTTTAGGTTCAGCAATGGCTACATTCGTAGGCTTAGGCGAATATAAAGATTTCAACGAAGCATGCGATAACATGGTACGTACTAAAGATGTATTCGAACCTAATCTTGAGAACACAAAAGTTTACAACAAACTTTTTGAAGTCTACAAAAAGCTGTATAAAACATTAAAACCTTTATATGGTGAAATCGCAGACATTTACAAGAAATAGACAAAACAAAAAAAGACCCGTAATTCGGGTCTTTTAGTTTGCAATAATTTATCCCATGTATCCGAAGAGCGACCAGTATGGAACGCAGAGGCTGATAAATGCGATGTTTACAACCATAAAGACGATGCCAGCCTTAGTCATTACTTTGAAGTCGAATCGTTCGTCGCCGCCAAATCCAGCGAGTAACTGCATTCCCAATGTGTTTTGATAGAGGAATGCCCAAACCTGAGAGCTACATACCGTAAGGAATCCGAATATCCAAGGATTGATTCCAGTAAGTTCGCACACAGGTAAGAAAATATTCATGCAAAGCGGTATAGCTACAAGTTGTGATACGATAAGAAGTCTTACGAGGTAAACTACGATAATCATCATAATTATTACTAAAATCTTCTTATCAGCTACCATATTGATAAGCGGTGTCATAATTCTTGCAGTCCAGTCAAAGATTCCTAAATCTTTAAAAACATTACCCATGCCTGTAGTTGTACCGATGATGAGTACAATGTCCCACACCGTACCTTGGATGAAATCTTTTACTGTACAAATCTTAAATATGAGTAAAACACCGATTGCTGCAATTGCTACAGCACCTGATGAAATATTAATCTTGTTTTCTAATGCCCAGAGAACTGCGGAGATAACTAATACTGCTAAAGCAAAGTATTCTTTGCCTTTCATCTTTCCCATGCTCTGTAATTCGTTGAGAACGTATTCTTTATTAACTGTTGTTTCTCCTGGAAGAGGGCGGTGAACGGTGTTAACATACAAAGCCCAAAATGCAAATGTTAAGAGGTACCATGGAAGTGCTGCGATAAGCCAGTTTACCATACCGAACTGAGCTTGTGTTTCAGCAGGAAGAGTTGCTCTAACTGAAATCGTAAAGAAGTTCGCATTAAAGTATACAGGGCCTAGTACACAGCAACCTATGTAGGCGGAAATAGCCATGCCTGCCTGGCCTCTAGATCTATCCTTGAATCCCATGCCGTCAGAAATTCCAGAAGCAATAGGTGGAATTAGTGCTGCCTTAGCGGCTGCAGACGGAATCATAAAGTTGACTATTGTATTCATTACAAGCATTCCAACAGTCTGGCCCTTAAAAGTAGGTGAGAAGAGTTTCATAATAGAGAAAACTATTCTCTTTAAAAGGCCTGTTGAGTTAAGAGCTGCGCTGATACCCATAGCGCCAACGATGAACGGAATCATGTTTGATGAAAAGCCAGATGCTGCTACACCCATAGTTGTAGCTCCTGAAACTATCCAAACTCCAAACATTATCATCCATGTTGCAAGGACTGGGCATGTACCACCGACCCATTGAAAGACAGCCCATACAAATGATCCAAGGCAGATCATAGATTTATGAGTTAATTCAGGAGGTGGCGTTATACAATAACCAACTATTATGAAGGCAACAATGCCTAAAATAAAGCAAATGTTTTGCTTATTTACAATTTTTTTCATAGTAATACCTCTAAACTAATGTCTTTATATTATACAATTATGGTTACAAATAAGCAATAGTGTGGTAAAATGTATGCATGTTATTTAGCAGTTCAGTTTTTTTAATGGCATTTTTGCCAGTGACACTGATAATCTATTTTATAGTGCCACAGCGCTTCGTACGCATTAAGAATTTAATATTACTGATAATGAGCCTTGTTTTCTATGGTTGGGGCGAACCAAAATATGTTTTGGTAATGGTAGCCTCAATTATTGTTAACTATGTACTAGCACTTCTAATTCAGGTCGCTAAAAAGCATGAAAATAAGGTATTTAAGGTATTTTTACTCATAGCCGATATTGTTGTAAATATCGGTCTTTTGGCTTACTTCAAATACACAGATTTCTTTATTGATACAATGAACAGCTTGGCAAGCATTGGATGGAGACCTTTAGGAATTGCTCTTCCTATTGGAATTTCGTTCTATACATTCCAAACAATGTCTTATGTAATTGATGTCTATAGAGGAAAGGTTAAAGCGCAAAAAGATTTTATAGCTCTTGCAAGCTATATCACTATGTTCCCTCAACTCATTGCCGGACCTATAGTTAGATATTCTGATATTGAAACGAAACTTATCAATCGTAGAACCAATTTAGATCAAGCGGCAGAGGGAGTTAGACGCTTTATCATTGGCTTTGCAAAGAAGGTTTTACTAGCGAATCAAATAGCTGTAGTTTGGGATAAACTCTACGGTGTATTAGAATCTGGTGGAACTTTGAGCGTAGCTGGAGCTTGGCTTGGTGCTATGGCGTTTACTTTCCAAATTTATTTCGATTTTTCAGGATATTCTGATATGGCTATAGGACTTGGAAAGATTCTCGGATTTGACTTTCTTGAAAACTTTAACTATCCATATATTTCGCAGAGTATTACTGAGTTCTGGAGAAGATGGCACATTTCCTTAAGTTCATGGTTTAAGGAATATGTATATATTCCACTTGGAGGTAATAGAAAAGGTCTGCCAAGACAGATTTTAAACATTATTATAGTTTGGGCTCTCACTGGACTTTGGCACGGCGCTAGCTGGAATTTTGTGCTTTGGGGACTCTATTACGGACTATTACTAATCCTCGAAAAGTCATTCTTGCTCAAGGCTTTAGAGAAGACACCAGGTTTTATTAGATGCCTTTACACTATCGTGCTCGTAATGATAGGTTGGGTAATATTTAATATTACTGATTTTGCTATGCTCGGCAAATATCTCGGTTGTATGTTTGGCGCTAGTGGTGCTATTTATGACGATGTATATGGATATTTGGTATATAGCAGATTCGTGCTATTCCTTATCTGCATAGTTTGCTCCACACCTATACTCAAGCGACTTGCATCAAAGGCGGAAGAGAAAATGTTTAAAGGTGAATTAGCTAAGACTATTGTCGAAACAGTGTTCTTCATTGGTATTTTTGTAGTGGCTATTAGTTTCTTGGTGAGCGGTTCTTACAATCCGTTCCTGTACTTTAGATTTTAGAGGTGGGGCAGATGAAAAAAACGCGAATTAAGGATTTAATAATTGTGATTTTAGCAGCTTGCTTCATGCTATTGTTATCAGTTGGAAGTTTTATTAAACCGGATGTATCTTTCTCACCAAATGAGAATAGATATTTCCAGGCAACTCCTAAGTTTAGCACAAAAAATGTACTATCCGGAAAGTTTGAGTCTCAGTCAGAAGATTATTTTTCGGATCAGATTATCTTGAGAGAAACTTGGATCAAGATTAAGTCAAATATCGAATATGCATTAGGCATTCGCGATATTAATGGTGTGTATGTTTCAAAGTCTGGTAGAATCATTGAAAAAGTTGCAGAAGAGGACTTTAACTGGGAAAGATATGAGGCAAACCTCGATTCAATTGAGAGACTCATGTATAGTTTAAACGGCACAGGTATCGGCTTCAGAGTAATGTTAGTTCCAACAGCTCAATCCATTTATCGTGAAGAACTACCAAAGAATGCTATGGTATTCGATGAGGAAAAGGCCTATAAAATGGCAGAAGATCGCTATGATGACTTCTTGATAAACATTACTGATGACATGAGAAAGTCATTTACTGTTGAACCTGAGCATGCGAAAACTCACAATCTATATTATTACACTGACCATCACTGGACTGATGAAGGCGTAAGAATTGGATATAAAGCTTTTAACGAGTCTTTAGGACTAGACAAGAATTACACTGTAACTCTTGATACTTTGACTGATAAGTTCCATGGAACGCTATATTCTAAGGTTTTGATGAATGAGAAACTATACGATACGATAGTTGCTCCAAAGGCTGCAATCGACAAAAAGTTGCCTGTTAAACTCGATGGTAAAGAAGCCAATTCAATCTTCTTTATGGATAGGCTTGAGAATAAGGACAAGTATGAAGTATTCCTTGGCGGCAACTATGGAAGAGTTGAAATCGGTCAGGATTCAGATAATGTAGAACCACATCGTTTGCTGATAATAAAAGATTCTTATGCTAATTCATTCGTGCCATATCTTTTGGACGATTATACCCAGATTACAATGATTGATACGAGGTACTTTAGAGGCGATGTTTTTGACTTAGCTGAGGAATATGACGATGTTCTAATTCTATATAGCATCAACAATTTTGCTAGCGAAAAAATCATTTTAAAATAACCATTTTTATGGTATAATATAGGGACTATAGGAGGAACGCTTATGGCTCAACTTTATTACAGATACAGCACTATGAATGCTGGAAAGTCAATTGAATTAATCAAGGTTGCTTATAACTATGAAGAACGAGGCAAACGCGTTTTGACGCTTATTCCAGCCATTGATGATAGATATGGTACAGGCGTTATCACTTCTAGAATAGGCATTCAAAGAGAAGCGACAATCGTTAACGACAATACAAATATTCTCGAATTATTTATGAGAGAGAATGATAAGAAACCAATCGATTGCGTTTTAGTAGATGAGTGTCAGTTCCTAAGAAAACATCATGTGCAGGAACTTGTTGAAATAGTTGACAGCTTGGGCATTCCTGTACTTGCTTATGGACTAAAGAATGACTTTAGAAATGAGCTCTTTGAAGGCTCATACTATATGCTTATCTATGCAGATAAGATAGAAGAGATTAAGACGATTTGTTGGTGCGGACGTAAAGCGACGATGGTTGCTAGAATAGTGGATGGAAAGTTCGTAAAAACAGGTGATCAGGTTGTAATCGGAGGCAACGATATGTATGTATCACTTTGCCGTAAGCATTACAACGACGGTAGATTGGGACCAGATAAATAAATTTAAGGGGATTAGAAGCATTGCAATTTAACGGAACAAGTAAAAGAATAATAAGTCTTATGCTCTGTGTGTTTGCAGTGCTTTTGCTATTTTTTGCAAACTATGAAAGAGCAGATGCTGCCGAGGTCGGTATCGTAGGCGCAGTTCAGCTTAGACTAAGAGAGAATCCGGGAACTGATAGTAGAATTATTGAAGAATTAAAAATAAATTCATTGGTATCTGTAAACTCCAAAGGCTATCCTGATGCTGAAGGAAACGAGTGGTTTAATGTCACAGCGCCTGATGGTAAAACCGGATATGTTATGGGTAGGTACATTGTTATCGAACCTAATGCGACTTACACTTATGATGCGGGATTTGAAGCTATGCTTACTGCTGAAGGCTTCCCTGAAAGCTATAAAGATTCACTAAGAGACTTACATGCAAAATATCCAAGCTGGGTATTTAAAGCTGCTAAGACTAATCTTAATTGGAACGATGTAATCGCAGCTGAAACAAAGCCTGGAAGATCTCTAATAGGCTCTTCTTATCCAGACTCATGGAAGTCAATGGAGCAGGGCTGCTACGATTTTGCTACTGGAAAATACATTGTTTATGATAGTGGTGGATGGGTCACTGCGGCTCCTGATGTTGTAAGGTATTATATGGATCCTCGTAATTTCTTAAAAACTTCGAGTGTGTTCCAGTTCTTAACTCATTCATACGACCCTATGACGCAAACCACAGAAGGCTTAAAGGTTATGCTAACTAGCACTTTTATGGATGGAACATACCCAGAAGAAGGCTATAACACTTGGGCTGATGTACTGATGTTCGCGGGTGTTTCTACAGGTGTTAACCCTTATGTATTGGCATCAATGATAATGCAAGAGCAGGGAACGAATGGCATAGGAGCTTGCGTTTCTGGAAACGAATCCGGATACAAAGGAATTTACAATTTCTATAACATCGGTGCATATAAGACAAGTACTATGAGTGCAGCAACTCGTGGGCTTTGGTATGCTTCACAGTCAGGAACTTACGGCAGACCATGGAACACTAGAACAAAGGCTATAATTGGTGGCGCTCAGTTCTACGCAGAAAATTATGTTAATGAAAATAAAAATACACTCTACTTTAAAAAGTGGAATGTAATGAATGGCTTATCATCCGTTGGAACATATCAGTATATGTCAAACGTAATGGGTGCATATTCTGAAGGATTGAATTTAAGAAATGGTTATTTGACAGCACTTAACACATCAATGACTTTCTTGATTCCGGTATACAATAATATGCCAGACGCGCCTTGCCCAGAGCCTGCCAAGACCGGCAATGATAACTATTTCTTGACTACTCTTGACATCGACGGGTATGAACTCACTCCAGCTTTCAACATGTATAATACGGAGTACGAATTAGTCGTAGGAACTTCTGTATCAAGCGTAAATGTTAAGGCAACAGCTTACGGAAATGGTGTAACTGTTGGTGGTACAGGACAACACTATTTAGTGGGCGATAATACTACGCTTTTTGTAACTGTTACATCTACAAGCGGTGCTATAAAGATTTATACTATTTCGGTATCTAAATCAGCTGGAGGACAGACTATAGCTGGAACTCCTATATTAGAGAGCGAAGCGTATAATATCGGTGCTGTGATCACAGGCGTTGCACCACAGACTGATTATGACAGTTTCCTTGCTAATTTAAAGCCATCCAATGGAAACGTAATTATCAAGAATTCTGAAGGTAACATAGTGACATCAGGTAAAATTGGCACTGGATATTATGTTGTTTTAGCTGATTCACTTGGTGCTGAAATCTTACAGTTACAAGTTAGAATCTCAGGAGATATTAACTGTGATGGTAAGATAGGTACAGCAGATTTGCTCGCAATGCAAAAGCACATTGTAGGAGCTGAGAACCTGAGCGGTATAGCTTGGGAAGCTGCTGATATAAATGCTGATGGAAAAATTAGTACTGCTGATTTGCTGAACTTAAGAAAGCATATTGTCGGCAGTTATGAGATAGTTCAATAGGTTTCTTTTCTATACAGGAGACAAAGTTATGAAAAAGAAAATTCTAACAATTTTAATGGTTTTAACGATGGCGATTAGTACATCGATTATGATGGCAGATATAGCTTTTGCCGCTTCGGCCACGACATCGGTTTCGACATCGTCTCAGGTAACAGTTGGTAGCCAAGTTACATTTACCGTAAAGGTTTCTGGAACAAAATTGTATGCCCTCACTCATGAGGTGACATATGATCCTGAACGTTTGGAATATGCATCTTCTTCAGCCACTCAGGTAAATGGTGGCGGTGGAACGTTAAAGGTTCTTTATGAAGGAGACACTGCAGGTTCTTCTTCGCTTACTTATAAGCTCGTGTTCAAAGCCAAAAAGACAGGTAAAGCCTCTGTAAGCGTTGCAACACAAGAGATTTGCGATAGTACTGGCGATGATACTATCAAAAGTTCAACTCAATCTGCATCTGTTACAATAATCGATAAAGCAGCTTCTAACGATGCAAACTTAAAGAGTTTGTCTGTTTCTTCAGGAAAATTAGATCCAGCTTTCTCAAAAGGAACTACACAATATACTG
This sequence comes from Anaerovoracaceae bacterium, assembly GCA_045629065.1. GTDB lineage: Bacteria > Bacillota > Clostridia > Peptostreptococcales > Anaerovoracaceae > JAKSSM01. The sequence goes on along the minus strand of JAZQQK010000034.1, from coordinate 148,890 downwards.
TAAATGTTGGAAATGATGTTAACCAGTTCCTGGTAACTGCTAAGGCTAATAACCCTGATGCAACTGTTAAGGTTACAGGTTCAAAGCAACTTGCAGTTGGTGAAAACACTAGAGAAGTAACCGTAACTGCTCCATCGGGTGATAGCAAAACATATACTATAAAAATCATTCGTGGAGGTTCATCTGGCTCTAGTGATGACCCGGGTGAGGTAACTAAGAATGTAAACATCACAATAGGTGATGACAAGTATACAGTTGTTGATGATTTAAGCAATCTCTCTTTACCGGATGGTTTCGAACTCGATGTCATTAAATATGATGGCAAAGACATGCCAGTAGCCAAATCCAGTGATGGCCTGGTAAAGATTGCATACTTAAAGAGTGCAACTGATGGAAACCAAGTAGCATACTTCTTTGATGAAGGCACAGGAAAGTTCTCTGAAACAAGTTTTTTGAAGGCAGACGAGTTGCTTTCTTTTTCAAAGGGGATTTCTGAACTCAGCCCAAAGATTGAAGAACCTGATCCAGGAGCTTCTGAAGACCCAATTGACCCAGGTTTCACAGCAAAACTCGACCCACAGACGATGTTCCTTGCAGTAGCAATAGGAGCGACATTATTTATTCTCCTGATTGTTGTAATCTGCTTACAGGTTTCCATTCTCAGAAAGAGAAAGAAAAATGGTTAGCTAATATTTAGGAAGTACAGATAAAGCTTTATATAAAAGCCCCGGTATATATGTATAACGGGTTTGCCGACCGTCGGTCCTTAGCGATTGCCCGCGCAAGCGAGGCAGAGCTTAGTACCGCTATGCGAAGGCACCCGCGCGAGCGAAAGTTATACATATATACCGGGGCTTTGTGCTAATCAACTTTTTTACCTTGCCATGTATCAAGTAGGTTCAGCCTGTCATCAATACCATTTAGGATTGTTCTTTTATTGAAGCTCCAAACAGGAGTCATAAGAATCGGACGAGGTGCATCAGCAGTTAAGCGATGGATAGTTACTTCTTTAGGAATATATTCCAAGCAATCAACAACGAGTTCGACATATTCTTCAATTGAATTAAAGGCGGTGTAGTCTGGCATTGTAGCTGCCATTTGTGAACCTTTCACAACATTTAATAGGTGAAGTTTCATACCGAATGGCCTCATAGCGCCTACATACTTAACCGACTCTAACATCATCTCTTTTGATTCGCCTGGAAGACCTAAAATCAAGTGCACAACGGCTTTTATGTTAAGTCTGGATAATTTATTCATTGCCTCATTAAAAACGCTCAAATCGTAACATCTGTTGAATGATTTTGCCGTTTCATCATGAATAGTTTGAAGACCTAATTCTACCCAAAGAAAATGTGTTTTATTAATCTCTGATAAGAGCTCGAGAACATCATCTGATAGGCAATCAGGACGGGTTCCTATAACTAAACCTTCGATTTTTGGATTGGATAGTATCTCATAATACTTTTTCCTAAGTTCGGAAACGGGTGCATAAGTGTTTGTGTGGTTTTGAAAGTAGCCTAAATATTTCGCATTAGGCCATTTATCAGATAAGAGGGCAATTTGATCCTCAATATTTGAACTAAATTCGCCAGAACCAGTATCAGAACAAAATGTGCAGCCACCAAAACCTTTTAGTCCGTCACGATTAGGGCATGTGAAACCGCCATCGATAGCTAATTTAATTGTCTTTTCACCGAATCTTTGTTTTAGATAACTCGATATTGAATTGTATCTTTTTCCATCAAAAAAGACTGATAATTCTTTATTCATATCTTTAATTTTCTACTAGTATATGATATAATATCGTGATATGTTATGTGGTTTAATAGGATTTTAATCATTTTAACATTAATAATATAGTTTTTTTAGGAGATTTTGTCAAAGGTGAGTGCAGAATTAATCAAGAAAAAAGTATTATTGCATTCCTGTTGCGGACCTTGCTCTACTGCTTGCATAGAGCGAATCTTACCTGAATATGATATAACGATTTATTATTACAATCCGAATATCACAGATGGTGAAGAGTATGAAAAGCGTAAGGAAAATCAAATAATCTTTATCGAAGAATTTAATAAAAAGAACGAAGCCTTTTGCAAGGTCGATTTTGTGGAAGGAGAGTATTTGCCGGATGATTTTTATGAAGTCGCTTCCGGCTTTAGCAATGAACCCGAGGGCGGCGAAAGATGCACAGAGTGCTTTAAACTTAGACTTGAGAGTACTGCTCAAAAAGCTAAGGAGTTAGGCATTCCAATCTTTGGAACCACACTTACGGTTAGCCCACACAAGAATTATCCGTTGATCTCATCTATCGGAATAGAACTAGCTGAGAAATATGGATTGGAATTTTTAGATATAGATTTTAAGAAAAAGGAAGGTTTTAAGCGCTCAATCGAACTGTCAAAGGAATATGGACTTTACCGTCAAGACTATTGTGGTTGTGAGTATTCAAAATGGCATGATTAACGCAAATACGAAATGGAGAACTTATATATACCAAAAGATTATAAATCAGAGCTTACTCTCATGGAAACGCAGAGAGCTATCAAAAAGATTAAAGACTATTTCCAACAGGAACTCGCTTACGGCTTAAACTTAAGAAGAGTTTCCGCACCACTTTTAGTAGATCCTATGACTGGTTTAAACGATAACCTTAGTGGAAGAGAACGTAGGGTTACATTTACATTAAAAGGTATCGACGAACTTGAAGTCGAAGTCGTACAATCCTTAGCAAAGTGGAAGAGATTGGCACTGGGAAGATACGAAATTGAACCTGGCTATGGAATCTATACAGACATGAATGCTATTCGTAGAGATGAAGACTTAGACAACATTCATTCAGTATATGTTGACCAGTGGGACTGGGAAAAAGTAATCACTAAAGAGCAGAGAACCGAAGCATATCTCAAGGAAACTGTAGTTACAATTTACAATGCCGTAAAGAACCTTGGCGACTATGTAAACCGCCTTTATAGAAACATTCAGACGGAACTTCCAAACGAGATTACTTTCATTACAACTCAGGAGCTCGAAGATCTCTATCCGGATTTATCACCAAAGGACAGAGAACATGCCATCACTAGAAAGTATGGTGCAGTATTCATTATGAAGATTGGTGGAAAACTCAAATCAGGCATTCCACATGACGATAGATCTCCAGATTATGATGATTGGGAATTAAACGGAGACATTTTACTTTGGAATGATGTGCTCGACCGTTCATTCGAGATTTCCTCAATGGGTATTAGAGTTGATGGTGATGCAATGAAGAGACAATTAGCTTTAGCTGGTTGCGAAGACAGAGCAAAACTTAATTTCCAAAAGGCCGTAATTAACGATGAACTTCCATACACAATTGGAGGGGGCATTGGCCAATCAAGACTTTGCATGTTTTTCTTGAGAAAAGCACATATAGGCGAAGTACAAGCTTCTGTATGGCCTCATGAAATGATAGAAGAATGTATGGCAAACGGTATAAATATTCTTTAGAAAGGTAAAACATGTTCGCTAACATAGTAGTTGAGAATAAAAGTAAACATACGGATAACTTCTTCACCTACGAAGTTGGCGATTTAAATGTTAATGTCGGAGATAGAGTCATCATTCCTTTTGGAACTAAGACCAAGGAAGGCTATGTCTTTGATATTTCAAGTGAATGTAATTTACCAGCAGATGTTGAGATAAAAAAGATTGTAGGACGCGCGGAATTTGGCCATTTGAATTCCGAAATCATCCGCACTGCTTCTTGGATGAAGCAGAGATATGCAATCACATATTATGATGCTATAAATCTTTTCGTTCCTAATGGAAAGCCACCTAAAGAAGGTAAAGAGAAAGAACCATACAAAAACCTCGAATCAAGCTATGAAAGGCCAACTGAACTTACTACTGAGCAGAAGAAGGCTTGTGTTACTATTAATGCTTCGATTGAATTAGGAAAGCGCGATATCTTTCTTGTTCATGGTGTAACATCCTCAGGAAAGACAGAAGTCTATATGGAAGCAATTGAGAAGTGCCTAGAAAAAGGCAAAACGGCAATTATGCTAGTGCCGGAAATCTCACTTACAAGACAGACTATCGAAAGATTCAGCGGCAGATTTGGTAAAGAGAACATAGCGATTCTGCATTCTAAACTTACTCCACGCGAAAGATTTGATGAGTGGACTAGACTTAGAACAGGAAAGGCTAAAATCGCTGTAGGAGCCAGAATGGCTTGCTTTGCACCACTTGATAATATCGGTTTGATCATTATGGATGAGGAGCACGAGGCTACTTATAAAGCTGATATGACTCCAAAATATGAAACTGTTGATGTTGCAGCAAAACGTCTCATGTTCTATGATGGCGTTTTGATACTTGGAAGCGCAACTCCTTCTGTAGTTTCTTACCAAAGAGCAAAAGATGGCATATACAAACTCATTGAGCTTAAAGAAAGATACAACAAGACCCCACTTCCAGTAGTTGAAACGATAGATATGCGTGAAGAACTTAAGAACGGTAATAGAACCATCTTTAGCTCTGCACTGTATAACTATATATCTTCTGCACTTGAGAATAAAAAGCAGGTAATCTTACTTCAAAACAGAAGAGGTTACTCGAATTTTGTATCATGTCGTGATTGCGGTAGCGTAATCAAATGCGATGAATGTGGTATTTCGCTAACATACCACAAGGCGAATGAATCTTTAGTTTGCCACTATTGTGGAAGAAAATTCCCTGTGCCTAAGACTTGTCCAACTTGCAAGGGAAAACATATAAAGTATTTTGGTATTGGTACTGAGCAGGTTGAGGAAGAAGTAGAAAAACTATTCCCAAATGCAAAACTTGAAAGATTAGATTTAGATTCAATCTCAAATCGTACTGAATTGGATAGAATACTTGATAGCTTTGAAAAGCATGAAACAGATATTTTAGTTGGAACTCAACTAGTGGCAAAAGGCTTAGACTTTGATAATGTTGCAGTTGTTGGTGTTATATCTGCCGATACCACATTAAACATTCCAGATTTCAGGTCATCTGAAAGGACCTACCAGCTAATAACACAGGTTGCAGGAAGAGCTGGACGCGGTTCGGAACAAGGAAGGGTTGTGGTTCAGACCTATGAACCTGGAAATTTCGTGTTTAAGGCCTGTGAAAACAATGACTACAATGCTTTCTTTACTGAAGAAGCAAAGTTAAGGGGGTTCATGGACTATCCTCCTTTTGGTGACATAATTTGTGTTAATTTCACATCAGATAATGACCAAGCGAGTATGACCACTGCGGAAAGGTGTGAGGCCTATATGAGGACGGCTTTAGGAAACGAAGGAAAGGGCAGAATACTTTCACCTAAGCTTTCGACACACTTTAAAGGCAAAGATGCGTTCAGGCATTATATTATACTTAAGTGCCCTAAGGGCGAACGCAATAAATATGTTTATTACTTGGATGAATTTTCCAAGATTATTTTAGAAGAAAGAATAAATTGTAATGTGAATATCGATGTTAATCCATATTCCACATTCTAGTTAGGAGAATTATGGCTATTAGAAATGTTGTCACTGAAGGTGATGAAATTTTAAGAAAAAGATGCAGGGAGGTTACAGAAGTAAACGATAAGATTCGTCAAACTTTAACTGACATGCTTGAAACTATGAGAGATGCATACGGCGTTGGTATCGCAGGTCCACAAGTAGGACTTATGAGAAGAATGTTTGTAGCTGAGCCTGATCCTGAAGCTGAGATTAAAAAGGTTTATTATATGGTAAATCCAGTTATCTTAGAAGTCAGTGACAACTTAGTTGAAGGCACTGAAGGTTGTTTAAGTGTTCCCGGCATGATTGGCGAAGTAATGAGACCTGATTATGTAAAGATGGAAGCTTTAGACTTTGATGGAAACAAGCAGGTCTATGAATTCCACGACTTTGAGGCAAGAGTAATGCTTCATGAATTTGACCACTTGGAAGGCATTTTATACACTGATAAAGCTCAAAATGTAAGAGATGCATCCGAAGAAGAGGAATAGTATGAAAATTGTATTTATGGGTACTCCAGACTTTAGCTGTGGTGTGCTTCAAGCATTGATTGATTCAAAGCATGAAGTAATCGCTAGTGTAACACAACCAGACAAAGCTAAAGATAGAGGCAATAAAGTTCAATATACGCCCGTTAAAGCGCTTTCATTAGAAAATGGCATAACTGTCTTACAGCCTGAAAAAATTCGTGGAAACGACGATTTTATGGCTCAGATGAGGACTTTGGCACCTGATGTGATCGTAGTAGTTGCTTATGGTAAGATTTTACCAAAAGAATTACTAGATTTGCCTAGATTAGGCTGCGTAAATGTTCATGCATCGCTTCTACCAAGACTTAGAGGTGCATCACCAATTCAGCACGCAATTATCCTAGGAGAAGAGAAAACTGGCGTTACAATCATGCAGATGGATGTTGGTATGGATACCGGTGATATGCTCTTAAAAGATGAGGTTGAAATCGGTTCAATGAACTATGAACAACTCCACGATAAATTGGCCGACATGGGTTCAAATCTCATCGTAGAAGCTATAGATAAGCTCGATGAGGGCAAGATTGTTCCTGAAAAGCAAGATGATAGCAAGGCGACATACTGCGGAATGATTACAAAGCAGGATGGAGAGATAGATTTTAATAAATCAGCCGTAAGCATTGAGAGACTGATTAGAGGATTTGATCCTTGGCCTGGTGCTTACTGCAATATGGAAAGTAACGGAAAACCTTTGCAGCTCAAGCTTTGGAAGGCTTCAGTTGTCGATAAGGATAGAAAGAATAATGAACCAGGAAAGATTACATCAGTAGACAGTAATGGATTTACTGTAGACTGTGGTATTGGTTCACTTTATGTGACAGAGATACAGGTTCCTGGAAAAAAGAGAGTACAAGTAAAAGATTATTTGCTTGGTCACAAGGTAGAAATTGGTACTTTATTGAAGGGTAAGTAATGGATCTTAATAGAAAGACGGCTTATGAGGTTCTTTTCGACATTGAAAAGAACGGTGCATATTCCAATATCAGTTTGAACAATTTCATAGAAAAGAATGAACCTGATAATCCCGCTTTCGTTAGAGAATTGGTTTATGGAGTCGTAAAGAATAAAATACTTCTAGACTTCGTTTTAAAGATTTTCGTAGCTAAAGGCTTCTCAAAACTTAAGCCAAACGATCTTTCACTGTTAAGAATGGGTGCATATCAGCTCTTATTTATGAATTCAGTCCCTGAATATGCGGCTGTTTCTGAAACTGTAGAACTAGCAAAGAAGTTTTCTAAGGGAAAAGAACGTTTTATTAACGCAGTTCTTAGAAATCTTATCCGTGAGCGCTCAAATATCAAATTTCCAAATTCTGAAGATGACCCTTATAAGTATTTATCGGTTACATATTCTTGCGAACCTTGGATCGTCGAGCTATGGATGAATGCTTTTGGCTATCAAACAACTAAGGAAATACTAGCCGCATCTATGGAAACTCCTGATTTATCGATAAGAGTTAACTTAGAAAAGAGTTCTAAAAAGGAATTAACTGATGAATTGACCGAATTAGGTTTTACTGTTTGGGATACTCAACTATCTGATAGAGCGCTTTTAGTCAAAGGCAGTGGTCTTTTAGATACTAAGGCATTTAAAGAAGGCAGATTTTCAGTTCAAGATGTTTCATCCATCGTTTGTTCCGATATTTTGTCAGAAGACACCGAAGCCGAGGCCGAGCTCGTCATTGACTGCTGTGCATGTCCTGGTGGTAAGACTTTTGCAACAGCTGAGATTTTAAGAAATTCTAGCATCATCGCTATGGATGTTTATGAAAACAAGTTAAGCATGATGAAAGAAGAAGCATTAAGAACTGGACATCAGAACATTAAATTTATCCAAAATGATGCTACAAAATCTAGACCAGAACTTCACGAAAAAGCAAGTAGAGTCATCTGCGATGTTCCATGTTCGGGCTTAGGGGTTTTGAGAAGAAAACCTGAAATAAAGTATAAAGAAGAATATGATATCGCTTCACTTGTATCAAAGCAATCAAAGATTTTACATGCAGCTGCTCACTATGTAAAAAGGGGTGGTGTGATTGTCTACAGCACTTGTACAATCAACCCACAAGAAAATCAAAATCAAGTTAAGAATTTCGTTTCAGACAATCCTGAATATGAAATAGAAAAGGAAGTTCAGCTTCTACCTACTATGGGTGTTGATGGCTTCTATATTGCAAAACTTAGGAGAAAAAATGGAAGTAGGATTTAAGTCCGACAAAGGCGTGTTACGCACTAATAACGAAGACGCATGCTTTGTTCTTTTACCAGACAAAGTATATGTTGTCGCTGATGGAGTCGGCGGGGGAAACTCAGGCGAGATTGCTTCTCGTACTGCAGTAAATGAAATTGCATCTTATGTAAAAACGCATCCTATCTCAAAGATGCAGACCAGAGATCAAATTGTAGGTTATTTTCAGGTGTGTCTGGAGTCTACAAATCGAAAGATATTTAATCTTGCACACACTTATTCAGAAAATACTGGCATGGCAACGACTCTAGTAATTGTCTATGTGAGATCTGGCAAGGCTTATATTGCTAATGTTGGCGATAGCCGTGTGTATGCATATAGGGGAGGTGTGCTTCAGCAACTCACTGAAGATCACACATATGTAAACACTTTAGTAAAAGCAGGCATCCTCACTAAACAACAAGCCGAGAAGGATGAAAGAAAGAATGTAATCACAAAAGCTATTGGTGCCGAGGCCGAGATCGAGCCTGACTATTTCCAGGTAGAAATAAAAAAAGATGATGTTTTCATCATCTGCACGGATGGTTTGTATGATGAGGTAGAAAATAACGAAATCGTACAGGTTATAGATAATTCACGGAGTGTATCCGATATGTGTACTGAGCTTATAGCTCATGCAAACAAGAACGGTGGCCATGATAATATTACGGTTATCAGTCTTAGAGTAACGGAGGAAGATTTAATTGAGTAGTAGATTACTAGCTAACAGATATGAACTAATCGAAAAGATTGGTGAAGGTGGAATGGCTGTAGTATATAAGGGCAAGGATAGACTACTCAATCGTTTCGTTGCGATTAAGATTCTTAGACCTGAATATACTAAAGACAATAAGTTTGTCGAAAACTTTATTAGGGAATCACAGTCCGCAGCCGGACTTGTAAATCCTAATATTGTAGGAGTGTACGATGTAGGAAATGAAGGAAACATTCATTACATTGTTATGGAATTGATTACTGGTAAACCTTTATCAGATGTAATCAAAGAAAAAGGCAAACTAAACTATAAAGAAGCAATTTCAATAATTTCTCAAGTTGCTTCAGCTCTTTCAGTTGCCCACAAAAATCAGATTATTCATAGGGATGTAAAACCTCACAACATCATCATTATGCCGGATGGTACTGCAAAGCTTGCGGATTTTGGTATCGCAAAAGCAGTATCCGCAAAGGATATGGCAGAAGAAAACAATGATAAGGTTATGGGTTCTGTTCACTATTTCTCACCGGAACAGGCTAGAGGTGCATATGTTGATGAAAGATCAGATATCTATTCATTGGGTATAGTACTTTATGAAATGCTCACTGGAAAGGTTCCATTCGATGGAGAAAATCCAGTGTCCATAGCTCTTATGCATGTTAATAATCCAATGCCAAAGCTCACTGATGAGGTTCCTGGCATTCCACCTAAACTCGAAAAGATTGTTAATAAGTGTACTGAAAAGATTCAGATTAATCGTTATAGATATGTCGATGAGCTGATTAAAGACTTAGATGATATCACATTTATTTCTAATGTGATGGGTAAACAAGCCTTTGGTGGTCTTGGCATCGAAAATCCTGAAAACACACTCACTCCTGAACAGGAAGCTGAACAACGCTTAAAGATTCGCAAGGAAAAGAGTGAAGCTTTAAGAGCACAGAATAGGATAGAAAAGAAGAAAGCTAGACAGGCAATTGAGAATAAGAAAACTTATAAGTTTATCGCTATTGGAGTCGGTTCACTTATTGTAATCGGTTTATTGGTTTTAGCACTTGCTCTTGGATGGTTTGACAAATCCGAAGAATTCGAACTTCCTAATTTTGTAGGAATGACATACGAACAAGCAATAGCTGAAGCTGAGAGTCGAGGTCTGATTATTAACCGTGGCGAAGATGTCTTTAGCACTGATCAAGAAGAAGGCTTTGTAACCGCTCAAAGTCCATCTGCCAAGGCTTTGGTTAAGGAAGGAAAAGCTGTTACTATTAATGTCAGCAAGGGAAAGAGAAGCAGCGTAATTCCTAAGATTACAGGAAGTACAGTTGATGAAGCTAGAAAAATTTTGTCTGAGTATGGATTCACTTTGGGCGAAGTTGCTGAAATTCACAGCGGTATCGAAAAGGGAATTATTATTACTCAATCCATAAATCCTGGCGATCAAGCACAATCCGGTACAAAGGTTGATGTTCAAATAAGTGATGGTATAGGCGATAAGATGCTAACTGTTCCTAACCTTGTGGGACATATTCCTCAAGAAGCTGAGGTTCTCTTAGAAGTTTATGGTTTCCCAACAGATGGTATTGTTACATATGAGGAAGTAGCTGACTATCCGTCCAATATTATCTTCTGGCAAAGCGTTGCATATGGCGACAAAGTTCCAGCAGATACAAGGATTGATTATAAGATTGCAAAGGCGAAACCGGGTGAGCCAACTTTTGAGGTTGAGTTTGATCGTGAGGCCTTTAGAGAAGAAGTATTAGCAAATCTCGAATTTGAGGAAGAAGTAGCGACTGAAGCTAACGCAAACTAATTATGCAAGGATTAATCGTAAAAGGCATTGGCGGCTTCTATTACGTTGAAACTGAATTAGGTATAGTTGAGGCCAAGGGCAGAGGTGCCTTTAAAAAGGACGGAATTAGCCTTGAGGTCGGCGATAATGTCGAAATTGAGTTATTAGACGTTGAAAATAAAAAAGCTGTCATAAACGAAATTTTGCCCCGTAGAAATGAATTCATAAGACCACCAATTGTAAATGTTGATTGCTTTATTGTCACATTTGCAATTACAAAGCCAGAACCTAATCTCCCATTGGTAGATAAGTTTTTAGTAATGGCTGAAATGAACGAGGTCGATGTCATTATTGCAATCAATAAATGTGACCTTGCTAGTGATGAAGAAGTCCAAAAGATCAAGTCAATTTATGAGGGCTTATATCCAGTGGTTTTATTAAGTGCCAAACAGAATAAAGGACTGGACGAATTAAATCAACTGATAAAGGGTAAAACGGTTGCTTTAACTGGTCCATCTGGTGTTGGAAAGTCATCAATTATTAACAGACTTATCCCACATGCCAATATGGAAACAGGGTCTATAAGTGCAAAAACTGAAAGAGGTAAGCATACTACTCGACATGTTGAACTCTTCAATACGAATGCTGGCGGTAAGGTCTTTGATACTCCAGGATTCACATCATTCGAGATTATGGAAGCCGATATGGATAGTTTGCAACAATATTACATAGATATTGAAAAGTTCCGTGGCCACTGTTATTACGATAATTGTCGTCATATAAAAGAACCTCAGTGCATGGTTCGCCAAGCCGTGAAGGATGGCAAAATCAACAAACTGAGGTATCAATCATATATTGCTAATTTAGAAGAAATCAGTAAAAAGAAAAAGTATTAGAGGTAGAGAAATGAAACTTGCTCCATCAATCCTCGCAGCAGATTTTGCGAATCTACTCGAGGATGTAAAAAAGATTGAAAAAGGAGGAGCCGACCTTATCCATGTAGACGTAATGGATGGTCACTTCGTACCAAATATAAGTTTTGGTGCTCCAGTTATGAAATGCCTTGTTGGTAAGACGAAACTGCCATTCGATGTGCATCTTATGATTGAAGATCCTGATGAATATGCAGAAGACTTTGTCACACCTCAGACTGAATATATTACAGTTCACCAAGAGGTTTGCAATCACCTTGATAGAACAATAGCCAATATCAAGTCGCTTGGAGTTAAAGCAGGAGTTTCAATTAATCCAGCAACACCAGTAAACACACTAGAATGTGTATTAGATAAGGTCGATATGGTTTTAATTATGTCGGTTAATCCTGGTTTTGGTGGACAAAAGTTCATAGACTCTTGTCTCGATAAGGTTAAGGAATTAGCCGAGATAAAAAAAGCCAATGGATACAAGTTCGAAATTGAAATCGATGGAGGAGTGACACTTGATAATGTGCAAGCGGTACTAGACGCTGGCTGTGAAATCGTAGTAGCTGGCTCCGCGGTATTCAAGGCACCTGACATCTTCGAAAGAACAAAAGAATTTAAAAAGTTCTAATAAAAAACCCGACCATAATGGTCGGGTTTTGTTGTGCTTTGAATTATCAGTCTGGTGATTCTTCGCCGTCGTCAACGATGAGACCAGGCTCATAATATGTGTAACCAGGATTTATATAAGGATTATATGGTTGTCCTGATTGCGTATCTTCTGGCGATTGTACCTCAGGAGCTTCTTCTTTTGATACTAGTCTACCATCATCATCATATTCAACATAAGGTTCTACTGGATATACATCGTGGTTAGGGTTGTGATCAGGGCAGTAATAATATGGAATTGAATCCTTATAGTCCTTTACACTTGGATCTGCTGGATATCCACGATCGATTGCAGTCTTATATGTTGTATGTGGACAGTATGGAGTTGCGAGCATTCCGGATTCGGAACATACCTGAACTGTCTTTAAGTGATCGCCAGTTTCAGTAGGTTGAGTACCTTCTGTAAAGTATTCTGTACGAGTTTTGCTACTGTTTTCAGTTGCTAAAAGACCTGTCTTAGTATCTATTGTAGCAGTAACAACATTTGATGGTGCAGCCGAATATGTGCCACCTTTGGCTTCAGGAATTTGCTTCATTATTTTACTCCAAAGCTTAGCAGCCGCTGTAGACATGGATGAAAGGGAAATGTTTGTGTCATTACCAATCCAAAGTGAAGCAGTGTAGTTAGCAGTGAAACCATCAAACCAAATATCAAAACTATCAGTTGTAGTACCAGTCTTACCACCGACTTTCTCGCCAGAAATTTTAGCATTGGAACCGATACCTTCAGATACAACTGTCTGTAAGAGATCTCTAACAATCCAAGCAACACCTGGATCGAGAACTTTTGTCTCTGTTTGTGTAGCCTCAAGCAATGTTGCACCTGCACGAGTTGTAACCTTTTCGTAGCAATAGTAGCTCTTGTGAATACCTTCATTAACAAAAGTAGTATAAGCTGAAGCCATTTCAAGAGTGGAAGTACCATTTACCATACCACCAACACCGAGCGATGAAAGGTTTTTATCATCTTCACCAGCGAGTGTAGTGATACCATACTTCTTAACCATATCATAAGCGTAATCGACGCCGACCTGTGAAAGAATCTTTACAGCGCATACGTTTACTGATTGCTGAAGCGCTTCTCTTAGAGTGTAGAGGCCTTGATAATACTTATATGAGTTTACTGGCCAAAGTCTTTCTTCGATAAATGTTGGCTCATCATCAACGATGGAAGCAGCAGTGATGTAGTCACCCCAAAGCTTAGTGCCTTGTTTATCAAAACCAGTACTCCAATAATTGAATGTCTTATCAGACTGTGAGAGCTCATAACTTTGTTGAAGTGCAGCACCATAAACTGCTAAAGGCTTAATGGATGAACCAGGTTGGCGAGTAGTAGTAGCTCGATTGTAGAGCATTCTACCGGATGTCTTACGACCGCCGACCATTGCTTTTACTGAGCCAGTCTTATTATCTATGATAGTCATTGCGGCTTGTGGCTGAATAACTTTAGCTCTTAATGTGAAACTTTGCGTACAAAGATTTCCTTTAGCATCATAACTGAAGAAGTTAGGATAGTCTTTAAAGAAATCAGCTGAGATAGTAACATCATAATTGCTATCCATTGTCTTGTATTTCTGAGGGATATTTACATAGCCACCAGGGATTGAATAGAGTTTACCATCTTCTTTTGAGAACATAGGTCTAAACTCGATTGATATATCAGTTTGACCTTGTACGGTAGTCTTATAGAATGCTAATCTCTTACCGAAGAGGAGTTTGATGGAACCATCGGATTGCTTTTCAAATTCAGAAGGTTTGATCCTTAAAGTTGTGTCAGTTCCAATGTAGTTCTTGATATTATAGAGCATTACAACAGGCTCTAATTCTTTCTTTTCGCCATCCTCATATATATATTGAGTTGGAGTTAGCATATTTCCATCTTTATCAAGTTTATATGATGTAGGAACAGGGAAGTTAGAGTCGTTTTCAAATTCCTTTTCACAGATTTCCTGTGCACCTGCATTCATTGTAGTATAAATCTTAAGGCCACCATTATAAACCAAATCATGAGCTGTATCATAACTGTAACCATATTGCTCTTGCAAATCATTGATTACCGTTGTGATTACATAATCAGCAAAGTAGTTGGAGTTGGATTCAATAGTTGAGAAATTAGGATTTACCATATCCTTAACTTGTACTTGAATTGCCTCATCATATTCTTCTTGACTAATATGGCCTTGCTGTTTCATTAGACCTAAGCAAAGCTTAATTCTATCTTTTCCTGTATCGTTCCATATATAACCGTATTCGCTATCTTTCTTGATAAGGTTTTCCATATCTTCAGTAACGTATTCAAGGTTAATTCTTTGAACTAAGGCATAAGTAGAAGGTGCCTGCGGTAAGCATGCGAGGGCAGCGGCCTCGGCAATTGTTACCTCACTGATGTCTTTGGAAAAATATGTTTGAGATGCAGTTTGAACGCCATAACCCAAGCCAAAGTTAATTGTGTTGAGGTAAGCTTCAAGAATTTCATCCTTTGAAAGGTGATTTTCCAGTATTACAGCATAATATGCTTCGGTAATTTTACGGCTTATAGATCTATCACTCATTATGTCCGTAAGGAAAAGGTTACGTGCTAATTGCTGAGTGATTGTAGATGTACCACTGATGTGGCCACCATTGAAGATGGCATCTTTGATAGCACCGAAGATACGAATGATATTGAATCCGTGGTGCTTTTCAAATGTCTTATCCTCAAGATCGATAAACGCATATCTAACATGCATTGGTACTTGGTTCAGTTCAACAGATGTACGGTTCTCATCTGCGAATGCTGTATCCATGACATTCCCCTGATCGTCATAGAGCACTGAACTCTGTGTGAGTAAACTATCTAAGTCAGAAGTATCAATCTTAGGCGCTTTTGAGATTACAACACCTACATATGTGCCTACTGCGATACAACAAACTAGAGCAAAACAGATACAAATCTTAATGATAGTCCAGATGATGCTCTTTTTAGTCTTTTTCTTTTTAGTTTTAGGCTTAGACTCTTTAGGTTCTTTCTTTTTATCAGGTTTAACTGTAACAAGTCCAAGAACCTTATCAGCCACATTTGATGCAACTGATTGTTTTTGTTTCTTTGTCTGAGAAGCTGTTTTATCAGCGATTGGCTTATTGGAAGCATAAAGGCTAGAGGACTTAGTAGCAGGTTTATCAGCCGCAGTTTTTTGTGAAACTGTCTTTTGCACTGTAGTCTTTTGTTCCGTTGGCTTTTCCGACTTCAAAAACTCTTCTTGTTGTTTTTTTGCGACTCTTGATCTATGAACCGTTGGATCGTAGTCATCGTAATTACCCAAATTTATGACTCCTTTCGATATCTGTTTAGAATATATCCAAACATAAATTTACAAAATATAGTATAGCACAAAAGGCTTAAAAAGCAAATATATAGTTATATATATAATTTACGCGCGTTCACGATAATTAAGGTTGCGCCGTAATACAAAATGGAATATAATGTAAATGCTAATTTCACTTGCGTGGTATATTTATGAAACGACGCAAGTGTTTTATTTTTTTGATGGCTATAATGGCAATAATCTATGTCTTGTCTAGCTTTGAAGTGCCGTTAAACATTAGTGAAATGTCTTTTGAAAAACTCGCAGGAGAAATCCATCTGTACTCAGGAAAAGTCGTGGAGGTGAAACAAACTGATGAAAAAATTAATCTAAAAATTCGGATTAGAAGCATCGATAATGTTCAAAAAAGATTACACGGTTATGTCTTAGTAAATTATTATAACTCAATAGATGATCCGGCCTCATTAATGAATGCAACAATTGACTTTATAGCGAATTTTTCTCTACCTAATACTCAGCGAAATCCGCATTGCTTTAACTATCGAAACTATCTCAAAAGTAAAAAGATTTTCCTCACAACTAGTCTAAAGACATATGAAATTTTAGATGATGTGAAACTAAATCTAATTGAAAGGTATGAACGAGCTTTGTACAGAGCAAAATATGAATATTCGAGTGTTTTATCAAATCGTTCAAAGGGGGTAATTTTTGGAGTTCTTTTCGGTGACACATCTGCTATGGACGATGATATTTACAATCAGTTCAGAACGAATGGCACTTGTCATGTTTTAGCAGTAAGCGGTCTGCACATAGGAATACTTTATAGCTTATATAGGAAAGTTTTTAAAAAAAGAAATAATGCGTTAAGTCTGTGCATTTTAGGAATCTTATTATTCTCTTATGGCACACTGTCTATGTGGAGCCCATCGACAATAAGAGCGGAATTGATGATTGCAATGAATGTTCTTGCATTCGAGTTGGATTTAAGATATGACCTATTAACCGCTATGAGTGCTGTGGGACTATTACTTATTGCTTTTAATCCTTATGTTATTTTAGGTACAAGCTTTCAAATGTCTTTTCTCGCAATAGCTTCACTCGCATTCATTCGACCAGTCTTACCAAAGAAATTGCCAGATGGAATGAGGACTACTTTAGCTGTAAATATAGGCATTTTAGGTTACCAAATGTTTAATTTCAACTACATATCTCTGACAGCTTTAATTGCTAATATTCCAGTTGTTTTTCTTGCCTCATATTTGGTTCCGATTGCGTTAATTGGATTTGCGATATTTTGTTTGTTTGGTATTACTTTTCCTATGGTTACCATAACAGAAGCGATGGCTGTCTTACTAGAAAAAGTAAATGGATTTACAACAATAAATGGACTAGGTGCATTCCAGGTTAAAAGCCCTGATATACCAATAGTTTTGTTTCTCTCGTTTATGCTTTTTTTCTTTTGTTCGGAGTACTTCGAAATTGTTAGACTAAGAAACGCCAAACATAGGCTAAAGCAAGTGGTGGTTTTGTCGACAGTAATGAGTGTTTTCTTAGGAGTTATATATTTTAGCCCAATTACATATGATGACTTAGTATTTATTGATGTTGGACAAGGTGATTCTACTCACATTAGGCTAGGAAACACAAATATTTTAATTGATGGTGGAGGTAGCTTAGACTATAACATCGGTGAAAGCATACTAAAGCCATATCTTTTACATAATGGTGTAAATGATGTTGACTTAGTGCTCATGACACATCTTCATACTGATCATTATCAAGGAATCCTTGAACTTGCGGAAAAGTACAAAGTAAAGGATATAAAAACCGGTCTAAAAGCAGGTAATACCATAAAGGTTAAAGAAAATCTTACCATTACGACAATTTGGCCACTCATTTACGATGTAAAATCAGATAAAAAGGATGAAAATAGCAACTGTTCTGTTTTTATTGTCCATTATAATGGATATAAAATTATGATTACAGGGGACTTGGACGAAGAAGGAGAACGTGGTATAATTGAAACATATTCGGATGAACTTTTGAAATGTGATATTTTGAAAGTCGGCCATCATGGAAGTAGGTTTAGTTCTTCAGATGCTTTCTTGGATGTGGTTAGTCCTACTTATGCTGTTATTCAGGTTGGAAAGAATAATTATGGACATCCTACCAAGGAGACTCTTGACAGACTCACAGCTCACGGTGCGATAGTGCTAAGAAATGATTTAGATGGTGCAATTGGATTTAGATTTAAGCCTAATAGGATTGTTTATCACACATTGATTAATTAATTATGTTTACACCACAAGAACACGCTTTTAAAACTTTTAATAAAGACTTAAAAGAAGGCACTATTGCTAGCGTCTTAGTTTTCTATGGCGTTGAAGAATATCTTATCGAATGGGCTGCGAACGCTATAATTAAGAAAACAGTTGATCCAAGTATGATTGAGATGGATTTAGTAAAGCTTGATGACGATGCCTCTATTAGCCAAATAATTGACGCATGCGACACTTTCTCGATGTTTTCGAATAAAAGGGTGGTTTGGGTAAAAAATCTGCCAATCCTTAAAAATATGCGAGCTAAAGGTTATACTTCTGACGACTCAGATAGACTTTTAAAATATTCATCTCAGCCAAACGAGGGCACAATTCTAATCCTTTCTAGCCCAGAAATTGACGAGAAATCTAATCTAATAAAAGGCTTAAGAGAATATGCGAGATTTTATGACTTTGCAACTCTTGATGAGCCAACACTTCTCGGCTTCATCGACAAGCGCTTTAAGTCTGAAAACGCTGTAATTTCAAGAGAAAATCTCAAATTTTTTATAACTGAATCTGGTTATTTAAATAAAGAAAGTGATTACAGAATATTAAATATTGTAAACGATGTTTCAAAGATAGTAGCACATGCTTCTGGTAGTGAAATTAGTGAAGATGATATCGTAAAAACACTTGATGGAGATGTCGAAACCTTTGTATTTGACTTTTTAGATGCCTTAAGCACTAATAAAAAAGAAACCGCCTTCAAAATGTTGCATAACATTTTATCCAGCGGTAGTGATATTTTCTCTATTCTTGGCGTTTTAATCAATCACTTTGAACTTATGCTCGAGGTAGCTGAGTTTAAACAAGATGGAATGAACCAATTCCAAATGAAAGATGTGCTTAAGATTCATGAATATAGAATTAAAAAAGCAATGAACTTTGCAGATAGATTTTCTTTGGCAAAACTTCGCGAAATTCTAATCAGCCTCTATGAAGTTGACAGGAAAGTCAAGACAGGAGAGATGGACCAAAATCTTGCCCTAGAGCTAATCGTTGCCAATGTCTAGTGAGATGAACTAATGAGTTCCTCTGCACTCTTTATAGTTGTTTCTGTGACAGTCGCTCCGCCTAATAGGCGAGCGATTTCTTTTGTTTTTGTATCATTATCTAACTTTTCAATTGAAGTGTATGTTTTCGAGTCATCACTTTCCTTATAAATGCGATAGTTTTGATCTCCACATGCTGCAATTTGAGGTAGGTGAGTGATACAAATTATCTGATGATTCTTAGATATTTCTTTTAGCTTTTTACCTACGATTGATGCAGTGATACCACTAATGCCATTATCAATTTCATCGAAAATTAGGGTTGGAATCTTATCATAGGAACTAATGACATTCTTGAATGCCAGCATAATTCTAGACATTTCGCCGCCAGAGGCAACTTTATAGAGTGGCTTAAGCGGTTCTCCTTTATTAGTTGAAATCATGATTTCAACGTTGTCCATACCATTTTCAGTTGGCACACTTAGAGATTCTATAGCAATTTCAATCTTTGCATCTGGAAAATTCAAATCTAATAGTTCGGTTTGGATTTTTTCTTGTAATTCTTCGGCTATCTTATGACGAATTCCAGTTAGAATCTTACACTTATCAACGAGCTCATGCTTTGCATCGATGAGGGCCTTTTCCAGACGCATCTTCTCATCATCAAAATTCTCAATAATATTGAGTTCGCTAGCGATTTTATCTCTATACGAGAGGATTTCGTCAACTGTATTTCCGTATTTTTTCTTGAGATCATCAATTAGATTTAATCTTGAAATAGCGGAGTCCAGCTCTTGAGGTGAGAATGAAAGGCTTTCCTTAACATTTCTAATCTCAGAAGTTAGATCTTCTAATTTGTAGTAACTATCAGTAAAATCACTTGATAGAGTTTCTAAATCCTTGGAATAATTCGATATTTGCTGAAGTGCTCTCATACTTTCTCTCAAACCATCCATAACTGAAGGTGTAATTTCAGTCATAAGGGAATATGCTTTATCAACACTGCCAAATATCTTTTCACTATTTGATAAAAGTGAAACTCTATTTGTTAGTTCTTCGTCTTCGCCAATTCTTAAATCAGCTTTGTCAATTTCTGCAATTTCAAAAGCATAGAAATCCTTCTTTCTAGCATTTTCTTTTTCAAGGCTTAAGAGATTTCCAAGTTTGGATTTTGCAGTGGCAAATGTTTTATAAGCTTCATTAACATCAGCTTTTGGATTTGCGATTAAATCGGTTTTATATGTGTCCAATAGTTCAATATGATACTCGGGATTAAGTAGGGATTGATTATCATATTGTCCGTGAATATCGGCTAATTTTGTGGTTGCTTCATTGAGATTAGATAGGGTAACAATTTCACCATTAAGTTTGCAAAGATTTTTTCCATTTGAAGAAACTTCACGCTTGATAACGATTTCATCACCATTGAGTTCTCCAACTAATTCAACTATTGCCTTATCTGATCCAGTTCTAATAGAAGAGGAATCTGCTCTAGCACCAAGAGCCAAACTAATAGCTTCAATTGCTATTGATTTTCCTGCGCCTGTCTCACCAGTGATAATATTTAAGCCATCTTCGAAGTCGACTTCGGTGTTTTCGATGATGGCAAAGTTCTTAATTGAAATATGATTAATCATTAAATTAATTCCTCGAATTTTTCTATGATTTCAGGTACGTGTTCTTTTGAATCTACGATAACAAGGAGGGTATTATCACCAGCGATTGAACCTTTAATTTGTGGGAAGCCAGTAGTATCGATGGCTTCGCAGGCAGCATTAGCACAACCAGTCAATGTTTTTATTACAATAAGGTTTTCTGCTGGCTCGATCGATATTACTGTTTCTTTGAATACTTTAGCGAATCTTTCTTTAATAGGAAGATCTTTCATAGCATTTAAAGCATACTTATAAGAACCACTTGGTGTGAGAGTTTTAACAAGTTGCAAATCCTTAATATCGCGAGAGATTGTAGCCTGTGTTGCATCGTATCCAGCCTCACGAAGTAATTCGACTAAACGATCTTGTGTATCGATTTCATAAGTGTTAATTAGTTCTATAATTTTATTTTGTCTAGAGTAACGCATAGCTAACCTCCAATGTGAATCTAGCTTGAGTTTAACACAAAGAAAAGTGCTCCGCAATAGGATTTGGAACAATTTTACAAAAAATGAATAATCATTGCATACTCGGAAAAATATTCACAAATTATTTTTCAAAATTATATAGACAAACAAATGTTCGTATGTTATACTCTAAAAAAGAACAAGTGCGAACAAGGAGAAAACATGAGGATTTTGGGAATCGATCCAGGCTATGCAATCCTAGGTTGGGGTGTCTTAGACGTAGATGGCAACCATTTTAAGGTTGTTGCATACGATTCATTATTAACGGATAAAGATACACCGATGCCTAAACGTTTAAGGCAGCTTTATGATGGGCTCACGGATATTATTAAATTGTATAAGCCTGATGAAGCTAGCATTGAAGAATTATATTTTAATAACAATGCAAAAACAGCAATTATGGTTGGCGAAGCCAGAGGAGTTGCGGTACTCGCTTGTGAAAATGGTGGTATAAAAATAGGGGAATATACACCACTACAGATTAAACAAGCCTTAGTCGGCTATGGTAGAGCAGATAAAAAACAAGTTCAACAGATGGTTAAGTCCATTTTGAACCTTGAAAGCGTTCCAAAGCCAGACGATACAGCAGATGCACTTGCTGCAGCTATCTGTCATGGGCATTCCACTGGAGGCAGAGCTCAAAGAGAACTTAGAATTAGAAAGGGAATATGATGATTAGATATATTAAAGGAACCTTTGCTATGGCGCTGGAAAGTGGGATAGTAATTGAAAATGCATCAGGAGTTGGATTCGAGATAGGTGTACCTTTGGGTTCTCCTCTATATAGTCATCAATTTGGCGACCAAGTTATTGCTTACACCGAAATGGTTGTAAGAGAAGATGATATTAGTCTTTACGGATTTCACAATATCGAAAGTCTTGAATTCTTCAAGCTTTTAACTACTGTAAATGGAATAGGACCTAAGGGCGCAATGTCCATACTTGGCGCAATGCCTTTAGATGACTTGAAAAAAGCAATCGCATTTGGCGATGTTAGTGCGATTTCTAAGGCAAACGGAGTTGGAAAGAAGACAGCTGAGAGACTTGTACTTGAGTTAAAAGATAAAGTTGGACTAGATTTAGATGGATCTACAATTACAATTGCTAACATAGCTCCTCAGTCAATGAATGATGCTAAGACAGAAGCAGTTTCCGCTCTTTTATCCCTTGGATATTCTAAGCAAGAAGCACTTTCGGCACTTGCAAAAGTTTCAGATTCAGAATTATCATCTGAAGAATACATTAAGAAAGCTCTTAAAAACTTATTTTAATCGGTGATTGGTGACGAGATGGAAGAAGAAAGAATTACATCAGTAAATATGAACGAAGGCGAAAATCGTGCTGAAGCTGGCCTTAGACCGCAGTTTTTAGATGATTACATTGGGCAGCAAGGTGTTAAAGATAATCTAAAAATCTTTATAGAGGCAGCTAAGCTTAGACATGAGCCATTAGACCATGTGTTATTTTATGGTCCACCTGGATTAGGTAAAACTACACTTGCTGGAATCATTGCAAATGAACTTGGTGTTGATATTAAAGTTACTTCTGGTCCTGCAATCGGAAGAGCTGGCGACCTGGCTGCAATCCTTACGAATCTGAACGATAATGATGTTCTGTTTATCGATGAAATACACAGACTTAATCGATCGGTTGAAGAAGTATTGTATTCAGCAATGGAAGACTATGCTTTAGATATAATTATAGGTAAAGGACCTTCAGCAAGATCCATTAGATTAGACTTAGCTAAATTTACTCTGATAGGTGCTACAACTAGAGCCGGAAGCTTATCAGCACCACTTAGGGATAGATTTGGCGTTTTAGGAAAATTCGAATTATATACTAAGGACGAGCTTAAAGAAATCATCAAACGTTCGGCCAAAATATTAGACGTCCAAATCGATGAGGAATCATTAGATGAAATGGCAAGACGTTCTCGTGGTACTCCTCGTGTAGCGAATCGTATGTTAAAGCGAATTAGGGACTTTTCACAAGTTAAAGGAAATGGTATAATAAACATTGACATCACAAAAGAAGGCTTGGAACGCTTAGGCGTCGATGATTTAGGTTTAGAGAAGTTTGATAGAGAAATTCTAAACACAATAATTACTCACTTTAATGGTGGTCCAGTTGGTATTGATACAATAGCTGCAGCTATTGGAGAAGAAAGAGTAACTATTGAGGAAGCTTATGAGCCATATTTAATTCAATCGGGACTTCTTTATAGAACTCAAAAAGGACGTATGGTATCCGAAGCCGGCTATCGTCACCTTGGACTTGAGTATGTGGGTCAAAATGATGAAAGCCAGGTTGAATTTGAAATTTAATGTATATTAATGATTTCGATTATGAATTACCAGAGGAATTAATAGCTCAATCACCATCCGAAAAGCGTGATGAGTGCAGACTTCTTGCTGTTAATATGGATAACGGTGAGATTGAGCATAAATATTTTTATAATATTTTAGAATACTTAAAGCCTACAGATTGCCTTGTTTTGAACGATTCTAAGGTAATTCCTGCTAGGCTTTTTGGCATTAAAGAGGGAACTGGCGCTCAGATAGAGTTTTTACTTATTAGAAGATTGTATCAAGACTGCTGGGAAACTATGGTTAGACCAGGTAGAAGATTAAAGGTTGGCGATACTGTTTGCTTTTCAGGAACCCCAGAATCTCCATATCCTGATAAACCATTACTAAAGGCTACGATTACCGACTATGGTGAAGACGGAACACGACTAGTTGAGTTTAGATACGAAGGCATTTTTATGGAACTTCTTGAGGACTTAGGACAAATGCCGTTACCACCTTATATTGCTCGTCCTAACAATAAAGAAGATAAGGATAGATATCAGACGGTTTATGCTAGAGAAGAAGGATCTGTCGCAGCTCCTACCGCAGGATTGCATTTCACTAAAGAACTTTTAGAGCAGATTAAAGCTAAAGGCGTTAAGATAGAATATGTAACACTCCATGTAGGTATCGGAACTTTTAGGCCTGTAAAGGTCGAGAAAGTAGAAGACCACCACATGCATTTTGAAGAGTATACAGTTACTGAAGAAGTCGCTGATAGCATTAATGAGACGATAAAAGCAGGTGGTAGAATTGTTTCTGTCGGAACTACTTCATGCAGGACGCTTGAATCATCAACATACTTTGATGAAAAACTTGGTAAATATCTTGTCAAAGCACAACACGATTCTACAGGAATTTTTATATATCCCGGCTATCAGTATAAAATCGTTGATTCACTAATTACAAACTTCCACTTACCAAAATCAACACTTTTAATGTTAGTTTCGGCATTGTATAATAGAGAAGATATCTTAAGAGTTTATAATGAAGCAGTGAGAGAAAGATACAAATTCTTTAGCTACGGCGATGCTTGCTTCTTCTATACAGATAAAAGAAAGGAATAATAATGAGTTTATACGCACAATGGAACGACCTTATGAAAGGTCAAACTGACGATACTTTTGAAGGATTCTGGAAAGAATACGCTGGTACGGAAAAGAAAATCTACGAAAAGATTTTGACGATATATCCTGAACATCTTAAAGGAAAGTACGAAGATATAGTAAAAGAATTCGAAGCTGATCCTGTTATTTTCATGGGCTTTATGGATGGAATTAATTCATCATTAGTTAAAGAAAAAGACCTTGAAAAAGTAAAAGAAGATACTGAACTCGACTTCGACATCGACTTCGAGAAACTTTTCATTAATATGATGAAAGCGGAAGCTGATTATCTTTACACTTTACCTCAGTGGACTAATGTTTATGATGAAGATAAACTCGTTTCATTGGTTAAACAATATAAGCGTTCTAAGATTGTTCACGTGGAAAAGGAACCAGGCAGAAACGATCCTTGCCCATGTGGTTCAGGCAAAAAGTATAAGAAGTGCTGCGGCGCAAACAAATAAAAATTAGCACATGGGGCAACTCATGTGCTTTTGTAATTGGAGGATATTATGGCATTACATGTCGTTTTTGTGGAACCCGAGATTCCACCTAACACTGGTAATATTGCAAGAACATGCGCGGCTACAGATTCCGTGCTTCATTTAGTAAAGCCTCTCGGCTTCGATATCGACGATAAGGCACTTAAACGTGCAGGTTTAGATTATTGGGAATATGTTAAAGTTGAAGTTCATGAAAGCCTAGATGATTTTATGGCGAAATATGGTCCAGACGGTACAGAACCTCATAGACTTTTCCTTGCTACAACTAAAGGCGGACAATATTATACAGACGTTCAATATCAAGATGAAGACATGCTTCTTTTTGGTAGAGAAACTCGTGGCTTACCAAAACCTTTTATTGCTGCGCACTCTAGCCATGCCATCAGAATTCCTATGTCTGCTAACACTCGTTTGAGATCTTTTAATTTAGCAAATTCTGCTAACATAATTTTGTTTGAAGCTCTTAGACAATTAGGTTTTCCTGGCTTGAAATAGAATAGTGATTTTGGTATAATAATTGCATATGTTATATATCTTTATTTGAGGACTTATCATGAAACTCAGTTATGATCTGACACTTGAACAGACACAAAAACTGACTATGACACCTGAACTAATTCAGGCAATAAGGATTTTACAATATAATTCTCAAGAACTGACTGACTATGTTCAAAAAGAAATATTGGAAAACCCTGTTCTTGATATTGATGAAAGTTCGAAAAACATAGACTCTCTTGTGAAAAGTGAAAAAGGTGAGAATGAGACTGAAACTTCCTGCGAAGAAGATGCCGAGTTTATCGAAAAAGTAAAAGATGCTGACTATGACGACATTAGTTATAAACAATGGCAGTATTCAAAGGAAGATGATAAAACTAGTTTTGAAGATTTTGCAACTAAGTCGGAAACGCTCGAAGATAATTTACTGTTACAGCTTACATTTTCAAGCCTTGAAGGCGTTGAGAAGAAAATTGGAAGATATATTATTGAGGCCCTTGATGATAATGGCTATTTAAGCCTCAAGATAAAAGACATTGCAAAGATATTTGATGTAGATGCGGAAGTTGCTGGTAAAGTTTTAGACACTATCCAGACATTTGAGCCTATCGGTGTCGGTGCTAGAAGCCTCGAAGAATGCTTAATAATTCAGCTTGCTGCTAAAGGTTTATTAGAAGACTCTGTAGAATATGTTATTTTGCACCACTTAAAAGATATTGCTGATAACAAACTACAATTCGTAGCAAAGAGTACAGGGCTGACTTTGAATCAAGTTCAGATGCTTCGCGATTTAATCAAGACACTTGACCCAAAGCCAGGCAAGAGCTTTGCTAGTGAAGATACGGTAAAATATATTATTCCAGATGTGATTATTGAAAAAGTTGGCGATTCATATCAAATTTCATCTAATGAATCATATTTGCCAAAACTAGTAATATCTGATTATTACAAAGATATGGCTAAAGATTCATCTCAGGAACCCGATGTAGCAAAATATATTAACAACAAGTACGATTCTGCGCAGTGGTTGATCAAGTGCATCGAACAGCGCAAACAAACCATTCAAAAAGTTGTAAATTGTATAGTTAAATGTCAGCTTGATTTCTTTAATTATGGAAACAAGTATTTAAAGACGCTTACGATGAAGCAAGTTGCCGACGAACTCGGCATTCACGAATCCACAGTTAGCCGTTCTATTAGCGGCAAATATGTAGAAACGCCTAGAGGAGTTTATGAGTTAAAGTATTTCTTCTCTAGCGGTGTAACTAATACTGATGGAGATGGTATTTCTTCTAACAGTATTAAAGAACTAATAAAGGAGATAATTTCGCAAGAAAATCCAAAGCATCCATATAGCGATCAAGATATCGAGCAACTTTTAGGAGAAAAAAATATTGAAATTTCCAGGCGTACAGTTGCTAAGTATAGAGAAAGTATGAATATTTTATCTTCGTCAAAGAGACGTAGATTGTAATATTAAGGTTAAAACCTATAAAACAAATAATTGTCATGTTGAGGAGGAAAAAATGGCTATTAGAGTAGGAATTAATGGTTTTGGTAGAATTGGTAGAGTAATCATCCGTGCTTGCATGGACATGCCTGAAATCGAAATCAGAGCAATCAATCTTAGAAATGCAGATTTAGAGTACATGGTTTATATGTTAAAGTATGACTCGACTTTTGGAAGATTTCCAAAGAGCTTAGACCATGATGCTGATGGTTTATTCCTTGATGGTAAACATGTAAAAGTATATTCAGAATCTGATGCTTTACAAATCCCTTGGAAAGAAGCTGGCGTAGATTATGTAATTGATTGTACAGGTGCCTATGTAACTACAGAAAAGGCAATGGATCACATCAAAGCTGGTGCAAAGCACGTTATTATTTCTGCACCTGCTAAAGACACAGATACACCAACATTTGTTTATGGCGTAAATGAAAGTGGATATAGATCAGATATGGCGGTTGTTTCAAACGCTTCTTGTACTACAAACTGTCTAGCACCTCTTATGAAGGTTATCGAAGACAACTATGGAATCAAGGAAGGACTCATGTCCACAATTCACGCAGCAACTGCTAAGCAAAAGGTTGTAGATGCTAAGTCATTAAAGGATTGGAGAACTGGTCGATCAGTATTCGGTAATGTAATCCCTTCAACTACTGGCGCAGCAAAAGCTGTAGGTTTAGTTATTCCTTCATTGCTGGGCAAGATGACAGGTATCTCATATAGAGTTCCTACTGCAGATGTTTCTGTAATCGATGTCAATGTTGTTTTAGAAAATCCTACAAGTGGTCCTGAATTGAGACAAAAGATTAAAGAAGCTTCAGAAACTTATTTAAAAGGTGTCCTTGAATTCGTAGATGATGAAGTTGTATCAGGCGACTTTATTCAAGATCCTCATCCTTCAATCTTTGACTCAAGACAAACAATCGAATTAAATGATCATTTCTTTAAGCTTGTAGCTTATTATGACAATGAATTCGGTTACTCCTCAAACTTACTCAACATGCTTAAATACATGGCAAAGGTAGATGAAAAATAATGAAAAAAACGGTTAAAGACATTGATGTAAAAGGCAAACGCGTTTTAGTTAGATGCGACTTTAATGTTCCGCTCAAAGATGGCAATATTACTGATGACATCCGAATCGTGAGTGCTTTACCGACAATAAACTATCTTATCGAAAACGGTGCTAAGGTTATCTTAATGTCACATTTAGGAAGACCTGAAGGTGAACCAAAGCCAGAATATTCATTGGTACCTGTTGCTAAGCGTTTAGAAAAACTTTTAGGAAAGGATGTTGTATTCATTCCTTGTGATAAGGTTGTTTGCGATAAAGTTAAAGAGGCTGCAGCTTCATTGAACGATGGAGATGTAATGCTTCTTGAAAATGTCAGATATAGAAAAGAAGAGACTAAGAATGAACCAGAATTTGCTAAAGAATTAGCCGATCTTGGAGATATTTTTGTAAATGATGCTTTTGGTACAGCCCATAGAGCACATGCTTCTACAGCTGGGATTGCAGATTACCTTCCTTGCGTATCGGGCTTCTTGATAGAGAAGGAAGTAAAATTTTTAGGTGAAGCTGTTGAAAATCCGGTTAGACCATTTGTGGCTATACTCGGAGGTGCTAAGGTGGCCGACAAGATTCCAGTAATTACAAATCTTCTTGAAAAGGTCGACGGGCTAATTATTGGTGGAGGAATGGCTTATACTTTCCTTAAAGCTCAAGGATATGAAACTGGCGCATCCATTCTTGATGAAGCCTCACTCGATCTTGCAAAATCTCTCATCGAAAAGGCAAAAGAGAAGGGGGTAAAACTATATTTACCTCTCGACAGTGTTTGTGCTAAAGATTTTAAAAATGACACTGAGTTTGGAACTTATCTAACTGAAAACATGCCTAAAGATAAGATGGCATTAGATATCGGTCCTAAAACAATCGAACTTTATACAGATGTAATAAAAAATGCTAAGACTATTGTTTGGAATGGTCCTATGGGAGTTTTTGAAATGCCTAATTTTGAAAACGGAACTCGTAGCATAGCTTGTGCTATGGCTAATGTTGATGCTGTCACAGTAATTGGAGGTGGCGATTCAGCAGCAGCGGTAGAGCAATTTAAATTAGCTGATAAAATGACACATATTTCAACAGGTGGCGGAGCTTCCTTAGAATTTCTTGAAGGAAAAGTTCTTCCAGGTGTTAAAGTAATAATGGATAAATAGGAGGTTAATATGAAAGTTGCTATTAATGGATTTGGTAGAATCGGTAGACTTGCATTTAGACAAATCTTTGAAGACAAAGACATGGAACTTGTTGCAATCAACGACTTGACTGAGCCAAAAATGCTCGCACACTTACTTAAATATGATAGTGTTCAGGGCAGATATAAACACGATATTACTTATGATGAAAACAGTATCACTGTAGATGGCAGAAAGATTACTATTTATAAAGAAGCTGATGCCAAGAATTTACCTTGGAAAGAATTAGATGTTGATGTAGTTCTTGAATGTACTGGTTTCTACACTTCAAAGGCAAAATCTCAAGCTCATATCGATGCTGGCGCTAAAAAGGTTCTAATCTCTGCTCCTGCAGGAAATGACCTTCCTACAATTGTTTATGGTGTTAATGAAAAGACATTAACAAAAGACGATAACATTATCTCAGGCGCTTCCTGCACAACTAACTGCTTAGCACCTATGGCTAAAGCATTAGCTGATTATAGAGAATTAAGAACTGGCTTCATGACTACAATTCACGCTTATACGGGCGATCAAATGATACTCGACGGACCTCACAAAAAAGGTGACTTAAGACGTGCTAGAGCTGGTGCCATCAATATCGTTCCTAACTCGACAGGAGCTGCAAAAGCAATAGGACTTGTAATTCCTGAATTGGCTGGAAAGCTCATAGGTTCCGCTCAACGTGTTCCAGTTGCTTCTGGTTCAATCACAATTCTCGATGCTACTTTAAAGGATATGACTGATACTGTTTCTGTAGAAGGTATCAATGAAGCAATGCGTAAAGCTGCTGATGAATCCTTCGGTTACACAGAAGAAGAAATTGTATCTTCTGATGTTATCGGCATGGAATATGGTTCATTATTCGATGCAACACAAACACTTGCACAGCAGTGCGGTACTCACATCTTCGAAGTTAGAGTAGTTGCATGGTATGATAATGAAAACAGCTATACTTCACAGCTAATTAGAACTTTAAAATATCTCAAAAAGTTTATCTAATTTTTAGGAGGAAATATGAAGTATCCATTCATCTGTGGCAATTGGAAAATGTATAAGACAATTGCTGAAGCAAAGCAATTTGCTGATGAATTTAAACAGCTATATAAAGATACTGATGTAAAGGCGGCTATTTGTGCGCCTTTTCCTCAACTTATGGCATTAGTAGATTTATTCAAAGGAACTGGCATAGGAGTCGGCGCCCAAAACTGTCATTATGAACAAGAGGGGGCTTTTACCGGAGAAGTTTCTGTACCTATGCTCAAAGAAATTGGCGTGGATTATTGCATTGTTGGACACTCTGAAAGACGACAATATTTCAATGAAACCGATGAAACTGTCAATCTTAAATTAAAAGCTTTGCTTAAAGCCGATATTACTCCAATCTTATGTGTTGGCGAAAATCTCACCGAGAGAGAGGAGAATAATCAGGTTAAAGTTGTATCTGGTCAATTAGAAAAAGATCTCGAAGGCATTAGTGGCGATGATGTCTCAAAATTGGTAATTGCTTATGAACCTATCTGGGCTATTGGTACTGGTAAAACGGCAAGTCCCGAGCAAGCTTTAGAGATGTGCAGCGCAGTTAGAAAGACATTGATCAAACTATATGATGATTCAGTAGCTGATAGAGTTGTTATTCAATATGGAGGAAGCGTAAAGCCAGAGAATGCACCAGAAATTATGAACATGCCAGAAATTGACGGCTGTTTAGTAGGTGGCGCTAGCCTAAAAGCTTCCAATTTTATAGAAATTATCAACTTTTAACTTGAAATCTTGTATACATTATGCTAAAATGTCTTAGTTAAATTACTAGGAGGTAATTAGATGAAAATTTTCTTAATGATTTTATTAGCAGTAGCTAGCCTCTGCTTGATTGCAAGCGTTTTGCTTCAATCTGGTAACAGTGCTGGCTTATCCGGCTCCATCGCAGGTGGTGCTGAACAATTATTCGGTAAGAAAAAGAGCAAGGGTTACGATGTAATCTTAGAAAAGGTAACTACAATTGCAGCTATCATTTTCGTTATTCTTTCCCTTGTACTTATCGCTTTATTTGAATAATTAATTTTTGGAGGTATTATTAATGAACTTTGCACTTATTGCTGCCATTTGCGCAGCAGTTGGTCTTATCGTTGCATTCTGCCTTTCTTCATGGATTAAGAAGTCAAATGCTGGTAACGACCGTATGAAAGAAATCTCCTCATTCATTAGAGAAGGAGCTTTCGCTTTCTTAAAGAGAGAATACAAGGCAATGGCAATCGTAATCGTTGTATTGATTCTTGCAATTGGCTTTGGTATTGACTGGACAACTTCCATTCTTTATGTTGTAGGTGCTTTACTTTCAGTACTCGCTGGATTCTTCGGAATGAACGTAGCTACTCGTGGTAATGTTAGAACATCTGCAGCTGCTAAAGATGGCGGTATGAACAAGGCTTTAAAGGTTGCTTTCAGATCAGGTGCCGTTATGGGACTTTGCGTATCTGGCTTAGGACTTTTAGGATTAGGCGTTGTTCTCTGTGTTCTTGACTTAGCTACAGTTACTCAATGCATCACAGGTTTCGGATTCGGTGCTTCTTCAATGGCATTATTCGGACGTGTAGGCGGTGGTATCTATACTAAGGCTGCTGACGTAGGCGCAGACCTCGTTGGTAAGGTTGAAGCTGGTATCCCAGAAGATGACCCTCGTAACCCTGCAGTTATCGCTGATAACGTAGGCGACAACGTAGGCGACGTTGCTGGTATGGGATCTGACTTATTCGAGTCATATGTTGGTTCAATCATCTCCGCAGTTACTCTTGCTGGTGTTGCTGTTGCAAATGCTGCTGAAAATGCTACATTCTCAGAAGCAACTGCTGCTTTATTCCCACTCTTAATTTCCGCTGTAGGTATCATTGCTTCAATCATTGGTATCCTTTGCGTAAGAGGTAAGGAAGGCAAGAACCCAGCTAACGCTTTAAATGCTGGTACTTACATCTCTGGCGTACTCGTAATTATCGCTACAATTATTCTTTCCAAGGTTTGCCTCGGAAGCTTAACATATGCTTGGGCTATCATCGCTGGTTTAGTTTGCGGTATCTTAATTGGTAAGATTACTGAAATCTACACTTCAGCTGATTACAAGCATGTAAAGGAAATCGCTAGCCAGTCACAAACTGGTGCTGCAACTACTATCATTTCCGGCTTAGGCGTTGGTATGATGTCAACATTATGGCCAATCCTCTTCATCTGCGTAGCTGTTTATGTAGCTTATGCATTTGCTGGAATCTATGGTATCGCACTTGCTGCTGTAGGTATGCTTTCAACAACTGGTATGACAGTTGCTGTAGATGCTTATGGTCCAGTTTCTGATAACGCTGGTGGTATCGCAGAAATGTCCGAACTCCCTGAAGAAGTTAGAAACATCACTGACCAATTAGACTCCGTTGGTAACACAACAGCAGCTATTGGTAAGGGATTCGCTATTGGTTCAGCTGCACTTACTGCATTAGCATTATTCGTATCCTATGCAGAAGTTACTGGCTTAACTCTTCAAGGTGTTGACTTGCTTAACCCATTAGTAGTAATTGGTTTATTCATCGGCGCAATGCTTCCATTCTTATTCTCCGCAATGACTATGAATGCTGTTGGTAGATCAGCTAATAAGATGATCGAAGAAGTTCGTAGACAATTTAGAGAAGATACTGGAATCATGGCTGGCACTTCAAAACCTGACTACGCTAAGTGCGTAGATATCTCAACAAAGGCTGCTATTCACGAAATGGTAGTTCCTGGTGTTATGGCTATCGTTGCTCCACTTTTAGTTGGCATCGTTCTTGGACCTGCTTCATTAGGTGGTATGCTCGGTGGTGCTCTTGCATCCGGTGTACTCATGGCTATCATGATGTCAAACGCTGGTGGTGCTTGGGATAACGCTAAGAAGTTCGTAGAAGGTGGCTTCGGTGGTGGTAAGGGTTCCGCAACTCACGCTGCTGCTGTTATTGGAGATACAGTAGGTGACCCATTCAAGGACACTTCTGGTCCTTCAATCAACATCTTAATCAAGTTAATGACAATTGTATCATTAGTATTTGCACCACTCTTTGTTCAGATTGGTGGATTACTCACATTCTAATTTAACTTTTAAATCATTAAGAATTAATAAGGCTTCCCATTTCTGGGAAGCCTTTTTTAATTATTTATTAAGTTTATATAATGCATTATGTACCGGTGGAACCGCTAGTATAATAAGTGTTAATATAAATTCAGGACCAATATATGAAAGGTTATAAATTAACGAATAGAGCCATGGGGCCTGACCAGCAGGTGCATATGAACCGAATATTAGCCAACCTGACAACCAACTACAAATGAAACGACCAAATACTCCTAAACTATATCCTATATATAAGCCCGACTTTTTATTTCTAAATAGTCCAGTCACACCGAAGACAGTGTAAGCAAGCAGATAGTCTAGTATAAATGACATCCAATGTAAGCCCGTAAAACCGCCTATAAGTGCGTTTAGTATGCCAAAGGCAAATCCGGACATGAATCCATATTTAGGCCCTGAAAAGTAACCACAGAGCCCTACAAAGAGCATGCTGCATAATGTGATTGACCCTCCGTATGGCATATGGAACTTTAATAAATTATTTGCAATAAGTGCTAGCCCAATTAGCAGTGCGGAAAGCACTAAAGGCCTTAAATCTTCTCGCTTATTTTTTTGCATAAAAAAACCTCCTTATGGAGGGGATGCTGCAGTATTTTTAGTATTGCTGCTTTCCTACGGCGGTATTAACCGCATCAGGTAATGAGGGTTCCCAAAACATTTGGGTATCTCAGCAAAAGCTCCCCTAGCACACTTGAAATTATAGTCAAAAAAGCATATAATGTCAAATAGGTATTATTATGAATAACAAAGGAGTCGACATGAATAATCATATTGTTACTGAGCGTTGCAAAGTCATTCGTGGAATTGCGAAGCAATCATTAAAAGAAAACTGGTTTAAGATGGCTTTACTTGCTGCACTTTTCCTTATCTTATCAATGGGTGTTGGCAATGTTTTAGACTATTTCTTTAATTATGATTCAAGCTTTAATTTAAATGGAGAAATCATTGAAGCCAATGTATCTTTTGGCTCTGGAATTTATGCATTTATCTTAGATGGTCCTTTACAACTTGGACTTGCATTTGCTTGTCTTACATTTTTAAGAACTAGAAAGCCAGATGGTTCATTATTATTTGAAGGATTTGAACATTTTGGCAAAGCATTTTGGCTTAATCTTTTAATGATGATCAAAGTATTCCTTTGGACTTTACTCTTTATAATTCCAGGAATTATTGCAGTATTTAGATATAGTCAAGCCTATTATGTAATGGTAGATCATCCAGAACTTACAGCTAATCAATGTCTCAAAGAATCCAGCAGAATCATGATGGGTAATAAGTGGAAATTCTTTGGTCTTAACTTATCATTCATCGGTTGGTGGTTCTTAGCATCTCTTCCTGAATCCTTCTTTGAAGCATTCATTAGAGCAGGAATCCTCACTATGCCAGACAATGATATTATTACATTTATTGTTAAGTGGGCTCTATTCATTCCAATTTGCTTTGTATTTATATATGTAGAGATCGCATCATCTGCTTTCTATGATTTAGCAATAGAAAAATTAGTTCCAATTAATAATCAGCAAGACTAGGAGATATTATGGCTAAAAAAACATTCGGCGATTTTCTTAAAATGTTGACGGTTAAAGGATTAGTTGTAGAATCTAATCTCATGAAAGCCGGAGAAAATCAGGTAGAATACATTTCATACAATTCTAAAAATATTAAGCCAGGAACTATGTTCGTAGCTAAGGGTAGGAAGTTCCATACAGAATACCTTCAAGAAGCATTTGATAATGGTGCATTTTGCTATGTTGCTGAAACTGTAATTGATAACACTAAACCTTATATAGTTATCAATGATATGCGTGAAGCCTTAACTGATATTGGAAGTTTCTTCTGGGATGAAATCTGGAATGAAAAGCTCCAAATGGTTGGTATCACAGGCACTAAAGGCAAGTCAACAACAGCAACATTCGTAAAAGCAATTATTGATGATTATTGCGCAAAGAATGGCCTACCAGAGGCTGGCTTTTGCTCTGGCATCTATAATTTCGATGGTAAGGAAAAAGTACTTGCGAGAAAGATGACAACGCCAGAGACGCTTGAACTTCACGAGATACTTGCAAGTTGTGCAGAATCAGGCTTGAAATATCATGTAATGGAAACTTCTTCTCAAGCATTGAAGTACAAGAGAACTCAAGCTTTGAAATATAAGGTTGGTGCATTTATTACATTTGGACGTGATCACATTCATGAATGGGAGCACCCAACAATTGAAGATTATTTTGCTTCAAAACTTATTATTTTCCAACAATCAGAGATTGGATGTGTCAACCTCGAACTAGATGAGCCTTACAGATCACAAGTATTAGAAGCCGCTAAAAAGGGATGCAAAAAGGTTTATACATACGGTAGGGTAGAAGGTGCTGATTATTACGGATATGATGTAGTATCAACTCCTAAAAAGCTCTCATTCAAGCTTAAATGCGAAGGAAAAGTTGAAGATATTGAAGTTGCTATCGGTGGTTTCTATAACACAGTTAACGCACTATGTGCTATTTCAATCGCTAGGGCACTCGATATTCCTTTTGAAAATGTTAAAGCTGGTTTAGCACATGCACATGTTGCAGGCAGAATGGAAGTCTTTGAATTTAAAGACAAGGATGTTGAAGCAGTAGTCGACGCTGCTCACAACACACTTTCTGGTGAAACATTTATGACTAATATTCGTCAGTTATATCCAGATAGAAAGATTATGATGGTATTTGGAGCTTCTGGTGACAAGGCATTCAATA
Source organism: Anaerovoracaceae bacterium (assembly GCA_045629065.1). GTDB lineage: Bacteria > Bacillota > Clostridia > Peptostreptococcales > Anaerovoracaceae > JAKSSM01. The sequence goes on along the minus strand of JAZQQK010000034.1, from coordinate 112,709 downwards.
GAAGAAAAGACCTTGGAACAATCGCAAATAAATATGCGTCCAAGGTTATCTTAACAGAACATGATCCAGCAACTGAAAAGGTCGCTGATATTTGCGCACAGATTGCTGAATGGATTGACGATGAAAAGATTTACGGCGTAATTGAGAACCGTAAAGAAGCTATTTTAAAAGCTTGTGAAATCATTGAGCCTGGTTGGGTACTCATCGTTATGGGTAACGGTCCTGATGCTTATCAAAAGCGCGGCACGATTCTATACGAAGAGATGACTGACGCAGAAATCGTTCAAAGCTATATCGAAGCACATCAATAGTATAATAAAAGACACTTTAGTACTCCTTGCTAGTCCTCGCGACAGAGGTTGGAAGCTTCGCTTCCTACAAATGGTTGCTGCGGAAACGCCGGAATACTAAAGTGTCTTTTTAATTTTTTGAATTGCTTTCGATATATCTTCGGGCAATTTTGCTTCGAGGTGCATGTGTGCGCCTAAGATAGGGTGCGTGAAGTCTAACGAGTATGCGTGTAATGCTTGGCGGTCTATTAAGTCTGATACTTTCTCAGGGTTAGTGTCGCGTGGACCTTTTGTTCCGTCAAGAGGTGGGCGATTATCACCATGGATTCTTCGATACTCGAATGGATCACCATTACAATACAAATGATCTCCAACTACAGGATGTCCAATAGAAGCCATGTGTACTCTGATTTGGTGAGTACGACCTGTTTCAAGTCTTAGTTCTACTAAACTAAATTCTTTATAATCTTCAAGCACATGATAATGAGTAATGGAAGGGAAACCTCCTTTTTCAACAGGCAAAATCCATCTTTCAACCTCATTCATATCAGGACGACCGATTGGGGCGTCGATTGTTCCATCTTTTTTATTAAACACGCCATCCACCAAGGCAATATACTTTTTTTGAACCAAGTCAGCTTGCATTTGCTTTTCAAGATTATCTTGAGCATGGCTATTTTTAGCAACAATTAGTAAGCCCGAAGTATTCATATCTAATCGATTTACGAATCTAATTTTATATGATTTGCCTTCATCAAGCATCTTTTTCATAATGCCATTAGCTATTGTGTGATAAGGTTTTCCTTTTGTAGGATGTACTACATATCCAGGTTGCTTATTGATGACTAAGATATCATCATCCTCAAAAACTACATCAATTGGTATATCTTCAGGCGGAAATTCACTTGTCTCGTCAGGCATATCAATTGTAACGATATCGCCAGCATCTAACTTAATCCATCCAGGCGAAACTTGGCCATTAACTCTGATTAAGCCTTGTGCCTTAAGCTTTGACATTAAGCGCGAAGAAAAAGCAAAATGTGTTCTCACAATTTGCTTTAATTCTACGTTTTGCTCTTCAGTTGTAACAATGTACTTAAATTCAGCCATTATAAGAATTTGTCCTTAACTACTTCCCAAAACTTTGATTCGTTTAGTCTTACGAGGTTAATCTTTCTATTTGAAATATTGAATATTATTTTTTCTACTTCTTCATATTTAATTTCTTGTCCGTCATACTGTAGAACAAGATTTTTACTAAGTTCATCTGGAACAATGATGAGCTTATCTTTTGCAGGGAGAAGTATGCTAGAAGTAAGCGATCTAAAAGCCACGCTGTTCATTGGAGAAATAGGCGTTACTTGGAGTAAATTAAGTCTAGGATCTACAATGCTTCCTCCAAGAGAATAATTATATCCAGTAGATCCTGCTGGCGAAGCGACGCAAATGCCGTCACCGGAGAAATTCTCTATAAATGAATTGTTAATAGAAATTCCAAGGTGTAGTGGGTGAGGGACAAGACTCTTAACGGCAAATTCATTTAGGGCCCTGTGCTCAAATGTCTTGGTTTTAGTGATTACAGTTGCCTTAACGATGTTATAAGCAAGTGTTGTATACTCACCATTTTTGAATGCGTTAAGGAAAGCATCGATATTTTCAGGTACGAAGTCCTGGAAAAAACCTAAATGACCTGAGTTTACTCCACAAATTGGCTTAGTAGGGAACTGATGCCTTTGCATTAAGGTAAGCAAAGCGCCATCGCCACCGATGCAAAATATCAAATCTAAATCCTGACTAATCGAATCAGTAATTTCGAAGCCTTGGTCATTTAATTTATTGATGAGTTTACTTTTGATTTCATCTGATACCTTAGTACCATTTGTGTAAATAAAAACTTTATTCATATCAATATGATTTTACAATAATTTTTCTAGTTCTTCAACCAGTGATTTAAATGTCTCCATAGCGAGTCTAATTGGTTCTGGGCTAGACATATCTACGCCGGCAATTTTTAATAGTTCAACAGGGTAGTTAGATGAGCCACTCTTTAAGAACTCAATGTAGTTATCTCTTGCTTGAGTGCCTTCCTCAATAATTTTCTTTGAAATTGCTGTAGCTGCAGAATATCCCGTAGCGTATTGATATACATAGAAATCGCGGTAGAAGTGTGGGATGCGAGCCCATTCATATTTTATGTATTCATCTTCTGCTAGTGCAGGTCCAAAATATTTTTTATTGAGTTTATAGTATTCATCACACATCCATTCAGATGTTAGAACTCCGCCTTTTTCAACTTGTCTATGAGTAAGATGCTCAAATTCAGCAAACATTGTTTGTCTAAATAGAGTAGTTCTGAACTCCTCAATGTAGTAATTTATCAAATACTTCTTCATCTCAGGGTCTGTTTCTGTGGATAATAAATATTTCATCAAAATTGATTCATTTACTGTTGAAGCTACTTCAGCTGTAAAGATAGAGTGGTCTCCATAGCAGAATGGTTGAGTTTTACGAGTATAGTAAGAATGCATTGAATGTCCCATTTCATGAACAATTGTAAAGATATCATTCAATGAGGAACTAAAATTTAATAATACATATGGTTTGGAATCATATGATCCAAAACTGTAGGCGCCTGAAGTCTTGCCTTCGTTTTCATAAACATCAATCCAACCATCTTTAGTACCTTTTTCAAATTGTTCTAGATATTCATCTCCTAGAACGGAAAGACCTTGCTTTGCTATTTTGAGAGCTTCTTCATAGCTATATTCACGCTTTGGTAATTTTACAAGAGGTACGTAAACATCGTACATTTTAAGCTCTTGGACACCTAATACTCTTTTTCTGAGTTCAGTGTATCTGTGCATTACAGGTAGATATTCATTAACTACACTAACAAGATTATCGTAAACACTTTCTGGAATATTGCCACCTGAAAGGGCAGATTGTCTTGCAGAATCGTACTTTCTCAATCTTGCATATATAGATGTAGTTTTTACATTGTAATTATATGCTGTGCTAATCGTATTAATCAATGATTCATAAGTTTTATACATATTCGTGTATGCTGCTTTTCTTACATCACGATTATGAGACTTCATGAATTCAATATAATTACCATGAGTAAGTTCTACATTATCTCCATCTTCATCAACGATAGTACCAAACTTCATCTCAGCATTATTTAACATTGTGAAAATGTCATGAGGTGCATCTGTAACTTCGCTAATCTGCGCAAGGATATTTTCTTCTTCCTTTGATAATACATGAGCCTTTTCTCTCAAAGCATCTTTTAACATGAACTCGTATGTTTTAAGATTAGGGTTCTCTTCAATATAACCGAGAATAGTGGACTCTTCGGCCTTTAATAGCTCAGGATTAAAGAAAGACACATTTGCAGAAATCTTTGCAGTTATCATTCCTGCTTTATCGTCCATGCCGATATATTTTGTGACTCTATTATCTTCGTCTTTTTTCATGTGAGCATATACTAAAGCATGCTCTAATTTGCGAAAAATAGAATAGAGCTTGTCTATAACTTCAAATAGCTTGTCTGCTGATTCAGTTACATGTCCTTGGTAATTTAGGAATGCCTCAGATTCTTTTAAGCACCAATTAAGATCTTTTTCCCATTGGTTTTCATCTGGATACATATCCTCGATTTTCCATTTATATTCATTAGCGATTTCGCTACGTTGTTTAATTTTTTTATCTGCCATACGTCCTCCGTTGAGTTTTAAACTCTAATGTGATATACTGAATGAAATTATAACACATATAAAGAGGTTAAAAAAGTGGACAAGGAAAAATTATACGAACTTTTGGATATAGAAACACCTGAAGATTTTCAGTATTTTGAAAACTTCGCCGCTTTAGTTGAATATGATGAAGAAATCCCGTATGAACTAATCTGTGAATTAGTTAAAGAGGTTGATCTTGATACTTTATCTGGACTTTGTGATGAGTATTTTGACGAGATTTCAGACCATATTCCTGATGGTGAGACGGATGTATATGTTTTACTTGAAGATTTCAAGCGTAATTTACAGGATTTAAGAGAAGATTTAGAAGAAGATGCTAGACTAATTCAAGTAGCTGATGTTCTTGATAGTTTTAGAAAATTCTATGCAATAGATAGCAAGGTTTATGTTACAGATTTGGCTAGTGGAGAAGAAAGCACTGTTACATTAGCTGAAGCACTTGTACTTTCTAGAATGGAAAGTTTGAATATTAACAAATACAAGTATGATTTTAGGGACTGCATCAATGGATAAAAAACATTTACCAATTGGATTCATGGATTCCGGTTTAGGCGGACTTTCTGTTATGAAAGAAGCAATTAAGCTCATGCCTAACGAAGACTTTTTATATTATGGAGATTCTGCTAATGCGCCTTATGGGATTCGTTCTACTGAGGAAATCAAAAAACTCACTTTTTCAGTAGTTGATAAGCTATTAAATCAAGGCATAAAAGCACTTACTGTAGCTTGCAATACTGCTACAGGAGCTGCAATTAGTGACTTAAGAGCAAAATATACGGATCTTCCAATTATTGGTATTGAACCAGCCATTAAACCGGCTGTAGTTTGTAATCAAGGTGGTCGCGTTATTGTAATCGCCACACCTACAACAGTCAAACAAGATAAATTCATTAACCTAATGGAAAAATATAAGGGAGAAGTTGATGTTCAAGTCGTCGCTTGCCCTGGACTAATGGATTTTGTTGAGCGTGGAGGATTTTCAAAACAAGAAATATTTAATTATTTAGACAACTATTTGAAACCTGTGCTGACCGAAGACACAGAATCAATCGTTTTAGGATGCACGCATTATCCTTTCTTAAAGAAAGAAATACAAGAGTATGTAGGAAAGGGTATTTTGCTTATCGACGGAAGTAAGGGTACATCTTCAGAACTTAGAAGAAGGATAATTGAGGCTGGTGTTGAAACTGATTCTACTGAACCAGGAACTATTACTATTTTAAATTCATCACCTAAAGAAGAGTTCATTACAAGATCATTTGAATTGTTAGACCAGGAGTAAAATGAAAGCTTGCGGAATAGTAGCGGAATATAATCCGTTCCACAATGGACATATGTATCATCTTAATCGGTCCCTTGAAATCACTGGGGCCGATGTTTCGATTGCAGTTATTTCTGGGGACTTTACTGAAAGAGGTGAGCTTGCACTTCTTGATAAGTGGAATAGAGCTGAAATTGCAGTCAAAAATGGCATTAATCTTGTTGTCGAAATGCCAACGATATTTGCTTGTAATAATGCTGGATATTTTGCTAAAGCCGGGATTGAAATATTAGAAGCTTTAAATGCGGACGACATTTGTTTTGGAGTAGAAAGTAACCCGGAAAAAATCGTTGAAATAAGCCGCCTTCTAGTTGAAAATGAGCAATTTATCGAAGATGAGATTAAAGCCCGTGTAAAACAAGGTTTTACCTATCCTAGAGCACGCGAAGAAGCTATTTCGACTTTGACTAACACTGATTATAGTGATGTATTGTCAAAATCCAACAATGTTTTAGCAATTGAATATTTAAAGGACATTAAAAATGCCACTCCTGTAATGATAGAACGAATAGGAGTGGAGTATAATGATTTAAATGCTAATGGTAGCTATGCCTCTGCAAGCGCTATTAGAGCTATGATAACAAATAGTGAAAGTGTCGATAAATTACTACCAAAAGTGACTTTTGAAGCATTACAAAATCAAAAGCTTGCGAATAATGAGTTATTCTTTAATATTTTTATGGAAAAAGCATTGTCCTTATCGTCAGATGAGATGAATAAATGTTTTGGTGCTGAAGAAGGATTAGGTAGTATTATTAAACGTGATTTTAGAAAATGGTCATGTTACGATGATATGATCATTTCTTTAAAATCAAAACGTTACACGGATACTCGAATTAGACGCACACTCACAAATATATTGCTTGGAATCACGAGAGAAGATGTTAAAACTGCTGCTAACTATATTAGAGTTTTAGCTTTTGACGACAAAGGGGCAGCTTATTTAAAACATGTTAAAAAGTCTGATAATAAATCATTGCCTATAATAACTAATATCAATAAGGATTTGGTTGGCCTCAATGATATTAAAAAGACAATAGAATTTGATATAAAAGCAAGCGATATTTATAATCTAGCTCTAGGAAATGATTTATATAAAGAATCGGATTATGTTAAAATGCCAATCATAATTGATAGATAGTTTAAATATCTTGAAATGGTTGGTGTTTTATTGTAAAATAATATAGTTGTAAATTTTGTTAACAAATTTATGGAGGATAAACATGAAAATTTTAGTAATCAACTGTGGAAGCTCTTCATTAAAGTATCAAGTACTCGATATGACTAATGAATCTTTACTCTGCAAAGGTTTAGTAGAAAAAATCGGCATTGAAGGTTCCGTTATCACTCATGAAAAGATTGGTATGGAAAAATTCAAACTCGTTACACCTATGGAAGACCATAGAGATGCAATCGCTCAAGTATTAATGGCAATTCAAGATAAGTCACACGGCGTTATTTCCTCAATGAGTGAAATTGGTGCTGTAGGACACAGAGTTGTACACGCTGGTGAAAAGTACTCAGAATCCGTACTTATTACACCAGAAGTTATGAAGGTTTTGGAAGAAGTTTCTGACTTAGCTCCACTTCACAACCCAGCTAACTTAATTGGTATCAGAGCTTGCCAAGAATTGATGCCAGATGCACCTATGGTAGCTGTATTCGATACAGCATTCCACCAGACTATGCCACCAGAGAGCTACATCTACGCTTTACCTTATGAATACTATGAAAAGTACGGCGTTAGACGTTACGGCTTCCACGGAACATCACATAAATATGTTGCTGAGAGAGCATCTAAGATTTTGAACTGCGACTTAGATGACTTAAAGCTCATTACTTGCCACTTAGGAAACGGTGCTTCTGTATCCGCTATCAAGAGAGGTAAGTGCATCGATACTTCAATGGGTCTTACTCCTCTTGAAGGCCTCGTAATGGGTACAAGAGCAGGCGATATCGACCCAGCTATCGTAAACTTCGTAGCTGAAAAAGAAGGCCTTAGCACTAAAGAAATGGATACAATCTTAAATAAGAAGTCAGGCGTTTTAGGTATTTCCGGAGTTTCCTCAGACTTCAGAGATATTGAAGCTGCTGTTGAAGATGGTAACCAAAGAGCCGCCCTTGCACTTAAAGTATTCGCTCACAAAGTAAGATTCTACATCGGAGCTTACATCGCTGAAATGAATGGTTGCGATGCAATCATCTTCACAGCAGGCGTAGGTGAAAACGATATTACTATGAGAGAACTTATCTGTGATAACTTAGGAAACTTAGGAATCAAGATGGATACATTAAAGAACAAGGTTAGAGGACAGGAAACTGTTATTTCAACTGATGATTCAAGAGTTAAGATCGTATTAATTCCTACAAACGAAGAATTAATGATTGCTAAGGACACTTTCAACATCGTTAAGTCCTTATAATATTTGAATTTAGGAAAAATAATTGTTGACAACACCAAAAGAATTGTGTATTATCTTAATGTTGACGATTATTCACAAATGATTTACATAAATCAAAAACTAACAGGAGGTGTTGAAACATGGCAGTACCTAAAAGAAGAACATCAAGCGCAAAGAGAGATAGCAGAAAGTCCGCTAATATGAAGATGGCTCAACCAGGATTATGTATTTGTCCTCAGTGCAAGCAGCCTAAGCTTCCTCACAGAGTTTGCCCAAACTGCAACTACTATGACGGAAAAGAAGTTATCGCTACAGAAGCTTAATAGTTGATTACATGACCCACGCATATTGCGTGGGTTTTTTATTGCCTACAATTATTAAAAGTGATATAATAAATTGATTATTTATGTGGTTTTGCCACGGAAAAGGGGAAAAATTATGAATTATATTCAAGCGTTAATTTTAGGCTTAGTTCAAGGTTTGGCTGAATTCTTGCCTGTTTCTAGTTCTGGACATCTTGCAATTCTACAAAATTGGTTCAGTTTATCTGCGGATGATGCATTACTTTTATCGGTACTTCTTCATGTCGGAACTTTAATTTCTGTATGCTTTTGTTTTGGAAAAGACATTTGGGCATTAATTATTGAACTTGGCAGAACAATCGCGGATCTCTTTATGGGGAAGGGATTACAACTTAAAGAAAAGCCACTCAGAAAATTCGGAGTTATGATAATTGTTGCGACAATACCAACAGCTATCATCGGATTTATATTTGAGGATCTTGTAACTAGATTATTTAGTTCTTTAATTTTTGTAGCAATTGGATTGATATTAACTGGTATTATTTTATATGTTAGCGATAGAAGCAAAGATAATTGCAGATCTATTGAAAAAATGAACTTTAGAAATGCAATCTTTATTGGTATTGTTCAAGGAATAGCTGTTTGGCCTGGACTTTCAAGATCCGGCTCAACTTTATTTGCTAGTATTATATGCAAGCTTGAAAGAGAATTCGCTGTTAAATTCGTATTCATTCTTTCAATACCATCTATTTTAGGTTCTGTTATTCTAGAAGTTCCTGATGCTATAAGATCTGGTGTTGATGTTTCACAGCTCGGCCCTGTTATCGTTGGAATGATAGTAGCTGCAATCTCTGGTATATTTGCAATTAAGTCAATGGTTAAAATTGTTTCAAATAAAAAGCTCAGTTACTTCTCATATTATGTATGGGCATTAGCTATTGTTGTTATAATCACTTGTATTTTCTAAGGAGAGGAAAATATGGCACAAACAAAACGTGGACCTGGAAGACCAAAAGGATCCAAAAATAAATCTACAATTGAAAAGGAAAAAGCTCAGTCAAAGGCTAAGGCTAAAGCTCAAGAAATTCAAGCTAAAAAGCGTGCTGACAAGCGCGTCGTAGACGAAATTTGGGCTATTATTACTATAGCTATTGGTGTCTTCTTTGCTGTTGCGACTCTTACAAACGGAGCTGGCAAGCTTGGACTTGTAATAGGAAACGGTTTAAAGGGATTGTTTGGCTGGATGGCTTATATTGTTCCTTTCTATCTCATAGCTTTTGGCATTTTACTATTTGCCAGACAGACATCACACTTTTCGCTTAAGACATTTTTACTATTGTTTGTGATGTTTATTATGGTATGTGCAATCAATTCAATTCACTTTATTGACGTTGAAGCTATCAATATCAAGTGGGCAGACTTAGGAACTTTCTATAAGACTGGAATGCTTATTACATCCGGTGGTTTCTTTGGCATGACTATAGCCTCATTGCTTTTAAAGTGGATAGGTGTAAGTGGCTGCTGGATTTTCACAATCGTGATTTCTATCATCTGCTTATTGCTCATCGTTAACACGCCACTTTCCAGATTTTTTGCAAAGATTGGTGAAAAGATTGAGGAAAGAAAGCTTATCAAACAAAACGCTCATCTCGATTATGACACAGAAGACCAATCCGGAGTGCAGGTCGCAATGAATACTAATTCGGCTACTAGTTACACTCCTACACACGAAATTAAAATCGTAGATTCTCAGCCTGACTATGAGCCAGAAAAGGCAGAAATAAAACCTTTAACAAAGGATAAAAAAGAAAACTTACTCAAGTTCATGAATGATGATAATCTGTTTGGTGAAACAACTCCAAGCAAATCAGGAACTTATGGTTTAGAAGAAGCTACCGTTGTTAAAGCCGGCTACGGTATGGATGGTATTGATGACGAAGCATCTTTACTTGAAAAGAAGCGTGCAGAAGTCGTTACAACTGCAGAATGTCCTCCAGTACCTAAACTTTCAAAAGAAGAAAAGACAGCAAGTCTATCTGCTAGCGAAATCAATCTAGAAGGAACAAGCAAACCTTATAAGATGCCACCACTTTCTTTATTAGAAAGACCTCTGGCTGGTTCTAAGATGTCAAACTCTATTCTCCAAAATAACGCTGAAAAGTTAGAGCAGACATTAAAGAGTTTCGATGTAGATGCTACAGTTGTACAGGTTACACAAGGTCCAACTGTTACTCGATATGAATTAAAGCCTGCTGTAGGTGTTAGAGTTTCTAAGATTGAAAGCTTAGCTGACGATATTGCTCTTAATTTAGAAGCAAAGTCAATTCGTATTGAAGCTCCTATTCCAGGAAAGGGAACTGTAGGTATCGAAATTGAGAATCCAACAATTAGGACAATCAAATTAAAAGAAATACTTGATTCCGAGGAATTCAAGTCTCATAAATCAAAAATTTGTGTAGCATTAGGTAAAGATATCGGTGGAAAAACCATTGTTACGGATTTACAGAGCTTACCACATGTTTTAATTGCTGGTTCTACTGGATCTGGTAAATCAGTTTGCATAAACTGTATGATTGTTTCACTTCTCTACAAAGCAAAACCGGATGAAGTAAAGATGATTCTTATCGATCCTAAACAAGGTGTAGAATTAGGTTTATACAATGGAATGCCTCATCTTATGACTCCAGTAGTTACTGATGCCGCAGGTGCAGTTAGAGCATTGAACTGGGCTGTAGGTGAGATGACTAATAGATATAAGTGTTTTGCTGAAGTTGGTGCAAAGAATTTTGAATCATATAACGATTATATGAGAGCTAACGGAGAACCAGAAAGAGTAATTCCAAACATCGTAATAGTTATCGATGAATTAGCAGATTTAATGATGGTATCTAAGGCCCAAATTGAAGAGTCAATTTGCCGTCTTGCACAACTCGCCCGTGCAGCAGGTATTCACTTAGTGCTTGCTACTCAAAGACCATCAGTAAATGTAATTACTGGTATAATTAAAGCTAATATTCCTTCAAGAATCGGTCTTGCTGTTTCATCGCAGACTGACTCTAGAGTAATCCTTGATATGAATGGTGCTGAAAAATTAGTAGGAAAGGGCGATATGCTCTTTGCTCCACAGGGAAATCCGCCTACTCGTGTTCAAGGCGCATTTGTATCAGAAGCCGAAATTAAGAAAGTTATTGATTATATTAAAGCACAGACTGATGAACCGGTTTATAAAGATATTACTTCTGCTCCTCAAGAAGAAACTTCTGTTCAAGAAGGAATGGATCTCGGGGATGATTTATTACCAGAAGCTATCGATTTAGTAGTTAGGGCTGGTCATGCATCTGTTTCTATGCTTCAAAGAAGATTTAGAGTTGGATATAACCGTGCTGCAAGAATGATTGATATTATGGAAGAAAAGGGAATTGTAGGTCCACAAGATGGTGCACGCCCAAGACAAGTATTAATCAGCACAGAACAGCTTGAAGAAATGGAAAAGTCAGATAATTAATGAAAGTATATTTTGAAACCTTAGGTTGTCCTAAAAATTTTAATGATACAGAAGTGGCTAAAGCATATGTCTTAAATTCTGGTAATTCATTAGTTGAAAACCCAGAAGACGCAGATGCTATAGTTGTGGTTACTTGTGGATTTATTAATGATGCGAAAAAAGAATCTATAGACAAGATTTTTGAAATGTCTGAATATAAAGATCAGGGCAAACAACTCATAGTATCAGGATGCCTTTCTGAGCGTTATTTTAACGATTTAAAGGACGAATTGCCTGAGGTTGATTATTTCCTTGGAGTTAATGATTATGCGAAATTACCCGATGTTTTAGCCAATAGAGCGGATAGGGTAAATGTATCGTGCAAGTATGATAGCATACTGCCAAGATACGATAGATACTTGGGAGATAATCCATATACTGCAACATTAAAGATATCTGAGGGCTGTAACAATAGATGTACATATTGTGCAATTCCAAATATTCGTGGCAATTTTAGATCTAAAAAAATAGAAGACATCTATTTTGAAGCTGAAGAACTTGCTAAAGCTGGATGTAAAGAACTAATTTTAATTGCTGAAGATGTTACTAGTTATGGAATTGATCTATATAATAGATTCGTTTTACCTGAGTTGTTAGAACATCTTGTAAATATTGAAGGTATTGAATGGATTAGGCTCATGTATTGCTATGAGGATAGAATTACTGATGAACTAATTGAAACTATAGCTAAATTGCCTAAAATATGTCATTACATTGATATACCAATTCAACATGTATCTGATCCAGTTTTAAAGTCTATGCATAGGCGATCAACTCACAAAAGTATTGAAAACACTCTTTCTAGACTTAGAAAAGCTATTCCTGACATACACATTAGAACTACTTTCATTGTTGGCTTTCCGGGTGAGACAGAAGATGACTTTAATGAACTATACGATTTTGTAAACGAGGCGAGATTTGCAAGACTTGGTGTTTTTGCATATTCTCAAGAAGAAAATACGCCTGCTGGTGAAATGCCTAATCAAATTGATGAAGAGATTAAGCAAGAGAGAGTTGATGCAATTATGAGATCTCAGATTGATATTTCTCTTGGATATAATCAAACTGAAGTAGGAAATACACTAAAAGTTCTCGTAGAAGGAAAAGATTCTGATGGCTCATATTTTGGTAGAACAGAATATGATGCCCCTGAAATAGATAATTCTATACTATTTACTTCTGATAAAGAATTAAAGGCTGGAGATTTTGTTAATGTTAAAGTGACAGATGCTTTCGACTATGATTTAGTCGGAGTGGAGGTTTAGTATGAATATAGCTAATAAATTTACAACGGCTAGAATGATAGCAGTACCATTCTTCATATATGCATATTTGTTAGACTTTTATTTTATTGCTTTTATTATTTTCGTACTCGCAGCTATCACTGATTTCATCGATGGTAAATTAGCAAGAAAACTAAATCTAACTAGCAACTACGGTAAAATTATGGACCCTGTTGCAGACAAAATATTAGTATATTCTGCATTTTGTTTATTAATCCCAGAGTATGTGAAAGGTTGGATGCTAATAGTTATCCTTGCTAGAGAATTTTTAATCTCAGGCATGCGTATTGTTGCGGCTTCAAACGGTAAAGTCATTGCTGCTGGCATTAGTGGTAAAATTAAAACAGTTGTACAGATGATAACTGTTCCAGCCTTTATTTTGCATAAAGCACTTAGTACTAAATTGCAAATATTCATGGCAATGGATAGAGCAAATGAAGTTATCAGTAATAATGCTTTAGCATTCCTTTCGGGATTTACACATTATTTATATTATTTTGCTATATTCTGCTTATACGCATCAATTGTAATGACAGTATATAGCGGAGTTGATTATGCATTTGAAAATGCTCATGTTTTTAAGGACTAAATTATGAAAACGGCTATTTTAACAATTGGAACTGAGATTCTGTTCGGACAGATTGTAAATACTAACGCAGCTTACTTATCAAGTGAATTGCAAAATTTAGGTTATGATGTAATGTATCATTACACTGTAGGAGACAATCCAAAGCGCTTAAAAGAGACTTTAGAACATGCTTTTAGAGATTGTGATCTTATTATCACAACTGGCGGCTTAGGACCTACACAAGATGACTTGACAAAAGAGACAATAGCTGAGTATTTCGGCGATAAGGTAGAAGAACGACCTGAATGCATGAAATATCTCATAGAGACATATCAAAAGAGAGGATATAATCTAACACCAAACAACTTAAAGCAAGCCTATATGCCTACGACTGCTGAGGTATTGTTTAATGATGCTGGTACTGCTCCTGGCTTTATGATGTCACAAAAAGGTAAGATGATTATGTCTTTACCTGGACCACCTAGAGAAGTTAAGAATATGTTCGAGAAGGAAGTAAAACCTAGACTCGAAAAAATGCAGGACAGTGTGATTTACTACAAACTTATTAGGACATTTGAGTATGGCGAGTCTTTAATGGAAACTGATTTATTACCACTCATCAATGGCCAAACAGATCCTACTATTGCAACATATGCAAAAGAGGGAGAGTGCTATCTAAGAGTTGCATCAAAGAGACCGACAAAAGAAGAGGCTATAAAAGCGGTTGATGATATGATTGTTAAAATTGACGAACTAATCGGTCAACATATTTACAGCCATGATAATGAAGATTTAGTTGAGGTTGTAGGTAAACTATTAATAAATAAACATATAACAATTTCTTCAGCCGAATCTTGCACAGCAGGCCTTTTTGCTGCTACATTAGGCAATATTTCAGGAATTAGTTCAGTACTTGAAAAAGGCATAGTCACTTATACTGAAAAAGCTAAGATGGAAGAACTTGGCGTAAAAAAAGAGACACTCGAGCAATTCAGCGCAGTATCAGAACAAACTGCATTAGAAATGGTTCAAGGTCTTAGAAAAAAATCTGGCTCAGATTTTTGCATCTCAGTTACCGGCTATTCAGAGCCAGGAACTGGAACAGAGAAGGATCCTGCCGGAACTTGTTATATTGGAGTATCATATGCTGGACGTGAATACGTGGTTCGTTCATCACGTCGTTCAGTAAACCGCAATTGGAACCGCAACTATGCAGTTCTCAAGATGCTTTACGAAGTATATAAGAATATAAAATAGCGAAGCGCAATGCTTCGCTATTAAAATTGCTGTATTTCGAGTGAATCGATCAGTTTGATTTCAGGATGCTTATCTTGGAAGTAGTTTAGAGTGAATTGATTAGCAAAGAGAAGTAGCGGTCTATCATAGTGATCAAAAACTAACATTTGACGTGTATCGATTTTACTCTTAGCTAACTCTACTTGCTCTGGCTCCAGCCATCTAGCGACAGAAAAGTCTAGGTTAGTCATTCTGAGTTCAGCATTATACTCGTTTTTTAATCTATATTCGAAAACTTCGAATTGAAGCTGTCCAACAGCGCCAACAATAACTTCATTGTATTGATTTCTGTAAACCTGGATTGCACCTTCTTGGGCAAGCTGATCAACTCCTTTTTGGAATTGTTTGCTCTTCATAGTGTCTTTAGGTGCAGCCATAGCGAAAAGTTCAGGTGGGAATGTAGGGAGAGGCTCAAAGAAAAGAGGCTCTTTTTTAGTTGTAAGTGTATCACCAATCTGATAGTTTCCAGTATCATAGATGCCAATGATGTCGCCGGCAATAGCTGTTTCGACATTTTCTCTTTCGTTAGCCATTAACATTGTAGATTGTGCTAATTTCATATCTTTGCCAGTACGAGTAAGCTTTACTGTCATTCCTCTTTCGAAAGTACCAGAGCAAATTCTAAAGAAAGCTAATCTATCCCTGTGAGCAGGATTCATATTAGCTTGAATTTTAAATATAAAGCCAGAAAATTCCTCATCAGTAGGTAAAACTTCTCCATCGATAGTCTTACGAGGACCTGGAGCAGGGGACATATCTAAGAAATGTTCAAGGAATGGAATAGTTCCAAAGTCTGCAAGAGCAGATCCAAAGAATACTGGGCTTAATTTGCCTTTTGAAACCTTATCTAAATCTAATTCATTTCCAGCGCCTTGAATGAGTTCAATCTCATCTCTAAGCGCTTTTAAATTGTAACTTGTAACTTTATTTTCAAGTTCTGGTCCAAATATTCCATCGGGACCTAACTTGAAGTCTTCCTTTGCTTTATAGAGATGAACTTCATTGCGTAAAATGTCGTACACACCCTCAAAATTCATACCTGAGCCAATTGGCCAAGTAATAGGTGTAGCTGGTAATCCTAAAATGTCTTCGAGCTCTTGAATCAAATCAAATGGGTCTTTTGTTTCACGGTCAAGTTTATTGATAAATGTGAAAATAGGTATGCCTCTCATTGAGCAAACCTTAAAGAGCTTTTTTGTTTGAGTTTCTATACCTTTTGCTCCGTCGATTACCATTACAGCGGAGTCAACTGAAGTAAGGATTCTATATGTATCTTCACCGAAATCATTATGGCCAGGAGTATCCATGATAGATATCATTTTGCCATCATATTCAAACTGCATGACTGACGAAGTAACTGAAATTCCTCTTTGCTTTTCAATCTCCATCCAGTCCGATGTAGCAAACTTTGAATTCTTTCTGGCTTTAACTGTTCCAGCTTCTCTAATAGCACCACCATGGAGCAATAACTTTTCTGTTAATGTTGTTTTTCCTGCATCAGGGTGGGAAATGATTCCGAATATTCTACGTCTGTTAATTTCTTCTGCTCTTGTCATTAAAATTTACCTCATAAAAATAATACCAAATTAGTGTATCATATGTCATGATAAAAATAAAGAGAAAGGCCCGAAAATACTGATTTTTTCTTGCACTGTAATTATTATTATAGTATAATATACGCGTTGAAAAACACAAAATCTATATTTGGTATAAAAGTTAGGAGGTGTCTCTTTTGGGTAGACACGGTACAATCGCAGGAAGAAAATCAGCACAGGATTCAAAGAGAGCAGCAATGTTCACTAAGTATGGCAAGGCAATTATTATTGCAGCCAAGGACGGCGGAGATCCAGATTACAACTCTGCATTAAGACTTGCAATTGAAAGAGCAAAGGCCATCGGTATGCCAAATGATAACATCAAGCGTGCTATCATGAAGGGTACAGGTGAATTAGGTGGTGCTTCTTATACAGAATTAACATTTGAAGGTTATGGCGCTTCTGGTGTTGCTGTTATCGTTGAAGCTTTAACTGATAACACTAACAGAACTACATCTTCAGTTCGTTCAACATTTGATAAGTATGGTGGAAACCTTGGAACTCCAGGATGCGTATCATACATGTTCTCTTCTAAAGGCGTTTTAGTTCTTGATAGAGAAGAATTTAACGATGAAGACAAAATCATGGAAGACATGTTAGAGTGTGGCGCTGACGATATGGTTGCAAATGATGATTCATTTGAAATTTATACAGATCCTTCAACGTTTGCTGATGTTCACAAAGCAATGAGTGACAAAGGTTACACTTTCGTTTCCGCAGATATTGAAAAACTTCCTTCAATGGAAACTACTCCAAAAGATCAGGATTTAAACAATCTTAAGAAGATGATCAGTATCTTAGAGGACAACGAAGATGTACAGAACGTATACACAAACTGTGCAGTTGACCTTTACGAAGACTAGTAAATTTAACTAACTTTTAAAATAATCCTGGTCTAGCGTCCAAAGACGATATTCTGGGATTTTTTATTATCGAGGTACGACATGAATGAAAAGCAATTAACACTTAGAGGCATGATTATTGGTGCTCTCGGTTCCATTGTTTTAACAGCTAGTTCAATGTTTGTCGCATTGAAGACGAGTACTGTTCCATGGCCTATAATGTTCGTTGTATTAGTCTCCATGTTTTCTTTGAAAGCATTTGGTAATACTAATTTGCACGAAATCAATGTTACACAAACTGCTATGTCTGCTGGTGCAATGGTTGCAGGAGGACTTGCATTTACAATTCCTGGCATTTGGATATTAAATCCTGAAGCTGATGTTAATGTAAAAGAATTGATTATTGTCACATTAGCTGGCGTAATTTTAGGCTTAATATTCACAGCACTCTTCAGAAAATATTTTATCGAAGCAAAAGAATTACCATATGCAATGGGTGAAGCAGCTGCAGTAACTCTTGAAATAGGAGATAAGGATAAAAAGAAAGCCGGTCTACTTTTTGGTGGATTAGGTATTTCTGCTGTATTTACTTTCTTTAGAGATTCACTTGGTAAAATTCCTTCAGTTTCTCTTTCAAAAAAGATGTTAGCATATGGTTCGAACTGTGGCATTTGGTATTCTCCAATGCTTATGTCAGTTGGTTATATCATTGGACCTGTAGTTTGTGGAGTATGGTTCCTCGGTGCTTTAATCGGTGATTTTGGTATTTTACTTGGCGGCACTGAGGCAGGACTCTGGACTTCAGAAGTTGCTTTGACTATTAAACAGTCTTTAGGTCTAGGACTCATGGTAGGTACTGGTATTGGTATTTTAATTAAAGGTATTTTACCAAAAGCCAAAGACATATTTGGCTCCATGTTCTCAAAGAACCAACTTGGAGATAGTTTTATCGACATGAGATGGGCTCCAGCTCTTATGATTTTCCTTGCATGGGTTTTAACAGACTTATGTCATATGGGAATTGTTGCATCAATTGTTACTATTCTTGGAACATGGCTTGCAACTTCAATGTCTGCGCAATGTGTAGGACAGTCCGGTATCAACCCAATGGAAATTTTCGGCATTATCATACTTTTGGCCGCAAAATCTGTTTCTAACTTAGGTGAAACAGAAGCATTCTATGTAGCAGCTGTTGTTGCTATCGCATGTGGACTTGTGGGCGATGTAATGAATGACTTCAAGGCTGGACACATACTTAAGACTAACGCTAAATCTCAGTGGATAGCTGAAGTTATCGGTGGACTCATCGGCGGAATTGTGTCTGTAGTAATTCTTATTCTTATCCTTGAAGCTTACGGTGGAACTTGCTTTGGCTCCGAAATGTTCCCGGCTGCACAATCTGCTGCAGTTGCTGCAATGGTAGGTGGAATTTCAAATACACACGCTTTTGCTCTTGGATTGATTTTGGCGGTTATTCTATATTTTGTAAACTTCCCGGTTATTACTTTAGGACTCGGAGTTTATTTACCATTCTATTTAAGCGCAACTGCTTTCCTCGGTGGCGTTATTAGATTCTTTATTGATAAATTCAGACCTAACTTCGAAAAGGAATCAAAGGGCACTATTATTGCTTCAGGTTTGTTAGGTGGAGAATCTATAGTTGGTGTAGTTATTGCGATTGTTACAGCACTTAAAATGATTGCATAGGTATTTTAATGAAAAATAGACTTGTTGTTATTGATGGAAACAGTTTAATAAATCGTGCATATTTTGCTATGCAGAGAGCCATGATTACCAAAGAGGGAATCTATACTCAGGGTATTTTTGGCTTTTTGAATATGTTACAAAAGATCGAGCAGGATTATGAACCAGGATATATGGCAGTATGCTTTGACCTCAAAGCTCCTACTTTTAGACATTTAGAATATGCTGAGTATAAAGCTGGTAGAAAGCCAATGCCACCTGAGCTTGCAATGGAAATGCCAATTTTAAAAGACATTTTACATGCAATGAACATAAAAACTGTCGAACTTGAAGGCTATGAAGCGGATGACTTAATTGGTACTATTGCTAGGGTTGGAGATGAAAATGGACTTTTACCATTGATAGTAACTGGTGATAAAGATGCTCTACAACTTGTGAGCGAGACAACAAACGTATTAATCACTAAGCGTGGAGTCACGGATTTTGAAATATATGACCACGCTAAAATGCAGGAAAGATATAATTTAACGCCATTACAATTCATCGATTTAAAAGGAATCATGGGCGATTCTTCTGATAATATTCCTGGGATTCCTGGAATTGGTGAAAAGGGTGGTATTGAACTCTTAACTCAGTTCGGTTCTATTGAAAATATGCTTGCTAATACTGCTGATATTAAAAAAAATGGACTCAGAACTAAAGTAGAAGAGAATTCACAGCTAGCAGTTATGTCAAAAAGACTTGCTACTATTAATAGATTTGCGCCTATTGAGATTAATTTTGAAGATTACAAATTTGGAGAACCTAATTATAAAGAGTTAATTGAACTATATACTAAACTTGAGTTCAAGAGTTTCCTGTCCAAACTTAAAGTCAATGATTCTGAGCAAAAAGAACTTACGACAATCGAATCTAAAAAAACTATCTTAAAAAATGTTGCTGAATTAAGCACATTAGATTGTTTTAAGGACAAAGAAGTATATCTCAAGTTATTCAGCGATTGTTCGCATATTTCAAAGCCATCCATTGATGGATTATTTATTGGAAATAATAATGATTCAGTATATGTTTCTAAACCAGAATCCTTTATAAACGAGCTTATTAGCAAATTAAACTCTCTGAATTTAAAGCTAATCGGCCATGATTTAAAAAATGAATTATATCCATTGATGTATTATGGTTATAATTCATTTAAAGTGAACTTTGATACTCAGATTGCAGAATATGTTTTAGATGTCTCTAAGTCTAAATATGACCTGAAAACTATTGCTTTAGAGAGAATGATGGTAGCACTTCCTAGTGAAAATGAATATATAGGCAGTGACCAGATTGATATGTTTTCTGATGACTCAGGAAAATACTGCGACTATTCGGTATTATTAAACTCATGTGTCTTTAAACTTAAGGACTTACAAAAGAAAGAACTAGCTAGTGAAGAATTAGAGAATGTTTATTACAATGTTGAGTTGCCGCTTGTAGAAGTCATGGCGTCTCTTGAGCTTTCCGGAATAAAAGTTGATTCGAAATTCTTAACTGATTTTGGCATAGAGTTAAAAGCTAAAATCAATGAACTCGAAGCTAAAATATGCGATTTGGCTGGCGAAAAGTTCAATATCAAGTCAACCCAACAACTAGGCGAAATCCTCTTTGAAAAGCTCGGTTTGAAGGCTCAAAAGAAGACTAAAACTGGCTATAGCACCTCTGCTGAAATATTGGAAAAATTAAAAGATGATCATCCTATCATTCCTTTAATTTTAGAATATAGAAATTTAACAAAACTTGATTCAACATATGTAGAAGGCATGATACCTTTGATTGCTTCGGATGGAAAGGTTCACGCACACTTCCAGCAGACAGTAACTACTACTGGTAGAATTAGTTGTACAGAACCAAACCTTCAAAACATACCCGTAAGGCAAGAGTTAGGACGTAAACTTAGAAACGCGTTCTATGCTGATGAGGGATATATTTTGATTGGAGCAGACTATTCTCAAATTGAACTTAGAGTTTTAGCTCATTTGGCACAGGATGAAGGGTTAATTGATGCTTTTAATAAAGGTGAAGATATTCACAGACTGACCGCATCCAAAGTTCTTGGCATTCCTGTAGATCAGGTTACTTCTTTAGATAGAAGCCGTGCAAAAGCAGTAAACTTTGGTGTCATCTATGGAATGTCCAGTTTTGGTTTGTCATCAGAGCTCAGCATTACACGTTCTGATGCCGAAAAGTATATTAGTGAATATTTTATTAAGCATCCTAAAGTTGCAAAATACATGGATGAACAAAAAGCTTTAGCAAAAGCAACAGGTCATTCGACTACAATTTCAGGCCGTAAACGTGCTATTCCGGAGATTAATTCTAGTCAATTTATGGTTAGACAGTTAGGTGAAAGATTAGCGATGAATTCTCCAATTCAAGGTTCAGCTGCTGACATCATCAAAATTGCAATGATCAATGTGTATAATGAGCTTAAAGAGAGATTCCCTGATTCTAAGCTGATTTTACAAGTTCATGATGAACTGATTATAAACGCAAAACTTGAAGATAAAGAAAAGATAGAAGAATTATTAAAACGCAATATGGAAAATGCACTCAAGCTTAGCGTAAAACTTGAGGTTGCTATGAATTCTGCTAAAAACTGGTACGATTTAAAATGATAAAAATTGTAGGATTAACAGGTGGAATAGGCTCAGGGAAAAGTACGGTTTCAAATTATCTTAAAGAAAAAGGAATTGAAATTGTAGACTGCGATGAGATGTCCAGAAACTTAACCAAAAAAGACGGCGAAGCTCTCCCGGAAATCAGGAGAGTTTTTGGCCTTTCAGTGTTTGATTCAAATGGCGAACTTGATAGAAAGGCCTTAGCAAATATTGTATTTAACGATTCAAATAAGCTATTTGAACTGCAAAAGATTACAACTGATATAGTTGTTGAAAAAGTAAAAAACATTGTTAAAATCGCAAAAGAAAAGGGTACAGACGGAATCTTAATCATTGATGCACCTTTACTGTATGAATGTAATGTTAATTCACTTTGTGATGAAACATGGCTGGTTACATGTGACCTTGAAACTAAACTTAAAAGAATTATGCTTAGAGATAATTCTACTAGAGAAGAAATCATTGGTAGAATGAAGAATCAGATGTCAGAGCTGGAGAAAACACAATTGGCCGATAAGGTAATTGATAATTCTCAAGACTTAGATTATTTGTACAAACAAATCGATAAATTATTAGAGGATTAATTTGATAGTAGAGAGAAATAGAAAAAACAAAATATCACAATTCTTAGGTAAATACTGGATAATTCTTCTAATAGTTGCACTTGTTACAACTACTGTCATTGCTATTGTAGAAATTTATAAAGAAGAAGTAGTCAATCCAGATTCTCTAATTGAATACGAGACCCAGAATACAATCTACCTAGCTTCTGAAACCATTGACACATTAAATCCGGCAATTTCAAAAAGCGAGGACATGTTTAACATATCAAAACTTGTTTATGATTCGCTTTTTACTTACAACGAAAACATGCAGGCTGTGCCTTCACTGGTAAAAGAATATACTTGTAATACAGACAGGGCAGGTATAGAAATCGTGCTTAGAGATGATATTTATTTTAGTGATGGATCACAATTAACAAATCAAGATGTAATAAACGCTATTACAACTATTCGAGCAGCTGGATACAATTCAATTTATTACGATAAAGTAAGCAAGATCACGCAATACTATGTAAATTATGCAGGAAATCTTGCTATTTGGTTCAACAATAATTATCAATGTTCTTTAGATGATCTAACTTTCCCAATATTTAAATCCAAGTCTTATGGAGCTTATACGCTTGCCGGAGCAAAATCCGCAAAACCTATGGGAACTGGCCAATATAAGTATGGCGATTATGATGAATATAATGATCTTTCTTTAATCCCGAATGAATACTATTGGGGAGAAAAAGCCGAAAACACTATTGTATTTAATATTGTTCCTGATAGAAATTTAGCTTCGAACTTATTAAAGATTAATAATGTTGTTTGCTATCTGGATGATAGTCAAATGCGAAAATCAACCGCAATAGATTTAAATGCTAAAGCTTTCGATATACCTTTAAATTCCGTTGATTTCTTAGTTTTTAATGCCTCTAATAGTGAATTTACTAACTCAAAAGAGTTTAGAAAAGCTATAGTAGACATAATTGACTTTAATGCAATTTTAAGCGATGCCTACATGAATGATGGCATTCTCACAGATACTATATATTATCCTAATTTCTATTCTTCCAAAGAAACTTTAGCTAATACTAGCGCACAAGCTGACATTGGAGTGTCATCACTTAAAGATTTAGGTTATGAAGACACTAACGAAGACAGATATTTAGAAAACAAGTATGGCAAAACGGTAAAGCTTAACATAGTTGTAAATAGAAATAACTCATCGAGAGTATCTGCCGCAAAACTGATTAAGAAACAGTTAGATGCTTGTGGCATTGATTCTGAGATCAATTTACTCAGTAAAGAGGAGTATGATTATGCTCTAAGCATAAGAAATTTTGATATACTAATCACAGGTTATTCGATAGCTGAAGAGTATGATTTGAGATTCTTATTTAGTGGCGATAATCCTTGGTATTACTATGATTATAATCTATTAACGCTTGCCAGAAATCTTGATAGATTTTACACAGTTGAAGAATATCAAACATATTTTGATGAACTGAAAAAAAGTCTTTTAGATATGAATGTTTATGTGCCGATTTGTTATAAAAAAATGTCCCTTGTAGGTGTAGATACTTTCGAAGCCGAAAAACTACCTATGTGGAACAATTATTATAAAAACATCAGCACTTGGTCGTGGAAACGTATTATTTCAAACAATAATGGCGAGTCCAATAATTAAAAAAATATTGAAATCGTCAGTTTATTATGCTAAAATGCTTACATTACGGTATTAAGCCGGCGTGATGGAACTGGCAGACGTGCGGGACTCAAAATCCCGTCCTGGCGACAGGGTATGGGTTCAAATCCCATCGCCGGCACCATTTAGTTAATAATTTTCAAACTCGAGAGGAGATAAATATGAGCGGCGGATCAGGATCAAGTTTAATGTCATTTTTACCACTTATTCTTTTAATCGTGGTTATGTATTTCTTAATGATTAGACCACAGAGAAAGAAAGACAAAGAAGTTAAAGATATGAGAAATAACCTCCAGGTTGGTGATGAAATCATCACAATCGGCGGTATTTTCGGTAAAATTGTAAAGACAAAAGAAGACTCAATCGTAGTTCAGATTGGTACTGAAAAAGTTAAAGTAGAATTCATGAAGTGGGCTGTATCTTCTGTTGTTAAGCCATCAGCTAAGAGGGCTCAAAAGGAAGAAGAAGTTGAAGAAGAACCAGTAAAGAAAGCTATGCCAAAGAAGCTTAAAAAGGCTGAAGAACCTGTTGCTGAAGCAGAAGCAAAAGTAGAAGAAGCTGTTGAAGCTAAAGCTGAAGAAGTGGTTGAAGAAGTTAAGGCTACTGAAGAAAAATAATTCTACAATCTAAACTAGAGAATAGGACCTCGCTATTTGCGGGGTCTTTTTGTATTAAAAAATATACTATATATAACCATATATAATCTTGTAATAGATAGTAGAAAGTAGTAAAATTGACAATATAGAATGCCTAAGTGTTGCATTCTATAAATCGCGACAAATTTTATGTATTGAGAGGTTATTTAAAAATGAGTTTAGGTGTTAAACGAGTTTTAGTCATTTTAGTGTTACTTGTAACAGTATTTGGCTGCTTCGTTTCCTTATACGGTCTTGGAGATTTAAAGAACGTTAAGGACGAAATTAAATATGGCTTAGATATCAACGGAGGTGTATACGCAGTACTTGAAGCGCAAACCGATGATTTAGGCCTTAGTGATGAAGAATTAAAAGAATTGATGGAACAAACTAGAGAAGTCATCAATAACCGTGTAAATCAGCTCGGTGTTTCTGAAGCTACAGTTGCAGTTGAAGGAAAGAACAGAATCAGAGTTGAATTACCAGGATATGATGATCCTAATAAGGCCATCGAATCTATCGGAACTACAGCTAAGTTATTATTCGTTCTTTGCGACGGATCAGTTGCTTTAGATGGTTCATATGTTAAAGATGCTCAAGTAGCTACAGATGGTGCTGCTTATAAGATCCTTCTCGAATTAGATCCTTCTGGTGCCGCTTTATTTGAAGAAGCTACTAGAAAAGCATACAACAAAACATTAACTCCATACGATAGCGAAGCAATCGCTGCTGATGAAATTGCTATTGTTCTTGACGATGTTATTATCACTCATCCAAGAGTTTTAGGCGTTATCCCTGGCGGTAATTGCGAAATCACTGGAGGTTTCTCTTTAGCTGATGCTACTACAAAGGCTGCACTCATCAGAGGCGGTGCTCTTCCAGTAGATTTAGTTGAAGTTCAATCATCCGTTCAATCAGCTACTATCGGTGCTAATGCGTTAGACAAGTCAATCATAGCTGGCGGAATCGGTCTTTTACTCGTATTCATAGTAATGATCATTTTCTTTGGACTTTTAGGCGTTGTTGCTGACATCGCATTAATCCTTTACGTAGTTCTCTTCGTATGGGGTATGGCAGCATTCAATATTGTTCTTACACTCCCTGGAATCGCTGCTCTCATTCTTTCAATAGGTATGGCTGTAGATGCTAACGTAATTATATTTGACAGAATCAAAGAAGAAATCGGCGCAGGCAAGTCAATCAGAGTAGCTGTAGATGCAGGATTCAAGAACGCCGTAGCAACAGTACTCGATGCCCAGATTACAACATTGATTGCTGCAGTAGTTCTTTTCGAAATCGGTACTACTGTTGTTAAGGGCTTCGCTGTTACACTCATGATTGGTATCGTGTTAAGTATCTTTACTGCCGTAATCATTACTCAGCTTTTCATTTCATTAATGGCTTCATCAAAGAAGCTTTCAAATGTAAAACTCTTTGGCTGCAAAGCTGATGGAACTCCAAAAGCAATATTACATAGACAGCTCAACTTTATTGGAAAAAGAAAGATATTCTACATCATTTCATCAGTTATTATCGTAGCTGGTCTTGTTATCACATTATGTGGTGGTCTGAATTATGGTATTGACTTTACAGGTGGTACTACAATTCAAATCGAAATGCATGAGCAGGTAGATATCAAGGAAGTAGAAAAAGCTTTAGATAGCTATAAGCTTGATCCAACAATTATCTATACTGGTGAAGGAAATACTCAAATTCAAATAAAGACTATTCATGCTCTTGAAAACGAAGAGAGAGTTGAAATTGTCGATACATTGTCAAAGACATTCAAGTGTACTCAAGATGATGTACTTGCATCAGAAGAATTTGGTCCTACAGTTGGTAAAGAATTAAAAGCTAACGCAGTTAAATCAATTGCATTAGCATCATTGGGTATGCTTATCTATGTAATCATCAGATTCAAAGAGTGGAAGTTCGGTCTTGCCGCTGTAATCGGAGTATTACACGATGCTTTAATGGTAATTGCATTCTATGCAATCTTTGGATATACAGTTAATAACCCATTCATTGCTGCTATTCTTACATTAGTAGGTTATTCCATCAACGATACTATCGTTATATTCGATAGATGCCGTGAAGTTAAGAGACTTAATCCAAGAAGAGATTCATTTACAAACTTGAATGCTGCTATCAATGAAACTTTGAACAGAACAACAGTTACATCACTTACAACACTCGTTGTAATGATTCCACTTCTTGTCATGGTTTCATCATCAATTTCTGAGTTCATAGTACCACTTATGGTAGGCGTAATCGTAGGTTGCTACTCATCAATCTGCATCTGCACACCTTTATACTATGACTTTAATAAGAAAAAAGAACAATCCAAGTATTTAGCTGATGCTAAAAAAGCTCAAAAGAGCGCAAAGAAGAGCAAATAATTTATTAAGAAATGTTAACTAAGCAAGAATTTTTAGACAAAATCCTGAATATTAATCCTAAGTACAACACTGAAATGATTGAAAAAGCTTTCGACATCGCCAGTGCTAAACATGAGGGACAACTTAGAAAGAGTGGAGAACCTTATATCATTCACCCAATTCAAGTTGCACTCATATTAGCTGAAATGGGTATGGACGAGCATACAATCGTCGGTGGGCTTTTACATGATGTAATTGAAGATACTGATTACTCACCAGAGGATTTAGTAAGAGATTTTAATAATGAAATTCTTGTCTTAGTTGATGGTGTTACAAAGCTCGGTTCAATCAAGTACGAGTCAAAGGAAGAAATCCAGGCAGAAAATTTCAGAAAGATGTTCTTAGCCATGTCAAAAGATATCCGTGTTCTTATCATTAAGCTTGCGGATAGACTTCATAACATGAGAACTATGGAGTATATGAAGCCTGAAAAAATCCAAGAAAAGTGTGCTGAGACTCTTGAAATTTATGCACCTTTAGCCGGAAGATTAGGAATCTACAGAGTAAAGTTCGAACTCGAAGATTTGGCTTTAAGATATCTTCATCCTGAAGAATTCAAAGATTTGGTTGTAAAAGTTTCACAAAAAACTGCGGAAAGAGAGAGCACTATCAATGCCGTTATCGAACATATCAAAGAATCTCTCAAGACCATGAATTTAGAATATGATATTTACGGCAGAGCAAAGCATTACTATTCAATTTATAGAAAAATGCTAACTCAACACAAGCAGATTGATGAACTTTTTGACCTCATAGCCGTCAGAGTTATCGTTGATTCAATTAGAGATTGCTATGCGGTTCTGGGTGCTGTTCATGAACTTTGGACTCCTATTCCTGGCAGATTCAAAGATTTCATAGCTATGCCAAAACCTAATATGTATCAGTCTTTACATACTACGGTCATAAGTGATAATGGCGAACCTTTTGAAATTCAGATAAGAACTAAGGAGATGCATAGAGTTGCTGAATATGGTATTGCTGCACACTGGAAGTATAAAGAAGGCGACGATAAAGGGTCTCAATCATTAGATGATCTTAAACTCGCTTGGCTTAGACAATCACTCGAACTTGAAAAAGACGTAAACGACCCTAAAGAGTTCTTAGAGTCGATGAAAGTAGACTTATTTGCAAGTCAGGTATTCGTATTCACACCACGCGGAGAAGTAATAGAACTTCCTAATGGTTCAACACCTTTGGACTTTGCGTTTAAGATTCACTCTGCAGTAGGTTATAAATGCGTAGGTGCTAAGGTTAACAACCGAATGGTTCCTATTGATTACAAGCTTTGCAATGGAGACATTGTAGAGATTGTTACATCATCAAATTCTAATGGTCCATCTGTTGACTGGCTACTCATTGCAAAAACATCTGGAGCTAGAAACAAGATCCGTCAATGGTTAAAGAAAGAAAACCGTTCTGATACTATTGATAAGGGCAAGGATATGCTTGATAAGGCAATTCGTAAGAAAGGTTTTGATACTGCTCTAATTGCAAAGGCCGAATTCATAAATCGAGCTATGAAAGAGATGAAGTTCACCAATTCAGATGAGGGCTTCACTCAAATTGCAAACGGTGGCTCAGTTCTTTCTAAATTTGCTAATTTATTAATTAGCTATCATGAAGAAAAAATTAAGGCCGAAATGCCTAAGTCTAACGAGGAAGTTATCGAAGCCGTAAAAGATAACGAAATCAAGAGACAAAGAATAGAAAAACATAGACGTGATAACCCAGGCATCACTGTTAAAGGTTATGACAATCTAATGATAAAAATTGCAAGATGCTGTAACCCTGTTCCTGGTGATGAAATAATAGGATTCATCACAAAAGGTCGTGGCATTTCAGTTCATAGATATGATTGTTCCAATATTTTAGCAATGCCAGAGCAGGAAAAAGCACGTTTTATAGATGTCACATGGGAAGAAAAAGAGGGTGGAAAGTCATACGAAACAGATATTAACCTTATCTGTAAAGATAGACGTGGAATTCTCTCGGATATTTCAAGAACTTGTGAAGATTTAGATGTTAACCTTTCAGGCGTAAATGCAAAGGTTAATAAAGAAGGTATTGCTAATATGACAATTACGCTATCCATTTCATCAACTCAGCAGATGGAAAAAGTTTTTAGAAGTTTAAGGGCTGTTGAAGGCGTAATAGATGTTTATAGAGCGAGGGTATAATGAGAGCTGTTGTTCAAAGAGTTACTGATGCGGATTGCACAGTTGATAATAAAATAACAGGTGCAATTAGTAAGGGCTTTGTGGTTCTGCTTGGAGTTGAAGAAGGAGACACCGAAGCAGACTTAGACTACATTATAAAGAAAGTAACTCAATTACGCGTTTTTGAGGATTCAGATGACAAGATGAACCTTTCATTAGCTGATGTTAATGGCTCAGTTCTTAGCATCTCTCAGTTCACACTCCTAGGTGATGTTAGAAAAGGGAATCGCCCTTCATTCACCAAGGCAGCACCTCCAGATGAAGCAAAACGCCTTTATAAAGAGTTCAATGAGAAAGTTAGGTCAACTGGTATTCAAGTTGAAGAAGGTGTTTTTCAAGCTGAAATGTTGATAAGAATTAATAACGATGGTCCAGTAACAATTCTCTTAGATAGCAGGAAATTATTTTAATTATGAAATTTTTACACTATGTAACAGGACCGATAGAGGTCAATACATATATCGCATACGATGAAGATACCAATGAAGGCTTTATAGTCGATCCCGGCGATTATTATCCATACATCACAAAAGATATTAATCAAAACAATATTCACATTAATTACATTGTTTTGACTCATGGACACGGCGATCATATCGGTGGGGTTCAAAAATGTAAAGATACTTTTCCGGATGCTAAAATCGTTGCTAGCGAAAAAGAAGTTGAAATGTTAATGAATCCTGACATAAACTACTCATTTGGCATGTTTGGACACGATGTTATCGTAAATCCTGATATTTTAGTAAATCATGGCGACCACTTAAAAGTTGGAAATATTGATTTAGAGTTTATATCTACGCCTGGGCACACAAAAGGTGGAATGAGTATTTACACAAAAGGTTATGTATTCACTGGAGATACACTTTTCCACTTATCTGTTGGAAGAACCGATTTTTATGGTGGAGACATGAACCAACTACTAAAATCTATACAAAACAAACTATTTAATTTACCTGATGACACAATTGTTTTACCAGGTCACGATTCCTTTTCAAATATAGGTTTAGAAAAGAAGGAGAACCCATTTGTACGAGGTTAAGATTCCTAAAAGTTTAAGAAATAATGTCGAGGAACTCGTTAGAGTGTTTTTACCTTCTGGCGAGTATTCTGTTATTGTAACTGACGATATAGATATTGACAAAGAAACATTAAAAAGGAAAATCTTTGATGAACTTTCACCCATAACTGGAATTAGACCTGCCTGGGGTATTCAAACTGGTGTAAAACCAGTTAAAATGATTCGCGAATTATTCAAAGAGCTTGAAGCTCAAGGATTTGAAGGCAAAGATAAAGTTAATGAAGCAAAAGAAATCTTAAAAAACAAGTATTACATTTCTGATGAAAAGGCTAATTTGATAATTGAGATAGCTAAATATCAAGAAGATATTCTTGGTAAAGCGAATAATCGTACCGTTGGACTTTATATAGGAATTCCATTCTGCCCAACAAGATGTCTATACTGTAGCTTTACATCTAATCAAAAGCCCGAATCTGAAATTATTAAGTATCTTCAAGCCTTATATAAAGAAATTGCCTATGTGGGTAAGAGATTAAAAGAAACGAATTTAACAGTTGAATCAATTTATATCGGAGGAGGCACTCCAACAACACTAAATGCAAAACTTTTAGATGAATTGATCACAACTGTAGAGAATAACATTGATTTAAGCTATTTAAGAGAGTTTACGGTTGAAGCTGGAAGACCAGACACCATTACTCTTGATAAGATTAAAGTAATAAAAAATCATGGGATTGAAAGAATATCTATTAATCCACAATCCATGAAAGAACGAACACTTGAACTGATAGGTCGTTCACATAAACCATCAGACATATTAAATGCTTTTGAGATTGCAAATGATGTTGGAATTCAAACAATAAATTGTGATTTAATAGCAGGTTTGCCTGAAGAGAATTGTGAAGACTTTGACAATACTTTAAATCAGGTTTTAGCATTAAAGCCTAAAAACATCACAGTTCATACATTAGCTGTGAAACGCGCTTCAAGGCTCATAGAAGAAGATTCGGATCTAAACATAAAACAGGCCGAAAACGTTAAAAAGATGCTTCAAAACGCAGATTTTAAGCTCAGGAAGGAAGGCTACAGGCCATACTATCTTTATCGTTTAAAAAATATGGCCGGAAACTTTGAAAATGTAGGCTGGTCAAAGGATGACACGCCTTGCATATATAATATTCGCATAATGGATGAGCGCCAAAGCATTTTAGCTTTAGGTGCAGGCGGAATTTCAAAAATATACTTTGATAAGGAAAACCGTTTAGAAAGAGTAGCGAATGTTTCAAATTATGAAGTTTACATCGATAGAATCGATGAGATGATAAATCGTAAAGAAGAACAATTTTTCAAGGAGGTAGAAAATGCTTACTAACGCACCTAAGGGAACAAAAGACATAATGCCTTATGAGGTGTATAAATGGCACTACATCGAAAATAAATGGCGAGATATTTGTGAACGTTATGGCTTTAAAGAAGTCAGAACTCCAATATTCGAACACACAGAACTTTTCCAAAGAGGTATAGGTGATACAACAGACGTTGTTCAAAAAGAAATGTACACCTTTGAAGATATGGGTAAGAGATCAATTACTCTTAAACCCGAAGGGACTTCACCAGCAGTAAGAGCTTATGTTGAACACAATGTATATGCTGAAGTTCAACCCACAAAGTTATATTATGATATTCCTTGTTTTAGATATGAGAAGCCTCAATCAGGCAGATTAAGAGAATTCCATCAATTCGGTGTTGAAACTTTTGGAACGCCAAATATGATAGCTGATGCCGAAATAATTGCTTTAGCCGATGAATTCTTAAATTCATTAGGCGTTAAAGATCTACAGCTAGAAATCAATTCAGTTGGATGCCCAACTTGTAGGGCAAAACATAGAGCAGCGCTAAAAGAGTTCTTAAAACCAAAGTATGATGAACTCTGCGATACTTGTAAAACTAGATTTGATAAGAATCCAATGAGAATTCTCGACTGTAAATCCCCAGTTTGCAAAAAGCTTGTTGAAGGGGCACCAATGATGATTGATTTTCTCTGCGATGACTGCAAAGCAAGCTTTGATGATTTAAAGAAAAATCTAGATGCTATGGGTATCAAGTATGTAGTAAATCCTGGTATCGTAAGAGGTCTTGATTACTACACTAAAACTGCTTTTGAGTTCGTAACTACATCGCTCGGCGCACAAGGTACGGTTTGCGGTGGTGGGAGATACGATAACTTAGTAGAAGAAGTCGGAGGACCTGCTACGCCGGGTGTCGGATTTGGACTTGGTAAAGAAAGATTGCTGATGCTTCTTGAGGCCTCTGGAGTCGAAATACCAGAACCAACTGGTTGCGATATATTCATCGCAGTTATGGGTGAACCTGCTAAACTCTACGGTCAGAAGCTTATGTCCGACTTAAGAAAGCAGGGTAAAAAAGTACAAATGGACTGCCTCCAAAGAAACTTCAAGGGACAGTTTAAATATGCCGATAGGCAAAAGGCTAAGTTTACTATCGTAATCGGTGATGATGAGCTCGCAAAGGGCGAGGTTACACTAAAAAACATGGTAACTGGCGATCAAAAAACTATTAAATTTGAAGATTTAGTTAGGGAGATTTAGAAAATGAGCGAAGTATTAAAACGCACTGGTATGTGCGGAACATTAAACATTAAAAACGTTGGCGAAAACGTTGTATTAAACGGTTGGGTTGCTAAGCAAAGAAGACTCGGCGGACTCATTTTCGTTGATTTGAGAGATAAAACTGGCATAGTTCAAGTTACATTTGACGATACTTGTTCAAAAGAAGTTTTTGACTTAGCAGAAAGTTTAAGAACAGAATATGTTGTTGGTATCAAGGGTGTTGTAAAAGAAAGATCAGCTAAGAATCCTAATCTCGCAACAGGCGAAATTGAAGTCTTTGCTACAGATTTAGTTTTGTATTCATCTGCTGATACACCTCCAATCTACATCAAAGATGATGACAATGTTGATGACCAACTTAGAATGAAGTATAGATACTTAGACTTACGTAAGACTAAAATGCAAAGAAACCTCACATTCCGTCATAAGGTTTGCAAGGTTGCTAGAGATTACTTTGATGCTAATGGTTTCACTGAAGTTGAAACTCCAATGCTTATCAAATCCACTCCAGAAGGCGCTCGTGACTATATCGTTCCTTCAAGAGTATATCCTGGGCAATTCTATGCTTTACCACAGAGCCCACAGCTCTTCAAGCAGCTCTTAATGGTAGGCGGAACAGATAGATACATGCAGATTGTAAAGTGCTTCAGAGATGAGGACTTACGTGCTGATCGTCAGCCTGAATTCACACAAATCGACCTTGAAATGTCTTTCGTAGATCAAGAAATGGTTCTTGAAATTCAAGAAGGTTTCTTAAAGAAGGTATTCAAGGATTTACTTGATGTAGATATCAAACTTCCACTTCCAAGAATGACTTGGGATGAGGCAATGGAAAGATACGGTTCTGATAAACCAGATACGCGTTTTGGCTTTGAATTAAAGAAGTTAAATGATGTGGTAAAGGATTGCGAATTTAAGGTATTTACTGATTGTTTAGCTAATAAGGGCGATGTCAGAGGTATCTGCATCGAAGGCGGTTCAGAAAGATTCAGCCGTAAAGATATCGACAAGATGACTGAATCCATCAAGGCTTTCGGAGCTAAGGGTTTAGTATGGATAAGAATGAATGAGGGTGAAATCACTTCCTCAGTAAATAAGTTCTTTAATCAAGAACAATTAGCTGAAATCGCAAAAGTTTTCGATGCTAAGAAGGGCGATTTAATCCTTATCGTTTCAGATAAAGCAAAAGTTACATACGATAGCTTAGGTTTCTTACGTAGAGACTGCGCTAGACAGATGGGATTATTAAACGACAAGCAATACAACTTATTATGGGTTGTAGACTTCCCGATGTTTGAAGAAGATGAGGAAGATGGTTCATTAAAGGCTATGCACCATCCATTCACACATCCAAAAGAAGAAGATATTCCAATGCTTGACACAGATCCGCTTGCAGTTAGAGCAGATGCATATGATATCGTATTAAACGGTGTTGAATTAGGTGGCGGTTCAGTTCGTATTCACGATAGAAATCTCCAGTCTAAGATGTTTGAAGTCTTAGGATTAACTAAAGAACAATGCGATGCTAAGTTTGGCTTCTTGCTTGAAGCATTCAAGTATGGCGCACCTCCTCATGCAGGTCTTGCTTACGGCTTAGATAGATTCGTAATGTTGCTCTTAGGAGAGCCTTCAATACGTGAAGTCATTGCGTTCCCTAAGAATCAGAATGCTCAATGCTTAGTATCTAATGCTCCATCAGTAGTTGATGATAGTCAGCTTGAAGAATTAGGAATTGAAACAAAATAATGAGTAAAATAGGTGTTTTAGGAGGGAGCTTTGATCCTGTACATAACGGACATATAGCATTAGCAAATGCGGCTCTCTCTGAACTACAACTTAATAAACTTATTTTAATGCCAGCAGGTATCCAGCCTTTTAAATTGGATAGGAAACCGGCAAGTGCGGAAGATAGGGTAGAAATGCTCAAATTAGCTTTTTCTTATGAGCCAAAAATTGAGGTTTCTACATATGAAATTGATAAAAACGATATTTCATATACATATAATACTTTAATCCATCTAGAAGAAGAATATGAGGGTTCTAACATAATATTCATTATGGGAGCAGACTCAATGTTAACTCTAGATAGATGGTATAAAGGAGAAGAACTATTAAGGAGCTTTAGTTTTGCGGTTAGTTCAAGACCTGGATATGAAAATGACGAACTTCATAAGTCCATTAGTAAATATAGAAATTTGTACTGTGCTGACATAACTATTTTACTGTCAACAATGCTATATTTATCAGCAACAGAAGTCAGAAACGCAATTTCTACCGGCAATGATGCCGAAAAATTGCTTGATCCGAGTGTATTTGAGTATATTA
This sequence comes from Anaerovoracaceae bacterium, assembly GCA_045629065.1. Taxonomy (GTDB): domain Bacteria; phylum Bacillota; class Clostridia; order Peptostreptococcales; family Anaerovoracaceae; genus JAKSSM01. The sequence goes on along the minus strand of JAZQQK010000034.1, from coordinate 77,629 downwards.
AGGAACACAACCTATATGTATGAGAAACTTTTTGATGAAATAACTGAATACAATGAAGCACATTTGAACAGTAAGCGTCAAAAACATGTTAAAGGCGTTGTTAAAACAGCAGAAAAGTTAGCTAAAATATATGATGTCGATGTCGATAAGGCAAGAATTGCTGCTGTATGTCATGATATGTTTAGATGGGTTAAGGATGAAAAATTAGCTAAGTTTGTAGAACTTTTGGGCTTGGATGATAAATATAAAGATAGTCCAAATCTTGCTCATTCTAAGCTTGCATCAGCCATTCTAAAGCGTGATTACGATATGAACGATGAAGATGTGCTAAACGCCATATCATATCACACAACCGGAAGGGCTAATATGAGCAAGCTCGAACAAATAATTTACCTTGCGGATGCTATAGAACCTAACCGTTCTTATCCTTCAGTAGAAGAATTACGTAAATTAGCAAAGCAAAACTTAGGCCTAGCTTGCCTGACTTCATTGAAGAGCACTGTAAAGTTTCTTGAAGATCAGGGAAAGGAAATAGATCAAGACACGCTCGAAGCAGTGCAATATTTTGAGCGTTTAAAGGAGAATATATGAATAACAAAGAATTGGCACTTTTAGGTGCGCGAGTTTTAGAGGACAAAAAGGCTTGTGATGTTACTGTAATCGATATACAAGATAAGGCGTCCTTTGCTGATTATATGATTATTTGCCACGGCTCTTCGCAAAGACAAGTTGGAAGTTTAACTGATTATGTTGAAGAAGCATATGCAAAAGAAAATTTAATAGCAAAATCCATTGAGGGAAATGGTAATTCACAGTGGATTTTAATGGATTTTGGCGATATCATCGTAAATCTCTTTACAGAAGAAGCGAGAGCAAAATATAACTTAGAAAAAGTATGGGGCGATTGCCCAAGAATCGACATAGAATAGGGAGGCAATAATAATGGACGTAAGATATGATTTTAAAAGTATAGAAAGCAAATGGCAAAAAGTATGGGCAGATCAAAAGACATTTAAGGTTGTCGAAGATGAATCTAAGCCAAAATTCTATTGTCTTGAAATGTTCCCATATCCATCAGGAAAACTTCATATGGGACACGTTAGAAACTATTCTATTGGCGATGTAGTTGCCAGATTTAAGAAGATGGATGGATATAATGTCCTTCATCCAATGGGATTCGACTCTTTCGGACTTCCAGCAGAAAATGCTGCAATTAAGAATCAAACTCATCCTTCAATCTGGACATGGAACAATATCCACGAAATGGAGGAACAATTAAGCGAATTAGGTCTTTCTTATGACTGGGATAGAGAAGTATGCACTTGCCACGAAGACTATTATCGTTGGATGCAGTGGATTTTTATCCAATTCTATAAGAAAGGTTTAGCATATAAGAAGGAAAACCCAGTAAACTGGTGCCCATCTTGCCAAACTGTACTTGCAAATGAGCAAGTTATTGACTATGAAATTACAGGTCAAGATGGTAAGAAGGTTGATGCAAAAGTATGTGAAAGATGTAAAACTCCAGTAACAAAGAAGAACCTTTCACAATGGTACTTAAAGATTACTGATTATGCTGACAGACTTTTGGATAACATCGACAGCGGTAAGCTTGATGGTTGGCCATATAAAGTTAGAGTAATGCAGAAAAACTGGATTGGTAGATCTTATGGTTGTGAAGTACAATTCAAGGTTAAAGATTCAGATGAAGTAATGACTGTATTCACAACTCGTGTTGATACTATTTATGGAACTACTTTCATGGTAGTTGCTCCAGAATATCCAACTTTATTAGACGATGTTAAGGGAACACCTTATGAAAAGGCTGTTTATGATTATGTAGAAGCATCAAAGGCAAAGAATGAAATTGAACGTACATCAACATCTACAGAAAAGACTGGTGTATTCACTGGCATGTACGCAATTAATCCATTCACAAAGAAAGAAATTCCTATCTATGTAACCGACTATGTAATCATGGGTTATGGTACTGGTGCAGTAATGGGTGTACCTGGACATGACCAGAGAGACTTTGACTTTGCTAAAAAGTTTGGTTTAGATATTATTCCAGTTGTAGATCCTGGCGATCCTACAATTGATTTGAATGACTTAAAAGAAGCAGCTGCTGCTCATGGCGTAGCTATCAATTCAGGCGAAATCAATGGAATGAAAACTGATGATGCTATTGAATTCATGATTAACAAAGCAGAAGAACTCGGTATTGGTAAGCGTAAAGTTAACTATAAGTTAAGAGACTGGTTAATTTCTCGTCAAAGATATTGGGGAACTCCTATTCCTATGGTATATTGCGATGACTGTGGTTGGGTTCCAGAAAAAGAAGAGAATCTTCCAATCTTATTGCCAACTGATGTTAAATTTACAGGTCAAGGTGAATCTCCAATTGCAACATCTCCAACATTTGGAACATGTGATTGCCCTCGTTGCGGTAAGAAAGCAAAGAGAGAAGTTGACACAATGGATACCTTCCTCGACTCCTCTTGGTATTTCTTAAGATATTGTGATTCTCAGAATAAGGAAAAAGCTTTCGACAAGAAGAAGGTTGATTACTGGATGGATGTTGACCAATACATTGGTGGCGTAGAGCATGCAATCCTTCACTTAATGTATTCTCGTTTCTTCCAGATGGCACTCTATGACTTAGGTTTGACTTCAAATGAGGAACCATTCAAGAACTTGCTTACACAAGGTATGGTAATCAAGGATGGCAAGAAGATGAGTAAGTCAATCGGAAACGTTGTTTCACCAGAAGAAATCATCAATAAATATGGTGCTGATACTGCAAGACTATTTATCTTGTTCGCTGCTCCACCTGAGAGAGAACTCGACTGGTCAGATGCTGGCGTAGAAGGCTCATTTAGATTCTTAACTAGAGTTTATAAACTAGTTTATGAGTTATCCGAAAAGTACAATTGCTTCCCTGGAAAAGTAGAAATTAAGTCACAAGAAGACAAGGCTTTAAACTATAAATTGAATTTCTCAATCAAAAAAGTAAGAGAAGATGTGGGTGGAAGATTCCAGTTCAATACTGCTATTTCCTCCATCATGGAATTAGTTAATGAAATGGTTAAATACAAAGATGGAAAGAATGTTAATGCCGAATTACTTGGAAAAGCAACAAGCGAATTAATAACAATTCTTTCACCATTTGCACCTCATATTTGTGAGGAAATGTGGGAACACATCGGAGGCAAGGGCTTAATTGCTAATCAGTCTTGGCCAAAATGCGATGAAAGTGCTTTAGTATTGGATGAAGTTGAAATTGTAGTTCAATTAAATGGTAAGGTAAAAGAAAAAATGATGATCCCTGCAAATCTTGACAAGCAAGGATTAGAAGAATTAGCAATGTCTAATGATAAAGTAAAGGCTTTGTTAGACGGAAAGGAAGTCGTAAAGGTAATCGCTGTGCCAGGCAGATTACTTAACATAGTAGTAAAATAAGGACGGAAAATGAAAGGAAAAAAGAACAAAGAAAAGCCATCCGCATGTCTTAAAGTTATTCCAATCGGTGGTCTAAATGAGATCGGAAAAAACATGACCCTTTTGGAAGTAAATGACCAAATATTAATCATAGACTGCGGAATGTCTTTCCCGGATGACGAAATGTTCGGAATTGATATCGTCATCCCTGACTTTAGCTATCTTATTGCAAACCGCGAGAAGATAGTTGGTATGGTTCTAACCCATGGTCACGAAGACCACATTGGCGGAATACCATACCTCTTAAGAGATATAAAGGTTCCTATTTATGGAACACCTTTAACTCTTGGTTTAGTCGACTTTAAGCTTAAAGAGCATAATGTTGTAGGTGATTTGCGCACAATAAATGCTGGAGAAACTTTTAAAGTAGGCTGTTTTACAGTGGAAACTATTAGAACCACACACTCAATCGCTGACTCTATCTGTTTAGCGATAGATACTCCCGCTGGAGTTGTGTTCCATTCAGGCGATTTTAAGGTCGATTATACGCCAATTGATGGAGAACCTATCGACTTCGCAAAACTCGCTGAAATCGGACGTCGTGGCGTTAAATTAATGCTTTGTGACTCCACTAATGCAGTTAGAAGTGGTCAAACCGCTTCAGAGCGTACAGTAGGAGAGACAATTGAGTCTATATTTAAGACTGCAAAAAACAGAATAATAATTGCTACTTTCTCTTCAAACGTTCACCGCGTACAAATGATTATAGAAAGTGCAATTAAATGTGGAAGAAAAGTTGCGATTTCAGGTCGCTCAATGGAGAACGTTGTTGCTCTTGCCATTGAATTAGGATATTTAGATATTCCAGATGGCACAATTGTAGACCTCAAGATGGCAAAAGATATTCCAAACAATAAACTTGTAATTATTACGACAGGTAGCCAAGGCGAACCAATGAGTGCCTTAGCAAGAATTGCATCTGGAGAGCATAAACAAGTAAAGATTATTCCTGGAGATATGGTTATTTTAAGTTCAACACCAATTCCAGGTAATGAAAAGACTGTTTCAACAGTTGTAAATAAACTTTATGAAAAGGGCGCAGAAGTAATATATTCTGAGATTGCTAACATCCATGTTTCTGGACACGCTTGTCAGGAAGAATTAAAACTCTTGCACTCAATAATAATGCCTGAATTCTTTATGCCAGTTCATGGTGAGTATAGACATCTTTTCTTACACTCCAAGCTTGCTATGAGTTTGGGTGAGAAAAAGGAAAATATATTTATCTTAGGCAATGGTGACTGTTTATCAATCACAGGAGATACTGCAAATGTAGAAAGAAAAGTTGTCGATGCCGATGCTATTCTAGTTGATGGTTTAGGTATAGGCGATGTTGGCAATATCGTTTTAAGAGATCGTAAACTTCTAGCAGAATCTGGATTGATTATTGTTGTTGCTGCAATCGATCAAGCTTCTCATATAGTTGTCTCTGGACCTGACATTGTTTCCAGAGGTTTCGTATATGTAAGAGAAAACGAACAGTTAATGGAAGAAGCTAAAAACGTATGCATTGATGCGTTAGATAAATGTTATGAACAAGGTATTAGTGATTGGAACTCTATGAAATCTATAGTTCGAGATTCTTTGTCGGACTATATCTATGAGACTACAAAGAGAACACCGATCATTCTACCAATTTTCTTGGAGGTATAATTATGAACGTATATGATGAAGCTCACAATTTAGCAAGAGCTATTAAAGAAAGCGAAGAGTATAAGCAGATGAAAAATGCTGAAGCTATCGTTGATCAGAATGAAGCCCTTAAGAAAATGATTCAGGATTTCCAGGAAAAGTCAATGGAAATTCAGTTAAAGCAGATGGCCGGAGAGGAATTGACACAAGAAACTACTGAATCTATTCAAAAGCTTTATTCAATTGTTATGCAGGACCCACAAGCTGCTGAATTTTTACAAGTTTCAATGAGATTTAGTTTAATGATGAAGGATGTTTACGAAATCCTCGGAGAAGTTACTGGAAACATAGCATAATAAGCAATTCGCAAATAATTTGGGGAGGTTAATTATGATTGTTTATCATGGAAGCGACCATATAATTGAATGTCCAAAATATGAACTCGGCATTCCAACCAATGATTTTGGTAAGGGCTTTTATATGACTGAAGATGAAGATTTGGCAAAAGAATATGCCGTTAGGTTTGGTAAAAACGGATACTTAAATAAGTATGATCTTGATATTTCAGATTTAAAACTTATAAACCTTATGAAAGGTAAGTATACTGTCTTAAACTGGCTTGCCTTAATCTTACAAAACAGAGAAATGTCAATGAAAAGTCCAATAGGCGTTGCGGCAAAAAAATATATCGTCGACAATTTCGAAGTCGGAACTAAAGGCTATGACGTTGTTATTAGCTATAGAGCAGAGGATTCATATTTTGACTTTATCGAAAAATTCCTTGAAAACTCAATTTCTCTTAAGGAATTAAATAAGGCTTTAAAATTCGGTAAGCTTAAGACACAATTCGTTTTAACAAGTAAAAAAGCTGTTGAAAGCCTTAAGTTTGAGGGATCTGAAGTTTGTCTCAAGCAAGATTGCTATCCTAAAAAGCTCAATAGAGATAACCAAACAAGACTTGAATTTGAAAAGTATTCAAGCAAGAAATTTGATTTAAACGATATTTACATGATTGATATTTTAAGAGAGGAGATGAAGAACGATGACACACGCATATCCAGAATCTTATCTGAATAAAGCAAAAGATTGCTTAGCTGAAATGTTTGACTTCCTCATCAACGATAATCAAATCGAAGCTGACCAAGCCTACGAAATGTTTATTGCTACCGGCTTTGCAGAAATGTTTGAAAAAGGTTATGTAGAAGTTATTTCAGGCATTTCTGGTAATGAATTAGGAACAAAAGTGCTTAAGACTGCTCATACAAAGAGTTTTAAGCCTCAGACTTTTAGCAGTAAACGTTCGCCTGAGTATTGGGCTGGAGCTATGCTTTGCGAATATCAATGGAAAACTGGTAGAAGATTCATAGATATTCTTTCAAAGAAAAAATTCACTGATATCATTGCAATGTACCCAATCTATAATTCACTTACAGTAGACCAGTTCTGTGAATGCTTAGAAAAAGAATTTGCTGAACTTCCTTACGTTTCAAAGCTCAAAATGATCAGAGAAGCAAGAGGAATTTCGCAATCAGAACTCGCAAGAGAATCTGGTGTTAACATCAGAAACATACAAATGTATGAACAAGGAAATAATGATATAGATAAAGCTCAAGCAAAGGCACTTTATAAGATGTCAGTGGTTTTGGGATGTAATATTGAGGATTTGTTAGACAATCCAATGAACTAATATGGAAAACATTAAAACAGCAGAAGAATTATTATTAATAGCGAAAGCCGAAGCAATGGGAGATTGTGTATTTGACCATATGCTCGACTTCATAAAAATTGGTATGACTGAAAAGGAAATCGCAGCCGAAGTTGAACGCAAGTTTTTGGAGCTAGGAGCGAGTGGCTTAAGTTTCCCAACAATCGCTGTATCAGGTCCTAATTCAGCTTTACCACATGGAGTACCTTCAGATCACGTAATTCAGCCGGGCGAATTCTTAACATTAGATATGGGCTGTATATATCAAGGCTTATGTAGCGATATGACTCGAACTATCGCTATTGGGTATGCTACCGAAGAGATGGTTCATATCTACGACACAGTTTTAGAGGCGCAATTAGCTGGGTTAGAAGCTGTAAAGGCTGGCGTTAGATGTGAAGATGTAGATGCGGTTTGTCGAGATATTATCACAGATGCCGGCTACGGCGAATACTTCATTCACACAACAGGTCATGGTGTAGGAAACGAAGTTCATGAGTCTCCTCGTTTAGGCAAGGGCAGTGAAGAGTTCTTGAGAGAAAATATGGCTGTAACAATCGAACCAGGTATATATTTGCCTGATAGATTTGGTGTAAGAATAGAAGATACCGTCATAGTTACCGATTGTGGTTATATTAATTTGGCTCATTCACCAAAAGAGCTTCTTGTTTTATAAAATAGTTCATGTTATAATGTTATAGTTAAAAAGATAGATATACATTTTCATCCAAAAGAAAGAGAGAAAATTATTATGGTATACGCAACAGATTTTAGAAAAGGCAAAACTTTTATTAAGGACGGAGATCCTTGTGTAGTACTTGACTTCCAACACGTTAAGCCAGGTAAGGGCGCTGCTTTCGTTAGAACAAAGTATAAGAACATCTTAACAGGTGCTACTCGTGAAGAAGCATTCAACCCATCTGATAAGTTTGAAGATGCTGTAATCGAAACAAAGAAGATGCAGTATTTATATGCTGATGGAGATCTCTACTACTTCATGGACCCTGAATCATACGAACAAGTTCCACTTAGCAAAGAGCAAGTAGAAGATGCTATTCAATGGATCAGAGAAAATGACGAAGTTACAGTTAAGTTCTTCCAGGGTGCTGCATTCCTCGTAGAAGCAGAAAACTTCGTAGTATTAGAAGTTACAGACTGCGAACCAGGCGTTAAGGGCAACACAGCTACTAACGTAACAAAGGATGCAACAGTTGAAACAGGTGCACACGTAGCAGTTCCTATTTTCATCGAAATGGGTGAAAAGATTCAAATCGATACAAGAACTGGTGAATACTTAGGTAGAGCAAAATAAGTAAGAATATAGAAGGCGCCTTAATTGGCGCCTTTTAATTTTTGAAAGGGTAAATATGAAAAAAGTAATTTGTTTATTGATGATAATATGTATGTCATTCAGTCTTTTTGCTTGCAAGGAAGTAGGCTTGGCATATAAGCCACTTGATGCAACAGCTATGACTGTTGAGATTGTCCCAGGTAGCACTGCTGTCACAATCTCACAACAATTACAGGATGAGGGAATTATTGAGAGCGCTGATACATTCAGAAAATGGCTAAAGAAAAACGGCTATGATAGCAGACTTCAAGCAGGTCGATACACTTTATCGCCATCTATGAACTATGAATCTTTAGCTGAGATAATAGTAGGCGGTAAGATTAACACAATTACATTTACTATTCCAGAAGGACTAACTTATTGGGAAACTGCAAAAGTCCTCGCTGAGCAAGGAATAGGCGATTACGATAAGTTAATCGATGTCATGGAAAATGGTGATTTTTCTAGCTATGAATTTATCGATCCTTCTTTAGGCAAAAAGCAACTAGAAGGCTATCTTTTACCTGATACATATGTTGTAGATGAAGGATACTCCGAAAATATGGTTGTTGTTTTCTTGCTTTCACAGTTTAAGAATAGGGCACTTGCTGCGTATCAGAATGGAAGTCCTAAGGTAATCGAAAACTACAGCTTAGCAGATATTATAAAGGTTGCTTCACTCATAGAAAAAGAAGTTGGAAGAGACGATGAGAGACAACTTGTTTCATCCGTTATCTACAATAGACTTAGAGATAACGATGCACTTCAATTCTGTTCAAGCGTTCAATATGTATTGTTAGAAACAACTGGTAAGGTCCATGATCCGCTTCTTTACGAAGATATGGAAATTGATTCACCTTACAACTTATATAGACACAAAGGCTTAACGCCAACACCTATATGCAATCCTTCGCTTGCATCTATAGAGGCTGCAACAAGACCTTTGGAAACTCCATATAAGTTCTTCGTTCTTTCATATAAGCTCGATGGCTCAAGCGAATTCTCAGCAACATATGAAGAACATCTCAAATTAAGTGAAAAGTATTATAAAGCTGCTGGACTCAAATAATGAATATTACAAATGATAAAGTAACTGAATATTTACAAGAGTTCTACGAGCCAGTAACTCCAAAGCTTGGAGAATTACGAAAAGAGGCCGAAGAAAATAAGGTACCAATCATACTTAAGGAAACTGAAACTTTCCTTAAAGCTTTTATTAGTATTATAAAACCTGAACGGATTTTAGAAATAGGTTGCGCGGTCGGCTATTCGGCAATGTTTATGGCTGAAGTCACTAATGCAACTATTGATACAATCGAAAAAGATCCCGATGTATATAAAATCGCTATTAATAATGTTAATAAACTAGGATATTCCGATAGGATTACAGTTCATGAAGGCGATGGGGCAGAGGCTCTAAATTCGTTTTTAAGCGAAGTTTCTCCAAAATATGATTTGGTCTTTATTGATGCTGCGAAAAGCCATTACAAGCGATTTTTAGACGCTACATTGCCATATACTCATAAAGATACCATCTTCATTTCTGACAATGTGCTTTTTAAGGCGAGAGTTGCCTCTGATGAATATGATCCAACAGGCAAGTATAAGACTAATGTTAAACGTTTAAGAGAGTTTAACGAATATATTATGAATGATGAAAGATTCACTTCAACGATAATAGCCGTTGGAGATGGTCTTGCAATTACAAGGTTTAACTATGAAAAAGATTGAATTATTAGCTCCTGCAGGAGATCTTGAAAAACTTAAAATGGCCGTAATATATGGCGCTGATGCCGTATATTTTGGTGGTGAAATGTTTTCCCTTAGAGCCGGTGCAGGCAACTTAAGCATAGAGGACATGAAAGAAGGTTTAAGCTTCGCTCATGCTAGAAACGTAAAATGTTACCTAACAGTAAATATCTTCGCTCATAACGAAGATATTGAGCCTTTAAGGGCATATTTAATGTCTATAAAGGATTTAGGAATAGATGCATATATAGTATCTGACCCTGGAATCGTATCTTTAGTTCAAGAAATTATCCCTGACGCTGAGATACACCTTTCTACGCAAGCTAATATGACTAATTATCAGACCGCAAAGTTCTGGTATAAACAGGGTGTAAAGCGTATAGTACTTGCAAGAGAACTTACTTTTAACGAAATCAAGGAATTGATTCAAAACACACCTGATGACATTGATTACGAGGCCTTTGTTCATGGCGCTATGTGCATCAGTTACTCGGGAAGATGTTTACTTTCGAACTTTATGGCAGAACGCGACTCTAATCGTGGTGCATGTGCACATCCATGCAGGTGGAAATATGCTTTAGTAGAAGAACAACGTCCTGGCCAATATTTCCCAATTGAAGAAGACGAAAGAGGTACATATATTCTAAATTCAAGAGATCTTTGCATGATTGAATATATACCTGAGCTCGTTAATTCAGGAATAAAATCGTTAAAAATTGAAGGCCGTATGAAGAGTTCTTTCTACGTTGCAATCGTTGTGAGCGCATATAGAAAAGCAATCGATGCGTATTATGAAAACCCTGAATCATGGCTTTTCAAAGATGAATGGATGAAGGAACTCACAAAAGCTTCTCATAGAGAATTCACAACTGGATTCTATTTTGATAAACCAACTAATAAAGACCAGAATTATCAGACTTCAGCTTATACTAGAAACTACACATTCACTGGCTTGGTTAAGTCTTATGATAAAGAAACCGGCTATGCCATCGTAGAACAAAGAAATAAGATGACAATCGGTGAAGACATTGAAGTTTTTGGGCCTAATACAGATTGTTGGACTATGAAATTAACCGAAATGTATGATGAGGAGGGCAATGCAATTGAGTCGTGTCCACACCCTCAGCAAATAATCAAAGTAAAGTTTGATAGACCTGTAGAAGAGAACTTTATGATGCGTAAATTAAAAAATCCGATGGAAAAATAGCATCGGAAATATATATACTCACTGAAAGGAAAAGAAATGGAAAACGATAAGCCAAAGGGGAACATATTTAGTAAAGTTTTTGGCAAAAAACAAGAGGTTGAAGAAGAAATTGTAAGCATGCTTGAACAAGCTGATGAGGACCAAATTACCGAAGAAGGCAAGAAGATGATAAACTCAATCTTCGAGTTCGATGACAAGCTTTGCTATGAGATTATGACACCACGTACTGATGTATTTATGATCGACGTGGACGATAAACCAGAAGAATATATCGATAATCTACTGACTCTTAAGCATTCAAGAATTCCTGTTTGCAAAGGAGATAATGATAATATTATCGGTATCTTACACATAAAAGATTATTTAATTAAGCTAATTCAAGATAAAAAAGAGCAGGTCGAAATCGAACCGCTCTTAAGAGACGCATATTTTGTTCCTGAAACCAAGAACATTGATACCTTATTTTTCGAAATGCAGAAAGAAAAGCAACAAATTGCTATTCTGATCGACGAATATGGTGGTTTTAGTGGAATTGTAACGCTTGAAGACATCATTGAGCAGATTGTAGGTGACATCAATGATGAATTCGACGAAGCAGAAGAGGTAATAGAAAAAGTTGACGATAATTGTTTTATTGTTGATGGTGATGTATCCCTTGATGACCTAAGTGATGAGTTGGATTATCATATCGATTCCGAGAACTCCGAAACCGTCGGAGGCCTTGTAATAGAAGCGTTAGGCGAAATTCCTAACCAAGATACAATAGGTAAAATAGTAGAGATAAGCGGCTTTAAATTTGAGATTCTTGAAGTCTCAGAAAGACGTATAGAAAGGATCAAAATTAGCCGAATATAAACACTGCAATGATTACGCAGATACCGAATGCGATACAATTAGCTGCGAATGCGAATATAATTGGTCTTTCTTTATCGATTTCTTCACCGTTGAATGCAAGACGCTTGGAATAGATACCATATTGGAATATAAATGCCAGTAACACAAGAGCAGCATACGAGTAAATCAGCAGATTTACGCCAATAAATACTTTTATAACAAGAGTTAAAAGATTAAGAACTAAGAGCGAAATGACACTGTTTGTCATGATTACTTTTAGTTCTTCTTTTTTTCTATAATCAAACATTTTAGCAACAAAGAATATTGCAATAGTTGAAAGGGCAACCTGTAAGAAATACATGAGGAAATCTTTAAAGAAGAAGAATTGTCTCTGCATTTGGAAGATATCATTATCTAAATCATAATTAGCTTTGAAATAGCTCTTATCCGCAAATTTTGAAGCAACTCTCGTGATGACAAATTTATCACTAATAGGATAATAAAGCACAACTTTGAAGATATCTGGAGTGTCGTAAGGCATGCAGATTTGATCTCCATCTTTTATATTGTAAATTGCATACATGAATGTCAGTTTTGAGAAATCTGTATAATTGCAAAAAGCATTGAAAACAGCAGGGTCGTCGCACTCTTGAACATAGTTATATGCGAACCCATTTACAAGCTCATTATTTCGTTCTTTTTGGTCATAAAAGTCAATATATTTAGCATCAAAATCATAGCAGAAAGGGGCAGCATAACATGTTTCATCTTCGATACCTGTAAATGTAACATAAATAGGTTTGTCCAACTCTGAATCATTGCTTACAATGACAGCTAAAACGCCAACTACCACAATTACGACTGCTAATATGATTACTGCTTTAAATTTATTGCCCATAGTAAATCTCGCTTTCTTTTAGTCATTATATTTTACAATTCTTTTTAGCAATTTTCAAGATGTCCTTCACGCGCGCATATATTTATATATTATATATATTGAATTTAAGGCACGGTTTTGGTAAAATAAAATAAGTGTGTTTATTGTTACTATTTTAAACAAATTTCTATAAAGGAAGGTACACGATGAAAGACGACTTCAAAGAACTTCAGCCCATACTCGAACAGTATGCAAATGTGAAGGGTAGCCTAATTACTATTCTTCAAAAGGCTCAAGGAATCTATGGCTACATTTCCAAGGATTGTATCAACCATATTTCTGAAGCCACAGGTATTAAGCCTGCAAAGATTTACGGAGTAGCTACATTCTATGCTCAATTTAGACTTGAGCCAATAGGAAAGTACTTGGTTATGCTTTGCCAAGGTACGGCATGCCACGTTAATGGATCAGAATCTATTGCCGAGAAAGTTTGCGAATACTTGGGAATCGAAGATGGTGAAACTACACCTGATGGATTATTTACAATCAACAAGGTAGCTTGCTTAGGTTGCTGTTCTCTTGCTCCTGTAATGATGATAAGAACTACAGAGGAAGATGAAACTTATGGTAGCTTAACAAAAGATTCCGTAGTTAAAATCCTTAAGGAATATCAAGAAAGGGGTTAAGAAAGATGAAAGTAGTAGTTGGACAAGGCTCCTGTGGTATTGCAACAGGTGCTAAGAAAACTTATGTTGAATTTGAAAAGCAACTAAAAGAAAATAAGCTCGATGTGACTCTCACAATAACAGGTTGTGTTGGAACTTGCTATCTTGAACCTATCGTTGACGTTTATGAAGACAATGGCGACTTAACTAGATATGTTAAGGTTCAGCCAAGTGATGTTAAAGATATTGTTGAAAGCCATTTGAAGAACCATAAAGTGTTCCAAGAAAAAGCAATCAGCGAAGAAGATAAGCAATTCGTCGGCAAGCAAACGAGAGTTGTATTAAGAAATTGTGGTGTAATCAACCCTGAAAACATCGACGAATATGTAGCTAAAGATGGTTATAAAGCTTTAGAAAAGGTTCTCACAAAGATGAAGCCAGAAGACGTAATCGAAGAGATGAAAGCTTCTGGACTTAGAGGTAGAGGCGGAGCTGGTTTCCCTACATGGTTTAAGTGGAATGCTTGTAAAGCATCTCCTGGACCTGAAAAGTACATGGTTTGCAACGCAGACGAAGGCGACCCAGGTGCTTTCATGGATAGATCAGTACTAGAGGGTGACCCACACTCAGTGCTAGAAGGCATGGCTATCGCAGGTTATGCTATGGGCGCTCACCAAGGAGTCATTTATTGTCGTGCCGAATATCCTCTTGCAATCAAGCGTCTTGAGATTGCAATGGCTCAAGCCAGAGAAAAAGGATACTTAGGAAAGAATCTTTTTGGATCTGGATTTGATTTTGATATTTATATTAAGGCCGGTGCTGGTGCATTCGTATGCGGCGAGGAAACTGCACTAATCGCTTCACTTGAGGGTGAACGTGGAATGCCTAGACTCAAGCCACCTTTCCCTGCAGCAAAGGGATTCTGGCAGAAGCCAACAGATATTAACAACGTTGAAACATTAGCAAATGTACCTTGGATTATTTTCAACGGTGGTAAAGCATTCTCACAATTCGGAACAGAAAAATCACCTGGAACTAAGGTATTTGCTTTAGCAGGTAAGATTAAGAAGGGTGGATTAGTCGAAGTTCCTATGGGAATGAAGATTAATGATATTATCTACGGTATCGGCGGCGGCATCAAGAATGATAAGCAATTCAAGGCCGTTCAAATGGGTGGTCCATCAGGTGGATGTATCCCAGCAGCTTTAGGTGATACATTAGTTACTTATGAAGACATTACAAAGACTGGTGCAATCGTAGGCTCCGGCGGAATGATCGTAATGGACGAAGATACTTGTATGGTAGACATGGCAAGATACTTCTTAAACTTCACACGCGATGAATCTTGCGGTAAATGTAACTATTGTAGAATTGGTACAAAGAGATTACTTGAAATATTGACAAGAATTACCGAAGGAAATGGTAAGGAAGGAGATATAGAACTTCTGCAAGAGCTTGCCACTAAGGTTATGCAAGGTTCACTTTGTGGACTTGGTCAAACAGCTCCAAATCCAGTTCTTTCAACAATTCGTCATTTCAGAAATGAATACGAAGATCATATTTTAAACCACAAGTGCACGGCTCATTCCTGCAAAGCATTAATCACAATTGAAATTACTGATAAATGTAAGGGTTGCACAAAGTGCGCTAAGAATTGCCCAGTAGGTGCTATTACAGGTGCTGTTAAGGGACAACACGTTATCGATCAAGCTAAATGTATCAAGTGCGGTAAGTGCTTAGACAACTGCGCATTCGATGCAATTATCAAAAAGTAGAAAGGAGGAGGTAACATGAATAAATTCAATTTAAACATTAATGGTAAAGAAGTCACAGGCTATCCTGGACAAACTATTTTAGAAGTATGCAAAGAAAATGATATTTTTGTTCCTACTCTTTGCTACGATGAAAGAACAAAGATCTATGGTTCTTGTGGACTTTGCATGTGTGAAGTAGAAGGTAATCCAAAGCTTTGCAAGGCTTGCGCTACTGAAATTGCACCTGGCATGGTTGTAAGAACTAATACAGAAAGAGTTACAGAGTCAAGAAAGACTAACCTCGAACTCTTACTCTCCAACCACGTTGGAGATTGCCGTCCACCTTGCGTTCTTGCATGCCCAGCGCACACTGATTGTCAAGGTTATGTAGGTTTAATTGCAAACGGTGAATTTGAAAAGGCAATTGAACTCGTAAAAGATAAGATTCCACTTCCTGCAGCACTTGGTCGTGTATGTCCACATCCATGCGAAAAAGACTGCCGTCGTGGTTTAATCGATGAACCTATTTCAATTCAACAATTAAAGAGATTCGTTGCAGATATGGATCTTGAGTCCGGTATGAATTTCGTTCCAGAAGTTGCTGAAGAAACTGGAAAGTCCGTTGCCATCATCGGTGGTGGCCCTATGGGTTTATCCGCTGCATATTTCCTTCGTCAAATGGGACATGCTGTTACAATCTATGAACAGATGCCTAAGGCAGGTGGTATGTTAAGATATGGTATTCCTGAATATAGACTTCCTAAGGCCGTATTAGATGAGGAAATCTTAACAATAGAAGAAATGGGTGTTGATATCGAGACTAATGTAAAAATTGGTGTAGATATCCCATTCGAAACTATCAGAGAAGAAAACGATGCTGTACTTCTCGGTATCGGTGCTTGGGTATCAACTGGTGTTGGTTGCCCTGGTGAAGATGCTGAAGGTGTCATCGGAGGTATTGATTTCTTAAGAAGAGTAGTTAGAAACGATGAAATCAAGCTCGGCGATAAAGTAGCTATCGTAGGTGGTGGTAACACAGCTATGGATGCTTGCCGTACTGCAGTTAGACTTGGCGCTAAGGAAGTATATAACATCTACCGTAGAACTAAGGATGAAATGCCAGCCGATAGAGTTGAAATCGAAGAAGCAGAAGAGGAAGGCGTTATCTTTAAGAACTTAACCAACCCAATTGAGGTTAAGAAAGATAAGAATGGTCACATCAAAGAAGTTGTTTTACAAGTTATGGAATTAGGCGAACCAGATGCATCTGGACGTCGTAAGCCAGTTCCTGTTCCAGGAAAGACTGAAACAATCAAGCTTGATACAATGATTTTAGCTATTGGTCAAGCTGTTGATGCTTCCATCTTCGACTGTGACAAGACTAAGAAGGGCGCAATCGCTTACGATAAAGAGACATTCATGACTTCAATCCCTGGCGTTTTTGCTGGTGGTGACTGCGGTAACGATAAAATTTCTATCGCAGTAGAAGCAATTGCTGATGCAAAGAAGGTTTCAGAAATTATCGATAGCTATCTCTATGGTGAATTAGTAAGTTATGAACCATCATTCGTTGTTACAAGAGACGATATCACTTCAGAATCATTTGAAGATAGAGAGAGACTTTGTAGACCTGAGCTTCCTCAGTTATCAGCAGATAAAAGAAAGGATAATTTCACAGAAGTTATTCCAAATTCATATACAGTAGAGCAAGCCGTAGCAGAAGCTTCTCGTTGCTTAGAATGTGGATGCCACGACTACTATGAATGTAAGTTAATAGACTTTGCTAACCAATATGATGTTCATCCGGAAAGATTCGCTGGTGAAAAACATGTAGTAGAGTTCGTAGATAACCATCCGTTCATCGTTCGCGATCCTAATAAGTGCATACTTTGCGGCTTATGTGTAAGAGTTTGCGACGAAGTTATGGGAGTAGGCGCTTTAGGACTCGTAAACCGTGGTTTTGATACAGTTGTTAAACCAAATATGGAAAAGCCATTGGCTGAATCAGGCTGTATTTCTTGCGGTCAGTGCGTATCTGTTTGTCCATGTGGTGCTCTTCAAGAGAAAACTACAATGGTTAAGGAAGTTCCTACAGAAACTGATGTTACTCCTACAACTTGCTCATACTGCTCAGTAGGTTGTTCCTTACTCCTTGAATCAGTAGGTGATACTCTTGTAAAAGCTAACCCAGATAAGGAAGGCGTTGTTAACAAGGGACTCCTTTGTGGCAAAGGTAAGTGGGGCTTTGACTGCTCAGTATTAGAAGATAAGTTAGAAGAGCCATTAATCAGGGAAGAGGATTCCTTTGTAGAGACTGATTATCACGAAGCATTCATGCTTATTGCAAAGAAGATGCAAATCATGGCTCAAAAATATGGCAAGGAAGCTATCGCAGTTGCTGTATCAGATAGATATACTAACGAAGAAGCATATGCTATCAAGACTATGGCTGACATTATGGGAGCAAAAACTATTTGCCTTAACAACCGTGAAAACGGCTTAAAGAAGGTAATAGGAATTGATGCTTCTCCTAATACAATCGACGAATTACTTTCAACAAACCTTATCATTACTGTTGGACATTCCACTGATGTCGCTATGAATAACCCTGTTATCGACCTCAAGATTAAACAGGCAGTAGAAAAGGGTGCTAAACTCATAGATATTAATGGCTCAAAGGATGTTTCATTCTTAAAGGAAATTGCAAAGGCAGTAATTGATCTCAAGGGAACACCTTGTGCATCATGTGGAATGGATTGCACTGAATTAGTTGAATCGTTTAAGGATGTTAAGGTTTCAGCTGAAGCTCAGGCAATTGCTGAAGAATACATGAAGGCAAAGAAAGCTATGTTTGTTTACCAAATGAACGCAGTATCAGTTGATGCAGCAACAATGATTGGTAACATTGCGGTTCTTTCAGGACACATCGGAGCACCTCGTGATGGTATCTTAATGGTTAGACCAAAGAACAATTCACAAGGTTTAATCGACCTCGGTATCACTGAAGGTGCTGAAAGCTTAAAGGGAGTTAAGGGATTATTCATATTCGGTGAAAACGCACCAATAAATACTAAGAACCTTGAATTCCTTGCAGTATGCGATACTCACATGACTGAATTAGCTGCAAAAGCTGATGTTGTTCTTCCAGGAACAGGCTTTGCTTCCACTGCAGGAACATATACAAACACTGAAAGAAGACTTCAACCAGTAGAGGCAGCAATTGATGAGTTTATCGAATTTGCTAACTGGGAGATTGCTTCCGAAATTGCATATATCTACGAGGTGGAATTACCTTGGGATGACACAGATGACATCTCTGATGAGATGGCTGATGCTGTACTTCCATATAGATATGCAGAACTCGGAGAAGTTAATGGAGGCGTTTTAGTTCCAGAGACTAAGAACTTAGTTCCTGTTAAGAATGGAAAGATTCAAGATGTATTACCATGCACAGATAGCTTGATGCAATGCATCATTGACAGACTTCCAAAGCCAGCTAATCCAACAAAATAAACATATGGCCCCGGCATTTACCGGGGCCTTTAGACCGTATATGGATAATCTAAACACTAGTCAAAAATTCAATAAAAACGCCTTGAAAACCAGCATGGTAAAAGCAATTCGCAAGGTTGAAGGTGTGAATGAACTTAAAGATATTAAGGTTTCATACGATAAAGATCAGGACATTTCACAGTATGACATTGATTTAATTATTGATTATGGTATGAAAATTCCTGATGTCGCATGGAATGTACAGACTGCTGTCATTGAAACCGTTGAATCTATAACTTCTAAAACACCTGATGAAGTAAATATTCATGTTGAAGGTGTGAAATTAAAGGAAAAATAATGTCTAGAAAAGAAGCGCGTGAAATCGCATTTAAAATTTTATATCAGCTCGAAGTATTAAATGACTTTGAAAATCCAGATATTGAGAAATATATCAAAGATGTGAAACTAGGCGATCAAGAAGAGTATGTAAAAACTCTGATTGCAAATATCCGTGTCAATAAAGAAAAGATTGACACTATGATTAATGACAACAGCAAGGGTTGGCCTCTTCCAAGAATAGCTAAGATTGACCTTACTCTTTTAAGGGTTGCAATCGCTGAATCTTTATACATTGATGATGTTCCAACTAAGGTTGCTATCAATGAAGCTATCGAACTTGCAAAGCGATATTCTGATGAAAGATCACCAAAGTTCATCAATGCAGTTTTAGGAAAGATCGAGTTCTAATGTATTCACTAGGTATTGATACATCAAACTATAAAACTTCAGTCGCACTTGTAGATGATAAGAGCAATGTTTTAGTTAATATTCAGCAATTTTTGGATGTTAAAAGAGGCGAGAGAGGACTTAGACAATCCGACGCTTTCTTTCAGCACAATACTAGATTGCCTGAATTAATTAATAGCATATTAGCTAATGATGAATATCGTAATAATATTGCTTGCATCTCCGTATCAACTCGTCCAAGACCAGTAGAGGGCTCATATATGCCTTGCTTCCTCGCAGGAGAGGGCTACGGCAAAGTAATTGCCCAAAGTCTTAATATACCTTGCTATAAGTTTTCTCATCAGGAAGGCCATATTGAGGCTATTAGGCACTTTACTGAGCTAAAGGATAGAGAAGGTTTTATCACATTTCACTTCAGTGGCGGAACGACAGAAGCTATCCTGGTCAATAATGGATACGAGATCGTAGGAAAGACAAAAGATATTTCTTTTGGACAAGTACTAGACAGAGTGGGTGTCGCTTTAGGCTACGACTTTCCATGTGGACAAGAAATAGATAGGCTTGCAAGAGAGTGCGAAATAGTTAAGCCCATATTCACAAGGATTAAGGTTGAAAACAGTGAAATTAACCTTTCCGGTATAGAAACACAAGCGCAAAATGCTATTGGGAAGTACGACGAGAAAGAAATCGCTTGTTCTTTGATGCTCGAAATTTGTGTTGCTATTTCAAAGATGGTAGAACAGCTCGCAAACAAATACAAAATAAATGATTTTATTTTCTCTGGAGGCGTAAGTTCAAGCGTCTTTCTTAGAAACTATATTACTAATAAATTCCCTGAATATAACATTATTTTTGGGGATCCAAAACTTTCAACAGACAATGCAGTTGGCATTGCTTTACTCGGAGGAAAGAATAGATGGCGTTAAAACCAGTAACCGTCTCACAACTAAATGATTACATATCAAGGGTTTTGACTACTGATCCTTTATTGGGACGAGTTACAGTGGTAGGAGAGATATCCAACCTCAAATATCACAGTTCCGGCCATGTTTATTTCTCCATTAATGATGAATTTTCCAAGATTAATTGCTTTTTTGCTGCTTCATACGTGAGAAATCTCGAATATGAGCTTGGCGATGGGCTTGAAGTAATAATTGATGGATCAATTAATGTCTATAAAAAAGGTGGAACCTATACTTTATTCGTTAAATCGATAAGTGTAGCAGGTGATGGAAACCTATCAATGGCTTTTCAACTTATGAAAGATAAGCTTGAAAAGGAAGGTTTATTCGATGTTTCTCATAAAAAGCCAATTCCAAGCTTTCCAAAGAAAGTCGGAATCGTAACTTCTAATACAGGAGCTGCGGTAGAAGACATAAAAAAGATAATAACAAGTAGAAATACACTTGTTGACATAATTATTTTCCCGACACTCGTTCAGGGAGAAGGCGCAAGCTATGATATCGCAACCACTATCGATATGATTAATGCTGACAGCCGTTATAACGACATAGATACGCTGATTGTTGGTCGTGGTGGTGGCTCTGTTGAGGACCTTTGGGCCTTCAATGAAGAGATAGTAGCAAGAGCTATATATAACTCTAAAATCCCTATAATATCAGCCGTAGGGCACGAAATAGACTTCACAATATCTGATTTCGTCGCTGATTTGAGGGCTGAAACGCCTACGGCAGCCGCTGAAATAGCTGTTCCAGATATTAATGAGCTCATGCGCAAGGTAGAAAACTATAAAAACGATTTATTAGTGGAACTCAATAATAAAGTAAAATATGATCAGTTAAGAATTGACAGTATCTTCAAGGATATTCAAACGGAAATACAAGACCGTATCGTCGAATACGAGCACGAGATTGAGAAGATGAAACTGTTAATAGAAGAAAACCATCCACAAAAAGTTCTAAATAAAGGCTATTCGATGCTTGAAAACGCTGATGGAAAGATTATTTCTTCGGTAAAAGACTTTAATAGTGGTAAATACAAGATAACATTCAAAGATGGTAGTAAAGAGTTTGAAATTTAATGGAGAAGCCTATGTCATTTGAGAATTCAATGAAAAAGTTAGAAGAGATGTCCGAAAAGATTCGTGACACAGAAACAACTCTCGATGAAGCTATTAAATGCTACGAAGAGGGAATTAAGGCATATAAAGAATGTGACGACATTCTAAAGGATACTAAGCAAAAAATCGAAGTTATTGAAAAGTAGAGGTGCAGTATGGAACATACTTATGTTGACTACAAAGCAATTGTCGAAAACCATCTTTTAGACTTTATTCCAAACATCGACAACAAATCTATAACACTTTATGATGCAATGAAATACAGTTTAGTCGCAGGAGGTAAGCGTCTCAGACCAGTTTTGCTTTTAGCGGCTTGTGAGTTTGCAGGAGGAGACATATATGAAGCGCTTCCTTATGCTTGCGCGATTGAATATATCCACACATATTCATTGATTCACGATGATTTACCGGCTATGGATGACGACGATTTGAGGAGAGGATTACCTACAAACCATAAAGTATATGGTGAAGCCATGGCTATACTCGCAGGCGACGGATTATTGACAACTGCTTTCGAAGCAATCAATAAAGATATGATGCTCGACTTCGATCAGCCAGAGAAACTCACTAAAAAGGTTAAGGCAATGTATGAAATTGCAAAAGGTGCTGGATGTCGTGGTATGGTAGCTGGTCAAGTGTGCGACATCGAGGGCGAAAAGACTCAATATTCTAATGAAATGCTTGATTATCTTAATTTAAATAAGACTGGTGCATTGATCAGAGCTTCGATTCGTGCTGGATTATTCCTTGGAAATGCGACAAATGTGATGATTGAAGACTTTGATAACTATGCTGAAGCTCTCGGACTTGCTTTCCAAATTCGTGATGATATTCTCGATGAAACAGGCGATGAGCAGACGTTAGGAAAGAGCGTAAAACAGGATACAAAGTTTGATAAGAACACATATGTACACATTAACGGTATGGAAAAAGCCATCGCACGCTTAGATGAGTTAACAAATGTCGCAATTAATTCCATTTCAAATTATTATGACAACGCTGAATTCTTTAGAAATCTAGTTTTAGAGTTAAAGGATAGAAATAAATAATGAAAAAGATTACCGAATACAATTTCCCTGAAGATTTAAAGACAATGTCAAAAGACGAGCTCGAACTCCTGGCCGTACAGATTCGTGAGTTTTTGATCGATAAAGTATCAAAGACTGGTGGTCATATTGCTTCAAATCTTGGAGTTGTAGAACTTACAATTGCATTACATAAAGTCTTTGACTGTCCTAATGACAAATTCATTTTTGACGTTGGACATCAAAGTTATGTTCATAAAATTCTTACCGGTAGAGCAAAGAACTTCGACACTATGAGGAAGTTTGGTGGAATGAGTGGTTTCCCAAAATCAAATGATTCCATATATGATGCTTTTGATACTGGACACAGTTCAAATTCTATATCGGCCGCATCTGGTATTGCAGCAGCAAGAGACATTGCTGGAGACAACTACG
Source organism: Anaerovoracaceae bacterium (assembly GCA_045629065.1). Taxonomy (GTDB): domain Bacteria; phylum Bacillota; class Clostridia; order Peptostreptococcales; family Anaerovoracaceae; genus JAKSSM01. The sequence goes on along the minus strand of JAZQQK010000034.1, from coordinate 54,599 downwards.
AAGTCGTTGCCGTTATCGGCGACGGATCACTCACGGGTGGAATGGCTTACGAAGCTATGAATGCGCTCGGTTATTCTAAGTCAAAAGTAATTATTATTCTTAATGACAACGGAATGTCGATATCTAAGAATGTCGGTGGCTTATCAAAATATTTAGGTGAAATTAGAACCTCTTCACATTATCTTGGAGCAAAGAAATTCATCAAGACTAAGATTGCAGGAGCATCTGATGTGGGTACTCTAGTTGCTCAGGGCTTAGCTGATTTTAAGAATGATGTTAAGTTCTCACTCATGAATGATTCTGGCAAGTTCTTCGAAGAGTTGGGACTCACATATTTTGGTCCGGTTGACGGCCACGACATCGAGAAACTCACTCAAACAATGGAAAATGCGAAGTCTCTTAATGAGCCATGTATAATCCATGTAATCACAAAGAAAGGTAAGGGCTATAGAAACGCCGAAAGATTTCCTCGAAAATTCCACGGTGTTGGCCCATTCGATCCAGAAACAGGTAAGGAATTAAAGACTAAAAAAGGACCTTCAGCCACAGATGTCGCTGGAACTCACATACTAGAATTGGCCAAAGCAGATGAAAAGATTGTCGCAGTCACTGCAGCAATGGGTTTAGGCACAGGTCTCAAAGATTTCTCATTAGAATTGCCTGAAAGGTATTTTGACGTCGGAATCGCCGAAGAGCACGCTGTCACTTTTGCGGCAGGTCTTGCTAAAGCAGGTTTAAAGCCTTGTGTATTCATATATTCGTCATTCCTTCAAAGGGCTTATGACCAAATGATGATGGATGTGGCAATGCAAAATCTTCCTGTAGTCTTCGCCCTTGATAGAGCTGGTGTAGTCGGTGCTGATGGTGAAACTCATCAAGGGACATTCGATTTATCATATCTCAATACTGTACCAAATATGACTGTATTCACACCGTATGATAATGAGTCGCTTAAGAAATGCCTTGATGAAGCCTTCAAACTCAATTCGCCATGTGCAGTTAGATATCCACGAGGCGAATTCCAAGAAGTCAATCTCGGTCTCGAATGCGACTTCGACTCGGAAGACAAGAAAAAAGGTAACATTCAGGTATTGGCTTGTGGAAAGATGGTAAAAACTGGCGAGAAGCTAATTGAACTATTAAGAGCTAATGGTAAAGACGCAGTTCTTACTCCAGTCATAAAGGTTAAGCCATTTGATACATCCATTATTAATGATAAAGCTAAACGCATAATCACAATTGAGGATAATGCACTCCAAGGAGGCTTCGGTGAAACTGTTGCCGCAGCCTTAACAAATAAAAATTTTAAGGTTAAAAGCTTCGGTTGGCCAAACAAATTTATCGAGCACGGAACTTTTGATGAACTCGCTGATAAATATGGCCTAACTGCAGAAAAGATATTCGAAAAAATATGAAAGAAAGATTAGATGTACTGCTAGTCAGCAAAGGATATTTTGAATCACGTGAAAAAGCTCAGCGTTCAATTATGGCTGGGCTGGTTTTCGTTGGAGGTCAGAGGGAAGATAAGGCCGGTACAAAGGTCGATGTCGACTGCGAGCTCGAGGTGAGGGGAGATACTTGCCCTTATGTAAGCCGCGGTGGTCTCAAACTAGAGAAATCATTAAAGACTTGGCCTTTTGACCTAAAAGGTGCTGTATGCATGGATATCGGATCATCCACAGGTGGTTTTACAGACTGCATGTTACAGAATGGAGCATCAAAAGTCTATGCTGTAGACGTAGGAACTAACCAACTAGCATATAAGCTTAGGGTTGATGAGCGCGTAGTCGTTATGGAACAGACTAATATCCGCGATGTGAATCCTGTCGAATTTGAAAAACTAGATTTTATATCCGTCGATGTCTCTTTCATCTCACTAAAGCATATCTTTCCGGTTGCTACAGAGTTATTAAAGCCTGACACTGGTAAAATGGTCTGCTTAGTAAAGCCTCAATTTGAAGCCGGAAGAGAAAAAGTGGGTAAGGGTGGAATTATTAAAGACCCTAAAGTTCACCTCGAAGTCATAAATACGGTTATCGAATATGCACTCGAATATAATTTATACCCGTCAGGGCTCACATTTAGCCCTGTAACAGGCGCAAAAGGAAATATTGAGTACTTGTTATATCTCACTAAAAACGAGGCTAAAACGGCCGATTTCAGCCCCGAACTGCCTGAAAAAATTGTAGAACAATCACATAAGGAATTAACACAAAATTAAAATGAGTAAACTATCCCCTGGAATGCAACAATATATGGAAATCAAAGAGCAGTACAAAGATTGTATTCTCTTTTACCGTCTCGGCGATTTCTACGAGCTGTTTTTTGATGATGCTTTGATTGGTTCAAAGGAACTCGAGCTCACATTAACTGGAAAAAACTGCGGTTTGGATGAACGTGCACCAATGTGCGGAATTCCATTCCATGCAGCAGATTCATATATTTCAAAAATGGTAGAGAAGGGCTATAAAGTTGCCATCTGCGAACAGTTAGAAGATCCGGCACTTGCTAAAGGACTAGTTAAGCGCGATGTAATTCAAGTAGTTACACCAGGCACAATCACTTCGCAAGCCATTTTACATGAGAAAGAGAACAACTATATTGCCTCAGTCTATGCAACTGAGGAGGGCTTCGGAGTTTGCTATTCCGATATCTCCACAGGTGAGCTCTATGGTACTGAATTTAACGGCCAAGATGTGTTCCAGACGCTACTTAACGAACTAGTAAAAATTCATCCTTCCGAAATCTTATTGGATGAAGCAATAGATGATCTATATAGCAAGGACGAAATTGCCCAAATAACGGGTTCTTTTATCACAACGCTCAATTCATCATATTACCTAGAAAAAGCAGCCAAAGACCTAATTTCTGCCCAATTTAAGGTAATTGGTTTAACAGGTATAGGTCTCGACTTCAGACCAAACATCGTTTTGGCTCTTGGAGCTCTATTCAGCTATCTTTTAGAAACACAAAAGCAAAGTCTAAAACAGATTACAAACATAGAAATTTATGAGATTGGTACTCATATGGCTCTCGACAAGGCGACAATTCGCAACCTCGAGATAACTGAGACCCTCTACGATAAAAAGATTCAAGGATCACTCTTAGGTGTGTTGGATAAAACACATACTGCCATGGGCTCACGTAAGATGCGCACTTGGTTAAGAGAACCGCTTAATAGCTCCTCCGAGATTAATTACAGGTTAGATGGAGTAGAGGAGTTATATCGCGAGGTTCTCGTGAGAAACAATCTAAAAGAGTCTCTTAAGCGTATCTATGACTTTGAACGTCTAGCTGGTAGAATCGCTTCTGGGAACGCAAATGGTAAAGATTTAATCGCTCTTAGAAATTCAATCGCAGTATTACCAGATATCAAATATGAACTAAGTGGTTTAAGCGCCGAAATTTTAAAAGATATCGACTCCGACATCGACGAATTAAGAGATGTTTATGAGTTAATCGATAAAGCTATAGTAGAAGATCCACCTTTTACTATTAAAGAAGGCTCCCTCATAAAGAAGGGCTATTCCGAAGAACTTGATGACCTTAAGTTTAGTATTAAGGACGGAAAAGAATGGATCAGTAGCCTTGAGCAAAAGGAAAGAGAACGTACTGGCATCAGAACTATTAAAGTCGGTTACACTCGAGTATTCGGATATTATATTGAAATATCAAAATCTTTCCTCGATCAAGTACCTGAAAACTATATTCGTAAACAAACTCTCACAACTGGCGAACGCTTCATAACTCCAGAACTTAAGGAGATGGAAAATCTCGTATTAAATGCTGAAGCTAAGATAAACGAAAAAGAATATCAGCTTTTTACTGAAATTAGGCAATTTATTGAAGGTTATATTAATATAATCCAACAGACTTCAAAGGCGATTGCTACACTCGATGTAATACAAGCTTTCGCGCAGGTAAGTGAAAAGAATGGTTATGTCAAGCCAACTATCGATGACTCGATGGAAATCGAGATCGTGAAGGGAAGACATCCCGTAATCGAGCAGAGTGTGTCGAATGGCTTATTCGTTTCGAACGATACATACCTCAATGATAACGATTCGTCACTTCTTTTGATTACTGGTCCTAACATGGCTGGTAAATCCACGTATATGCGACAGACGGCCCTAATAGTTTTGATGGCTCAAGCTGGCTGCTTCGTGCCTTGCGATTCTGCTAGGATAGGCGTAGTTGATAGAATCTTCACACGTATCGGTGCATCTGATAATCTCGCGCAAGGACAGTCTACTTTCTACGTTGAAATGTCTGAGCTTTCATACATTTTGAATTCAGCAAAAGCTAGATCTCTCATTATCCTAGATGAAATCGGTCGTGGAACATCCACATATGACGGACTTTCAATAGCATGGGCTTCAGTAGAGCACTTATGCAACGCTGACACGCACATTAGAACACTCTTCGCCACTCATTATCATGAACTTACCGACCTCGAGCACGAGATCGTCGGCGTCAAGAATCTAAATGTTGATGTATCTGAATCAGATGGCAATATTGTATTCTTACATAAGATTGTCCCAGGCTCTGCTTCTCGTTCATATGGTATCCACGTAGCAAAATTAGCAGGCATACCTAAGTCGCTACTAAATAGAGCAGAGGATATTTTGCAAGATTTAGAGAGTGGAGAAGTAGCACAAACGCCTAAAAAGGTTAATAAAACTACTAATGAATCTGAACAATTAAGTTTGTTTGATCTAACTCCAGATCCAATCTTGGCTAAGCTTCGTGAGCTTGACCTAATGACTTTAACCCCATCAGAAGCTTTTAAAATACTAGAAGAATTAAAGAAAAATACTGATAAATAAGGACCTATTTTGATACCCAAAATGATTAAAGTTTTAGAGAAAAATATTGCTGATAAAATTGCTGCCGGCGAAGTAATTGAAAGACCAGTTTCAATCGTTAAAGAATTGGTTGAAAACTCGCTAGATTCGGGTGCTAAAAGCATCACCGTTGAGATTAAAAACGGTGGCAAATCATATATAAGAGTTACTGACGATGGTTGTGGTATACCAAAAGATGAGGTGGAAACAGCCTTTTTTCGTCATGCTACAAGCAAAATCAGCACTATAAATGACCTAAATCGTATTGATACGCTCGGCTTTAGAGGTGAGGCATTGGCTTCAATCGCCGCCGTAACCAGAACTGAATTGGTAACAAAAACATCTGATTCTAAAACAGGTACTAAGCTTACAATTCATGGAGGAGAAATTGTATTGAAAGAAGATACTGGCTGCCCTGATGGAACTACCATTATAGTTTGTGATCTGTTTTATAACACGCCAGCAAGGCTTAAGTTCATGAAAGCTGATAATGCTGAATCTATGATGATAATTGAGCTTATCAGTCAGATGGCGCTTGCATTTAAGTATGTCAAGTTTAGATTAGTCAATAACGGAAAAGTTTTATTCTCGACTTTAGGTGATGGCGATAGATTAAACACGATTGTTAGGGTTTTTCCTGATGTAGATTCAAAGAATCTAGTTTCAGTAAATGAAAATGTCGATGGTTTAGCATTGGAAGGCTATATTTCTACCCCTGCAATGAGTAAAAACAATCGTGGTTCAGAGATTTTCTTTGTTAATGGTCGTGTTGTAAACTCAAAGGTGATGGAAAGAGGCGTAAATCTAGGATACAAAGAGCGTTTATTCGAAGGAAGATATCCAATTTGCTACCTATTTTTGGATGTGGATCCCGCTACCATTGACTGTAATATCCATCCAAATAAAAGGGAAGTGCGCTTCGACGATGAAAATTTGGTAAGCGAATTCATCGGAAAGTCAATTGTAAGCGCTTTATCCACTAAAGATGCCGTGGTAGATGCTGGAAACCTCTTCAAAGAGACTAAAAATGTCCGTCCAGTAGAGGTGTTTAAGCGTGCATTAGATACTAATCTCGTAATAGACACTAATAAAGTCGAAATAAAGGAAGACGTAAAGCAATTAGACATAAAAGAGTTATTGTCAACACTTAATAATGAGCCAACAAAATTTGTAGAAGCCAAAGAAAACGACATAGATATGCCAAAAGACTCTTCAATTGAGATTGAAAAGCCAACTTTAAAGCCTTTTGATTTCAAAGATTTGAAGATTACTGGCACGATTTTTGACACATATATTACCGCTATAGATGATGTAAACTTCTATTTAATAGACCAACATGCGGCTCAAGAAAGAGTCTTTTATGAAAAGCTTGTAGGAGAATATGAAGCATCTGACAAGGTTAGACAACCTCTGATTATGCCACTTATAATTAATGTATCGCTCGCAGCTGATAGCGACAGACAGAATTGGCTGAAACCATTGGAACACATGGGTTTCACGATATCGGAATTCGGCCCTGAAACATATAGAATTACCGAAATTCCTATGTTTATGGAGCTAAACGAAGCTGAAGATTTTGTACATGAATTCATCGATGGAATAAGTCAAGCGACTGACTTAAGAAACACCGTTGTTGTGAATAAACTTATAATGATGTCCTGTAAAGCTGCAATCAAAGCTCACGATAAAATTTCTATGGAAGAAGTAAATGCTTTGATGAAGGATTTATCAAACTGTATCAATCCATATTCATGTCCACATGGACGTCCAACCGTAATAAAACTCACTCAATATGAAATAGAAAAGATGTTTAAGCGTGTATAATGAAGAAGATTTTAGTAATCTGTGGCCCAACTGCCTCAGGAAAAACTAAATATGCGATAGAAGCTTCTAAAGCTTTTAATGGTGAGATAATTTCATGCGATTCAATGCAATTATATAAATATATGAACATTGGATCTGCTAAGCCGACTGCTGATGAGCAGGCTGAAGTAAGACATTATCTCGTCGATCAAATTGATCCACGAACACCATTTTCTGTAGCCGAGTACCAAAAGCTTGCAAAGGAAGCTATAAATGAGGTCTTTTCTAAGGGAAAACTGCCTGTAATTGAAGGTGGCACAGGTCTCTATCTCAATTCGCTCATATATGATATGGACTTTAAGGGCGGTAGCTTCGATAATGTTTCCGGTGATAATAATCGAACAACTGACTATGAAATAATCCTTGTTGGTCTAACTAGAGATAGGGAAAAGCTCTATGAAAGAATCAATAAAAGGGTAGATATCATGGTTGAAGCAGGCCTTATTGCTGAAGTTAAGGGGCTTTTAGATATGGGGCTCACAGAAAACAACATTTCCATGAAGGGAATAGGGTATAAAGAGGTGATTTCATATCTGAATGGTGAGGTGACTAGGGAAGAGGCAATCGATAAGATTAAGCAAAACACTAGACATTTTGCAAAGCGTCAGATGACTTGGTTCAGAAGATATCCGGATATGTGGTGGCTAAATATTAGTGAATATCCTACAGAAGATAGAGCTTTAGAAGCACTAATTAACCACATAAATGAGCAATTATAAGCAAATAATTCACTAAAATATAACTATTATTCACAAAATGGCAATACAAAAAGAAGTAAAAATTCATAATAAAAGCGATAAGCCAGACAATATCATTAAGAAAGAAAATGATATATATTTGGAATGCGAAGAAATAGAAAATTTGCTTCCTAGATATATGCGCGGATATTTTGCATATCTTAAAGGTAATGTTTTGCCTATGACTAGACTTGGCTATTTACACGATGTGAAATTTTTCTTCCAATATCTTATTGATGAAACTGATCTCACGCAGGCTAAAGAAATTCGCGATATAAAGCTCGATGAATTAAATGAGGTCCAAGCTATCGATGTCAACATGTTCATCGATTATTGCCGCAAATATAAGGTCGAAAAGGCCGATTCTGTATATATATATGAAAACTCAAGCAAATCTTTGGCCCGTAAGAAGTCGTCAATATCTGTAATGTTCAAGCAACTTTATAGAGATGGTTTGGTTGAGAAAAACATAACTGATGGTTTCGATCCAATAAGAGTTCCAAAGCCTGGAGAACGTGAAATCAAGGCTCTCCAAGATGATGAAGTTATGATTATGCTAGACGCTGTAACAACTGGAGAGGGATTGACAGCACACGAACATCACTATTGGGAACTCACTAAAAAGCGCGATAAATGCATCTTAATTCTGTTTTTAACTTACGGTTTAAGACTTTCAGAACTACAACAATTGAATGTAAGTTCATTCAACTTTGGTCGTGGAGAATTTAAGATCTATCGAAAACGTGGTAAAGAATCTATCATGCCTTTAAATAATTCTGCTACAGAAGTTTTGCACGATTATATCGATACAGAACGTCAAGATGATAAGGTGCTTGATGATGAAAATAAAGATGCTTTGTTCTTATCGCTTCAGGGAAAACGAATGACAGAGCGTCAAATTCGTGAATTAGTAAAAAAGTACACATCAATAGCGCTTCACACTACAAGACGCGCTGGCTACAGTCCACACAAGCTAAGAGCCACAGCAGCGACAAGCTTAATCGGTCGTGGAAACTCGATCTTTGATGTAGCCGCATTACTAGATCACGAACAAGTTACGACGACACAGCTTTATGCAAGACAAAAGATAAATGTAAAACGTGACCTCGTAAAAGATATGGAATGGGAAGAAGAAAGGACTGAAAAATAGATGAAAACCACTGATAAGTATTTAATAGATCACTTTAAAATAGATCCTCGCGTTGTAGATCTTATAAATGAGGCTGAAAATGGCGTTCAGAGCGAGTTTGAGAAGTTAGATGACATTATGGCTTACAACCAGTATAAAGTCCTTGATGCTTTCCAAAAGAACAATATTTCTGATATGCATTTTGGATGGAATACAGGCTATGGCTACGATGATCCTGGTCGTGAAGCAATTGAAAAAGTCTATGCCGATGTAATGCACACAGAAGCTGCTCTCTGCAGACCTACAATCGTTAATGGCACACATGGTTTAGCTATTACTTTGCTAGGAATTTTACTTCCTGGCGACGAATTGATTTATTGTACTGGAACACCTTATGACACAATTAAAAGTGTTATTGGACTCACTGAAAAAGTTTATCCAGGTTCGTTAAAAGAATTAGGCGTTACATATAAACAAGTTGATTTACTGCCTGATGGTAAAATAGACCTTGAAGGCGTTAAAAAAGCTATCAGTCCAAAGACTAAACTCGTTGTCGTACAACGTTCTACAGGCTATGGCTGGCGTCCTGCAATCACGATTGAACAGATTAAAGAATGGGCTGAATTTGTAAAATCAGTAGCTCCAAATGTTATAAAAATGGTCGATAACAGCTATGGAGAATTCCTTGATTATATGGAACCTACAGATGTTGGCGTAGATGTAATGGCTGCTTCATTAATCAAGAATCCAGGCGGTGGATTAGCTCTAACTGGAGCCTATGTCGCAGGTCGCTCAGACCTAATCGATAGAATCCAATATCGAATGACATGTCCTGGAATTGGCGGTGAATGCGGCTTGACATTCGGTCAAACAAGATCTATGTTCCAAGGCTTATTTATCGCTCCACGCGTAGTAAACGGGGCTGTAAAAGGCGCAGTTCTCTGCGGTAAAGCTTATGAAATGCTCGGTTATGAGGTATGTCCAAAGCCAGAAGCAAAGCGTTCAGATATAATAGAGGCAATAAGATTAGGTTCACCTGAAAAAGTTGTAACTTTCTGTGAAGGCGTACAACAAGCAGCACCTATAGATAGCTATGTAAGCCCAATTCCTTGGGAAATGCCAGGATATGAAGATCAAGTCGTAATGGCAGCAGGAGCCTTTGTTCAGGGTTCATCAATCGAACTCTCAGCAGACGCACCAATTAGGGAACCTTATAATGTATATTTCCAAGGCGGAATAACATACGAGCACAGTAAATTCGGCGTTATTAAATCAATAGATGCATTAGTTAAAAAGGGGCTTATTGCATTTTAGAACAAATGTTTGAATTTTCTCTTGACAAAGAACATTTATTCTGTTATCATTTAGAAAAAGAACAAATGTTTGAAAGGGGAAGATACCATGAAATACAGAGTAGTCAACAGATTTAGATTCACAGCATTCGTTGTAATCATGATCATTCTTATCACATGTATCGCAAACTTATTACTTGGCCTTAATACAGTTGATGGATCCACAATCCAAGAATATAAAACTGTAGAGATTGTTTATGGGGATACATTATGGGATATCGCTGGTAGATATATGCCAAGTGATATGGACAGACAAGAAGCAGTTTATAAGTTATGCAAGATCAATGATATAAATGCTAGTCAGTTATACGCAGGAATGACGATTCAGGTGCCAATTTACTAAAACTGACCAATAGCTAATTTAAGCTAAAAAAGTGGTCGATAAATATATCGACCTAGTAGGCGAAACTCGCTTAAAAGCGAAAATAGAGCCTCAATATTTTAAGGGAAAATAACGAAAAGCCTTGAGCCACAAGGAATTGTGGGCTCAAGGCTTATTTCATATCTTATCGTAGAAACTATTCCCAAAATTATGATTTTAGGAATAGTTATCTATGCTCTTTCTTCTTTTCGATAAATTCTCCGATTTGTTTTTTAAATATAAATGCTGCCCCAATAATAATTACTGCAACAATTGCAATAATTATTGCTAACTTGTAATTTGCGTTCTCTAGTGATGATCCGATTAATACGCATCCAGCCATTCCTGGAATTCTACCAATCAATGATAAGATCAAAAACGCAGGCATTTTTATCTCAGTCACCCCTGCTATATAACTTACGACATCTTTTGGTATGCCTGGGAGCAAATAAATAATAAAACAAATTAATTTTGCTCTGTCAGAGTTCAAATATGTAGAATATTTATCAAACTTATCATCTGGAATAAAAATTCTAACGAATCCACGACCTAAAGTCCTAGACAACGTAAAAGATATCAATGTTCCTATAAAACAGCCTAAAAACGAAAAACAGAGCCCCTTAGCCGCACCAAATACATATCCAGATGCCATATTGAATATCTCTCCAGGCAAGAATGCTATTACTACCTGAAGAATCTGTAATCCGAGGTAAATCAGAACTGATTTGCCCTTATAGCTCCTAATGAGTTCTGCGACCTGGTCTACTGACTCAAATGTCATCAGCCATTCCCTCTTAGTAAGCCAAATATATAAAGGAATTCCGACAATAATAAAAACAAGCACGGCTATTTTAATGATATTCATTATTAGTTCATGCTTGTTTATTCTTTTCATGTCGATTCCTTATAATATATTATTTTAATCCGTCGAGATAGCTCTGCAAAATAATAACTGCAGCTTGCTTATCGATAACTTTTTTGCGATCCTGTCTACTCATATCTGCATCGATTAAGACACGATTTGCGATAACAGTTGTAAATCTTTCATCCTGCCAAACGCACTCGATACCTTTCATAGCCGTGGACCTCATCTTGTTCTCAAGCATAGTTCTAAACTCGCGAACTTTCTCTGTCTGAGGTGTATCATTTCCGTCAAGTCCTAGATTGAGGCCTATAACAATAGTGTCGCAATCATATTCCTTAACCATATCAAGAATTTTGCCGCAATCCTTGCGAATTCCGACTCTTTCAAGTGTCATAACCCCTTGAGCGGTAAGGCCCAATGGGTCTGACACTGCAATTCCAACGGTTTTATCCCCTACATCTAATCCGATCTTACGTTTCATCTATTTACCTAAATAAACCTTTAACATTTCAGCGATTAATTCGTCGCGGTCGAGACCTTTGATTAATGTACGAGCGTTATTAAAGCTTGTAATATATGAAGGGTCTCCAGAAATCAAGTATCCAACGAGTTGGTCTACAGGATTGTAATCTTTTTCCTCTAATGCTTGGAATACTTCTTCTAAGATTTGCTTATTAGATTTTTGTGACTTGAAAGAGTCAAACATAATAGTATTTCTATCCATAGCGATCCTCCTTATATTTGAATAACTATTTGATTAATGTTTCAGCAAGTTTGAAAGCATCTTGGAGCTTGGAAGCATCCTTAGCACCTGCCTGTGCCATGTCTGCCTTTCCGCCGCCACCACCACCGCAGCAAGCTGCGATCTGCTTAATCATATTGCCAGCGTGGTTGCCCTGTTCTACAACATCATCAGTCAAGGAAACTAAGAATGTTACCTTTCCTTCAGAAACTGTTGCAAATACCATTGCTACCTTCTTATATTTTGCCTTAATATCATCTGAAAGTGATCTTAAGTCATTAATATTATAGTCTGCGAACTCCTTAGTGATGAGCTTAACACCATTGATTTCCTTAGCGTTTGCCATCATTTCATCTAAAGCGCCACCCATTTGAGCCTTCTTGATATCATCGAGTTCCTTCTTTAATGCCTTAACTTCTTCGGCTAATGCCTTTGCTTTATCAGCTACAGCGTTCTTTGGAGCCTTCAAAGTCTCTGCTACATCTAAAACTGTAGTTTCCGCTTTCTTTGCTTCTCTTAAAACACCAGTACCAGTTGTTGCTTCGATTCTACGAACACCAGCAGCTACGCCACCCTCTGATAAAATCTTAAAGCAGCCGATTTCGCCAGTGTTTCTAACATGTGTACCACCGCAGAATTCGATGGACCAATCACCAGCATTTACTACGCGAACAGTCTTACCGTACTTTTCACCAAATAAGGCCATTGCACCCATCTTCTGAGCTTCTTCTATAGGCATTTCCTTGACAACAACTGGTAAGAAATTATTAATCTGTTCATTTACAATTTCTTCAACCTTTGCTAACTCTTCAGGAGTTACAGCTTCGAAGTGTGAGAAGTCGAATCTTAAAATATCTTCATTAACTAATGAACCAGCTTGCTCTACGTGGCTTCCAAGAGTTTCTCTTAAAGCCTTCTGTAATAAGTGAGTTGCTGTGTGGTTACGCATGATGCATCCACGCTTTGCAGGATCTACAGCGCATAATACTTCGTCTCCAACCTTAACTTCGTGTGAAAGTACGTTTACTGTGTGGTAGAATACGCCGTCAGCCTTAGAAACCTTAACAACTTCACAATCAAAGATCTTGTCATCGTCTGCTTCTGTTACTGTTGACATAAATCCGTTATCATCAACTTGTCCACCCATCTCTGCGTAGAATGGAGTTTTATCAAGTATAATTTGCACCTTTTCGCCAGCCTTAGCAACTTCTTGAAGTCCTTGTGCGCCAACGATTGCAAGCACTTTACCTGTATCTAATAACTTGTCATAACCAGTAAATTCAGTCTTTGGAACATCAATTTCGAAATCTTTATCTTTCCAGCCTTCATCCTCATTGGACTTTCTGTTCTTACGAGCTAATTCCTTTTGAGCCTGCATGTTGGATTTAAAGCCTTCTTCATCTACCTTAATTCCCTCTTTTTCAAGGATTTCTTGAGTTAATTCAAGTGGGAATCCATAAGTATCATATAATTTGAATGCCTTGTCTCCGTCTAAAACAGTCTTGCCAGCCTTCTTTAATTCATCGAGATATTCCTTTATGATTTCTTCGCCTTTGTCGATAGTTGCAGCGAAGTTGTCTTCTTCTACTTGGATAATCTTTTGGATGTAATCCTTCTTTTCTACGAGTTCAGGATAAGCTTCACCTGAAACTTCAATAACCTTATTGGAAAGTTCTACAAGGAAAGTTCCCTTGATTCCAAGGAGTTTTCCGTGTCTAGCAGCACGTCTAATCAATCTTCTAAGAACATAACCTCTTCCTTCATTGGAAGGCATGATTCCATCTGCAATCATGAATGTCATAGCTCTTAAGTGGTCTGTGATTACACGAACTGAGATATCATTGTCTTCATTACCAGCTTCATACTTTACGCCAGCCTTTTCAACGATACCATCACGAATGTGCTTAATTGTATCGATGTCAAAGATGGATAATGTGCCCTGCATTACGCAAGCCATTCTCTCAAGTCCCATACCTGTATCGATGTTTGGATGTGGAAGATTGGAATAAGATCCATCTTCTTCTTTGTTGAACTGTGTGAATACGTGGTTCCAAACTTCGATGAATCTATCGCAGTCGCAACCTGGTTTGCAGTCAGGCTTACCACAGCCATACTGTTCTCCTCTATCATAGAAGATTTCTGAGTCTGGTCCGCAAGGTCCAAGTCCGATTTCCCAGAAGTTATCTTCCTTGCCAAGTCTTACGATGTGGTCAGGGTTCATTCCGAGGGACTTCCAGATTTCGATAGCTTGTTCATCATCTAAATATACTGTAGCCCAAAGTTTATCCATTGGGAATTCGAGTACTTTTGTTAAGAATTCAACACCCCAAGAAAGAGATTCCTTCTTAAAATAGTCACCAAATGAGAAGTTTCCTAACATTTCGAAGAATGTACCGTGTCTTGCTGTGTGACCAACATTATCGATATCACCTGTACGGATACATTTTTGGCATGTAGTCATTCTCTTTTTAGGTGGTGTTTCTAAACCAGCAAAGTATGGCTTAAGTGGTGCCATACCAGAGTTTATAATTAAAATTGATTTGTCGTTCTTTGGAATAAGAGAAGCGGATTTTCCCACATAGTGTTCCTTGGACTCAAAGAAGTCTAAGAAAGCTTTTCTTATTTCATTTAATCCCATTTCTTTCATTTATAAAAATCCTCCATTAATTACGCAATTGGTGTGCCGCTGAAAAACTTGTAGTATACGGTATAAAGCAAGAATGCTACGTCGAAAATTGCCATAATTCTACAAACTTTTGATAATTTAGGGTTAACAGTCTGATATCTGTAACCTTGCAGCCACATAGTTGGACCACAAACCAAAAGTAATACTAAATCGCCGTATGCAAAGAGTCCTTTTTCAAAAAGGATAAGCATTACTATAGAAACGATAACGCAGAAGATAGAGACGATGTTTATAATTACAACCGTTCTGTGCTTCTTTTCTCTGAATGTTCTCTCGCGCTCAGCCATAGCTTCCGCTTCTTTTTGCTGTCTATATTTATAATTGCTATTCTTACGTTTAGCCATAAAAATTCTCCTTTATTTTATGAATCCGCCGCCGATTACTCGATCAGCAAGATAGAATACAATCGACTGTCCTGGTGTAGCAGCACGCTCGAAATCTTCGAAGTTTGCAACTACTTCATCTCCCTTAACCGACAAAGTGGCTGGTTGTGGCTTTGCGGCATATCTTACTTTTGCCAAAACCTTCAGTCCGTCTAATTCGGATAAGTCATTTGCGGAGCAGTAATTGTCAATGGAAACAACTGTTTTTGACATCAAGTCTTCATTATCGCCAAGTGTAATTTCGTTCTTATCAACATCAATCTTTGTGACAAAAGCAGGCTTTCCAAGAGCAATTCCCAAGCCCTTTCTCTGTCCGATTGTGTAATTGATAATTCCAAGGTGGTCGCCTAATATGTTTCCATCCTTATCAACGAACTTACCAGGCTTAGAATCAAATCCTAAGCGCTTGATATAATCCACGTAATTATCAGTAGGATCAACGAAGCAGATATCTAAGCTATCCGGGTCTTCGGAGTTTGAAAGTTTACTCTTACGAGCTACTTCCCTAGTCTCCTCTTTCGATTCAACTTCACCGAGTGGGAACAGTGTACGCTTTAAGACTTCTTGAGAAAGTCTATAGAGCATATATGATTGATCCTTTTCTTTATTGATAGCTTGTGCTACATAATACTTATCATCGATACGAGCAATTCTCGCATAATGGCCAGTAGCTATGTAATAAGCACCAATTCTATTAGCTGTTTCTAAAAGTCTCTTAAACTTGATATTAGGATTGCAGATAACGCATGGATTAGGTGTTCTACCATTCATATATTCCTTTACAAAGTTATCTACAACAATATCGTTGAAGTCGCTTGAAACGGACTCATGAATGAGTTCGATCCCAAGCTCATTCGCGACAGCTTGCGCCTTTCTCAGGCCTTCTTCATCGGTACCTGTTATGTCAAAATAATATCCCGTCACATCGAAGCCAGCTTCTTTAAGTTTTATTGCAGAGGCTGCGCTATCAACACCACCTGAAAGTCCTAAGAGAACCTTCTTTGGGTCTAGAACATCGATATTATCCAACTGAGCCTTAAAATTCGCTCTAAAAGCCTGAAGATATTCCTTGTACAAAGCTTTTTGCTCAGCTTGTTCTTCTGGAGTTAGTCCTTCAGTCTTTTTCTTCTTCGAAAGTTCATTTATTCTGTTGATTAAATCTTGACTAATCATATTACCCTTTCTTAACTAAGTTATTATACTACAAAATCAGGACTTTTCCAACAGTAAAAGTGTTAAAATTCTACTAATTATACGCAAATTAAGTCTTTAAGGCTCTCAAAAGTAGCGTCACCTATGCCTGACACGTTCTTTATGTCTGAAGTTTTCTTGAACTTACCGTTTGTATTACGATAATCAATAATTTTCTGAGCCTTACTTATTCCTATGCCAGGTAAAGTCTCAAGAGCAGCTAAATCTGCTTTGTTAATGTTTACTTTACCATTTTCAAGACCTGAAGAGGATGAGGAAACATATTCAGTCTCTTCCCCTACTTTAGGGACTATTATTTTCTCACCATCATAGACGGTCTCTGCCTGATTGATATTGGTTGTATCAGCATCCAAAGTCAATCCGCCTGCCATCTCGATAACTTGAAAAACTCTATCTCCCTCAGAAACTTTATATACGCCTGGATGTACTATTTCTCCCGAAATATCGACATAGATTTCAGCAAAATTAGTGACATATTCAGTGCTTTCGTCAGTGCTGGTTGCAAGTTCTGTGCTCGCCTGAGCTTCTATCTCAGTTTTATTACCTGTTGCCCAGAATACTATGAGAGCTATTACTATAACAACCGGCAGCGCATATTTATTGATTTTGGGTTTATATTTATTGTATAAACCCCTAAGTTTTTTAATATCTGTCAAATCCTCTAATTTTATATTTTTAAGCATAAAAAAGCCCCCTCCTAATGTAAATATTTTACAAAAAGAGCTGGGGCTTTGTCAATCTAAAAATGTAAATTATTGGTAAAATGTAAGTCTATTCTTTCTACTTCGCAATCATACCTTGGAACATCGATATTTGCGAACTTTAGGAAAGACTGAATTACCAGTTCAGGGCTTAAATTTGAAGTGCTGCCCGAGTCCAAATGTGCTCTAATCAGTGCGAAATCGCCAAGCTTTTCAATGCTCAAAGACCTTATCATATGCTTGATAGGAACCTCTTGGATATCCTTGGTCTTCTTCATCTTTTTCATGGCTGAAATTTGCTCTTGAGCCATATAACCATTAAGCAGATTTTTAAGCTCGGGCTCCGTTAATTCTGTAGGAATATAGATCTTATATTCCGCCGAAACACATTCCCCTGCAAGGGATTTATTGCCTATATCTAACACAGAACACTCAAGTAATTCTACGCCTACTGGCATCTTGTCCTTCAAGCGTTCCATGACTTCTTGTGTGCTATATTCTAAGCGCGTTTCGAACTCTATAAGTTCGCATTTTGATGAGTAGCCAAGCGATAACGGCTGGGCAAAACCCATCTTTGGATGTGGATTAAATCCTTGCGAATACTTGAGTTTGATGTCTGCGATATTAAAAGTTCTCTTGAAAACTCTTAAGAGATCCAAGTGGGATGTGTACTTTACATAGCCAGTCTTAGTGAATTTAACGACAAATCTATTTGGCATAGTAACCTCCCATCTGGCAAGTAGTTTTGGAGTTCATGCCACAACCTACGCAGCCATATCTGCAGTCCTTAGTAGTTTCTGCAAGTTCGGCTTTTTTTGCCTCTGAAATCAGGAATTTTTTAGATACAAAGCAATCTATGATATCCCATGGGAGAATTTCTTCAAAATCGCGTTTTCTTTCAGTATAGAAAGTTCTGTCAAAATTGCAAAAGCCGATAGCATCTTCCCAGGCCTGCTTATTAAAGTGTTCTGTCCAAGCATCGAGCTTAGCGCCACGCTTCCATGCTTCGTAAATTATGCGGCCAGTTCTTCTATCTCCACGAGCAAAAATTGCCTCATATGAGCTTGTTACATTATCGTGATAATTGAATGTAACTCCTTTGATTCTAAGCTTTTCAGCGAGATAATTGTGCTTCTTTTCTAATTCTTCTGGGCTGTCCTGAGCCATCCATTGGAACGGAGTATCAGCCTTAGGCACAAAGTTTGAGCAAGCAACTGTTACGTTAAACTTTCCACCCATTTTACCCATTACATCATAAGCCATTTGTTTAATTCTACGGGCCATATCAGCGATTCCATCGAGATCTTCGTAAGTTTCTGTAGGAAGACCTATCATGAAATAGAGTTTAACATGTGTCCAACCGAGTTCCATGGCTTGGCGTAAAGAATTGAAGACGTCATCTTCGGTAACACCCTTATTAATAACATCTCTCAATCTCTGAGTTCCTGCTTCTACAGCATATGTAAGTCCGGACTTCTTGTATTCTTGAATTCTATCAAGAACCTCAAATGCGAATTTATCAACTCTTAGAGATGGTAAAGAAACAGCTACATTATTAGCTTTTGTGTAGTCAATCAGGTCCATAACCATGCTTTCAAAGCACGATAAATCGCTTGTTGACAGCGATAATAATGATAATTCATCGTTTCCTGTGTTTTTAATCTGTTCTTTCGCAAGTTCGAGAATTTTTTCCTTGGATCTCTCACGAACTGGACGATAAATCATGCCTGCTTGGCAGAATCTGCAACCACGTGTGCATCCTCTGAAAGTTTCAACTACCGCTCTATCGTGAACGGCCTCAACCATTGGTATTACTGGCTTTGTTGGGTATTGAACATCTTCCAAACTATCGATTAAACATCTTTCGACGCGGTCTGGCGCTTTGTCAAAGAGTTTACATATTTCTTTTATTGTTCCATCTTCGTTATACTTAGTTTCGTAGAACTTTGGAACATAAATTCCTTGCATTTGACATGCTTCTTTAAGGAATTCGTCCTTAGTCATACCCTTTTTCTTGCATTCAATGTACTTGTTGACCAAAGCGACTTCAAATTTCTCACCATCACCTATAATAAACAGGTCAAAGAAGTCAGCAAGTGGCTCTGGGTTATATGCGCAAGGACCTCCAGCTATGATAATTGGGTCTTCTTCTTTACGATCTTTTGCATAAACTTCTAGGCCAGCTAGGTCTATCATGTTCAATATCGTAGAGAAACTCATCTCGTACTGAAGTGTAAAGCCTATAAAATCACAGTCCTTTGCAGGCATTTTGCTCTCTAATGTTAAGAGTGGCAATCCTTCCTTTCTCATGAGTTCTTCCATATCTACCTGTGGCTGGAAAGCTCGCTGGCAGTAAATATTTGGCTCATTATTAAGCTCAGAATACAAAATCTGCATTCCGAGGTAAGACATGCCTATTTCATAAAGATCCGGGAAGCAGAAACAGAAATTTGCTTCAACTTTTTTAGGGTCCTTAATAATAGAATTAACCTCGCCACCAATATAGCGGCCAGGTTTTTCTGCTTGTTTTAATAATTGATCTAATTTTGCTTGATAGTTCATTAAAATTCGTCCCAATATTCCATCTCGAAGCCATTTATTCTAATGATTGAACCTTCTTCAAGGCCCATTTCTTTAAGTTCTTCGATAGCTCCTGAATTTTCAATGTATTTATAAAGGTATCTTAAAGATCCCATATCAGTAAAGTTTGTAGAATTGAATATCTTTGTGAGCTGCTTTCCTTCAACAAAGAAGACATTAGCGCTGTGGTCGAATCCACAGTTAACCTTTCTGTAGTCTTCGTTGTTTTCTTCAGCCTCAAAGTCGAAGTACTCGTCATAATCGATTTCTTCAACTGGGTTTCTAGCAATCTCTTGAAGTTCTTGTAAAGCAGCAGCCAAAAGTTCCTTTACGCCTAAGCCAAACGCTACAGCACATGGGAATACTTTATAACCTTTTCTCTCGACATATTCCTTAAATTCTATATACTTCGCATCGTTCTCGCCGTCAGCTAATTCATCAATCTTATTAGCGCATATAAGCTGAGGTTTCTTAAGGATTCTAGGGCTGTATGCTTCGAGTTCTTTATTGATTTTATCGAAATCCTCTCTGGGGTCTCTATTTTCAGTTCCTGCGACGTCTACGACATGAATGAGGACTTTGGTCCTTTCGATGTGTTTCAAGAATCTAAAGCCCATTCCAGCGCCCTGAGAGGCACCTTCAATGATACCTGCTATATCAGCCATGATGAATGACTCATCATAGAGAGAAACTACGCCTAAATTAGGGTCAATCGTAGTGAAATGATAGTTGGCGATCTTTGGATTAGCAGAAGTAGATTCTGCGAGTAAAGATGACTTTCCTACATTAGGGAAACCTACAAAGCCTACGTCGGCTATGAGCTTGAGCTCAAGGATAACGTTTCTTTCCTTGGCCTCTCCGCCTGCCTCAGCAAAGTTAGGAGCCTGGCGAACGCTTGACTTGAAGTGAACATTGCCTCTGCCGCCTCTACCACCTTTGCAGGCTACGAAAGATTCTCCATCTGAAGTGAGGTCCTTCATAATCTTACCGGATTCCTGGTCTAAAATAACAGTTCCCATAGGAACCTTAATGATTAAATCATCAGCATCTTTACCAAAACAGTTTCTCTTCATACCATCTTGGCCATCTTCTGCGACATATTTCTTTTTGTACTTGAAGTCCATCAAAGTACGCAAATTTCTGTCAGCAACAAAAACGACGTTGCCACCTCGGCCGCCGTCGCCACCATCAGGTCCACCATTTGGAACGTTGGCTTCACGTCTGAAAGTTACAGCACCGTTACCGCCTTTACCTGATTTAATATATATTTTTGCACGATCTACAAACATATTTCACCTGAAAAAAAGCCCTGGGCATACACCCAGGGCACTCTAATTAAGCTTCCTTTGGATAAACTGAAACTTGCTTTCTAGTCTTATCTTTTCTTTCAAACTTAACTGATCCATCGATCATTGCGAACAATGTGTCATCACCACCGATACCAACATTGTTACCTGGGTGGAACTTTGTTCCTCTTTGTCTAACGATGATTGAGCCAGCAGTAACGAATTCACCGTCGCCAGCTTTAAGTCCTAATCTCTTGGACTCGGAGTCTCTACCGTTCTTAGAGCTACCTACACCTTTTTTACTTGCCATTAGTGTATCCTCCTATCTATCAATTACTTTAAAGCGGCTTCGATTGCTTCGAGAATTACAGCCTTAGTAGCCTTTTCATCAACAGCGATCTTGTTAGCCTTTGCAAAAGCAATAAGTTCATCTTTCTTCATTGAAGCGCTAACCTTAACGTCAGCCTTCTTTTCAGCCTTAGGTGCTGCTTCCTTCTTTGGAGCTGCTTCTTTCTTTGGAGCTTCAGCCTTAGCTTCAACGCCTAAGCTTGTGATTTCAACCTTTGTGAATGGTTGTCTGTGTCCTTGTTTCTTTCTGTAGTCTTTCTTAGCCTTGTACTTGAAAACGATTACCTTTTCACCCTTGCCAACTTCAACTACTTTGCCTTCTACGGCTGTTCCTACGTAAGGTGTACCAATTTTTACATCCTTACCTTCTCCGAGTACGAGAACATGGTCAAATGTTACTTTTTTACCAACTGCTACATCGAGCTTTTCAACGGAGATAACATCACCTTTTTGAACTCTGTACTGCTTTCCACCAGTTTCAATAACTGCGTACATAATATTTTTTTCCTCCTCTATCCAGTCTCGCCAAATGAGGCGCCAATACGATTAAAATTGGGCTTAGTTGCCTTTCATGCGCGGCTCAACTCGTGTATTGTAGCAAATAAATATAAAAAAGTCAAGGAAAATCGTTGAAATTCCTTGACTTTCTAGTATTTTTTATCTTTTTACTTGTCGTCGATTACAACGCCGTCTTCATCTACAAACATATCCATTATCTCAGAGATCTCAGATTCAGGGATTTCTGGACGCTTGTCAGCTTCGTTTGGCTCTACAGCATCGCTCTTTAAAGCATCTAGGAGTAATCCTTCTACCTTGTCCATTACATCTTGGTGTTGTTTGAGATATTCCTTGACAGATTCTCTGCCTTGGCCGATTCTCTCGCCTTCAAAGCTGTACCAAGAACCGGTCTTTTTGATGATGTCTGCATCTACAGCGGAATCAAGTAAATCTCCGGCTTTTGAGATGCCTTCGCCATACATAATATCGAATTCAGCTTGCTTGAATGGTGGAGCAACCTTATTCTTTACAATCTTAACTCTTGTACGGTTACCTACTACATTGTCGCCGACCTTTAGAGATTCAACTCTTCTAACATCAAGTCTCATTGATGAATAGAACTTGAGCGCTCTACCACCAGTTGTAACTTCTGGATTGCCGAACATAATACCAACCTTTTCACGGAGTTGGTTGATAAAGATAACACATGTATTGGATTTATTAACTGTTCCTGTAATCTTACGTAAGGCTTGTGACATGAGTCTGGCTTGTAAGCCTACGTGAGAATCTCCCATTTCCCCTTGGATTTCTGCACGTGGTACTAAAGCTGCTACGGAGTCGATAACGATAACGTCGAGAGCTCCTGATCTAGCGAGCATATCACAAATTTCTAATGCTTGTTCACCAGTGTCCGGCTGTGAAACGAGAAGTTCTGCTACATTAACCCCTAAGTTCTTAGCATAAATAGGATCTAAAGCGTGCTCAGCATCGATGAAAGCGCACTTGCCACCGTTCTTTTGTGCTTCTGCAATAACATGAAGTGCAAGTGTAGTTTTACCAGAAGATTCGGGTCCGAATACTTCGATGATTCTTCCGCGTGGTACACCGCCGATACCTGTGGCTATATCTAAGCTGATAGAACCAGTAGAAATCGCATCGACATTCATGTGAATGTCATCGCCGAGTTTCATAATGGATCCAGTTCCAAATTGCTTTTGAATCTGGGCCATTGCCGCTTCTAGAGCTTTATCCTTTTCACTGATTGTTTCTTTCATAATCTGTCCCTCCAATGTAGAACATTTGTTCTTTTCTTGTTCTTATATTATAACAATTTGTTCGCGAGGTCAAGCATTTTTTATAAAATAATTAACAAAATTAGTTTAACACAAAAAGCCCTCGTTTCCAAGGGCTTTATGCATCCTGCATTATGTAAGATTTTAGTTATTTTCTTGTTCTACAACCGTACTTGCCCTGTTCGAGCGTAGTCTTGGCTATTACTTCACCTTCTGCGTTCTTTACTTTAAGAACGGCTTTGTAGTAATATTTGTTGCCCTTCTTTGCTGCAGTGTTAAGGTACCAAGCTTCGCTCTTGTCCTTAACCTTTGTAAGCTTGTATTGAGTGTTCTTTGGAACTGCTCTCTGGCAAACATTGTAGAAATCATAAACTACAGTATATCCAGCATCCTTGATCTGCTGTAAGCCTTCAATATCGTTCACATAAACCTTAATTCCACGAGTCTGGTTCTCAGTACGAGTAGTAACTGTGAAGTTCTTAACGAGTTCCTGAACCATTGCATCAGTCATAAGAGTTGGTGTTGTAGTACTAGGATTGTATGGAGGAATATAAGGTGGAATGTACGGCTCTGCTTCAGTAGTGAAAGTTGTTGTCTCCCATGTGCCTCCTACGTAGTTTGCAGCGCGAACTGTGTAAGTTGTGCTATACGCTAATGAAAGGCCATTGAAAGTGCCTGTGAATTCTTGACTATCATTAACTTCAAAGCTTTCACTAGCAACAATAGTTGAATCTTTCACGATTTGAACTGTAACAGCATATACACCATCTTCTGTGTTTCCAGAAACATCTACTTCTGAAATGTTATAATCAGATATCACAAGTGTTTCAACATCTCCGTTTGTAACAGCAAAGCCAGCAGTTGTAGTAAAGCAAAATGCTAAAGTTATTGTTAAGAAAACTAATAATATTTTTTTCATTTCTTTTCTCCTTTCGCTCTAACTACATTTGAACACCAACGCCGGCACCCGAGCCGAGCATTGAACCACCGAATGTTGTATCGTCTGAATGCTTAACAGCATTGACTTCTATTTGTGCTAACTTATCCCATTCAGCCTGCGTGCCTGACCAAACTAAGAAATCATCATAGTAATGACGATTGCCTTGGCTAGCCAAACCTGCTTTTTGATTTCCCCAGAAGTCATTATGTACAATTCCATTCTGTGTAATTGCATTAGCATTAGGAATAGTATTTACAATCTTCTTTCCGTCTTTCTTAGTGACAGTAACAATTAGATCAACTTTTTCAAAACCATTTAGCGGTTCGCTAGCTGTTCCATCATTATTAAGAGTAGCATTATTATCGTAGTAGAAAGTTGCAATATAATTTATGTCGCTTTCTCCAATGTTTGTATAACTAGTACAATGGTCTGTTCCGTGATATTGATATATTGCTTCGTTATCTGGAAGGTCATGTCTAGTTAACTGTATGCCAACAAGTTCAACATCGATATAACCTACAGTTCCACCATCATATGTAACTTTGAAAGACATGAAATTGTAATACTTTGAATTGATGTTTACAGTAAAATCGCCATTCGTATCTGTAGAAATTGTTGCAGCTCTTTCAGGATAAACCAATTCTATATTTGTAATTACATCACCACTTAAAGAATGTTTTGGAATGCTAAAGCAATCATTTCCAAAGAATATTTGTGCAAAGCCATGGTCATCTTCTGTTCCTGATAAACCTCCGCTGAAATCCGCAAAATTCCATGCGGCTGCGCTATTTTGAGCCTCGACTTTTATAACATCTTTGCCTTCTTGGTATACAACCAGTTTGAACGAAAGCTGAGTAATTAAGTCATCAGAAAAATCATCACGAGTATTGTTTATAAACTCATTGTCACAGAAATGTGAGTGTTCTTGTGTAATATGATATCCTTTGATATCTAATGATGATGTCTGAATGCCGCCAATCTGACAAACACCATTGCCAAACACATCTACATAATCTCTTGGATCTTCATTGCTGTCTTGTTTGAAGCCAAGTTCGCAAGGAACTTCCTCGTCGAAAGTAATGCCAGCAGCATCTAATACTTTGTAAGTCTTAGTTCCGTCAGCTTTTTCACCATAAACTACAAAGTTTGTGTCTGAAGCTAAAACATATGCCTTGAATTCAGCTGTACTAGCTTCAAAATCACCTTTTGCAGGTATATTGAGTTTACAAGTATAGTAAGACAAGCTAGGAATTTCGGTATCTGTATCAGTTGCAGTGCTACTCATATCTATAGCATAATACACATCTGTATAGCTTGCAAAATAACCATGGTAAGGTCTATCGCCTGCAAAGCTTTCATAGAATATTTCAACGGCTAACTTAGTCTGGAAATCAAGTTTGCCATCAGTGCCCTCGCTATATGCATATCTATCAGCTTCTACTGCTTTTGCAGCTTCCTCAGCAGGCAGCGTTGGAGTATCTTGTCCAGGATTATCTATATTTAACTCGTCTTCATTCCAATATACATGAACCATTATAGAATTCTGAACATTAGGCGTAAATTTTAGTTGATAATTTCTATCCCCTTGTTCTGAGATAGATGGCTCTAAAATATTGTGTTGGTTAGGATTGCTATCAGATTGTGAGTCCCAAAATGAATTGTTAATTACGGGCGTCTCGTTTTCTGGTGTTCCATCAAAAATTTCAATTTGAACAAGTGGCTTTGTGTCGCAATAAGAATGCAAGTCTAAAGTAATTTCAGTTCCCGAAGCAAATTGAATAATTCCTTCCGGATTAATTAAAGTTCCACTATTTGTTACGGAAGCAATTGCTTCACCTTCACCTTGTTTATTGTACTTTACAACTAAAGCGTAGTCTGGATCTGCATCTATATAAACATCAAAATATGTTTGAGCTGGTGGCGTAAAACTAAATGAATAATCGCCATTTCCTTTATCTTCAATTACAATTTTGCTCTCATTATTAGAATCTTTTGAATCATAATATGTATGGACATTATCAAAAACTTCAATTGTAACCCATGGCTTAAATATATCAGAGTGTAAAGTGAATTCTATAGAAGTATCCGTAGCAGGATGTATTGATTCTTTTTCAACTGCTGTTCCGTTAACTTTAACAGAACCTGTCACATTAGTTTCGCTTCCAATGAAATACTCACAACCAACCCAATAGTGAGTTTCAGGATCAATGTCGATTATTACATCAAAAAACTTTTGAGCCGATGGTGTAAAACTAAAAGAATAATCATTATTGTCTTCCCTTAGGACAACTTTTTTCGAATCGTCTAGGGCATAGCTATCCCAACTATCAAAATCGTCTCCATTATCCATAACGATAAGGACTCTAGGTGTATAACCTAAATCCGAATGGATTTTGAATTCAATTTTTTTATCCTTTTCAAAGTCAATTAGAGAATTAGTTGGCTTTTTATCTTCATTAACAATAACCGTAACATTCGAAGCAGAAGCATTTTGCGTATACACAGAATACTGCAAACGAAATTGGTAGTCAGAACTTGGTTCTGGTCCTGGCTCAGTTGGTTGCCCATCCAACGCCACTACTGACATTGGGAATGCAACCAATATCAGTAAGACTGACATAATAACTGCAATAAACTTTTTCATAAATTTTTACCATCCTTTTTTGTAATAAAAAACAAATGCTCGCGCAAAATGCATTAAGGTCGAACTGAGCGAGCAAAATAAACTTATCATTAAGAAAAATATATCATATTTCAAAATATCTGCGCAACAAAATTTTTGAAGAAAATTCTAAAATTTTATACAACAAAACCCCTTGCAATACAAGGGGTTTTAGCTTTCAAGGGGCAAAGCTGTAAGCCGGGTTCTGTATTAGACAATCATCTTTCTCGACTTGATGTCGCCACCAAGCTCTAGCGACCTACCATCTGGGGCTGACGGGCAGCCAGCCTTATCCACTTTGGTCTTGCTCCGAATGGGGTTTACACGGCAGTTGTGTCTCCACAACCCCGGTGAGCTCTTACCTCACCATTTCGCCCTTACCACAGCCTAACTGTTTCGGCGGTATGTTTCTGTTGCACTTTCCCTATGGTTACCCACGCCAGACGTTATCTGGCATCCTCGCCCTGTGGAGCCCGGACTTTCCTCACGATAAACGCGCGATTGTCTGCTTTACCCAAAAATATTAAAACAAGTTGAATGGATTTGCATCCACTTTTGACTTAATAATTTCGATGTCTGCGCCTTTTAGTTTGTCAGCCATATTCTCTATGAAAATATGCTCTGTACCATAATGGCCGCAGTCGATAACATTAAGTCCTAATTCTTTGGCTTCAATAGCCTGATGATATTTTAAATCTCCAGTGATAAATGTATCGCAGCCGGCAGCCTTTGCAAGAGTAATAAACTCTGAACCTGCACCTGTGCACCAGCCAACCTTATTCACTGTAGCGTTAATATCTCCTGTAAAATTGAAGTATTTCTTATCCATCTGGAGCTTATCTGCTAAAAGATCAATGAAATCATTCATCTTAGCAGAATCTACCCAGCTCATTCTACAAATCTTATCCTCATCGCCTGGAATAAACATGATGTCCTTGGCGCCTATAAGTTTGCCGATGTAATCATTGTTTCCACCATCGCAAATGTCGAATGGTGTGTGCGATGAATAAACGCTGATATCTTCGTCGATTAATCTATTGATGAAACCGCCTTTAACGGTGCCATAATCGATGAGCTTAATTCCTTCAAAGAACAATGGATGGTGTGTCAAAATCATATCACACTTTTGTTCGATGGCCTCGTCGATAACCTGAGAAGTGAGTTCAAGTGCTACTAGCACGCGACTTACTTCAGATTTTGCTTTAATCTGGAAGCCGGAATTGTCCCACTCTTCTTGCAAACTGAGTGGTGCGAATTCTTCTATTAAATTAGCTAGTTTTTCAATCTTCATATTCTGTCACCTAACGATTCTAGATATTTTATTCTGTCCTTCTGTGTGGCAACTTTTTTATCATCTATATGCGTTGCACTGAGCTGTCTTGCCAAAATAACTTTCTCTTTAGCAATCTTCCTATCTATATAGGGCTTTAGAAGCTCTGGCTTGAATTCTAAGAGAGTTTCTGACACTTCCCACATAATTGAGCTAGGATCAGCTTTTAGGCGTTCTACGTCGATTTCTGGGGTTCCATTGACTACTGTGAGTATTTCACAGAAAAAGCGAGTTTCTTTTACTAACTGCTCATTTACAATAGTAAAGCCGTTTTCTGAAAGCCAAAATCTAAGTTCACCCACATGGTTTCTCGGTTGCAAAATAAACTTCTTAAAGGAATGTGATTTTTTAGTATCATATCCTAATATTTCAGTCATGAGCAAGCCGCCCATACCTGCGATAACGACGGTGTCGACCTCGGCTTCGGCCAGCACTTTTAGTCCATCACCAAGTCTTAAATCAAACTTTGCCTCAGGATGTGTTTTTTCGCAATTCGCTTGCGCCTTCTCGAGCGAACCCTTGCTAACATCTGCCAAAATTACCTTTTCGGATATGCCTTCCTCATAAAGATATATAGGTAAATATCCATGGTCGGTACCGATGTCGGCAACGCTTTCACCCTTTACTATTTCATCAGCTATTTTTTGTAATCTTTCAGTTAATTTATTCAAGGTAGTCCTTTAATTTCTTACTTCTTGATGGATGGTTGAGTTTCTTGATGGCCTTGGATTCAATCTGACGAATACGTTCACGTGTTACATCGAATTCTTTACCTACTTCTTCAAGTGTACGTGCATGTCCGTCCTCTAAACCGAATCTGAGTTTAAGTACTTTTTGCTCACGTTCAGTAAGTGTATCAAGAACTTCGAGAAGTTGCTCTTTAAGCATAAGTGCTGCTGCAGCTTCTGCTGGAGCTGGAACATCCTCGTCCGGGATGAAATCGCCAAGGTGAGAATCTTCCTCTTCGCCGATAGGAGTTTCGAGTGAAACTGGCTCCTGTGCGATTTTCTGAATCTCTCTAACCTTTTCTACTGTGATACCCATTTCTTCAGCAATTTCTTCTGGGCTAGGTTCGCGACCATAAGTCTGAAGTAATTGACGAGAAACTCTGATGAGTTTATTGATAGTTTCAACCATATGTACTGGAATACGAATAGTTCTTGCTTGATCAGCGATTGAACGAGTAATTGCCTGTCTAATCCACCATGTAGCATATGTGTAGAACTTATATCCCTTTGTATAATCGCACTTTTCTACTGCCTTGATAAGACCTAAGTTACCTTCTTGAATAAGGTCGAGGAAAAGCATGCCACGGCCAACATATCTCTTAGCAATTGATACTACAAGTCTGAGGTTGGCTTCTACAAGCTTTTGTCTTGCATCCTGGTCGCCTTCCTTCATTTTTTGTGCAAGTACGATTTCCTCGTCAGCAGTAAGAAGTGGAACCTTACCAATTTCCTTGAGGTACATTCTAACTGGGTCGTCTACAGCGATACCCTTAGTTAAAGCTTCATCTTCGAGAGATTCAAACTCAATTTCTTGGTTGTCATCAGGAAGTTCGTCGCTCTCGACACCGTAGTCGATATCGTTCTCGAAGACTCTATTGATCTGGTCAATATCTACTTCTTTAGCGCCTTCAATTCCTCTGCTTGTGATGAAATCGTGTTTTTCTTCTACGATTTCTTCATCATCTAACAATTCGTCTTGTTCAAGTTCATCAAAATCCATTATTTCATCTCTATCCTTTGCCATCAAATTTTACCTCCTAATGACTTGATTTCTTTCTGTACGTCCATGAGCTCTTTTGTAAGCTCTTCTATTGCGCTGCTTGATTCCTGCTCATCAGCTAAAGAAAGCCGATCTATCAGCAGCTTCTCTTTTAATTTGGCACGTTTTAGGCGCCAATCTCTAATGCAATCTTCAAAAACGTTCTCTTCGTTGCCGGCGATGACAATGGATGCTAGATTTTCGGCCAGCTTTTGGCTTTCATCGGTCTCCAACCTATCGAAAACATCGCTTTCCTCGAATTGTCCATTCATTCCATAAAGTTCAAACATTATATTCTTAACTTTCATACCGAGTTCGCTCTCAAATATGTTCTCATTACTGAGCAATTTCTCAGTAAAGTTCGGATTTATAAGAAGAACTTTAATTATGGTTGCTTCAAGTGTGCTTAAGTTAGGAAGGTTTTCACTATCTACGTTGCTTTGTCTAGTAATTACAGAGCTATCTTGGCCTGCACTAGACTTACCTGATACTTCCATTCTTATAGCGCCTTCAGAAATCTTAAGTTCACTTGCTAGTTTCTTGATATATATGTCAGCAGTTGCTGGGCTTTCCTGCTTTAGGATTGCCGTAGCTCGCTTTACATAATCAATTTTATCGTCATCTCTGTTCAAATTCAGGCCTTTTTTAGCAGCTTTGAGTTTGAATTCAGTAGATGTCATGGCTTCTTCAGCCAACTTCATGAATGCTTCCCTGCCGAATTCCTTTACGAACTCATCGGGGTCCTTTCCAGAGGTTACACTCATTACTTTAACCTTAAGTCCAGCTTTCGTAAGGACTTCAATGCCTCTCAAATCCGCTTCTTGGCCGGCAGAATCCGAATCATAGCACAGACAAACGGTATTAGCATAGCGTTTTAGAAGCTTTGCTTGGTTTTCATTAAGTGCTGTTCCGCAGGAAGCTCCTACATTATGAACGCCTGCTTGATAAAGCGATACAACATCCATATTGCCCTCTACTAAAATAGCCATGCCTTCTTTTGCAATGTCTTGCTTAGTGAGATTAATACCAAAAATAGTGTCTTTCTTGTGGAAAACCAGGTTGTCAAGTGTATTGATATACTTTGCTGATGGATCTTCTGGGTCTATTTTTCTAGACTGGAAGCCTACAACCTTTCCTGTTGTATTTATGATTGGGAAAATAATACGATTGCGGAAGTAATCGTAATACTTGCCACCATCTTTCTTTCTTAGAAGAGAGAATTCTGCTAATTCTTCCTCGGTATATCCCTTGGATTTCATATAGTTTAGGAGATTATCCCAACCGGCTGGAGCATAGCCGATACCGAACTTGACAATAGTGCTATCTTCGATACCTCTACTTCTTATGTATTTATAGCCGGGGTTAGCAGACTTTGTCATATTGTCCAAGAAGAATCTCGCAGCGGTGCGGTTCATCTCGTAAACCCTATCTTTTTCCTGCTTATTTCCTGCGCCAAAGTTCAAATCAATAGTAATTCCGTTCTCTTTTGCAAGCTTTTCACATGCTTCCTGGAATTCGAGATTATAGAACCTTTTAGTGAATTCTATTGCATCTCCTGATGCTCCACAGCCAAAGCATGTAAATATCTGCTTTTGCTCTGAAACAACAAAAGAAGGAGTCTTCTCATTATGAAACGGGCATACTCCTTTAAAGTTGGCCCCTGCACGCTTGAGCGGTACCGCACGAGATACCACATCTACGATGTTTAATTGGGCCTTTAAGTCTTCAATTGTCGAATTATAATTCTGGCTCACTAAACGGTCTCCTACTTAGTCTATAACTAAATATTCAACATTTGTGAGCCATTTCCTTTTTTATTTTTTGTATTTATATTAATACACTATTTCCAACCCTTTGGCACAAAGAGATCTGTGTATGTCGAAAGTGCGAATCTATCAGTCATACCTGCAACGAAATCCTTTGCTGCCTCGTTTACACCATCCTGATCGATAACAAATCTGCTATCATCTGGAAGCGCATCAGGGTTTTCTACATAAAAATTATATAGAGAGCTGATGACAACTTCAACTTTTGCGAGATCTGCTTCTTTCTTGACTTTTGGATTGCGATAAACATTAGCAAACATGAATTTGCGAAGCTTGTCGAGTTCTGTCTTAAACAAATCACTTTGTTTAATAATATCCATTCCTTCGGAGTTCTTTATCGCATCAAGAACCATATTATTAATTCTTTCGCTGTGGCTTTCACCGAAAACATCGAGGAATTCTTCTGGAATGTCATCGATTGAGATTACTCCGGATCTGATGGCATCGTCGATATCGTGGTTTATATAAGCAATTCTATCAGAAAGTCTAACAATTTGTCCCTCAAGCGTAAAAGGAAGAACCGGACCAGTATGGTTTACTATTCCGTCTCTTACTTCGAGTGTCAGATTAAGCCCTTGTCTTGTTGGAGTTGGCTCTAATAAATCGACAACTCGCAAGCTTTGAACATTGTGTTCGAAGCCGTTAGGATGAATCTTGTTTAATATTTCTTCGCCGTTGTGACCAAATGGAGTGTGTCCAAGGTCGTGACCGAGAGAAATGGCCTCAGCCAAGTCCTCATTGAGATTAAGGGCTCTTGCAATTGTCCTTGAAATCTGTGAAACTTCCAAGGTATGTGTAAGACGAGTTCTAAAGTGGTCTCCTTCTGGTGAAAGGAAAACTTGCGTCTTATGCATCAATCTTCTGAAGGCTTTTGAATGCACAATTCTGTCTCTGTCGCGTTGGAATTCTGTTCTAGTTCCATCCTTTTCTTCTGGTACTAATCTTCCTCTGGACTCTGCAGATTTTGTGGCTTTTGGTGCCAAAATATCAAATTCTCTTTTTTCTAAATCGATTCTATTTAACATTATTTTATTCCGGAGTGTCCGAAGCCACCCGCTCCTCTTTCAGTTTCGTCGATTTCGGATGCGACTTCGAATTCGACCTGAGTATATGTAGTAAAGATTGCTTGTGCAATTCTATCACCATTTTCAATCGTATATGGTTCTTGGCCCAGGTTTACCATAGGAATATTCCATTCCCCACGATAATCGCTATCAACGGTACCAACTCCATTTATCATGGTAATCCCGTGCTTGATTGACAGTCCAGAGCGAGCCCTGATTTGAGCTTCGACTCCTTGAGGTAGTTCCACATATAAACCTGTGGGAATTAGTCTTCTTTCGCCAGGCATAAGTGTAATTGGCTCTGGTATATAAGCTCTTAAGTCTGCACCAGCTGCTCCGACGCTTTCGTATGAAGGCACATTGCCACTTTTACTAACAATTTTTACTTTATATTTTTCCATTAGCCTAACCAAATCTTTCCTAAATCATATTTTATATCACTTACAGATGCACCAGTATATGTACAAGGGTCGCAAATCATCTTTTTGATTTCATCGATATCACCGAGTGTAACCTTGTCGAACCCGTCTAAAACTTCTTCTGGAGTAAATATTTTGTTCACTAACATGAGATTTTTACCATTAGCAAACATCCTGGAAGCCGCGTTTTCCTGCGCAAATACATATGAAGCTTTTGCTTGTTCCTTTGCCATGGAAAGTTCGTCGGCAGTGACACCATCATTATCTAGCAAAGCGAGTTCTTCACGGATTCCTTTAAGTGCAAGTTCAATCTTATCAGAATTTACACCCGCATAGATTTCAAAATATCCATCTTTAGAAGCTGATGATGCTACTGAAAATACTGAATATGCCAAACCTTTTTGCTCTCTGATATTTTGGAACAATCTCGAGCTCATGCTGCCACCCATAATGCTATTTAATAATGAGAGTCTATAATATCTATCATCGTCTAAAGCAAGACCTTTAGTAGCCAAGCATATATGAGTTTGATTAATATCCTTTTTAATTACCTTATACGAAGGCTTATAAGGAACTACTTCGACCTTTTTCTCGGCTTTTTTATCCTTAAGTTTAGAGAACTTGTCCTCGATAAAATCTAAAAATTCATTTTCGTCGAAATTTCCGGCAATTGATACTACGATAGAATCTTTGGTGTATTCACGTTCTTTATATGCGATTAATTTCTCGCGATTGATACCTTTTAGAGATGTTGTATTGCCAATAATTGACTTGCCATACGGATTGCCTTTAAATAAGAGTTCAATGACCGTTTCCTGTGCTAGATCATCAGGAGTATCCTCTGTCATCTTCATCTCTTCCATAATGACCTTACGTTCTCTTCTTAATTCAACTTCGTCAAAAACTGAATTGTTAAGCATATCGAGAATTACTTCTGCGCCCTTTAGTATATTGTTTCCAACAGTCTTTACATAATAGCAAGTTGCTTCTTTACCGGTAAACGCATTAATCTGTCCACCTATTTTATCTATGTCTGTTGCCAAATCTTTAGCCGAACGAGTTTCTGTACCCTTAAACATCATGTGCTCTATGAAATGAGAAACACCTGAAATCTCTTTTTCTTCATCAACAGCACCTGCTCTGACCCAAACTCCGAAGCTTGCGGATTGCACTTGATCTAATTTTTCCATGATAACTCTGACACCAGAGTCAAGAGTTTTAACCTTAATATTATTCATTTTGGCTCCTTATTTTTGATGCGATTATTTTACCACATTCTTTCCTATTTATAAAGCAAGACTTGAATTTGAATGTAAAAACGTTGAAAAAGGTTGAAATTTAGGGCTTTTTTGCTTAAATTGTTTTTTTCCAAAAACTGTTTTTTATTTAGAACGATTTTTCTGAAAATTTCTATTGCATTCTCTTTTTTAGGAGAGTATATTCATACTTGTAAAAACAATTTAAGAACAATTTCAGAATTTGTTCTTATTTCAAAAAATGTTTTTCACTTTGAACATTTCGCATGAAATTAAAAATTTATACACACAAAGGAGATTGCAAAATGAAAAAGAGATTATGTTTAGTTTTAGTACTTGTTTTAGCATTTACACTCTGCTTAGCTGGTTGTGGTAATAACGCTGGCTCCGATGTAAAATCCGCAGACCTTGATTTCGCTACAGGCGGAACTGGTGGAACATATTACGCATATGGCGTTGTTCTTTCAGAATATGTATCCAATAACTGCGACAACATCACAATTACTGGTCTTCCTGGAAACGGTTCACAAGCAAACGTTGAAGATCTTGATGCTGGTGACGTTCAAATGGCATTCTGCCAGTCAGACGTTATGAGCTATGCTTACCAAGGTTCTAACCTTTTCAACAGCAAGGTTGATTCCTTCTCCATCTTAGCAGGTTTATATATGGAAGATGTTCAAATCGTAACTTGCGACCCATCCATCAAAACTGTTGCTGACTTAAAGGGCAAGACAGTTTCCGTTGGTGCTCAGGGTTCTGGTGTTTACTTCAACGCACTCGATATCTTAAAGGCTTACGATTTAACACTTAATGACATCACTCCAGTTTACCAAGGATTCTCCGATTCCACTGAATCCTTAAAGGACAACAAGATTGATGCTGCATTAGTAGTTGCTGGTGCTCCTACAAACTCAATCACAGAGCTCTGCACAGCTAAGCAAGCTTACTTAGTATCCTTAGATGATGAACACATCAACAAGTTAATCGCTATGTCCCCTTACTACTCAAAGCACGTAATTCCAGCTGCTACTTATGGCACAGATGCTGATGCTACAACAGTTGCTGTAGCTGCTATGGTTATCGTAAGAGACGACGTTGATGAAGATGTAGTTTACAACATCACAAAGACTATTTTTGATGGTAAGTCCTCTATCGAACACGCAAAGGCAAATGACTTAGACGTTAACTTCGCTACAGAAGTTACATCCGTTCCTTACCACAAGGGAGCTGCTAAGTACTATGCTGAAAAAGGCGTAACTGTTGCAACAAAATAATTGAGGTAAATAATGTTTACAAAGAAACCTAAAGACAATGTAAACTCTAATGCTAAGGTCGCTGAAGAAATCGGCGACCTTAACGACGTTATGAGAAAATATGATAAAGAGTCCAATACTCGTATCTGGGAAGGCACACAAGCAAAGATCGTAAAGGTCGTAATGGTGCTCTTCTCTCTTTTCTGTATGTATGAAACACTCTTTAGTGTAGCTGCATTGGAAAAACGTATGACAAGCTTTATTGGCTTGATTATGATTATGGGCTTCCTTACATTCCCAGCAAGCAAAAAGCATGTTAAAGTTAACAGCTTGCCTTGGTATGATTGGATTTTCATGGTTCTTGGTTCTGGTTCATTCCTTTACTACTACTTTAGCTATGATGCTATCGTTTGGAACCTCACAAGCGCATCCAAGATGACTCCACAGCTAATCGTAATTGCAATAATCGGTTTGATTTGCTTGTTTGAACTCTGCAGACGTTGCGTAGGTCTCCCTATTCTCTGCGTTGCAGGTGTTATTATCGCTTATACATTCATTAATGGCACAAGCTTAAAGCGTGTAATGTATGTTCTCTTCTATTCAACAGAGGGTGTACTTACTACACCAATTCAAGTATGTGTTAGATTCATTGCTGTATTCATCATCTTCGGTGCTTTCCTTGAAAGAACTGGTATTGCAAAGTTCTTCATAAGCCTTGCCAATGCTCTCGTAGGAAGATTTGCTGGTGGTCCTGCAAAGGTTGCAGTTATCTCTTCTGCTCTCTGCGGTATGGTTTCCGGTTCATCCGTTGGTAATACAGTAACTACAGGATCCGTAACAATTCCTATGATGAAGGAAACAGGCTATAAGCCAGAGTTTGCAGCCGCTGTAGAAGCTTCTGCATCAACTGGTGGTCAGATTATGCCTCCTATCATGGTTGCTGCTGCTTTCTTAATGGCAGAATATATCAATGTTACATATGCAGAAGTTGCCACTCGCGCTATACTCCCTGCTATTCTGTACTTTGCTGGTGTATTCATCTCAGTTCACCTTGAAGCAAAGAGAACAGGACTTAAGGGAATTCCAAGAGAACAACTTCCAAAGATGGGACATTTAATCAAGAAGATTTATCTCTTGATTCCACTCGTTGTATTAGTTTGGTTAGTAGTTTCTAATGCTTGCACTATGCAAAAGGCAGCAACTATTGCAATCGGTTGCTCCATCGTGGTAAGTGTTATCGACTACTTCATTGATAAGCTCGCAAAAGACGAAAATGACTTCACAGTTTGGAAAATTTTCGATGCTTTAGAGGCTGGCGGCAAAGGAACTATAACAGTAGCTGTTGCATGTTGTATGGCTGGTATCATCGCTGGATGTATCTCGGCTACAGGTCTTGCATCCAAGCTAATCTCTGCAATCGTAGGATTCAGCTCATCTATTCCATTCGTTAACCCATTATTTGTAGCATTGTTCTTGACTATGCTCTGCTGTATCGTTTTAGGAATGGGAGTTCCTACAACTGCTAACTACTGCATCATGGCTTCAACTTGTGCACCTATTCTTATCACAATGGGTCTTCCTAGAATAGTAGCTCACTTCTTCTGCTTCTACTTCGGTATCGTTGCAGACATCACTCCTCCAGTTGCACTTGCAGCTTATGCGGGTTCAGCTATTGCAAAATCCAAACCAATGAAGACAGCATTTACTGCATCAACTTTAGCAATTGCTGCATTCATCGTTCCTTATTGCTTTGCATTCAATCCTGCCCTTCTCTTCATCGACTGTACATTTATGGAAGGTGCACTCGTAGTACTTACATCACTCGTAGGTATCTTCGGAGTTGCAGCAGGCTTAAGAGGTTATGCATTTGATAAACTTAACAAAGTATTCAGAATTATAATTGCTATCGGTGGTTTACTTCTCATCTACCCAGAAACTGTTACAGATATCATCGGCTTCGTAATCGTAGCTGGTATCTCAGTTGCTCAGGTAATCATTAAGAATACCAAGAAAGTAGCTGCATAACAATTCAATTGCAAAATAAAACCCCAGGTCATCCTGGGGTTTTTTAATATCTAAAATTAGAGCTCTGGGTTTTCGTTATTTTCGTTCTGAGTACGATATGCGAGTTGCTGAATCTCCTCACGGTTAGCGCTTAATGTTTCGCCAACTTCCTTGAATGTGTGCTCAAGGTTAGTGTACATCTCGCCGAAGTATTTCATGTTGAGGTCATCCATCTTTCCTTGCATATCATAAAGGAGTTTATCCATATAATCATAAGTTCTATACTTTAATTGTCTAGAGTTCTCTTGTGCATCGTTCAAGATCTGTTGGCCAAGCTTACGAGCTCTTTGAGTAATTTCACTTTCCTCAACTAAGCTATCAGCTTCTTTCTTTCCTTCATTGACGATTCTCTCATAATCAGCCTTAGCTTCGGATAAGATTCTATCCTTTTCCTCTACAATCCAATGTGCTTGTTGAACATCGTCAGGAAGTGCTAATCTGATGTCTTTAATGATTGAATAAACATCTTCAGTAACAACTACAACCTTATTTGTTAAAGGAAATGCAGGTGCACTTGCTACTAAATCTTCTAATTCGTTAAGTAATTCAAGGACTTTGATTGAATCTGTCATTTTATTTGCCCAATTTACCTTTCATAAAATTTAATACATAAGGTGGAACTAGCATTGATCCGTCGCCACCTAAAGAAATGACTTGTTTTGCCATAGTGGAACTGATGAAAGAATTCTTAAGACTAGACATCAAGAATACGGTCTCAATTCCTTCGTTATAGAGATGCTTGTGAAGTTCAGCCATCTGCTGTTCGGAGTCAAAATCCGAATGGTTACGGAGGCCTCGAACTACAACATCATATTTATTCTTATTAACAAAATCTGCTAAAAGACCCTCGCACTTAGTAACTTTTACATTAGGTAAATGCTTAACTG
The DNA here is from genome assembly GCA_045629065.1 of Anaerovoracaceae bacterium. Lineage (GTDB taxonomy): Bacteria > Bacillota > Clostridia > Peptostreptococcales > Anaerovoracaceae > JAKSSM01. The sequence continues at coordinate 16,252 of JAZQQK010000034.1, read as the reverse complement.
ATTCTCTTAACATTTCCATGCGTTCTTCGTAAGTAAATAATGATTTCTTTTCAAGATTAACTACGACAGCGCAATCGACCTCATCAAAAATGTGGCTGGCTTGCTCGATTATATCCATATGACCAAGCGTCAAAGGATCAAACGAACCAGCATATAATGCTCTCTTCATAATTTTTCCTCTTTTCCAAAGGTAAACATTATTTTATCACATGGTCTAACTAATATCAATAATATATTGAGAAAGCAATGTTGCCATATGACTTGTCTTTTTGCTTAGTAAAGCCTTCGTATTCATCAGGAAATTCATCCCTGGAATCATGTTCTGCAAGAATAATTCCGTCTTCAGCCAATAGATCTAGCTCACGGATTAATTTAAAACAATTATCATATAAGCCTTGGCTATATGGTGGATCTAAGAAGAAAATGTCTACCTTCTCGCCCTTCTCTGCTAAACGATTCAGAGCCTTTTCGTAACTTCCTGGAATAATAATTGACCAATCTTCTGCTTTACACATGGCAATATTTCTCTTAGCCAAATTTAAACTATCTCTGGAATTATCACAGAAGTAACATTTTTCTGCACCCCTCGAAATAGCTTCGAGTCCGAGATTACCTGTGCCTGTAAATAAGTCCACCACTGTTGCACCATAGAGATGTGTTTGAATCGTACTAAAGATTGCTTCTTTTACTTTTTCAGTTGTTGGGCGAATATCATCACCGATTGGCATTTCTAATCTTCTGCCCTTAAAAATTCCTGTAATAATTCTCATAGTTTAAGTTGAATATTTTCTCCAAATAATTTTACAATACGTTTTCTAAGTTCTTTATATTTGTCGGCCTCGAGCTCGGGATCCTCGTCGATAATTTGGGAAGCAACAAGCTTTACCTTTTCTAATACATCGATATTTTTAACCAAATCTGCAATGTGAAGTTCTGGAACTCCGTGTTGTCTTGTACCAAAGATTTCTCCTGGTCCTCTGAGTCTTAAATCTTCCTCAGCGATTGTGAATCCATCAGTAGTCTCGCACATGATCTCATTACGTTTCTTTGCAATTTCAGAATCAGAACCAGAGATTAAGATGCAGTAACTTTGATTTTGGCCTCTACCGACTCTTCCTCTTAACTGGTGGAGCTGCGCCAGTCCAAATCTCTCACAGTTTTCTATAACCATAACTGTAGAATTAGGAACATCGATTCCGACCTCGATAACGACCGTCGATACTAGAACATCTATATTGCCCTTAGCGAAGTTTTCCATTACCTCGTCCTTTTCAACTTGCTTCATGTTGCCATGAACAAGTCCGATTCTTAGGTTAATATAGCGTTTTTTTAGTTCGTCATAAATCTCCTCTGCTGACTTACAATCTATGAGTTCAGATTCATCAATAAGAGGACAAACTACATAAGCCTGTCGACCCTTCTTGACCTCGTCTTCGACAAAATCATATATTTTTTCCCTGCTGTCTCTATATCTAAGATAAGTTTTAATCGGTCTTCTTCCAGCTGGTAAAGTATCTATGATAGAAATATCCAAGTCACCATAGAGAATTACTGCAAGTGTCCTTGGAATCGGAGTTGCAGTCATAACTAAAACATTAGGATTGTTTGCTTTTTCCTGTAAAAGTGTTCTTTGGTTTACCCCAAATCTGTGCTGCTCATCGGTTACTGCCAAGCCGAGATTCTTGAATTTTACATCTGGCTGAATAATCGCATGAGTTCCGACTAAAATATTAATATTGCCGAGCTCGAGGTCGACTAAAAGCGCATCGCGCTCTTTTTTTGACATTGATCCCGATAATAATTCACATCTTATGCCTAAAGGCTCAAAATTGCGCTTTAGATTGGCGATATGTTGCTTGGCGAGTAATTCAGTCGGTGCCATCATTACGGCTTGGAAACCTGATTTTACGGTCTCATACATAGCAAGCTCCGCCACAGCAGTTTTTCCAGAGCCTACATCGCCTTGAACAAGTCGATTCATTGGCTTGTCAGACTCTAAATCTTTGAGAATTTCATCTAGAACCCTAGCCTGACCACTCGTGAGTTCGAAACCAAGTTGGTCCTTAAATGGTTTAAGGTCTATATGATTCATTTTAAGGCCCTTTTTAGTCGATTTCAGGCCCTTTTTGATATAAAACAGGCCAGTCTGCAAAACTAACAGTTCCTCGAACACAAGGCGAAATCTGCCCTCGAGCACCGAACGCTCTACTACAGGAAAATGGATGTTTTCTATAGCATAAGCAGGACCGCAAAGTTTGTTATCAATAACAATATTTTCCGGTAGCCATTCTTCTACCTCTTTAGCCATTGGTCGAACCTGAAGTTCTAAGCTTCTCATCTGTCCTTGCGTGATTCCTTCAGTTAAAGGATAAACTGGGAACAGTCCCCTTATATCATCTTTATCCCCCAACTTATGAAACTCAGGATGTGACATCTGTCTTCTACCATTATTAAGCGTAATACGACCAAAAACTGACAATTCCTGACCAGGTTCAAAATAATGAGTCAAATATTTTGCATTAAAAAATAGAAGCTCAACTGTGCCTGTGTTGTCTTCTACCTGTACTCTTAATAGATAGTGACGGCTGTATGGATTCCCTGTTGTCTTTTTTGTGACAACCTTTACCTCAAGGAGCACGTCCTCATAGAAAGGCGCACTGATGATGGGAACAGGCTTTCTTCTGTCTTCATACTTTCTAGGAAAGTGATATAAAAGGTCGCCAACCGTCTCAATATTCAGTTTTTTTAAAGTCTCGGCACGCTTGGCACCTACGCCTTTAATAGTTGTTACGCTATCATTTAGATTCATAAGACTTTACAATTTCTATGTCGCGAGGCGCAATGTTCTTTGATTTAACGCCTACGACCCTGATAACAACTTTAACTGAAAGCTTAGGGAACATCTTCTGCAAGCTCTTATAGACATCGTTTATTATTGCATCAGTTGTCTCTTTAATGCTTGTTCCAAATTCCGTGACGAGATAGAACTCGACATAAAGCCAGTCCTCGTCCATCTCAACTAGCATATTCTGAGATAATTCGTTTGGATTAATCTTCTTCTCATAGTTTCCGAGAAGTTTAAGCTTTGGTGTGGCTAAATAAGACTTTGTCTTTGCCTTAACAAAAGCGTTAATAACTATCTGCGCGAAGATCTTTTGCTCTATTCTGATTGTTCCTAAGTTATTTTTTCTAATCATAAGTTTATTATAGCATATTTATAGAAAATAAAAAAGACTCGCATAAGCGAGTCTTCTCTCTTTAAAAATTATTGGGCACGGTTAACTAAGCCAGATCTTAAGCATCTTGTGCAAACATTAGCTCTTCTTACAGTACCTTTTTCATCAACAACCTTAACAGATTGGATGTTTGCATTCCATTTTCTTCTTGTATGTCTCATGGAGTGAGAAACTAAGTTACCGGAAACTTGTCCCTTACCGCATACTTCGCATTTTCTTGACATTGACCGCACCTCCTTAATATATTTAAGCGATTTCGCTATATTTCATTTTCCTGTCCGCAATCGAACATTGGTAGTATACCACAAACTAGCGCCCCATTGCAAGCACTTTTTTAATTTTTAATTATACCTTTCATCAAGTACAACTTTTCCTTGTTTTAAGGACTCTTGAACATTTATAATTCTCTGATTTGTTGAACCTCTAAATGTTAATGCAATGCTGCGCTTAGCAAGTTCAAACCTTCCATCAATCAAAGTATCGGTAAGCTTTAACAAATCTAAAACATAATGGTCTTTTTTACCCATTTCGAGTAGCTCTTCATAAGTAAAACCCGTGTAAATTAGTATATTTAGATTTCTTTTCTTGATTTCCTTTGCGAGTTCGTAGAAAGCTTCAGCTTGGTATATTGGGTCTCCGCCAGAAAATGTTACGCCATCAAGCAAAGGATCTTCATCTATAGCTTTTAGAATATTCACTATTTTGCTGTCATAACCACCTTTGAAATCCCACGTTTCAGGATTATGACAGCCCTCACATGCGTGTGCGCATCCTTGGCAAAAGATAGCCATTCTTAATCCGGGTCCATCTACGATAGATTCTCTGATTATGCCAGCCATACGAATTGTTTCTTTCATAATGCCTCCGAATTTAAAGGGCTTGATTGCTCAAGCCCTTAATAATTAAATCTGTTCGTATCCAGTAGATACGTCATGCTTAACTCTATCCTTTTCTTCTGCACGTTTACCATCGTTCCACTTGTCCATAGTTCCTACTAAGTAACCAGTGATACGTCTGATTCTTTCGATACCGATGTCGCCTTCGCCGTCCTTACGACCGCACTGAGGACATTCATCATCAATAATTCCTGTGTATCCGCAAATTGGGTCACGGTCAACTGGGTGGTTGATTGAACCATAGCCGATTCCGTTTTCCTTCATGCATCTTACTACCTTTTCAAATACATCTAAGTTCTTAAGTGGATCGCCATCGAGTTCGATGTAAGAAATGTGACCACCGTTAGTCAATTCGTGGAAAGGAGCTTCCTTTCTAATCTTATCAAATGCATTGATGTTATAGTATACAGGAACATGGAATGAGTTAGTATAGTAATCTCTATCTGTGATTTCTGGAATGATACCATACTTTTTCTTATCAATTCTAACGAATCTTCCTGATAAGCCTTCAGCTGGAGTTGCGATAAGTGAATAGTTGAGACCAGTCTTTCTTGCCCTTTCATCAGCTTTCTTTCTCATGAAGCCAATGATTTCAAGTCCGAGTTTTTCAGCTTCTTCTGATTCACCGTGGTGCTTACCTGTTAAAGCCTTTAAGCACTCTGCAAGACCGATGAAGCCCATAGTTAATGTACCATGCTTAATAACTTCGCCTACAGTATCCTCAGGACCTAATTTATCAGAATCCATCCAAACTCCCTGTCCCATAAGGAATGGGAAGTTCTTAACTTTCTTTTGTGACTGAATCTTGAATCTTTCGTAGAGCTGGTCCATTACGAGATCGCACATTCTATCCAAATCTTCAAAGAATCTATCTAAATCGCCCTTTGCCTTGATACCAAGTCTAGGAAGGTTGATGGATGTGAATGAAAGATTTCCTCTGCCTGTAACGATTTCTCTTGATGGGTCGTAAACGTTTGCGATAACTCTTGTACGGCAGCCCATGTAAGCGCATTCAGATTCAGGTACTCCAGGTACATAGTACTTAAGATTGTATGGAGCATCTAAGAAGCTGAAGTTAGGGAATAATCTTTTTGCGGAGCAGTGGCAAGCCATCTTGAAGAGGTCATAGTTAGGATCTTCTGGGTTATATGAAACGCCTTCCTTGATTTTGAAAATCTGAATTGGGAAGATTGGAGTTTCACCATGTCCTAAACCAGCTTCAGTAGCGAGTAAAATCTGCTGCATTACAAGTCTACCTTCTGGGGATGTATCAGTACCATAGTTGATTGATGAGAATGGTACCTGTGCACCAGCTCTGGAGTGCATTGTATTTAAGTTGTGGATTAAAGCTTCCATTGCTTGGTAAGTCTTTCTTACGATTTCCTTATCAGCAAACTTAGTTGCCTTTTCCTGAACCTTCTTTAATTCAGCTTCTGTTGCCTTAGGAGCGAGCTTCTTTAATTCTTCAAGTTCTAATTCCTTATAGTTATTGTCCCAAGCCATGCATGGCATAGCGCCTGTTCTTTCTTCGATATCCTTCTCGATTGCCTTTGTAGCATCTTGAGCGTCCTCCACATCGAATTCAAACTCGAGCATCTTGCCTACGTTCTGATGGTATAACTTCTTGTATGTCTTTCTAACGCCAGGAGCCATACCATAGTCAAAGTTAGGAATACTTTGACCACCATGTTGGTCGTTTTGGTCAGATTGAATAGCAATACAAGCGAGAGCTGCATAGCTTTCGATGTCATTAGGTTCTCTTAAGTGACCATGTCCTGTTGAGAATCCACCCTTTAAAAGTTTAGCAATATCTATTTGACAGCAAGTCATAGTGAGAGTGTAGAAATCCATGTCATGGATGTGAATATCGCCATCTTCGTGTGCCTTAGCAAACTTAGGGTCGATAACATACATCTTATAGAATTCCTTTGCGCCTTCAGAACCATACTTAAGCATAGTTCCCATAGCAGTATTACCATCGATGTTAGCGTTCTCACGCTTTACGTCGTTGTCTTTTGCTTCCTTGAAAGTAAGATCTTCATAGATATGCATGAGCTTAGTATCCATTTCTCTTACTCTTGTACGTTCAGCTCTGTAAAGGATGTATTCCTTTGCAGTACGAGCATGACCATTTTCAATTAAAACCTTTTCTACAGCATCCTGAATCTGTTCAACTGTAGGAACCTGGTTGTGGCATACTTCTAATAAGTAAAGTTCAACCTGCTTTGCGAGGTATAATGACAACTCTTTGTCCTTACCTCCTAATACTTGTGCAGCTGCATATATAGCGTCTGCAATCTTTTGAACGTCGAAATCTGCCGTTCTACCGTCTCTTTTGACGATTTTCTTAATGCTGTCCATAATTATTAATTCCTCTCTTACTGACATTTGCTGAAATGTTTTCGTCAAACCACTACATGTTGTGGTGCACTAACTAATTTACCACTAAATCGAGCAAGTGTCAACATCAAAAATGGCAAAAAGCATAAATTAATTTGTATACTTTTTGCCAGTTTTTTGGTGTTTACATAATTAAGTTTTTGGTCAAAACCCCTATTTTGTATCGCCGTTTTTTGCTATTTGTTCGTTCAAAAGGTCAATATCTCCGCATCCGTGGCTAATCATAATGTCTCCAGCTTTCCAATGAGCCCTTAAATATGCTTCGCAGTCATCGAATGTAGGTGTATAAACAGCATCCACTCCCCTATCTCTAAGAGGTTTAATAAACATTTCTGAACTAATATCGCCTGGGTCAACCTCTCTTGCTGCACAAATGTCAGTGATTAAGACATGGTCCGCGTCATTAAATATATCTAAAAATTGATTAAATAAAGTCTTAGTTCTCGAATATGTATGAGGTTGGAATACAGACCATAGATCCTTATGTGGCTGGAAAGATGCAATTTTGAGTGCATTCTTCATCTCTGGTGGGTTATGACCATAGTCAGTATAACATTTAACACCATCAGTCACACTTGTGAGTTCAAATCTTCTATGAGCACCAACGAAGTTTTCTAATGCGCTCTCGACTTTATTTAAGTCTAGCCCTTTAAGATTAGCTACAGCGATTGTTGCTAAACCATTTAATAAATTTACTTCACTTGAAACTCCGAGTTTGAAGTGGCCCAAGTTTTCGCCCCTCAGAATTGCATCAAAAGAAGCGCGTCCCTGTTCATCATATGTGAGGTTGCCTGGATGTAAGTCGCAATTTGAACTTAAGCCATACGTAATATAGTTATGACCGCTATTCTTTGCTACTCTGCGAGCTCTAGGATCGTCTCCCCAAGCAATGCACCAACCATCTTCAGGTAAAAGTTTAACAAATTTAGCGAAAGCTGATTCTATATGCTCGATGTCCTTATAGTAATCCAAATGGTCTACATCGATATTTGTAATTACTGCAATCGTAGGCTTGAAATCTAAGAATCCTTCTCTGTATTCACATGCTTCGCAAATGAATGAGTCGCCTTTACCACGACGTGTGCTACCGCCAATAAAATCTAATTCTCCGCCAATGTGAATAGTTGGATCAGCGCCACATGTCATGAAAGCCTGTGCGAGCATAGAAGTTGTAGTCGTCTTTCCATGTGTTCCTGAGATACAGATAGCTGAATTGCTAGATTCCATGAGTTGGCCTACTAGCTTACAACGTTCTATTTCAGGAATTCCAAGCTTTATTCCTTCTGCTCTTTCAGGATTATCTTTAGAAATAGCTGCAGAAAATACGATAACATCTGCACCGTGCACTTGTTCGGCCTTTTGTCCGATAAACACCTGGACACCTTTACTTACTAGGCAATCTGTCTTATGTGAGCGAGTTTTATCAGAACCCGTAACGATAAAGCCCTCTTCATTTAAGAGTCCAGCTAATCCAGACATTGAGCTTCCACCAATTCCGATGAAATGCACCCTTTTTCCTTTGTAGTCAAAAATATTTGTTTCCATAAAAACTCCAATTATTATCTTTATCAGATAAATTTATTTGCACATCATTAAGATGTTCTTTACATCCTTTGGTTCAAGTGGCTTAAAGCCCAAAATCACGCCTCTAGGGCCACAAGCTTTCTTTGCCATCTCGTCAAAATGTTCCTCACCAATTCCTACTTTAGATAAACTACCATCAAGCCCTAAAGTATTAAATAGGAAGTTTTTAGTGAGTTCGATTGATTTTTTAGCTATAGCCATTGGTTCATCTTTTGAATCAATGCCCCATACATTCACACCATATTGAACGTATTTTGGTAAAGTTGTTTCATCCAAACAGTATTCCATCCAAGCTGGAGTAACGATAGCAAGGCCGAGACCGTGCGTAATGTCATAGAATGCTGAAAGTTCATGCTCTATTGGATGGCAACTCCACTCAACGCTTCTTCCCTGAGCTGCAAAGCCGTTGATAGCCCATGAAGCTGTCCACATAATATTGGCACGTGCTTCATAGTCATCGGGCTTTTCTAAAGCGACAGGAGCGAATTTAATAATAGTCCTCATCATGCCTTCCATAAAGCTGTCAAGCATATATAGGCCTTCATTCATATTGAAATATTCTTCAAATATGTGGCTCATTATATCAGCAGATCCAGCTGCGGTTTGGAACTTGCTTACTGTATAAGTGTTTGTAGGATCCAAGAACGAAACCTTCGGTAAAAGCGCTCTAGCACCTCCACCAAACTTTTCATTCGTCTCTGGATTAGTAACCACACCAAAGCAGTCCATTTCAGAACCTGTAGCAGCCATAGTTAAAATTGTTAAGATTGGAAGTGCTGCCTTTGTTCTTTCCTGACCTGTAATGAGTTTCCAAGGGTCTACATCAGACAAAGCACCCGCTGCAATCCATTTTGAAGCATCGATTGTAGAGCCACCGCCTATTGCAAGCACCACATCGATAGCGTTATCCTTACAGAACTTTGCTCCGCGTCTAACGGATTCAATCTTTGGATTAGGTTCAATGCCACCGAATTCAAAGACTTCTAAATCCGCCTTCTTGATTTCAGCTACGGCCTTATCAAATAAGCCGTTTTTCTTAATAGAACCTCCTCCGTATACGATAAGAACGTTCTTACCGAAAGTGGATAGTTCCTTGCCAAGCTTCCCTAATTGGTTTTCGCCAAAATATACCTTTACTGGAATGTTATAAACGAAATTATTGCCCATACTATACCTCTCTAGTCAAAAATCATGATACTTCCAAAGACTAATGCAAGACCAATAAGTGTACCAATAATAGATACTTTGCGTGTCTTCGAGTGAATTACTGATGGTAAAAGCTCAAATAATAATATGTAGAGAACCATGCCTAATGCTACAGCAATCAGAGCCGAAACAACGGATTCTGGAACGTTTGAACTGAACATCCACATAATCAGTCCACCGACAAAAGTAGAAATACCGGCCCCAAACAATATTCCATGTCTCTTCTTTCTATTTTCGCTCTGAAGAGTTGAATAAATGAGCATGCCCATTGGAATGTTGTGTAAACCTACACCTACCATCATTGAAATTCCAGATGCTAATGACTGACTTGCAATAGTGTAAACGCCCATGCCCTCAACAATATTATGAAGCATTATTGCAATAGCTGATATTAAACCTATATGAATAAGGTTTTCTTCTGTTTCATCCTCATGTGAATGATTGTGTTCTGGAATGAATCTGTCCAAAAATACTAGCAAAAGAATACCTAACACAACAAAACCAATTAGATATATAATATGAAGATTTTCTCTTCCCTCTAAGGTTTCAGGAATCAAATCAAAAACTGCAAGTCCGATCATTGCGCCAAATCCAAGTGCAACCGACCAGTGCTCGACTGATTCTTTATTTTTCGATTCCTTTACTATCAGCACCCCTACAGCAAAGAATGCTCCTAGTATAAATGTTATCAATAATGGCATTAATATATCTCCTACTCTCCTATTTTGTAAGCTTAGCGACTACTTGATTGATTACCTTTCCATCTGCTTTGCCCTTTAATTCTGCCATAACTGTCTTCATGATTAATCCCTTGTTGCCTGAGGCAAGAACTTCAGCGAACTTTTCCTTTAAGATAGCTTCTACTTCTTCTTCGGAAAGCATCTTAGGTGCAAATTCTTCTACAACTGACAAATTAAACTTATACTTTTCTAATAAATCCTGTCTAGAAGCAGGACAAGTTTCAACCTGCTCCTTTGCGGCCTTTAATTCTTTTAATATAGTCTGATCTACCATTTCATCAGGAATGTCATCTCTAGTTCCCGCATCGATAGCAGCCTTCTTTACAGCAGCTACTAGAAGTGATATCGATTCTTTTCTTTCAGCATCTCTTGCCTTCATAGCAGCGATCATTTCTTTTTGTAATGTCTCAAATTTCATAGTTTTGCCTTCTTTCTATTTTACCTTTTTTAATAAAGTAATACATTCAACATGATCTAAATTGTCCAAACACAAATTCATATCATCATCTATTATTGGAAGCTTAAACCGGATAGATTTTAACCATTGGCCATTCTCTAAACGTTCCTCATATATTTGTATTTCATCTATTAGGGTTTCAACTAAAATTCTGCGTTCTCTCTCGTCCATTACCTCATATAGCTTATCAAAATTTAACAGGATTTTAAAGATATTATCCGCAGTTATCTTGTCTGCCTCAATAGAAACTTTTCTTTTTCTTAAATCTACTAATTTAGCTTCGATGTTTTCTATTTTATCATAAATTGAATAAATACGCTCGTTTAAATCTGCTTTCATTCGTAAAAAATGTTTATCATCAGGATCTAATGAGTCAATATCTTCAGAAAGAGAAGTTTTTGTTGAATACAACTTGCGCAAGTTTTTCTCATAATTGGCAATTTCTTCATCAATGGCAGAAGTGTCTACCTGCATATTGATTTTATCTTTCATAATGTTTGCAAACTTTGGTCTGCTTACAATTGTGGATATTACCTCTGCAACAGCAGCATCTAATAAATCTTCATTTATCTGCCTCTTATATTCACATTTATGTCCGCGAGTTTTACCTCTATGCTTACATCCATAATAATTAAAGTCCTTGTATTTGCTTCCATCACTCTTGTACTTAACGCTCTTGTTTCCATACATGCTAGAGCCACAAACCGGACACTTTAGAATACCAGAGAGCAAATGTATACGACTAGCATCTGTTTGATCAATTCTCTCATACTTCTTAGCTTGTGATACTAGCTTTGCCTGTGCCTTATCCCACATTTCAGGGTCTATTATAGCTTCATGCAAACCATCAACTACTAAATAATCATCTTGTTCAACTAAGTGATAATCATTTCTTGTACCTTGAACTTTTTCAGTTTTTCTTCTACCATATGCTATTTTACCACAATAAACCGGATTCTTTAGTATTTTGACTACTAAACTTGAGTCAAACAAAGCATTCTTTCCATTTTGTCTAGGAATCTTTTGCATGCCGATATCATCAAGGTATTTTGATATGCCAGTTGATCCCATTGGCGTATTTACATATTTATCGTAAATGATACGAATGGCTTTAGCTTCTTCCTCATTAACATACAGTTTTCCGTCTATTAATTGATAACCATATGGAGCAAAGCCACCATTCCATTTGCCTTCACGAGCCTTTTGGATACGGCCTTCCATCGACTGTACCCTAATATTATCTCTTTCTATTTCGGCAACAGCTGATAAGACAGAAATCATTAGCTTTCCGGCTCCTTTTGATGAATCTATCCCATCTTCTACGCAAACAAGGTTAACACCAAAATCCTGCATAATCTGGAGCGTTGAAAGAACATCTGCAGCATTCCTTCCGAATCGAGACAGTTTGAATACTAAAACGAAGGATACTCCATCCTTTTGGGACTTAATATCCTCCATCATCTTCATAAACTGAGGTCTTCCCTCTATTGATTTACCAGATCTTCCAGCGTCAACGTACTCGTTCACGATCTCGTAATTGTTATAATCTGCATATGCCTTTATTCTGTTCTTCTGAGCATCTAGTGAATATCCTTCAATTTGTAGCGCTGTTGAAACACGAGCATATGTATATACTTTTACTTTTTCAGAGCTCATAATTTGTTCCTCCTATGGAGCATTTATGATATTAGAATGCAAATAGTTTGGACAACTATCTACCGTAAATTATACCATGTTTTCATATGCTATTCAACGCTTTGACAATCATTTTCTACTAATTCATCTTCTGAAATTTCAGGAACTGTTAAATTCTCAATATCAAGTTCATCTATATGCCTTTCTATAATGTCTGCAAGAAGGTTCGCCAAGCTGTTAAGTGAATCGTAATCAGAAAGGTATGTCATCGTCAATTACCTCACCAAAGAACGATTTGTACTTGCCATCTAACATGTCATCTAATAGGTCAACTGCGGGCTTTGGCTTTACTGCCTGTACTTTATCCAACATATTAGCTACAGGGTTAGGTGTACTCCCATTTTCAACAAATCTGCCTGTTTCCGGATCATATTTGATTGATACTATTTTCTCTTTCGTTAACTTCCAGATTTCTGAGATTCTACGATATAGCTGAGCAGGCTTATCATCAGGGTTTTTAAATGGCATCAATTCATAGAACTTATCTGGTGAATACGGATTCGTAACGAAAATATATATTGCATATATAATCTTGTTCCTATATCTAGAATGAACCGGAGTTAAGAAATTAGGGTCAAGGATTTTTAAAAGCTCGGAAAATGTAAATGGGCTTTCAGGTCTAGGGTCATCTAGAATCAAAACTTCTTCACCCTTATAGTTTGAAAAAGGATCTTTGCCTCCGGCTGTGATGTAATATGACAGATTATGCTTTTCAGCTATCATAGTGGCTAATGTCGTCTTGCCTACTTCTGTTTCTCCGAATATCCATATTACTTCACAAGATCTGCGATTCTTTGACTCGCTTTCCTTTTTCATTGAGTAATAATCCCAAGCGCTTATAATAGCGGGTTCATATTTGATAAAGGTTTCGGGGTCGATGTGTTCATGAAAGTTTTGTCTATTAATGACTCCTTCTGCACAGAGTTTAATAAGCTCTGATTTAGACATCTTATTTTCTTCACTTAAAAAATACTTTTGAACATCGAAGTTGGAAATGAGCTCGTCAATACTATACTTGTACTTGTTTTCTTCATCTAAGTGCAGATAATACCTAAGCGTTCTGAATTTATTTGTATGGATTCTCTCAACTGCGTTTTCTTTTATGTTGAACCAAGCAGCAACATCTTTAGGCTTTACATTTCCATTGCCATAGTTCAGGAAAACATGATAATGGGGCTTTTTAGGCTTATTCTCTTCATCTACGTCTTTATCGTGCAGTATTATGGCATATTCTTTTACTGATTTCTTTTGATTTACAATATCGATTATTTTATCAGGGTTCCACCCGTCTTCTTGATAAAGAATGACATCATTCATTTTCATGACGTAACCTCCTTGTAAAAACCAAGTAATATCTAATTACACTTTTTACACAGGGTGGATGACGCAGCCCTTCCACCCTGAAAGGCTTGTGTCACAACGGTTTTAAATGATTTTTACACCGTAATATATAAAAAGTCTTGGCACGCACTTTCGTTTTGCGTGCCTTTCGCCAGCAACTACAATATATCACGGATTTTATTGCTTTCTCTGATGTATATGTGCTATAATCAAATAGTTATGAGCACACACAAACTAATAACTGAATATTCTAACAATATCAAGTGTTCTGGGGATTTGTATCTCGGCCGAAATTCTAATGATTTGCTTGCAGAGATGCTAAATGAAAGCGTTCTTTTAATAAACAAGGCTGATACTGAACTGCGTACTAAATCAGAACAAAGAAAAAATCAGCTTCCGGAAAATGTGAAAGCTGAATTGGTATTACTGGTTGAAAGCTTTTCATTTCTAAAATCTGCATTGATAGGCTTCTGTGACGGTGAAACTCCTAGTTATGCTAAATTTGAGGCATTAATAACAAGTCTTGATTCTAAATATGTTCCTGTAAAGAACATGAACAAGCAAGTTAATACTAAGGAAACCGCATTAAGGCTAAAGCAATTAAAGAATAGCCAAAAAATTAAAGATACAAAGGAACGTGCTGAAAGATGGCATGAACTGCTTAATATAACCAGTAACGGAATTTGCTACAGCTATTCTAACCACTTTCAAAGAGCCTATGCCATCCTACTAGATATATCATTAGCCAACAAAAAGCTTAAGATATGTCCTAACTGTGAACTTTTCTTTATACTTGATTACGGCAAAAACGTTTATTGTTCTGATAAGTGTAAATCAGAGAACAAGGCAAAGCGCATGAAAGCCCGTAGAAACGGCATATACCGAGAAGCTGAAGCAATATCTAACATATACCGGAATCGCATGTATACGAACAAATATGCCCCTCATGATCAAGGTTATATTAAGATCAAGAAACGTGAAACTAGAGAAAAGATTACAGCTGAATATGACGAGTACATAGACTGGAAAAACAGCTTATTATCCGAATATCGAGCTGGTAGAATTGCCGAATCTGATTGCTTAGAGCAACTAAAAAATAGACACAATAAAGTTAAAAGCAGCACCTGACTGATGCTAATGCACCGCCAGGAGCTGCTATTTTTTATCTTGCAGAGTGCTTCGCACACTGCGCTATGAACTATTTGACTGGCCAAATCGTTTCGTCACCGCAAATATTACGTATCTTTAAGCGAAGTGGGTTTTTGTCAGAAGATATCTTGCCGTCCCAAAATTCAGTAGTTTTTACGCCGTTACGGATCACATAACCTTTTTTATCGATTTTGATTTCACTGTCAGAATGCCACTCGCCTTCACTAGCTGTGCAATCAACTGATAAAAATTCAATAAGTTCTAGTCCATCTTCACTTATTGTTATCGGAGTGAACGTTTTTTTACTGTTAAACATGTTTTTATTATTGAATTCCAGAATCTTACCGCTTACGCGATCGCTTGCGAACTTATTTATGCTAGTTTTATACTCTTCTAATAAAGTATCATCAGCCTTTTTAACTGAAAATTCCACATAATCTTCAACTACTACGTCATCAAGTATAGTTTTCAAATCTCGTAATTCAATTTCGACAGTTGTACTATCATCTTCTGAAATAAATTTACGTATTTCTTCTTCACTAGTGATATCCACATAATATACAATTACCTTCTTAATATCACTAGAGAGATCTGGAATTGCCTGATGAATAATACGATTCATCAATACCACATCAAGAAGCTTTGAACTACTATCCATTAGATTAGGAACATATACAGGAATCGTACCAAGCTTACTATCTGATATTGCTCCTTCCCAAAATGAGTCCAAAGAATCCTCGTTTTTAAGTCCCGGGATAAGAGATTTAATCTTATCCATCGTTTGCACAGGATTACGATATAGTGAAACGCCATCCTTTATTTCAAGAATATCAAATTCCGCTTTATCAGCTACAAGACGATCACGAGTTGTTTGAATAGAGTTTATTCCAATATCGCAATGAATAAAGTGGCGGCCAAGTTTGCTTGCCACAGCAGCAGTTACGCCACTGCCTCCGAAAAAGTCTGCAATAAGCATATTCTTATTTGATGATGCTTTGATGATTCGTTCTAGGAGCGCTTCTGGCTTTTGCGTCGCATAATCAACTCTTTCATTTGACATTATATTTATATAATCCATTACTAACCAATCACGAGGTTTAACGCCTAATTTTTCGTCTAAATAATCAATCCTACATAATTCTGGATTAGTTTCTAACCATTTAATATCTATATCTGTATTGTTTTGAATTGGGCTGCCTGCTATATTCCTACCATGAAGTCGAAATCTTCTTCCTGTAGATTCTTCAATATTTGAATATTTGGCTTTTGTTGATTCCTCAAGTTCTTCTGTAATCTCCTCCCAATTAAAACAGTACTCCTCATTTTTAGTGTAGAAGAAAATATTATCATGACGTCTAGTATAATGCTTTTCAGCAACTGCCATGCCACGATAGCACCACACAATTTCATTTTTATAATTCTGTTCCCCAAACACTTCATCCATTAAAATTTTCACATAATGGGCGATATGATAATCCAAATGCACATAAATAGATGCCGTTTCGCTCATGATACTTTTTATTGCCATGAGATTTTCCCACATCCAAT
>JAZQQK010000033.1:0-38565 GCA_045629065.1 Anaerovoracaceae bacterium | reverse complement strand
TTAGAAAGTTTCTTCGCTGTGGCTCCTGGTGGCATTATGGAAATGTCCATTGCGTGCGAAGAATCTGGCGGCGATGTGTCAATAGTAGCTACATTGCAAGCGCTTAGAATGATTTTCGTAATAGCGGTAATGCCTATACTTCTTTCGCTAGTGATTCAATTATTATCATAACAAAAAGGCCTCCAATAATTGGAGGTCTCTTTTTATGGTTTATATCTATGGAAAATGAAGAAGTATTATCACTCATTACTATAAGCAAGTATGGTGCCAAATGCAATTTCTATAAAAAAACGGGCTTCATACGAAGCCCGCTTTTCGTATGTCGACAGTTTTGATAGTTTTGATGTTATTTTGCCGGAGATTTTGCCAAAATATATGGCAAAGCTGTCTGTTTTTTTAAATATTGTCGACATCGGCCCAAAATGGCTGACTTTTCTAACAAAAAAGCATATTTTACAGACAGAAACAGAATTTTTCGAAAAAAGTGTCAATTTGGCCGCGAAAAAGTTGACATTTCTAACAAAAATCATTGTTTTCTGTCGAATGTTAGAAGAAATGAGCATTTTTTCTAACATATGCGCCTATATTTTTGTATTTGTTAGAATTTCGCGTTTTCGAGCATGTATGAGCACCTAATTTGCCCGTTTTTCTGCAAAATGAGATAAAATCTGCTAAGTTTGTTAGAAACTCATTATTCCACCAATAAAAAACGGGCTTCGTGCGAAGCCCGTTTTGTTGTGTCATGATTTTTCAGCCGATTATACTTACGCTTTCGCTAATTATAATTTCACGCTTTACCTAATTATAATGCGGCTGTGATGATTGCCATCTTGTAAACTTCTTCTGCATCGCAACCACGAGATAAGTCGTTAATTGGTGCGTTTAATCCGAGAAGAATAGGACCATAAGCTGCATAGCCACCGAGTCTTTGAGCAATCTTGTAGCCGATGTTACCAGCTTCGATAAGTGGGAAGATGAATGTGTTAGCATATCCAGCAACCTTTGAACCAGGGAACTTGAGTTGGCCAACTGTTGGGGAAACAGCTGCGTCGAACTGCATTTCGCCATCAACAGCCATTTCTGGGTGTTCTTCCTTTAAGATCTTTGTTGCTTCCTGTGAAAGGCCTACTGTAGCTCCCTTTCCGGAACCCTTTGTGGAGAAGCTAAGGAGTGCAACCTTTGGATCAATACCGAATACTCTAGCACACTTTTCTGCTTCTACTGCAACTTCAGCGAGCTTTTGAGCTCCTGTGTATGTAACGTTTCCTTCTTTGTCAACGTCATCTTTATAATCAATGTTAACTGCGCAATCGCCCATGCAGATTGTTCTTAAGTTTTCGTCTCCGCCTTCACGGTTAAGAATGAAGACTGATGAAACTAAGTGTGAACCTGGCTTTGTCTTTACTAACTGAAGAGCTGGTCTAATAGTATCAGCTGTTGAGTAAGTAGCACCACCGAGTAAGCAGTCTGCTTTGCCGATCTTTACGAGCATTGTACCAAAATAGTTGCCCTTAAGTAAGTTTGCCTTGCACTCTTCTGGAGTCATCTTGCCTTTTCTTAATTCAACCATTGTAGCTACCATGTCATCCATACCAGCATATGTTTCAGGGTCTAAGATTTCTGCCTTTGCTACATCAAAACCGCCTTCTTTAGCAGCAGCCTTAACAGCATCAACATTACCAACTAAAACAACGTCCATAAGGTCTTCAGCGAGTAACTTTGCAGTTGCGGAAAGGATACGAGCATCTGTACCTTCTGTGAAAACGATAGTCTTTCTGTCAGC
This sequence comes from Anaerovoracaceae bacterium, assembly GCA_045629065.1. Lineage (GTDB taxonomy): Bacteria > Bacillota > Clostridia > Peptostreptococcales > Anaerovoracaceae > JAKSSM01. Next base: position 36,782 of record JAZQQK010000033.1, on the reverse strand, counting down.
TTTAACTTTTGCAATTAACTTATCAAACATTTTATTTCCTCCGTTTATAAAACAGTATTAAACTAAATTTTAGTTTATCACTAATCTATGCTTCGTTCAAGCAGTTTTATCTTTATCGAGTATTGTCCAGATTGTTACAGTAGCAATTACTACTATACCTCCGAATACTGCAAAAATGCCTGGCATTTCACCATCAAACAAAGCAACCCAAATTGGGTTTAGAAGTGGCTCTACAGCCGATATCAAGCACATTGCAAGCGGTGGACATGTATTCGCAGAGAGTCCCAAAAGTATGTATGGGATTCCGAGCTGAACTACACCTAATATTGCAATATTCAACCATGAAACTGGTGTGAATTCATTAACCGTGAATGGTATGAACGATAATCCTATGACAGCAGTAATGATATGGCCTATGAACTGACTGCTAAAGCGCTCCTCTGCAGTACACTCGCCCATTATGATATACATTCCAGCCATGCATGCACCTGCACCAATCGCAACGATATTTCCGAGCAAATGACCGTTTCCAGAAATCTGATCGAGGAAACAAAGCGCAATGCCTAACAGTGTTGCGAATCCTGCGATAACATCTTTTCCCTTAAAAGCTCTTTTCAAGAAAATCGCAGAGAAAACCATAGTGAAAATCGGTGATGTGTATTCCAATACGATTGCGTTCGCTGCAGTAGTAAGCTTGTTACCTACTACGAAGCAGAAAAACGTTGCGGGTAGTATAAGTGAATACTTAATCGTCGCTTTTGAAATAATTAGTTTTCTCTTAGTGATTATTATGAATACTGCAACCGTAGCAGCCGAAATTAAACTTCTCATTCCGGCGATTACGAATGGATTCCAATTTATTAATTTGATAAAAAGGCCTGCGATGCTCCAAAGCGAAGCGCAGATGAACATCTCCAGCATGCCTTTATTTTTTTCTGTCATTTTAACCTACTTTAATGATTTAATTAATTCAATGACGAGCTTTTCGAAGTCCTTTGATACGCGATTTGCAACCTCGATAACCTCTTCACCCGAAAGCTTTTCCTTTGAGATACCTGTAGACATATTTGTGATGCAGGAAATTCCGCAAACCCTCATGTCCATGTGTCTTGCAGCTACAACCTCACAAGCAGAACTCATTCCAGCGCAATCAGCACCTAACTTTTTATACATCTTGATCTCGCTAGCTGTTTCAAACTGAGGTCCAGGGAGCTGGATGAAAACGCCCTCATGAACTTCTATCTTATTCTTCTTTGCGATTGAAAGAACCTTTTTTCTGAGTCCCTTATCGTAAGGATTTGTCATGTCTGAAAATCTAGGTCCGAGCTCGTCGATGTTTTCACCTCTAAGTGGTGAAGGTACGAATGATGTAATACAGTCCTTGTGAACCATAAATGAACCTATATGGAAGTCCTTGTTCATGCAACCTACCGCATTGGTGATGATTGCAGTGTTCGCACCTAAAAGGTGTAAAAGTCTGATTGGAAGTACTACTTCACTCATATCCAAGCCCTCGTAATAGTGTACGCGGCCCTTCATACAAGCGACATTTACACCACCGAGTTTGCCAAATACAAATTCGCCTGCATGTCCTGGTGCAGTTGACACAGGAAAGCCTGGCAAATCCTTATACTTTATAGTCTTTACGACTTCGATATTATCTGCAAAATTTCCGAGACCCGAGCCGAGTGTTAAGCAAACATCTGGAATAAAATCCGTCGTTTTTCTAATCTGATCTCTATAAGCCAATAGTCTTTCATAATATGCTTTTGCATCCATTTCACACCTCTAGTATTACAGCAATTCGTTACAAATCTTAGTGAAATTCTTATACAATTTTTTCTTCATCTTAAGTGCGTCTTCAATTGGATATTCAATGAGTTCTTCACCGTGGATACCGATTGCAATGCTTTCTGCTTTCGCTTCTACGAGTTCAGCTGCTCTATATCCAAAGCAGGATGCTAATACTCTATCTCTAGCTGTCGGATTGCCGCCCCTTTGTACATAACCCAAGTTAACAGTCTTTGTTTCGTAGCCAGTCTTCTCTTCGAGAATCCTTGCGATTTCTTCAGTTGATTGCTCTACGCCCTCTGCTTTGATTATGATTGAGTGGAGTTTGCCACGCTTTACGCCCTTTAAGATTGTATCTGCAATCTTGTCGAGGTCGTATTCCTCTTCAGGAATCAGAATGTTCTCTGCTCCTCCTGCGAGACCTGCATATAAAGCAATATCTCCGCAATGTCTACCCATTACTTCGATAATCGTAGTTCTTCCCATAGCTGATGATGTATCACGGATGTTACCTATTGCAGCTAAAGCAGTATTGCAAGCAGTATCAAAACCGATAGTGTTATCAGTGTAGCCGAGGTCGTTATCGATAGTTCCTGGAACAGCATATACCTTGAATTCCGTTTCCTTCGTGATGTCCAAAGCGCCACGCATTGTACCGTCTCCGCCCACTACAACTAATGCTTCGATGCCGAGCTTTCTCATGTTTTCGTAAGCCTTTTCACGGCCCTCGCGGCTCATAAATTCGTTTGATCTTGCAGTTCTTAAAATAGTACCGCCTCTATGAATGATGTCCGCTACCGAGCTCGCCCTAAAATGTTCAATATTGTTATGAATAAGTCCATCGTAGCCTTGGAAAACACCATAGACATCCATGCCCTTTGCTAAGCAACCTCTAACGACTGCACGCACTGCAGCATTCATTCCAGGAGCGTCTCCACCACTTGTTAAAATTGCGACTTTCATATTGTCTCCTTCCTCCTACGGCGAAGCCGTACAATCAAGAGAAACGCTACTTTATCGTTTCTACACGAATCATATTAGTATTACCGACTATATTCAAAGGCAATCCAGCAGAGACAACCAACTTGTCTCCTAATTCGATACCTTCAATTTTCTTAACTTCTGCGATAGCGTTTTCCATCAATTCATCGAGTGTATTGTGGTTCTCGATTAAAATTGGTGTAATTCCCCACTCCATTGCAAGCTGATGATAAACCTTTGCGATTGGAGTGATTGCAACGATATCAGTTCCAGGTCTGAACTTGCTCATCTTAGCAGCAGTTGCTCCTGACTTTGTGATTGCTACAATTGCCTTGGCGTGGATGTCCTTTGCGAGAGTGCAAGTTGCGTGACCTACTGCATTAGTAGTATCCTCGAAGTCCATCTCTCTCCACTGCTCCTGCTTATTAACAAAACGTGTGTCATCATTTTCGGCCTGGACTGCAATCTTTGCCATCGCCTTTACAGCTTCTACAGGATACTTACCCATTGCGGACTCGCCGGAAAGCATAACTGCGGATGTTCCATCGTAAACCGCATTAGCTACGTCGGAGATTTCAGCACGTGTTGGAAGTGGGCTCTTAATCATTGATTCGAGCATTTGTGTAGCTGTGATTACAATCTTTCCCGATTGTTGGCAACGCTTGATAATACGCTTTTGGATGCCAGGAAGTCTCTCAAAATCTACCTCTACACCCATGTCACCACGAGCTACCATAATACCATCTGAGAGTTCGAGAATCTTCTCGAATTTTTCTACACCTTCAACGTTTTCAATCTTTGAAATAATCTTTATATATTTTCCGCCATTGTCATTTAAGAACTGACGGAGCATGATTACATCTTCAGGACGACGTACGAAACTTGCTGCTACGTAGTCGACATTCTTTGAAATACCAAAGAGCAAATCTGCCTGATCCTTCTCTGAAAGGTATTCCATATTTAAAACTACATTAGGAACATTGACACCCTTGCGGTTAGAAACCTCTCCACCGTGAACTACGTGGCAAACTATGTCAGTTGATGTAGTGGACTTAACTTGAAGTTTGATTTTACCATCATCGATTAAAACCCAATCGCCAGCTTTCAATTCTCTTGGAAGTCCTTCGTATGAAACTTGGCACATCTTGCCATTACCCATAACTTCTTTAGTTGTAAGAGTATACTCACTGTCCTGCTCGATTAGCGCATAATTATTCTCAAAAAGTCCAGTTCTGATTTCTGGTCCCTTCGTATCGAGCATTACAGATGCTGGAACCCCGAGCTCATCTCTAACCTTTCTAAAAGTATCAATTGTTCTAGAATGGCTTGGATAATTACCGTGTGAAAAGTTTACACGAGCAACATTCATTCCTGCTAAGAGCATCTTTCTAATAACCTCTTCCTTTTCGGAAGCAGGTCCTAATGTACATACAATTTTTGTCTTTCTCATGTCTTAAAATTCTCCTGCTATGATTCTTTCCTTATTAGCTACTACAGTCATTGGTTCTGGTACGATTGGAAGCACTGACATCGTTGAAAATACTGAATATGGTTCGACCTTCTTGATGATTGCATCTATGTCGTCTGAGTCAAAATAGTGTTTTGCGAAAGCTTTCCAGCACTCAAAAGCCATATCCTTACTCATGTGGAAAATCTGCTCTGCCAAATCATCAGTTACGCTAGTTGTCATTGCGTAGAATGATCCGATGTCAAAGAGCGGATCTCCGTAGCTCATAAATCCTAAATCTATAATATAATCGCCCTGAGGTGATGTGATTCCATTAGAAGGAGTAAAATCTCCATGCAAGCATTTGTTGCCGTCTGGAAGTCTTTTTATATTCTCAAGTACGACTTTTTTCTCTTCTTCAGTAAATAATATCGAGTTGCTTAAAGCGGACGCTAAACGTTCCTTAAACGATGGAAGAATATCCTTTGGCGCTTCAATAGAGTGCATTTTCTTCGCCAAATTTGCAAACTTCTCCATATAGAAATCCATCTTTTCCGGCTCCTTAGCAATAGCCCTTGAGAGGGAAATCTTATCTTTGATATTTTCGTATTGGATTCCTACTGAGCCATCTTCAAGCTCAAACAATTCCTCTACCATAGGAGTTGGAAAACCCAGTTGGTTAGCACTTTTTGCAACTACATATTCCCTATTCATCGCCTTGACCAAGTCATCGTCAGATCCCTTAGTAACCTTTGCCATCAACTTTTCGTCAGGGCTTATATATGATTTTGAAAATTCTCTATCGCTGAACTGTGTCCAGCCGTCTAAATTTATCTTTTTCATCTTCTAGTCCAATTTGTTATATACATCTACATCCACTAAGTTTTCGCTTCTTGCTACAGCTAATGTAATAGCTACGTCACCTAATGTATTGAATGCACTGATTACTATTTCTACGAAAGCGTTAGATGCTAACAGTAATGAAATTACTATTACTGACATACCCATCTGGTTCATAAGAAGAGTGAGTGCAATCATCGCAGAACCTGATGAAATAGGTGAGCCCAAAGAAAGCACTACAATCATGAATAGAATCTTTGCCAACTCTGCTGGACCCATTTCTACTCCACCGAGGAAGGCCATAAGAAATACTGCAATAGTCAAGTAAATGCAGTTACCATCCATGTTAGCTATAGCACCGAATGGAATTGAGAATGAAGAAACTTTCTTTGAAATTCCGAGCTTCTTTTGGCAGAACTTCATAGTATCAAAAACCTGAGAAGTGTTTGCCTCTGAGAAAATAGATGCCCTAAAAATAGGTATGTACTTTTTTATGAATATAATTGGATTTACACGGCCGACAATTATGATATATGTCATGTAAATTAAAATCATTATAAGCGCACCCACCATGGACGCTCCTAAAGCGAAAAGTGGTGCCAATAAAGATCTAGGTCTGAATTCACATAAGAGTAAGAGCAATGTAAAGAATGTAGCAACTGGAACCATCTGGCTAACAAGTCCAGCTACTGCCGAAAAGAAACTATTGAATGCTTCAGCCGCATCGTTAAGTCTCTCTGAATGTTTACCACACTTGCCAATTGCCGCACCACAAAGGATTGAAAGTACTAGAAGCTGCAAAGCATCTGTATTTTGGAATGGTGAAATTATGTCTGCAGGAATAATATTTGCTAACATGGATAAAATCGATGTTGACATTATATAAGATTCATCTGCGTGCAAATAACTATTAGTCAATCCTGCAAATGGAGCCATTAATGGCGAAAGCATATTAAATACCAGCACACCAATTGCTACTGCGATGACTGTTGTGGCACCATAGTTAATAATGATTTTTCTGCTGACCTTGCCCGGATCAGAGAAATTATTAAATCTTGCAGTAGCTACTAGAAGTGAGAAGAATACCGTAGGTGCAGTAATCATTTCTAGTGAATTAAGATATATTGACTGTATAGGTAAAAGAATGGTATCAGCAAACCAATGTGCGCTCTCAGGACTTAAAGCAAGTCTTAATATCATGCCCACTGCCAAACCGAGTGCAACCGACACTAAAGTTCTCTTGATGAAAACTTTCTCACGATCACCTACAGTAATCTTTACGTGGTTATTATCACCTTTGTGTGAATACTCAATATTGTCCTTGAAAGCGGATAACAACATTGAACGAGTCGCTTCTTCGTTGTATTCATCGTCCCCATCAAAGGCTTCGTTTGCTCCACCTAAGTCTAAACTTAATGAGTTCCCATCAAAAGCCTCACCATTACATCTAAGCTGAATCTTGCCTACACCATAACCAAAACGTGCACCGACAGTTAACTTGTCTCCTGGCTTTGCATGTTCGATTAATCTAACCATCGCCTCTTCAGTGATTAGCATCGCTTTGGCTAGATCTTTTGTTTTAAGGCTAGGTCTTCTTAATACTCTCTCGACAAATTCGACGCCGAGATGTATGTCTTCAATTGTTGCATTAATTACGATTTTTTGCATAATTCCCCCAAATATTTTTAAAAATTACACTAGTTCCTACTGAATACAAAACTGTTTCTATTGTAGCCAGAAGTTAGCGCATAGATTTTTTTATCAATACTTTCAATCGAAAGTGCAAGCACATATCTATTTAGCGAAGTAACTGCACAATCTATGTCAGTCATATCGAAAAGTTTGCCAGTATCCTTAATTATCAACTGGATATCATCGCCTACGATTATGCTTAACTCTGCGATAATTTTCTTCCCTTCGTTTTCATCGCGTACCCTTATTAAAGCCTCTTCTACTACGAGTTCGGCACGCTTTACATTATCCTCTGACATTCCGGCTTCTTTGAAAATCTCAGACGCTTTATCTCTAATGCGAACGATAGATTCGTTATCCACATTTAGATCAAAGATGTGGACATTGGACTGCTTTCCCTTAATTAAGAACGGGAAGGAACCCTTGCCAAAGCGCAATCTAACTATGAGATAAATTATCACGAATGAAATTACTGAACCGACAGAATAACCAATTCCCATTCCGTGAACGCCGAATTTGGACATACAAGTAATTGACATAGCAAGTGGTACAACTGTGGACGAAGTCATCGCAACCGTGAGCGAAAGTATACTCTTTCTCATTACAGAGTAATATCCTTCTAATAGGCAGAATAATGCAGCTCCTATGAAGGAAAACGCTACTTCCCTAACAGCTAACACGCTATTTTCAAATACTTCTGGCGTAGTGATTCCGATTATCGTTGGGAAAACCTTCGCAAATACCAATGCGATTAATCCAAAGCCCGCGCCACTTATGAGCGAGTATTTCAATACTGAATTCATTACACGCTTGATGCCGTTAGTATTGCCTTCGCCATAGTAAACGCTGATAAGCGGTGTTGCAGCCGTTGCAAACGACTGGAATAGAAGTGAAAGATTAATCAATAAACCGATTGATGTGTAAACCGGTATGAACTCTTCGCCAAAGTTTGTAATTATATATTTATTTGAAATTACGCTTATCGCAATGCTCAGTATATACACAATTGATGCATATAGACCGAGCTTGACTGAGAGTGAAAGAATCTTCCATTCCCAACCGATTTTTAAGCGTACAGCATTCGTCTTTTTGAAGAAATGTATGCATAACACAAGTGCGCTCATTACTACTCCGGATACAGTGCCTATTCCAAGGCCCGTAATACCCATTTTCGCCGTCAAAATCAGTCCGACAATGATATTAGTCACAAACTGTGAAATCATCGATAAAACGCATAATTTTGTGTCTCCATCCTGATATACGATATATTGCAATAACACGTATAACGGATATATGAGTGCTACGATTACAAAGAATCTAAAATATTCCTGCGCCATCTCTACCATCTCATCTGATGCGCCATAGAAAGCATAGAACCTAGGTGCAAACCACTTGAGAAATGTTGCAGAAAAAATTCCAATGATAGCAGCCGTTATTACGCTTTGACCAAAGATTTTATATGCGTGATCCAGTTCGAATTTTCCATAAGTCTGGCTATATAAAACCGGTGCACCGATGCTGACAATATATCCAAAGAAGCAAATCAAAATATAAAGCGGTGATGTAAGAGCTACTGCGGATACAGCTTGTTCCCCTATCATATTACCGCCGATTATATCTGCTATTAGGTCAGACATGAGTGTGATACCATTTGCTAGTAAATTAGCTACGAGCAAAGGTCCATAAAGCGTGTTATAAAAAGTTTTTTGTCTTGTTACAGTTTTTGAAGTCATTAACTATTTCTTATGTTTTTTCTTGCCTGATTCAGTTTCCGTATTTTCTACTTTTTCAGCACCACTAGGAAGTTCGGCCTCAATGAGCTTCATAGCTCTATTGATAACTATAGCGGAAGTAGCAGTTCTAGCAGTATAATAACTGATTTTCATGTGTCCCCATTCAGTCTCCTCTAATACGAAGAGCATTGTGTTGCCTAAGCCATGAGTAGCCAAAAATCCTACTGCATCTGGCTTTGAAGCAAGCGCTGCGAGCTGGCCGTATTTTATTAATACTCGCATGAAGTCGTGGAGTGGATCCTCTACTGTGTCATCGCAAGAAAATTCAGTAACAGCACTGCTAACACCTAATGTATTAACATTGGCTGTTCCATTCAGATATCCCTGCCATCCTACAATGTTCTTCAGTCTAAAATCCTCAAGTGCAATAGTGATTCCGTCCTTAACCACGAATTCGCCACGCAGTAATTTTCTGATTTCCTTTGAAGTATCAACCATATCTTACCCTCAAATCATTTTCTTATAAACGCAGTATAGCCCCTGAGAGTTCTCAGAGGCCATCAATGCATATATGTTTTATACGTTAGAATTTGTTGTTTGCTTAGTTGCGTTAGTGCCTGTTATTGGCGTATTTGCATCAGTGTCTGTAGCTAAATCCTTCTTGTTTACTAAATCCGCAACAAAGTCTTTAACATCTTGCCAAGTTATATCTTCTGCATAGAGTATTGCGCTTACCTTGCCGATTGACCAGTAAGATAAATATGTGCCTTTTGTCTTACTATCGAGTGCTGTTGCTGATTTATCAGCAGGTATAGCGTAGCCTGACACATGAATCTTTCCGAATGTTTCATTATTAACATCTTCTTCAATGAATAGAGCGCCTTGCTCAGCCATGAATGCTTCACGTCCTTCGAGCAATTCATCCAATGAAAGTTTTTCTGTCAAATCGTAACTATATACAACTTTTTCTCTAATGAATTCCATTGCAGAAATTTCATCACTAATTTCATATATTTCGCCATCTACAGCAATGTTAACAATCTGATCTATACCACCAAGAGCAGGTACGATTACTTCTCCGCTAGTAGTCTTGATTTTTTCGTACTGCTCTCTCATCGTGTCGTTGATAAGGTCATCTGGATTTATTCTAATATCATTGATAACCATCTTCTCAATTTGTGTAGTGATTACTTTACTAGATACCTTATCGATTGATTCAACAACATCATCGATAAAGCCAATAGTCATAATTACACCACTGTTGAGCATATAGTTCGAAAGTTTGAATTCAGATTCGCCCTTTGCATGGAAAGTTACCTCGAATTCAGCAGTTCCCTCTGAATTATAGTAAGGTCCTATGCATTCCAAAAGTGTCTCATCATAGTCTTCTGCCACCCAACCACGGTCTGCGTCTGGAATAGTGAAAACAATGCTGTTATCCGTGAAGAGTGAATAGATTGGATATGGCATGTCTTCCAATAAAAGCACCGGAAGTGCGTTCTGATTGAGTTTGAAGCCATAGAGATAGAACTTGTCATCGATACCTACGTGGACTTCACATTCTAAGCTTACTGCCTCGACATATGAATTATCGATTTCTACTTCAATATCTTCTTCATCTTCACCCTTTGCGACTTCCTTCTTGCTAGTACGCTTGCTATCTTCTGAATTTGAAGCATAGATTGCGAATGGAGTCTTTCCTTGGCTTACCTTGCTAAACTTAACCTTTACAACTTTATTAGTTTGCTTAACAACGTCATATGTGACAACGCCTTCTCTATCAGCTACAATATGCCAATAATATCCCTCTGGGATTTGACCTTTTAAGGTTATGGTAAGGTTGTCCTTACCATAACCCTTAAATGAAGCTGAATAATCATCTGTTGTTATTTCTTCGTCTGGTGATGTCAGGTAAATAACGCCAAAAGCTGCTATTAACACTGCTATTACTATGACGATGATTAGTACAACTTTTTTACTCATGTTGTATATCTCCTAAGATGCTTTTAATAAAACTACTTTGATACTGTAATTGGAACTATAGCCTTCTTGCTCTCGTTCTCGTTGGAAGTAATAACGACTCTATACTGTTCTGGTTCTGTAACCTCTTGAGGTGCAGTGAATGTATATTCGCCAGAGTTCTTAGCTTCAACGGAACCGCCTTCGTAGCTTGTAGCATTTCCAACTACCTTTTCTTCAGAAACAGTGTAGCCTTGTCCATCAAGTGAACCTGAGATCTTAATCTTGATCTTAACTTCACTACCTGGTGCAACCAAGATAGGCTCCATTTCCTTATCGACAACTGTCTTATTAGTCTTACCTACAATTGCATTAGCGCTTACACTGATGTTGCAGAAGTTAGCTGAGTATGGATTACCATTGTAGATAGGATCCTTAACAGCGATTTCCTTATCTTCCTTAACATTAGTTGTAACACCGTTCTCTGTCTTGAAGTAGTTGTAAGATAACTTGATATTATCAACAAACCAGCTGTCTGTTGGGTCGATAGTGATGCTTCTGATTTCTTCTACATCGAAGAGTGAGAAGTCCATAGTATCCGTATTACCCGTAGTGAACTTGCCATCCTGAGCATATACAGTGATATCCTTGATAGTCTTAGTAGCAATTTCACCACTTGGCTTCTTGTACTTAATCTGTAACTTAACTGGTAATGAAGTACCTGTGTTTCCACTAGATGCATTTGAAGTGTGGAATGTGAAGGATGCTCTTGTTAAGTTTCCGGCAGACTTATCGACATCGAATGTAGTACCTGTTACAGCAATGCTGCCGCAACGAGTGCATACTTCAGACTTAATGAGGTTAGAAGGTGAAGCTGCGCTTGTCTTCTTGTATTCGTCGATGTAAGCTGATTCAACTTCTACGTTTAGACCATCAGTTCCAACTAAGTGGATTGACTTAACTGACTTAAGGTAAGGTTCTGAGAACTTGAGCTTAATTGTTGCGCCTGGCTTCATCTCATAATTTTCGCCAAGTTGGTCAGTAACATAGATGTATGGTGACTGGAATACAGTACCTGTTGAATTCAACTTCGGTTCGTTTTCTCCGTAGTAGTCTAAACGAACAGCGAGGTCGTGTGTCATTGGTTCGAGTGCTCCACTGAATGTGTCTTCACCAAGAATCAATGTGAGCTCTTGATAGTAATCGAGTAATGACAAGTCTGTTCTAGCATCGCTCGATATGCCCTTGCTGCTCTGAGAAGCATCTCCACCTAAGAATGTGAAGACATCAGTGCTTACTACTACATTTCCTCTCATACGTTGAACAACTACTTGGTCAACCTTACAGTTGTAGTTTGGTTTCTTGCCATCTTTTAGTACGCTGCTCGTAATAGTAACACTGTTCAACTTCTTAAAGTCACCCATGTTAATACCCGATGCAACCATTACTATTCGACCATCAACCATCGTTCGTGAAAGGCCTATCTTTTCATTCGAGTGGTTATTCTGCTCGCCCGACCAGAACAAGCTTGCCTTGAGTTGATGTTTATATTCTTGAGGATCCGATGCATCCTTTGACATGTATACGTAGATGTTCGCAGTATCGTTTGCGGATTCAGGAACTCTGGATACAGTAGCGATGACTTTCTCCTCATGTTCTATTTCAGGAATCTTATTCTTCGGATCGAAGTCGAATTCCTTCTGGTTCTTTATTGCATTACTAATCTTCCATGTGTATGGTAACTTGAGGTTAGTGATTGTAGCAGTGAGGAATGAAATTTCATCAGATTTGAAGTGCATTTCATATTCGCCGTCTTCATTTACAATTCTTCTTGCCTTAGCAGCATCAGTAGTAATGATACTGATACTCATATCACTGATTGACCATTCAAAATCCGTTCCTGGTTCATTAGAACGTAAAATGATGTTCTTGAAACTTGTTGCATCAGAAAGCGATACGAAGAATCTATCTGTATGACCTGGTATAAACATTGTATCTGGGTCACTTACATATACCTCGTTCTTTACCTGTGGCGTTCTATTGTTATATTCATAGATTGCCTTTACTATGTCGAAGTTACGAAGTGTCTTTAATTCGTTCTTTCCATTGTAGTATTGGATATCTGCAATGAGTGGTCCTACATATTGAGACTTTGAATCAGCATGAGTTGAGATTGTGAACTGGTACTTGAGCATGTATGCACTGTAAGTAACAGGGAATGTTACTACAAGCTCATTAAGAGGTCTTCCAATTACCTTCTGCTTCATAGCGCTTTCATCAGAAGAGTGGTAATCCTTAGAAATCCAGCTCTTAACTTCGCAGACGGATCTACGACATACACCAGTTGGATTGTTCTTAATAATTTCAATCTCATCGATGAAAAGTTTATCGAGGACATCACTGTTCTCATCCAAGTCATCAATGATGATATTCATGCCGACTACTTCGCCCAGGTCTTCGTTCGTCGCTATTGTGAACGACGAGGTTACACCAGGGATGAAGCCATCAGTTGTCATCTGAGTATTAGCTAATATGTAACCAGATGATCCACGCTTAAATACTAACTGGAAGTAAACGAGGTTCTTAGAACCGCAACCATCATCTACAACACCTTGTGTACGGTTGGAAGGAATAGATACATTAACTGTGTAAGTCTTTGCTTGCTCCATCCAATCCATTTCGCCGTTAGCTGTAGTCCAGTCCATTTCATAATAGTACTGGCTATAGTCACGAGTCTTCTTTTCTGATTCAACATCACCTGCGAAATCATAATCTATAGGTGTATCTTTCTGTACTAAAGCATACAGTTCCCCTTCATCACAGAGAAGATCTCCTGTGAAGTCACGGTAATACTGTCTATCGATTGTGATACCGTTTGCAGTAACAACCTTTTGTGCATTGAGTAAACCGATCTGAGAAGAAGGATTTGTCTCTTTAGCGTAGTTATAGTTTGCTTGCTGTTGGCTGATTGGAATTCTTGCTGAAAGTGATTCAAGTCTATATACTTGCAATCTATCCAATTGCCAGTCATCGTCACAGTCGTCTTCCAGTCGAGCTGTAAAGCCTGTAATTTCGCTTATATCATTGGATTCCATTACGAAGCAGAATTCACCTCCGCTGCGCATACCATATTGATATGCCGCATCGGTTCTTGAAGCAGTCATAAGTTGACCAGTCCAATATCCATAGTAATCTTCAGCGGATTCCTTTAATACACATTCTGTAGAGTATTCATCCGTACCGGATACACTCTTGTATTTTAAGGCAAAGATTATGCTATCTGCTGTTCCTGAACGTCCCATTGTATCCTTGAATGTATCGAGTACAACTAGATATCTAGTGCTTTCAGGTTCTTCTGTAGCAAAATAGTTATTATTGCCACCAGGCATTAAATCGAAATATTCTTCACTACCGCAGGCGATTTGTGTGCCCTTCCAGTAGCTTGTAGTAAAGCTATATGCTGGACTCGTTGTTGGACGTGGGTTAGCTTTCAAGAAATAGTTGTAGTCATAATCGACAGCTATATCTTGTTCATGGTAAATCTTAATAGCATTGACTGCTAAGAAGTCATCAACCTTATCGCCATCTGCTTCGTGCGCTTCATATTTAAAGCTAACAGAATTAAGCACCTTGCAGTTTGGAAGTTTGACGTCGAATACCAACTTTTCGCCCTGTTGAGCATACGAAAGCACTTGACCCGTATTAAATTTGTTACGGTTAGTCTGAACCTCTAATTTCAGAGCATTTTGATATTCATTGCCTGATAGAGCTTTTTTCTGTTCCGTAAATGTCTGCCTTACACCATCGATATTTTCGACGGCCTTAACCAAAGCATTCGTGATGACCGGAATAGTGATATCGCGAGGTTCACCATTAGTCAGTTCATAACTGAATGTCGCGTATATTTGCTCCTTAGGTGTAAAACCAGCAGTAAGTGGATCTTTGTTGAGTAAGTTGATACCACCAGCATAGATGTCTGGGATATTCATTACTACCGTATAATTGTCCTTCGTTCCACTCGAGTAAAGCGCTGAAGGGCTGTTCGAATATTTTACGACTCTTGGGTAAGTGTCCTCTACTAGAGGTTGAACAAATTCTTCCTCGAATACCTTACTGTCGTTGCCTTTAATAACTTTCTCGCCTTCTACTGGCCAGTAAAGCATGTTGCAGTCGCAATTTGTGTATTGTTCATTGAACTGTGAATCGATTGCAATTTCACCCTGGAGGTTAGCAACTTCGAATTCCTTCCAACCAGAGAAATTAAGGAATGTCTGCTCAGATACGCTTGAGAACATATCCATGCCTATATCCTGAGAATCATCAATAGTATAGATTTCCCATCTATTGATAGCCCAGCTTTCAAGTCTGCCGTCGCCTTGTGAAAGGTAAACATAGATACCTTCAAGGTTTCGTAAGTCAGCCTTGTTCATTCTGAAGAATGCTACGGATGTAGTATCAGCTGCAAAAAGTGCTGGCATTGCGCCGTATGTAGGGCTACCGTTCATCAAACCGATTTCAGCTTTCTTTGAGTTAGCTGCACGAGTTGTAAGTTCAACATTATCTGTAACGCCTTTGTATGAACCCATGATAGTGTTAGCATACTTTTCAGCAGAAGCACGAGCACCCTTTAATTGGTTGAGAACCATGGAGTAATTGTCCCAGTCTTTCTTCCATTGCTCCATCAAGTTTTTATACGCATTAGCAACTGCTTTGTAAATAACTCCAAGGTCACCAGAAGAATAATACTCATATTGTGCCTTATAATCTTCGTAATTCTTCTTAGCCTCGGCGACTTTGCCTTCATAGTACTTGATATTACTATCTTTAATTCTATTGTTAGTATTTGAACCACTGAATTGGAAATTAGGGTTCAATCTTCTAATTCTAGAGTTGCCGTTAGTTGCATCCTTGTACTTAATCATGATGAACTGAACTATGTCGCCTCTCTGTCTACCAGTATCAAAAAGCATCGCACAGAGTGTATCTCCGGCAATCTTTTCGAATGATTGGCTGATAGTAGTGTTTGCCATAGCATTATAGTCATATAAAGTTGAACCATAGTCTTTCAGTTGGTACTTTTCTTCTCTATGGCCGTCATCACCACCGCCGGCATAGGCGACATCTAACTGGCTTAGAGGCATATTAAAACATGTTGTGAATGCTAGTAATAATGCCAAAGTCAATATAAATATTTTTGAAACTTTCTTTAACATGTTGCCCCTTTACTTTAAAAACTTCAAAAAGCTTGCAAATCCCGTCATTTCAAAGACTTCCATAACTCTATCGTTAACATTTTTAACGTAGAATTCTCCGTCTTTTCTTTCCATAGCAACTTGTAGTGCTCTAATTACACGAAGACCAGCTGAAGATGTATACTCCAATTTTGCTAAATTCAAGATAATTGTGTTGAACCTACTTGCTTGTTCAAGAACAATTTTTTCTACTCCAGGTGAGGACTGTGCGTCCAATCTACCTATCAGCAAAAGTTCACATTCTGCTTGTCTGTTGATTAACTTTATTTCCATTTAGCTTGCCTTTCTTATTGTTTTGTAATGTAAGCTATTAATTCTGCGAGTGTAATGTCGCATACGTCTTCGCCGTATGTAATCATTTCGTCGATAGGTGATATTTCGTCGAGTTTCTGAGCTTCTTCTTGGAGAAGATCCATGATATTGAATCCAAAGTCGTCTCCACCGCCTTGGCTTCCCTCTGAATCGCTTCCAAGGCTATCGCCAAGGTCTTGAGCTGCAAAGTCAAAGATGTTACCAAGTGGTTGCGATGTTGCTCCTGTGTCTTCATCATCAATAGGTTCTTCGTCTGCGAATAAATCTCCAAAGAGATCGAATGAATCTGAAGTGGAAGCAAGTTCAGAAGTAGGAGCAGGAGCAGCGCTTGCCACAGAAGCAGGAACAAATGGTGATTCTTGTTCAAGTTGTCTAATTGCTTCTGCCTGTAAATCTGCGCTGGAAACAACATTTCTAGCACTCATTTCAGTGCTTACCTCTGCTTTTACAGTCTGTCTAATCTGTTCTGAGATTGACTCCGTGCTGAATTTGCTTAAGAGTTCAGCGAGAAGTTCTTCTGTCCTCTGTGATTGAGGAGGAGCCTGCACAATAATCTGTGGTGCTACTTGACCTACTGGTATTTGAGCCATGCTAGCCTGTACTGGTTGAACCTTTGGAGTATCGTCTAACTGGACATTTTCGAATCCTTCTAAGCCCAAATCATCAATTTCTTCGAACTTAATCTCTCCTGTATCCACTGATGAACTCATTGAATCAGCAAGGTCGAAATCAAGTAACTCATCCTCTGTTACTTCGCTGAAGCTAATCTCTGAGCTACCGGAGCTTTCAGCTTCATTAGCAGCTTGCATTTCGCTAGCCGTGAAGCTCTGGCGCTTTGTTTCAGCAGCGTTGATATCAAAGCCGAGTGAATTAAGTTCAGCATCTGTAACCTCACTAAACTCAATTTCTTTAACGACTTCTTCTTTCTCTCTAGACTCTTCTTCAACCTTTCTTCTAGCTACGAGCTCAGCCATATTTGCTTCGCGCTTAGCTGGAGAGTCTTTGATGTAGTCAGCCCAGTTCTCTGCTCCGTGTGGTCCACCGAAATATGGGCTTCTATACTCAGGCTTGTAGATCTTAGCAATATCATCAGTAACATGAACGTGGAATGTCGTTCTAGTTGTTGGACTCATGATAGCGAATGCTTGTCCTCTAGGGGCCTGTACGATTTCTTCTTGCTCCTGCTCATTGATGCCACCGGCCTTTTCATAAAGTTTGCAAAGGTCTTGCATATCGTTTGGAGCTAATGAGAATATTAAACTGTACTGGCACGCATTGATAATAGCTGTTGACTTACGAGCTATTTCTTCAGATCCTACAAAGTCCTTGATATTCTGTGTGATAACGATTTGCATACCGTTATACTTACGAATACGTTTTGCTAACTGTAACATGAAGTCCAAAGCAACTGGGTACTTTGTATCAATGAATACGTGCGCTTCATCGATTACAACTATTACCTTACGGTTCAAGTTGTACTTTAAGTTGTAATCTCTGTTCTTGATTATTTCATTATCAATGTATTTAAGTACCAAGAGCATCTGAGCATTTGCAATTGTTGTATTGCGGTTGCTTAATAATGACTGGAAGTTAAATACAGTGAAGTTTTCATCTGTTGTAATAGTAGATGGGCCGTTCCAAATGCCTGCATTACGTCCACCTGATGCAAACTTAGAAATATAGTTCATTAATGTTCTAAGTATTGTACGGATGTACTCGTTGTCGGTACGCTGGAACTCCTTAAGTATTTCATCGTAAAGGTCATCAAATGTAGGATAATCTTCTGGTGATAAGAGCGCCAGATCCGTAGTTTCATTGATGTCCTTATTTTGATATGTTCTATCTACCAATGAGTTCAGATATTCAAGTGAATCATTGTCGCAGTCAGGAAGAATCTGTCTAAAGAATTCTTCGAGGAACTGCAAGTGCATTGAATAGCTTGAACCGATATCTCCACCCTCTTCATCGTCCTCTAAAGCAGTTATGATGTGGAATGGATTAAGTCTGCCGAATTGTGCGTTAGCTACGTTGATGAACTTACCATGCATGTTCTTTGCGAGCTGAGTATATTCGTTTTCTGGGTCGAGAATGAATATCTTAGCGTCATCAGCAGCTAAGTTAGAAAGCAAACTCTTTGTAGCGTATGACTTACCAGAACCAGACTTACCAACGATAACCATGTTGGAGTTGACTCTCTCGGAATTACGCTTAAAGAAGTCGATAAATACTGGAACGCCTTCTGCATCTCCAAGCTTAAATCCCTTATCATCCATTGCGCTTGCGAATACCCAAGGATATGTTGCGGCAACTGTGTTGCTTGGCATACCACGACCATCTGAAGCGAGTGGATCGTAACCAGAAATCTGAGAAGCGATGAATGCTCTAGTCTGGTTGAATTCCATGTTGTTGAGTCTTAAGCCCTCTTCTTGATAGTGTCTTCTAATCGTCTTCTTCATATTGGCGATACGAGTACGATTAGTTTCATACTTGAATTTTTCAACCTTTGGATCATCAATAGTGAGCTGAGGGTCATAGGCCGATACATAGATGTTAACATTGAGTAATGATTCGTTATCGCCTTGGAGCATTACTAACAATGTCTGTAATGTATCAATGTGCTGACTGATTTCAATTGCCTGAGAGTCAGTCTTTGCACTCATATATGTAGTACGGAGTTCTGTCAAGGACTTATCGATTGCACTGATAGCCTTGCTTCTGTCCATAGGTGTTGCCTTAACGACTACCTTAGTTGAAGGAATTGTCATTACTGATGCAAGCCAACCGTCGTTGACGCCTATTGGGTAATTTACCACGCGCATGTTATGGCAAATCATCTGGTCAATCATTACGTATCTGTGCTTTACATTGACAGCACTAGGCATAGCCCACTTTGCATAATCCTCCGGATTAATCTTGTCAATTTCTTTTTCGTCAAAGTCCAACTCGTTGGAATACTTGAGGAAAAGCGCAAGTTCTTTGTCGTTCAAAACATGTGGCTTCATTTCGCCGCGCTTTAGCTCATCTACGGCATTCCTAATCTGGTTAGCTAATTGACCTTTGTCTGTATCATAAAGAACTAGGTAGTAGAAAGGAACTACAACCTTTTCCTTTCTCTCAAAGTCGAGAAGTTCATTGATTCTTTCATAAACAACGTCTACTCTGACCTTTAATTCCTTTTCAGAAATCATGCCCTGCTCGTATGAAGCACGAAGGCTATCAAGCTTTTCGTATTCGTTGTCTATGTATTGTTCAAAGCTGATAGGTCTTTCAATCTTAACGATATTAGTTGCAAAATCTACATTTACAGCTCTTAATACTGAACCTAAGCAAGCTTCGATTGTGTTATTTCTTCTATATGAGGAGAAGAACTTAAAAGGTACTGAAGGAATTTCAATTGCAGCTCCGTAGTATCTTCCAGCGTAGCTGATGAAACCATCCTTAATATCTGTGAAGGCGATGATATCATCCATCTCATAAAGCTTAGTTTGCTTGTTGGATTTCTTCTGATTCTTAGCTGCCTTCTTTGCGTCCTTCTTTGCCTTTGACTGGTTAGCGCGCTTAAGCCAAATAGCATCTTCCTCTTCCTTTGTAAGAGTTTTGGACTTTAAAAGTTTTGAGTCTGCCTTATATTCTGCCTTTTCAGCCTTGAGTCTTTGCTTTCTCTCAGCTTTTGTTTCAGCTCTTTCTTTAGGTTCCTCTTCAACATCTTCAGATTCTTCAGATTCTTCAGCTTCTTCAGCTTCAGCTTCCTCAGTTTTCTCTTCTGATGCTTCTGTTTCGGCCTCTTCAGTCTTTTCTTCTGATGATTCAGCCTCAACCTCTTCTGAACCTTCTTCAGTTGCTTCTACTTTTGCTTCAATTTCAGCTTTTTCCTCTTCAGGTTCTTCGGTCTTTTTCTCTTCTGAATCTCCACTTTCAAAGATTTCCTTGAAAGCTACTTCATTGAAGCTCTCTTCTGCAATCTGAACAAGTTCCTTATCAGAATACATCTTCTTGTAGTTTCTTGGATATGCGAAGTGCTTCAGCATATTCATTAAGTAGATGTAGTTAGGTTCCTTGTCTAAACGTGCAAGTAGAACTGCTCCAATGAGCAATTCTAATATTGCAAATATAAATTTAAATGGCAAACTTGAGGCTACAGTAAGTACGACGATTATCGCAACTATTAAGCCTACTACCATATCCCAAATCGATATTCCCTTGAAGAGTTCGATTTTGACTTTTGTTTTACCTGGAATAATTCTCATGCGCGCATTCCTTTTTTAGTTAAACAATTATTGATAAATTATTAAAATGGTTAATTAACGTTTTGGTGGGAACTTTTCATTCAAGAAGTTTTGTGACTTTGCAGTTGCATCAGCAAAGTTTGAAACACCACTTGTTGGATCCAAACCGAGTGCCTTGTTATTAGCCATCAAGTTACGAGTATCCATCTGGTTTCTAGCCTTTCCTTCTGCTTCGAATGCTCCGATTCCAAGAGCTTTATCGTTTGCCGCTTCTTGCTTAGCTTCACGTCTTTCCTTCGTCTCATTACTTCGCTGCTCATTAGTCTTAAAGCCACCCAGTGCAGCTCCGATAAGACCGCCCTTGCTTTCCTTCATGGACTGGTTGAAGTTCTTAAACTTATCGCCTATTGTATTAGCTATGCCTGTTAAACCAGTAACATTTGCGAGTCCCTTACCAGCTGTAGCAGCTACGCTTAAGCCTAATCCAACTGCCTTCTTACCAACAGCGGACATTGCTCCAACGGCTTGTGCTCCGACATCGCCAGCCATAATTGACTGCATGCCGGCGTTATCTGCTAAGATACCAGTAATGATACCGGATGCCTTAGTTGCTGTGAAACCAACACCGATGATGATTAAGAGCTTAGCAACGATATTTGTGAATGAAGAGTCGAATAAAATTAACTCTGGTGAAAGTATGATTGGTATGAATGCTATCAGTAATCTTACCGAAACGAATGTACCAAAGATACCGAATAACTGAATAACGAAAGCTGTACACCATTGCTTAAACTTGCCGCCATCGTCTAATGGCATCATAGCGATGAATGGTGGTGCTGCTATATAGAGAAGCAAGATGTTAAAGATTCTTGCTACACAGTTCATGATAATAATAAGGAAGTTCTTGATTAACCAAATAGTGCCGGCGATAGCTATTATATGATTCCACTTATCAAAGTCGATTGAGAAGTCATCCTCTACAGTACCTAATGAATAGATATCTTTTTCACCGTAATAGTATGGGCCTCTGACTTCGTCAGTCAATTCAGGTGATGTATTATATCTATTATTATTGGCAGCTTCGAATGTGCAGGCAACCATAATTGTTCTACCGAGCAATGCTCCATAGCCGGCTGCTCCTCCACTCTTAGCTCTTTCATATTTTGCAACTGGTTTGAATGAACCATCAGTCTTCATGGCATTAACGCATTTAACGATAGCCTTGTTAACTGGTCCATTGTATTCGTCAAGGAAAAGGTCAGTCTTGATATCAGCTGCAACACCTATATCACGAATAGCTTTTTGCCAAGAAGTTGAATTCAATAGTTCAAGAGCCTCTTCGTCGTCCGGGTGTGCCTTTATATATGCTTCATTTATTTCCTTACCATCTACTAATGGTAGATAAGTGAAACTAAAGAAGCTCTTGCGATCGAGAATCTGTAAGTCTCCTCTAATTGCATTGAAACATGCATTTATGTTGTACGTACTGTCGTATGAAGGATTTAGCGAATAGTTTGCTACCGTATTTAATACACGGAACATTGTCGCATAATCTTCATCTTCGAATACGATGCTGTCTGGATTACGGATTGATTCAGCATTTGTGAACAGATAGTTAATCTGTTGCATCAAAACGTTTGCTGCATTGATTGATACTGTAACGATAGTGGACATCAAAAGGATGATAAGGATAGATTTGAACACATTAGTTAAAATCTGACCAAAACTCATCTTGTGCTTTTCGTTAGAATCGAATGTCTTTTTGATTACAGACCAAATAGCAAATACAAATGTGAGCACAATACCTATGCAAGCCATACCCCAGAAAAGGACGGCAATTGTAGGGTTATCAAAGAAAACATTGATTAAGAAGTTCTGCTCTCCTTGATACTGAATTGCTGTAATTCCAGAGAATACCTCGAACATTGAATAAACCAAGTCGAGAATTTTACATAAGAGTACCTCTATGTAGTATAAAATTATTGCTATTAAACGCAGTAACGCATTTAAAATTATTTCGCCCATATGCTCTCTTCCTAAAAAATTACTATCTGATTCTTAAGTGTTTACGTGAATAAAATATATAACCCAATAAGCCACCAACTGCAGCCACAATTAAAGCGATTGCAGCCCAAGCTGACATATTAAAGTAGAACCTAATTGTAAATACATATCTATTTGTATTTCCTGCCTTGTCAGTAACGAATACCTGATAGTCTCCGCTCGAAGTGAGGTGAGTCTTAGTATTGATAACCTCATCGTTAAACTTGATGATGAGGCTTGCTCCATCCTCAATTCCTTCGATATCTACAGGGCCTCTAGCCTCGCCGTTTACGACACCAACCAGGTTGATTTCAGGTGCTGTAAAATCGATTTTAGTTTTCAAAGTATATGATGCGCCGTTTGTTGTACAGTTGTACTTAACCTCGTAGTCGCCTTCTTCTAAGAACTCAACTCTATATTTAGAATACTGAGCTGATTTTTCGCCTACGCGGACAGACTTTACTGTGAAACCTTGTGGCATATCGTATACAGTGATTAAACCTGTAACGCTTCCAATAATCGTAAAGTGGAATACTTCATCACTGCCAGAAAATACTTTGTAATTACCAACTGCACTTAATTGGCCCTTTGCGATTTCATCAGGAGATATCTCTTTGCCATCGCGATATACAATGATGTTGGAATACTGTCCGGCTTGGATCGCAACCTTATCAGTTGTAATCATTCCATTAAAGGCAGTGGACTTAATCTGTGAATCAGCCATAGTGGATGTTGTATAGATGTACAAGCGATCGGATCTGGAATAATCGCAATTGAAATCCATATATACGATGTTGTTCAGTGAAGGATCATCAAAGATTTCTTCGCCTGTGTACTTATCGAAAGTCTTGTACTCATCCGCAAAGGCCGTCATTGGCATCAATAGAATTGTACCTATTATTAATAGTGTTAAAAGCTTGTAAAAGTGTCTCATAAGTTCTTATCCTAAGATCCTAAAATAATCTTATTTCTTTCTTCAACATTATAATATACGTCTTCAGATCTAAATACATGGGATCTGATTTCCTCCATATCCATTCTGCCAAACTTGTAATATGGACATTTATATGAAGGTGTGTATTTTGTCTTTAAAGGATAGTTACCGAATGTAACGATGATTGCGTTACCTGTTGATTGCTTATTGTTAAGCTTTTGAAGTTCTGAAGGATAGATAAGTGGTCTTGTCTGAATCTGTGATGACAAGCTCATTTCACCTTCCTTGGAACCCATGTTAGATGATGTTGATGTAGTCTTTACTGATTTGTTACCGCAAAGTTCAGAGAATTCCTTACAAGTTCCGATATCGTTGGAACCGATGAATTCCTTCATAGCACAGTTGGACTTTACGATATCTGCAACAGTTTCGCCGTATACCGCATTTAACTGTGAGTATGACTGAACTACCATGTTGAACCAAATCTTTCTGGAACGACCTACGGTGATCATCTTATCGAATTTTTCTATCTTAGGCATGTTACCAAACTCATCCATGATGTAGTAGACGTTACGAGGAAGTGATAAGTCTTCTCTGAACGATGCTACCTTGATAAGTGCTTTATACATGCAAAGGATGAACATAGCTGCTAGACCGTGTCTAGTATCTTTTTCATCAGGAATCTTTAAGAATAATGCAGTTGGCTTTTCAGCGAACTGGCTAGCAACGATATCAGTAGCAGATGTAAGTCCGCAAATACCGTTATCGTTAAAGATACTCAATTTTTCGAATGTGATTGACATGTAGCTGGAAAGTGTCTGATCTGCAGCAGCTAATACCTGACGGGATAATGTGTATGCCTGTGAAAGCATGCTGCGACCTTCGAAGTATTCCTTGAGCACTTTGTAGTTGTCAGTACTGTTCGAAAGTATCTTATTTATATTAAAGAAGTTAAACTTCTCATGAGTCATATTTAATTGAGGGTCTGTAGAGTCTTCGAGCATTGCAAGGCATACCGCAAGCACGATAGATCTAGCACCCTTTTCCCAAAGTGGGTCTTTATCGTTTGTGATAGGACAGAGTACGCTGATGATATCGCTTAAGTCTTCGTACATTTCATCGTAAATCTTTTGCTTAGCGACTGATACATCGTCATGGCAGTGTCTTAAGTCTGAATAAGCTCTGCCATTCCATTCGCACCAAATAGCTCCGTCCTCCGCAACTTCATCTACGACCTTTAAATCAGGATATTTGCTCATGGAGTCTCTGTGAGCCTTGATGCCCTTTCCTGCCTGAACATAATCTTGATACATGTCCCAAATTGAATCGAGTGGGTTCCATCTGGATGATGAATAAGTGTCTCTTAAATCGAGTACGAATACATCATAACCGCGCTCTTTCAAAAAAGCAGAATGAAGGTCGAATAATTCGCCCTTCGGGTCTGTCATAATCATACTAGAACCACAGTTAGTCGCTGCGATTAACTGGATCATAGGGTTGATAAAAGTTGTAGTTTTACCGGAACCAGTGGAACCGATAATGAGTGCGTGTGCACCCTTCATGATGCTTACTTGAAGCTTGCCCTTACTATCGAGGACAGCTCTTACTGGTACGCCATCAACCTTTTGCTTACCAATATCATCATAATCGAAAGAAACAAAGTTTGCGTCTCTTTCTTTGTCTGTCATAAATCTTGAATTTTCAAGAACGGAATCCTTAACATCTCCGTTCTTTGAAGATCCAAACAAGTCTTTTGGCTTCGATTTTCCTATAAACATGAAGCCCATCATAATGGCTACTACGATTAAGCCGAACAGGAAGCATCTAAACTGAAGAAGCAATTCCAAGCTAAATTCAACGCCATTACCTGAGATGAAATTGCCGATGT
The DNA here is from genome assembly GCA_045629065.1 of Anaerovoracaceae bacterium. GTDB lineage: Bacteria > Bacillota > Clostridia > Peptostreptococcales > Anaerovoracaceae > JAKSSM01. Next base: position 11,684 of record JAZQQK010000033.1, on the reverse strand, counting down.
TCATAGCGATTGTAAGAATGAAATATCCTACAATCCATGTGCCAGCAATTCCGGCAGCTACGAGGCCAATAATCTTGGCTGCGTTAGCATCTTTCAATTGTTCCAAAAACTTTTTCATCTTACAATTTCACCTTAAATCTTTTCTAATACCTGATATCTCTCGTAATACTCGAATCCTGAGAAACCAGGAGTGAAGTCTGTGAGCATTCCTTCGTAACCGACAATCTTACCGCCTGGGTATACGTAAGTTTTGTATGGATGGTCGGCATTTGGTCTATAGATTCCCATCAAGCCATATACTCTGAGTTCGCCTTTTGAATAAAGATAGAGTGTAGAACCATAGGTAATACTTGGATCTTTATATCCGATTACTAAGTCAAATAATGAATTTGACTTTAGATAGTCCTTTACAGCGGCTAATTCGCCCTTTTCAACATCTGGATAAGCTCCGACAGCAATCTCGCCAGTAGGTCCGATTTCCATTGTTCCCTTTAAGTCGATTTCGGCAGTTGTAGTGCATAATCCATCACAGATGTATGTAGCGCCTTCCTCTATTGTGAATTTCGTCGACTTGTACTGTAGATGGGCACCGCCCTGTTGAACAATCATGCACGAGCCACCATACAGGATTAGTTGGTTATTTATAAACTCGTTGCCCGCACTACTCTTAGTAACCTTTCTTTTAGCTCCGGTTCCAGGGTCCATTTCGTCGGTCAAGCATCCAGAAGAATCTACTATAAGGTTACCGTAAATCTTGAGAACACCTTCGTTAACAACTAGACCTCTAACGATTAAAGTTGAATCGGCAGCAACCGTTACAACTACGCAAGGTGCGATATCGATGTCTTCAATTACCTGAGTTTCGTGAACTTCTGCTGTGTAGTCATTAGTGATTGTAGGTAATTTTACTTCGCGTCCAAAGTAAACCTTGAATGAAGCAGCCTCGCCACGTTCTTTCCAAGAGTCATAAATTTCGGATCCATCAAATCTCCAAGCAGTATCAATTCTTCCACTAATATTGTAGAAGATTTTTGCACTACCAAGACGATAGTCTCTTTCGCCATATTTACTATCATATATGAGGTATTGTGTAAGAGCAGCAATCGCAGCACCAACAATACCACCGAGCAAATAGCTAAGAATGATGATACCAATATCCATATCGTCATCAATCTGTAATTCTTGCATAGCGCGTTGATATGTCATATCTTGATCGCCAACTTGGTATCTTACGATTCCTGACCATTGTCTCTCAAGTTGATAGAATTCTTCCTTACGTTGAGCTTCTTGAACTTCTCTAACGCTTGGTTCAGCATCCAAATCTACTTCAGTCTTAGGACAATATAAATCTCTTGTGAATGTTGGAACCTCGTATGAAGGGTCCTTCTTTTTCTTAGCAGCCTCTTCGTTTTCAAAAGCAATCATCTTTTCATAGATGGTCTCAATCTTAGAATCGCCACCAACATCATACATCTTTGTGATAGTTCTAATATCTTGGTCAGCGAGATCCATAACATTCTTTTGATTTTCTATGCTGAGTTCACTAATGCTCTTACCATTATAATATTTGTCCAAGTTTCTCTGGATGAAATGGCTTCTCTTAATATAGTCGTTGACAATGTTAAATTTGAAGCTTGCTGCATCCCAACGGTCACTTCTCATTGTGAAAGGAACTTCGTCGTCTTCTTGACCATCACTTAATGTCTTTTTGAATGTGAATAAGCCCTTGAATACGCAAGGGAAAATAATGTTCTCATGGTAAAGCCAATAATTAGTTGTATTACCATAAGCATCTGTCATATGAATTTTAAACTTTTCACAGTTATTGTCGCCGTCATGTCCAGCATATTCAATAACTGGTGTGTTGAAATCCTTTCTAGAAGTAAATGTATCTAAGTCAGTTCTAATTTGATTGGATAACAATTTACCATAGTATGAACCACCGTATGAATCTTCTCTACCTACATAGAATCTATCATCATATACAATGAGAACACGTATTTTGTTATTCTTAATTGTATCTGCCCAATCCTTGGCCTGCTCATTATCATAGATTCTTGTCCACTCATAACCGATCTTTTCAGTTCCGGTATCAGCGTCAGCCCTTCCAGTACCAAATTGAAATACTGTCGTAAAAGCTACAGTAAAACAGAGGGTTAGACTAATAATTCTCCCTATTGTTCTATTAACTTTTCTTCCAGAAGTTTGTTTCATGTCGTCCTTCCCTCTGCCTAATATCATACTTTTTTAGATAAACAAATTTACTACTAGTTGTGTTTAAAATTGCCTATACAAATTAATATAAGTTACCTACTGTTGAGTTAACCCATGCAAGCATAGGATCCTTGAGTAAGTTGAGTGCTACTAAAAGGATGAAAATCAGTCCGAATCCGATGATAGCTCCCTTTAAGTGTTGCTTTGCCTTTTCTCTGTCCTGTGGCTCTTCTGCTCTAGCATACTTAACACCGAGAATGATGCAGTATACAGAACCAACTGCTGTAACTACAGCTAAGAGTGGTGCTACGAGTGAGTTAATTAAACTAACTATAGGCGCAATTACATTTGCAAAATCCATTTTGTTCCTCCTAAAAAATACTTTTTTAAAAATTAATTATCTATGCTAAGCCACCTTATGGTGGACTTGCAAACTATTTTATCATGCCCTTAACCTGGTCTACTCCATCGCTTACTAGGTCTTTGGCTTGGTCGATTCCACCATTTACTAAGCCCATGCCCATTTGATAAAGTTCTTGAGCATCCTTATGTGAATTGATGAAATCTAGTATTACGGTTCCTTCCGACATCTCGTTGAAGAAATTGATACCTAGGAAATCCGCTCCCTTGATCGCCAAGAACATCAATGCATAACATTCTAGGAATCCTATGAGCATACCGCCTAGAGAATCGACCCATTTGATGACTGGCCAATCCGCTATCTTACCAAAGTAGTTTTTGATAAGGGTCAGCGCCAGTATTCCGAGCGCGGTAATCAAACCGAACGATACGAATCTGATCAGCTTATATGTGCTAGCTGCTCTTTTTTCGAGGAGTTCCTGCTTTGGCGTAGAAATTATTCTCTTTGTGTATGCTGAAGCTTCTTCTTCAATGCCGAGAGATTTAACCAAATTGTTGAATCCCTTATTAAATACTTGGGCAGGTGTTTCAGTATCTTCTTCAAGAGCTCTAACCTCTTCATCGTATCTATCAGATAATTGTTGTTCAATATCTGGATATACATTTTTAAATACGACAGGTGTTACTAATGATGAAACAAATATTCCAAGCGTTACTGCAAGGGCAATTACGAATACTGACATACCACATGAGTAAAGTCCACGTTTGCCTTTAAGCGCTATAAATACCAGGAATATTATTACGACGATTATGTCGATCAGTAACCCAGCATGGCTTTGCACCAATGCATCTACATTTTCCATGTGTCCTCCAAATCAAAAACGGTTTTAGGGCAAGCGATATGACACACTTACCCAATCCTATAAATATAGATAATATACTATACCACTTTGTTGCCCAATAATCAATAGAATTTGCAATAATTGTGTCCAAAAACAATTTTGTTTCGTTCTATTGTATATAGGGCCTGTTTTTTATCAATTTTTCACTAGCTTTTCGCTTTTTTCAAGTTCATAGCCACAGCAGTTCTAAGCTCCCTATCAAAATCTCTCATTCCAGGTCCTTCTAATATGCTAAGAAGTCTTTCTTGCGTTACGGTTTGATAAACCATACTCTTGAAAATAGGGTATCCGCTTAAGGCTTTTACCTCAGCTTTAATCTTTTCAGATGATGCTGTTGTCAGAGTTCCCTGAAGCTTGTGAGTATTCAATCTGCTAAGAGCAGCTAAATTAGGAATGATGTTATCTGCAACTTCCTTAGGGAATGTTCCCTTATCGCTTCCATCAGGATTCTTCTCAGTTTCACACATGAGTCTCATCAGGTTCATAGATGATTCATAGTGAAGATTTTCCTTTTCGTACCACTCACATAAGAATTCGTAGTCTGTTTGCTGTCCACTTGTGAATGTAGCGGCTAAAGGTTTGCTGTCTTCTATTCTAATCTTTACTACATCATTTTTGCCGCACTCACGCTTTAATTCTTTTGCTACTTTATCGAAGCGCTCTTCCAAGCCCTTAGGGGCTACGAGTGGTTGAGTTTCTTTAATATACTTATCTGCATTTAAGATTACACGCTTATAGTCGCCGCTAAAGCTGTCTTTGATGTAGTTATAGACTTCAGCTCTTAAGATTCCTTCATTAAGAACACCATTAACGATGTAGGATTCCCTGTATTTATTAGCACTGACATAAAAGTCATGCCTGTCGGTCATAAACTTTTCATCGTATGTCTTGCCTTCAACATTGGCCATACCTGTGTGTCTGATGTTTTCAATAACTGCCGCATCATTGACGAATGGATCATAAGCATCCATTGTGTTTACATTCTTTGATACCGTTATCACGCCATTCTCATCAGTCGCTATCAACTTGTATGTAACAACCTCACCTTGCCAGTCTTCAACAGTAAGTAGCTTGTCGCATGACAATCTATATAAGGTTTCAATAACACCGAAATCCTCGCGTCTATTGGAATCAGGAAGTTTGGTATTAGCTTCATAATTGTTGTAGAACGAAGTGAAAAGTGCTGTTTGGTAACCATAAAAGTATTGCGATGCATCTTGAGCATCAATTGAGCATCCAATGTACCTATCCTTGAGCTCTTGAAGTTCAGCCTCTGATGCTTTTTTATGATGTGCTTCCTCTAAGGCCTCACCCGCTACAGTCATTCTTTCTAAGAACTCATCTGACTTCCTCTTGAATCCATTATACTCTTCCATCTTCAAAGGATCTGGTGCCATGGACATATGAGTGAGAGGATAGATTATTTCACCATCATATTTTGGCTCGACATCCAAATTTGGCTTAATATAGCCTCTGATTCTTTGTATTTCCTCTGGTTTTGTGAGGTCAATTCCAATGTCCGTAATGGTTTGTTTGAACTGCTCATACCAGGATAGAATTTTTCTTGTATCATCTAGGTCTGCAGACTCGTTTTCTGACATTACAATGTCATCACTTACAAGTTCAGTGTCCTCTAATATTGCCTCATTTTCTTCGTTTGCCTCTACACTTACACTTATACCGAGTTCTGCAAGCAAAGCCTTTGCTTGATCAAGGCTTAAGCCATATTTTCCCTCTAGATCAAGTTTTTTAAGTTTTTCTAGCAAATCATCTGCCATGATATCCTCCGATTATAGCGTTGGACCTTTAAACTCCTTCTTTTCTGGTTCTACACTAGTCTTCGTCTTTTGTGCTGCTATGCTCTTTATCAAAGAACCAGTTTGGATTCCTGTCAAAAGTTTATCGGCTGTAAGGTTAGTAGCTTGTTGGAACTTTTCATTATTAATAAGTCCATTAAGCATAACGTCTACAGTAACTCCTTTTGGCATTTTGTCCGTTTGTGCTACACGTCCAATAATACTATGTGCTGCAAGCTTTTTAGTGGCTGGTGAAGGAGCTGCATCTTTCAAATCTGCAAGCTTCTTTTCTGCCATTCTGCCCATTTCAATAGCCTTACCTCTCTCGATTGTTGCGAGTGTAAGTTCCTTTGGAGCTTTAGGTTCTGCCATCATTCCAATGATAGTATTTTTAACATCTACTTCCTTCATGACAGTTCCTCCTCTCCTAAGAATTCTTTCAGCTTTTTACGGGCTCTAGATAGCCTCAGCTTTACGACATTTTCGTTCTCATCAATAGTATCTGCAATCTGTTTTACAGTCATATCATTGATGTAGAATAAGAGAATTACTTCTTTGTATTCAGGTTTAAGCTTTTCTATGGCTTCCCTGAGATCCATAACCTCATCTTTTGAGTATGGTCTCTCTTCATCCGCTACTTCCACCTCATCTATATCGTCAGGATATTGCTTCGACAAAAGTATCTTTTTGCAGCAATTTATTGCAACACGAATCAGCCAAGCTTTGCGGTGCTCTTCAGATTCAAAAGTTCTCTCTTTTTTAAAATAACTCAAGAAAGTCTCAGAGTACGCATCTTCGGCGTCTTCTTTGTTGCCCATGTAGCGGAACGTAATGCCGTATATCATGTCAGAATATTTAGTTACAATTTGTTCAGCATCCATGTTTTCCCGAATGCCCTACACCCATAATAGATGTGGGCAGAATAAAAGGTGTCAGTAATTTTTTAAATTGTTTTGGCAGTAATTTGCACGCCAAAACCCCATAGATATGGTTAGTATAATTGTACCCTAAATTGTAAAAAAAATCAATACGCGCTGACACCTTTTTTATGCCTTTAATATATTATAAATATATATTCTATATTGTTCCACGCTCTCGCGTGTGGTATAATATGGTATCATTACACTCATGTGACCTAATACGGGAGGAAATCAAATGCCAAAGAATAATAAGGTTGAAGTAGAAGTATCAGAAAACCCATCTATCGAAATGATGCAAGAGGATGACACTCAAACCGTTGAGAATACACAGACTAAGCCTAAGACTAATGAGGAACGCTGGGCAGAGCAAGAAAAGTATGAGGCTCAGCTTGATGTCGACACAATTAATTACCTTGATAACTTAAAAAAGCAGAGAAATAAGGCTGTTTCTGACAAGAAACAGGTTGTGGCTGACGATTGTAAGAATGTATTAGATTCTTTAAGTACCCTCGCCGAGAAAAAAGGTATGAGTCAATATGACTACACGAAGGAACTGATTAGAAGCAATATCAATCCTTCGGCTTTTGTTGCGTACTATAATACTACTAAATCCCAGCAACTTAATGCATTGGCTAATATGCCAGAGACTATTACCAACGAAAAGGATTTGTCAAAGGCATATGAAAAGTACAAAATCAAGGGCGATAAAGCATACTTCACGGCACAGTCTAAAAAAGATGAGAGAGGCATAAGAAATTATAGGGCTCACAAGGGTGAACTCGAAGATTTGGCTGCAACTTCTGGAAAGACTCTTGAGGAATTCGAAAAAGAACTCATTTCAAAAGGTGTTAATCCAAACGATTTTACTTGGAATTCCATCGAAAGCCGTGATAAGTCTTTAGATAGCTTTAAAGAGAATCCACAGATGCTCGAAGGCATAAATGCTATACATGAAAGAACTACTGCATATTTACAGGAAGTAGAAGACCGTAAAATCGAAGCAGGCAGCAATGTTGAAAAGTTAAAAGAAGTTCAGCAGGAATCTTATACACTTGAAACTTTAGCTGCTCAGGAAGGGCTTCCTACAAACGCATTCATTAGCAACCTCATAGCTAATGGAGTTGACCCTAAAGAATATGCTCACGAAAATGCTATTGAACTCCCAAAGACTGAGAAAGAAATCGAAGAGCAACTTGAAACTGATACAACAATGTTGCTTGGAAAATTAGAATCCAAGAGGATTAAATCAGTTAATGACAATAAGGATATAGTAGCTGATGACCAAAAAGAGATTTTAAACACATTGGGTTATTTAGCTGGTAAAAAAGGCCTTACTCAACATGAATTTACTAAGAGCTTACTCAGGGATAAAATTAACCCTGAAGCTTATGCTACATACATAAAATCAAATCAGGCTTCACAGCTCCAGAAATTAGAAGATATGCCAAAGAAAATCTTCAAAGATGATGAATTACAAAAGGCATACATAGAATACAATAACAAGAGCAACAAAGAATATCTCACTGCAATAGCAAAGGGCGATGAGGAAGCTCAAAATGTATATCGTGCCCGCAATTCAGAACTAGAAGACCTGGCTGCCGCAGCTGGTAAATCAAGGGTTGACTTTATCAATTCTCTCCTTGAACGTGGCGTAGATCCTGATGAATATGCAAAGAATTCCATTGAAAACCGCGAAAAGGATTTAAATAATTTCAAAGAACATCCAGAGTTACTTGAAGATATGGCTAAAGCGCACGAAAAGGCTACTGAATATTTGCAGAGCGTGCAAGACCGTAAAAAAGAAGCCGGCAGCGATCAAGTAAAATTGGATGAGCTTCAGAAGGAATCTGATACTCTTGAGATTTTAGCTGCCGCAGAGGGTATTTCAACTAACACTCTCATCGAAAACCTTGCAGCAAAAGGAATCGACCCTAAGGAATATGTCAAGGAGCAGATAAAGGATCAAGAAACTCAGCTCAACGAAATCGAAGCACAGCAGAACAAAAAGAAATACGAGCAGCGTGAGCAAGAACTCGCAAAGATTGCTGCAGCTGCTGGACTTAGCAGAGAAGAACTCGGCAAGGTTATTTCCAATGCAGGCTATGAGGCTAACCAGTACTCAAAGTTTGTTCCTGGAACTCCTGAATATAACCTTCAAGTCCAGAAATTAAAAGAAGCTGAGGAAAGAAAGAAACAAATCGAAGCAGACAAGAAGTTTGCTGAAGAATTAAAAGCAAAAGAAGAAGCTCTCCAAAAGAAAGAGGCAGAGCTTCAACAAAAGGAAAACGAATTAACAAACAAAACTCAAACTAAAGAAACACCTACACAAGAGACACCTAAACAAGAGCATACAGAAGTCGCAACTGCCGAACAAATCGCAAAGATTGAAGAACAAAAGGGAAGAATTTCAAAAGCTCTTGATGAACACAGAACATTCACTAAAGAATGGAATGATATTCGTGAGTTAAAAGACGCTACTCCTGACCCTTCAAAGAAGGAAGCTTTGTCTGCTATGCAAGACGAACTCGAAGCTAAACTTCTCGGAAGTGACAACAAATATACCAAGGGAAAAGAAGTTGGCAAGCGTATGGGTTTGGACACACAGACAGCCGAATTGCTTAAGGATGTCGATGCCAAAATTGGTGATAGAGCTATCTCAGTATTCGGTGAACCTGCTGAGAACTTCCCGGGAGACCCTAATAAATCACCTCAGGAAAGAAAGAATGATTTCATCAATGGAATGCTTACAGATTCTGAGTTCTCAACAACAAAAGAAAATTCCGATTTCATCAAGAATTGTGAAGAAAAGTTTGCTGAAGAAAAGAAGAATATGGTCGAGAAGCCTGATGCTGCTGCTGAGAGAATTCACAATGCTTTAGAAGCTACGGTTACTGTCAGCCTTTCCAAGCATGAACTTTCACCTAAGGACATCGCTTTGGCTACTGTAACTGAATGCATGGCAAACAACCTTAAAAATGGTGATATGGCACCTGCAATGGATAAGATTACAAAGACTCATACTCCAGACGAATTAAATCGTCTCCAGTGCCAAGTTAGAGGTGTCGGCGAACTCGGAAATATTGCTAAAAAAGGTCTCATCGCAAAGGGTGAACTTTTAAATACTAGTAACCTTTCAAAGGAAGATCTCGTCGAGTATTCCAAGGATTACCTTGCAATGACATCTACGGATGAACTTATGAAACCTTCAAAGAAGGAAAGCCGCGAAGCAAATAAACATAACGAGCCAGGAAAGTCGAATGCCCTCCTCGCTTTAGGCGCAATGCCAATAAAGAGCCCTGCTGATTTTGTAAATAAATCCATTGGCCAAACTAATGTCGCTAAACAATTCTTTGAACTTAATCAAGATCAAGTAAAAGATCTCATTTTTAATCAAAAAGCATTCCGTGATATGAGCAAAGCAAGCGTTTCACAATGTGTAGAAAACTTTGCTAAGCGCGTTAATAAGCTTCCTGCTAATGAAAAGCTCCTTCTTAAGAGTGCTGATCAACTTGAAAAAGAAAAACAAGCAGAAAAGAACAAGCAAGAATTAAAGCCAGTTAATATGATGTAAGTCGATTTCTAATACAAGAACAAGAGGTAAATTATGCCACCTAAATCATTTGCGCAAATACAAAAAGAAGCTGCAGAAAGAAGAAAAAAAGAGCAAGAACGTGTTCTTGCGATTAGGAAAGATTATCAAGACAAAGTAAACAACAATCTTGGCGAAGGAATAGAATCGCCTGAAACTCTATTTTTCGTTAACAATCAGAGTGACGAGGAGTACTATACCATCTATTATCAAGTAGATGATATGATTGCAAGACATGAACATGACTTTGAAGAAGAAGCTGAAGAAGTTGAAAATGTTGAAAATGTTGAAAATGTCGAAGAAGTCAACAACGAGCAGAACATAAATAATATTAACGAAAACTATTATTATGATGACGGCTTAGATGATAGCAATATTAACAGCCTAGATCAGTCAATAGTAATGGATCCCGAAGAATTTGCTAAGCAAGATTTTAAAACTGCATGCGAAGACTTCGAACAATCATATAGAACATTCGTACGATTGTATGATGACTATATGGATTTAGACTTTAACAATGTTTCTTCTCGTTCCACAAAAAAACATAGAGACAGGGGCTTAGCGCTTCGGTCTGTTCAAACTGCACTTCAAGAATGTGTTAAGCAGATTGACAATATTTTAACTTTTAAAGAAAGCGATGATCCAAAATATAGTGAAAAATATCAAAGTTTAAACTCTGATCTTCACGCGATTGAGCTCATGATGACCCCTATTTCTATGGGTAATCTTGTCGTGCCTAAAGAGAATCAGAATATAGAAAATGGCAAGCGAATAATAATAAAAACTCTTAAATCTGGAAACCCAATGGGCTTTTTTAGACAACCTGAGGTTCCAGACCCACAAAACCCACAGCCACCGCAAGTGCATGAGGCAAATAAGGTATATAAGGACACTGACGGTTTCTTCAAATACTATGATGACAAGCATAAGCAAACTGTAAGGCTTGTTCCTATAAAATATATCGATAGATCTGGCGAACCGCTTTTTAGCAGCATCCCTTCACCAGCTGATTTAGCACAAGGTGGCCTTGGAAACTGCTATTTTCTCACTGCTCTTTCTTCAATGGCTCAGCAATCTCCGCAAACAATCATGGACAGCATGTGTGATAACGGTGATGAGACTGTTACCGTACGTTTCTTTAATGATGATAAAGAGCCTGTATATGTTACTGTTGATAAAAAAGTTCCAGTTATAGATAAAGATGGTGAGACCGTTCCTGCATTCGCAAAAGGTCCTCTTTGGGTACAACTTTTGGAAAAAGCTTATGCAAAATCCGGTTTGGCTACAAAGAGTGAACAGGCGCCACTTCCTGAGATAGGTGACATTTATGATTACGTGCAATATGATATGGAAGGCTCAAGAGAGTTTGGCATAAGCGAGCAATCCGGCTTATATAACGATATGGAGGGCGGTATTCCTCATGAATTCCTCGAGCATTTTGTTGACTCTGATATCAAAGTTCATGATTCAGACAATCTTGATGGACAAGATTCGGGTCTAGTAATGTTGGGAAACAACTATAGTAATGTTAATCAGTTTTATAATGATGTTGAAACCGAGCAGTTTAATGACATTAGGCAAAAGCTTGAAGATGGATATGCGGTTGCTGCTGGCACTAAAGAAACATTCCGTGATCCTTCTCTCAACTTACCTACTGATATACCTGTATTAGATGAATATGGCAAAGAAATTGTAAAAAACAACAAGGCTGTTAAACTTTCTTTTTCTGATATAATCCAATCAAGACATGCTTATTCTGTTGTCGGAACAGAAACAGATAAGAATGGCAAAAATTATGTTTATGTAAGAAACCCTCACAAAGGTTTAGGTTTGAGTTATGATAAAAACGGTAAACTTTTTGCAACTATTGCGTCAGGTGGCTACTCAAAAATTGAATGGCGTG
>JAZQQK010000032.1:0-37646 GCA_045629065.1 Anaerovoracaceae bacterium | reverse complement strand
GATCTTAGCTGTTTCTTTATTTGAAAGTTCTTCAAAATATGTCAGCCACAAAACCTGCCTGTATTCAGGTTTCAATTTTCCAAGAGCCTGATGAATAACAATTTTTCTTTCATCCTTCAGATATGCATCCTCAAGAGTTTGCCTATCTGCAAGATTAATACATTCATCAATTGATACCTCGCTGCGTTTTGATTCTTTTCGAATATAATCTACAGCGACATTTCGTCCGACAGCATATAACCAGCTTTTAAAAGATGACTTGCCTGAAAAGTGAGGCTTTTTAATACCAAGCTTTACAAAGGTGTCCTCAGCCAATTCTTCCGCAACTGAAAGATTACTTACAAAACTGTCCAGAAACAGAATTAAGTCGTCTTTATAGTCCCTTACTATTTCAACAAAACCGTTGTCGTCACCATCAAGGACACGGCGGTAGCTACTTGCACCGTTATCCATTGATTCGTTCCTCCTTATATTTTTGTTTTCACTTATTAGACGGTTATTCATTCAAAAACCTCACAGTTATTTTGAATTTATTATACAAAAAAATAGCAGAAATCTGCTATTTTTCGAGGCGATTCATCCCCGCCTTAGTTCAAAACATTCGTAATGAACTTGAAGGCGGAGTATTCTCGCATGAATTTAGATAAAAAACCCTCGAATTTATTATTCCGAGGGTTTTGTTGTGTCAAATTAGATTTTACTATCTAGCATTTGCAGCCTTGATCTCAGCAATCATATCTGCATGATTCTTAGCTACTACAGCCTTGATAACCATAAGTACTACGAAGAGGAGTACAAGGGCGATAAGTAAGCATATCCACCAAACTTGGATGATACCAGCCAAGATGAATGATACGAATGCAACTGCTGCAACTGGGATAGCATATGGAATCTGAGTGAATACGTGATTCAAGTGGTAGCAGTGTGCACCAGCTGAAGCCATGATTGTTGTATCGGAAATAGGTGATAAGTGGTCTCCCATTACACCACCGGAGCAAGCTGCTGCAAGTCCGATTACGCAGAGTGTAGGTTCAACATCGAAGTCGAATACAGCTACTACGATAGGCGCCATGATACCGATTGTACCCCAGGAAGTTCCTGTTGCGAATGCAATACAAGCACCGATGATAAAGATGAGTGCAGGTAATAACATTCTTAAATCGCCAACACCAGCCATTGCACCCTTAACCCATACTGCAGAGTACATTGCATATCTAGTAAATGAGCAGAGTGTCCAAGCGAATGTGAGGATTAAGATAGGAGCAATCATCTGCATGAAGCCGTTTGGAACGGATTCGAATGACTTAGAAACTGAGAATGACTTTCTAATCCAATAGTAGAAGAATGTGATTACTAAAGCTACTAATGAGCCAAGTGCAAGAGCAACGCCTGCATCTGCATTAGAGAATGCATCGATGAATGTTTCGCCATCGAAGAATCCACCAGAGTAGATGAGACCGATTACGCAGAAGATGATTAATACGATAACAGGGAAGAGAAGGTCTAAAATATTAGCCTTACCGTTGCCCTTTTCATATTCGTCATTGGCTTCGAAAGGTCTTTCAGGAGTAGTGAAGAGGTCGTCCTTAACTTGTGCGTTGTATTCATGCTTTAACATTGGACCGTAGTCGATGTTAAAGATTGAAATGATTACAATCATAAATAATGTAAGTAAGCAGTAGTAGTTCCAAGGAATCTGTCTAATGAACATTTGGAAACCATTGATTGCATCAGATTCTACATATCCAGCAACTGCAGCAGCCCAGGAAGAAACTGGAGCAATCATGCAAACTGGAGCAGCAGTAGCATCGATTAAGTATGCAAACTTAGCTCTTGAAATCTTGTGAGAATCTGTAACAGGTCTCATTACGGCACCAACTGATAAGCAGTTGAAATAGTCATCGATGAAGATTAAGATTCCGAGAAGCATTGTTAAGAGTTGTGCGCCCCAACGGGACTTTACATTCTTAATAGCTGCTTGACCGAAAGCATAAGATCCACCGGACTTGTTCATTAAGTCTACCATGATACCGAGTACTACCAAGAATACGATGATACCCATATCATATGAATCTGCTAAAACTGAAACGATACCATAATCTGCACCAACTAATTGAACGAAAGCGTCCCAAATATGGAAGTTAGTGAAGAGAAGAGCACCTACGAAGCAACCGATGAAGAGGGAAGAATAAACTTCCTTGCTGATAAGTGCGAGTGCAATGGCAACGATTGGTGGTAATAATGACCAGAACGTACCAGCGAATGGTGTGTCTGTCTCTACCATTTCGCCATCGACTTCTAATACTGGGTTAGGTTGTGTACCTACTGTTAATGCAAGTACAACGAGGAGTGCAATAATCACGCAAACTGCGATGATATATGCGGTCTTGTTACTCTTTAAAGTCATTTTGAGTAAGCTCCTTTCTTTTTTAATACACTGTATTTTGTAAAACTGAAAATGGAGTCATGACCCAGTCATAACTCCATTTGTTAAATTCAATGATATCAAATGTTTTATTATGACAGCTCTCCGCAAATAGCGACAGTACATAGGATGTTTTCCTATGTCCCAGATGAATCAGCTTTGGACTAGCTGAAGCCCTTCGGCGACTATTCCTTTCACTAAACCCAATGTCCTTGATGGCTTAGATACTCTTTTTAGCCGCGCCTCTATCATGAAATTTATTCAGTTCATATGCCTATTATAGCGCGCTCACAAATTTTGTCAAGTTTTTTGTGGTAAAAAAATAAAAATGCAAACCCGCCAGCGCATTACACCCCCTTGCGTTTTCACTATTTTTTTGCTATAATACACTATGTATAATTATGTAGCCGTGAGGCGCGAAAGGACATATCAATGGACTATAAAAAACTTGCCAATTTAATCTATCCAAACATTACAAAAACTATCGATGATTTGGAAAAACAATTCCCAAAAAGAAACTTACCAGAAGGAGCAAAGGTTACTCGATTAGGACCTAGCCCTACAGGTTTTATACATTTAGGAAACCTTTACGGAGCTTTTGCTGATGAAAGATTAGCTCATCAGTCAAAAGGTGTTTTCTTCCTTAGAATAGAAGACACTGATGATAAACGTTATGTAGAGGGCGCTGTAGAAATCATAATCAATTCTTTAAGATTCTTTGGAATCAATTTTGATGAAGGTGCAACAATGACTGAGGACATTGGAGCATATGGCGACTATACTCAGTCTCACAGAGGAGAGATTTATCAGACAGTCGCAAAAGAACTCATCGCACAAGGAAAGGCTTATCCTTGCTTCATGACTGAAGAGGAAATCGAAGCCATCCACGAAGAGCAGGCTAAGACTAATGCTAACCCAGGTATTTATGGCAAGTGGGCAAAGTCTAGGGATTTAACATATGAAGAAGTAGAAGCTAAGATTAAGGCTGGCATTCCTTATGTAATTCGTCTCAAGTCAACTGGAGATATGAGCCTTCCAGAAGACAAAATCAGAAGATTCCAGGTTGTAGATGCTATCCGTGGAAAGCTTGACATGCCTTGGAACGACCAGGACACAGTAATGCTTAAGCAAACTGGAATTCCTACATATCACTTTGCACACGTTGTAGATGACCACTTTATGCGTACTACGCACGTAGTTCGTGGCGCAGAATGGTTGCCATCTCTTCCTATTCATATTGAGTTATTTGATAATTTAGGTTGGGAACCTCCTATTTTCTGCCATACAGCACAGCTGATGAAGATAGATGAAGAAACAGGACAAAAGCGTAAACTTTCAAAGCGTAAAGACCCTGAACTTTCATTAGACTTCTATAGAAATTTAGGCTATCATCCAGCAGCAGTAAGAGAATACTTACTCACAATTCTTAACTCGAACTTTGAAGAGTGGAGAATTGCTAATCCAGATGCTGACATTGATGAGTTTGAGTTCACAACAGAAAAGATGGGTAATTCTGGTGCATTGTTTGATCTTAACAAGCTTAACGACGTATCAAAAGATGTTCTCTTAAAGATTTCCGCTCACGACCTTTATGATTTCCTAAAATCTTGGGCAGACGAATTTAAAAAGGACGATGCAAAGATTCAAAATATGCTTAGCGATAGAGCATATCTTGAAACAGTTATCGATATCGGTCGCCATGAGGACAAGCCTCGTAAAGACCATGTCAGTGCATCTCAAATGGTTGAAAACTTAAGTTATTTCTTTGATGATATGTTTGAAATCCAGGATGATATGCCTGAAGAGGTTGTTAAGGCCGGAGATGTTAAGAACATTCTTAACAAGTATCTTGAAACATATAATCATGCAGATGACCAAGAAACTTGGTTCAACAAAATCAGAGCAATCACAGAGGAACTCGGATACGCAGTTAAGCCAAAGGATTACAAAAAGAATCCAGAAAGCTTTAAGGGCCATGTAGGACATGTTTCTACAGTTATTAGAGTTGCTCTTATGGGTAGACAACAATCGCCAGACGTATGGCAAATTCAACAGATTTTAGGTGAGACTCGCACTCGAGCTCGTCTTGAAAAATTTGCAAAATAGAATCAGAGGCAATTAGATGCGTGATGGAAGCTTCTTTAAAACTAAAGAGCCAAATAGCATACCACATGTTGATATAAAAGATGTGTGGGCACGTTTTCATTTGAGCAATCTATGGAAATTCAGTTGGAAGGATACAATAGTTACGATACTCGTGTTCTTGTTATTAACCGTTGCTGCATTCTTCTTTAATAGGCACGCCTCTGACCCAACACTAAACATAGCGATGCTCTATACGTTAGGTGTTTTCATTGTTGCTAGATATACAGAAGGCTATGCTTATGGAATACTTTTTTCCATAGCATCGGTTCTCAGTGTAAACTTCTACTTTACATATCCGTTTAAGGACTTTAACTTCACTTTGGCAGGCTATCAAATTACTTTCATCGGAATGCTCATCATTGGTATTGCAACAAGCATTACAAGTACAATCATGAAAGAGCAGTCCAATGCCATTATCGAGCAAGAACAAAAAATGGCTGAGCAGGAAAAGATAGTTTCTCAAGCTGAAAAAGAAAAAATGAGGGCCAATCTATTAAGAGCAGTTTCTCACGATTTAAGAACTCCATTAACTGGAATCATCGGTAACAGTGAGACTTATGCCAACATGGTGGAAAGCCTTTCTGAAGAAGAGAAGACAAAAATAGTTAAGAGCATTGGTAACGATGCAAACTGGCTGCTCAATATGGTTGAAAACCTTTTGACAGTAACTAGAATCAATGAGGACGGCGCAAAGGTCGTGACTGAAGCAGAAGCAGTAGATGAAGTAATCGCTTCTACGGTCACAGCTTTTAAGAAGCGCTTCCCAACAGCTGAAATTGTAGTCAGCACACCTGATGAATTCGCAATGTGCCAAATGGATTCAATGTTGATACAGCAAGTTTTGCTAAACCTTTTGCAAAATGCTGTTATGCACGCAAAATCCGTGAAGCCAGTAGAGTTGTTTGCAACTGTAGATGATAAGAATGTATATTTCCATGTAAAAGATTATGGAATAGGCATTTCTGAAGATAAAATTGATAAAATCTTTGACGGAGAAGGTTTAAGAACTGATTCCGCCGATGCAGATGGATATAAGGGTATGGGAATTGGTCTTTCAATTTGCAAGACAATCATCCTAGCTCATGGGGGAGAAATATCCTGTTCAAACCACGAAAGTGGTGCAGAATTTGTATTTTCATTACCTAAAGAGGAGGAGTAAAATGTTCCAGCAGAAAGTTTCAGTTCTCATTATTGAAGATGAAAAGAGCATTTGCGATTTCATTTCTAAAACACTTACGGCTAATGACTATAAGGTAGCAACTGCAGCAACGGGTAAAGATGGATTAGCAATAATCACATCGAATTTACCAGACCTTGTTATACTGGATCTCGGCCTCCCAGACATGGATGGCAATGAGATATTGGAAAAAACTCGTAAGTGGTCTAGCATGCCAATAATTGTAATCTCTGCTAGAACGCAGGAAAAGGAAAAAGTTAGAGCACTGGATTTGGGCGCCGATGACTATATTACGAAGCCATTCGGAACTAACGAACTTTTGGCGCGTATTCGTACTGCAATTCGCCATAACAATAAAATAGTTAATGACCAAGTAAACTCAAATAGACCTTATAAAGCAGGTGACCTTGAAATAGACTTTGATAAGAGGTTAGTTATATTATCAGGAGAAGTAATTCACTTCACTCGTGTAGAATACAAACTTATTTCAATCTTAGCAAAGAATTCGGGAAAAGTCCTGACTTACGACAGTCTGATTGAACAGATTTGGGGTCCATATGCAGACGATAATAATCGTATTCTCCGCGTAAATATGGCGAATATAAGAAGAAAAATTGAGCCAAATCCTGGTGAGCCAAAGTATATCTTTACTGAGCTCGGAGTTGGCTACAGAATGATAGAGGATGAAAACCTATAATGAATAAGCTTACAGTTAAGACTAAAAAATCATATAAGGTGCTGATTGCAGAAAATCTTTTAGATGATAAAAAGCTTGTCACATATTTTCCTGATGCTAATAAAAAAGCAGTAATCATCTGGGATGAGAAAATTGATCCAAAACCAGTAGAAAAGATTGGTGCTTTGCTCGAGAAAAATGGAGTGGAGTGCTTGGCACTTTCCGTACAGGCTGGAGAAACTGCAAAAACTCTCGAAACATATGCAAGAATCATCAACCATTTGACTAATTTCAAATTGGATAAGTCAAATCTTATCATTGCAGTCGGTGGTGGATCAGTTTTAGACTTAGCTGGCTTTGTTGCATCCACATATATGCGTGGTGTAAAACTTGTAAATGTTCCTACAACATTACTTTCACAGGTAGATGCTGCTATTGGTGGTAAGAATGCCTTAAACTACAACCAATTCAAAAATATTATCGGTACTATTAATCAGCCATCACTCGTGCTGGTAGATACTTCTCTAAGCGAAGGCATGGAAGACGAGGAATTCGTGGCTGGTGTAGCTGAAATCGTTAAGATTGCATTCTTAAAGGATGCAGATTTCGTAGCTGAACTCAAGGAAAAACCTTTGGTTGCGAAAAGAGACGACAAGGCATATTTGACTGAGGTGATTACTCGCGCTATCAAACTTAAAGCCGAGGTCGTGGCCGAGGACGAAGAGAACGAACTCGAGCGCAATATTCTTAACTTCGGGCATACATTCGGACATGCAATCGAGTCTGAATCCAAATATAAATTCGGACACGGAATTTCTGTGGCTTTAGGTATGGTAATTATCACAAAGATGGCTGAAAGTGGAAAATTCGGCGAAGGCTTGGTCGAGAAGGGCACTTTAGGTGAACTGAAGGAAGTTCTAAAGGCCAACGGACTCAAGACTGATTCGCCTTTTGATATGAAGACTTTAACTAAGTCAGTTATTCACGATAAAAAGGTAAAAGGAAATGAAATTCTTCTAGTACTGCCAAAGAAGGTAGGAGAGGGAATTCTATTTGAGACAAGTATCGAAAACTTGAGATAGGCTAATCTTATGTTAAAAACTTTAGACCATCCAAAACTTCATAGCACTTATGAAGCAATACCGTCCAAATCTGTGGCGCACAGAGCGCTGATTCTTGCGGCTTTTTCTGAAAAGCCAACTCATATCATCTGTCCAATTTATGGCGAAGATGTAGAGGCAACTTTAAATTGCCTCGATGATATGGGTGCTAGAATCGAAAAGAAAGTGGACGGTTTTTTAGTTGAACCAATTATCGAATTCAAGGAAGGAATGGTCAACTGCCGTGATTCGGCAACGACTTACAGGATGTTGGAGGTTATTACGAGGTATTTAGGCCTTAATGTACAGTTTACAGGGTCAAAACGCCTCTTAGAACGAGTAAAACCTAGCACGCCAACATCTCAACGCCTTTCAGGAAAATTCATTGCTAGAGCGATTTTAAGTTCTAGGGGTTTAGAGCAGAAGGACACTATAGCTGAACTCGATGAGGAGTTTGCGGTTACGAGCTCGAAGTCGTATGTAAATGTGACAAGAAAAGTTCTAAGCGATTTTGGATTTAGAAGTGATGGCGACAAAATCGTCTCGCCACAGAAATATGTGGTAACTGGCGACTGGTCACTCGGCGCATATTGGTTAGCACTAGGAACATTCAGTAAAACGGGTGTAACTGTAAGTGGATTGGACGCTAATTCACCTCAAGGGGATCGTGAAATCTTAGATATATTGCAGAACTTTGGTGCAATAATAACAGTACACGAAGGTGGAATTACGGTTAAACGTAGCTATAGCAAAATGCAGGGACAGAAAATTGACGGTTCCCTCACACCTGATTTGGTGCCATTAATTGCTACTATTGCATGCTTTGCTGAGGGCGACACGGAAATTAGAAATATTAAAATATTACACTATAAAGAGAGCGACAGAATTGAGACTACCAAAAAGATGATTAGAGATCTCGGTGGCGAGTGCGAGACTACAGATGATAGTATTATCGTACATGGCAAAGGTGGCTTAGTTGGTGGCACTGTAGACTCCGCTATGGACCACAGAATAGCCATGGCAGCTGCTATTTCCAGCTTTGGAACTGATAAAGCAGTAAGAATTAAAGGCTCAGAAGCTGTCGCAAAATCATATCCTAACTTTTGGGTGATTATCGATGAGTAAATACGGCAGGAAATTTAAGATTGAACTTACAGGTACATCTCATGGACCTGAGGTTTGTGTTGCAATTAAAGGCATACCTGTAGGATTTGAGATTAATAGATTCCAGCTAAATGAGTTCCTTAAGAGACGTTCTGCTATTGATAATGACCTTGCTACTGCTAGAAAAGAGCCAGACGAAATCATCTGGAAGAGCGGTGTTATGGATGTGGGCTATGGCCCTATTAAGGTAACGGATAAGACAGTAGTAGCAACTGTTAAGAATACAGATGTCCAGTCCGGCGATTACGAGCAGTTTAAGACAGTTCCACGCCCAGGGCATGCTGACTATGCCGCAATTATGAAGGACGGTGCCGACGTCGAGATCGAGGGAGGCGGCAGGTTCTCCGGTAGACTTACTGTCGGCTTATGCATAGCTGGTGGAATTGCAGAGCAGATTTTGGCTCAAAAGGGAATTAGTTTTAACACTGAAATAAAAGAAATCGGTGGTTGTGTGAACCAGGCCGATTTTGAAGAAGTTATATATGAAGCACGTGAAGCAGAGGATTCGGTAGGTGGCATTATTGAATGCACCGTTACTGGCCTCGAACCCGGCTCTTGCGGAGATAGCTATTTTGATGGGCTTGAAGGAAGAATCTCAGAGGCATGCTTTGGTGTGCCTGCTGTAAAGGGTGTAGAATTCGGTGCTGGCTTCAAACTGGCCAGAATGATGGGTTCTGAAAGTAACGATGCATTTGCTTTCGACTATGATGGAGCAGTAATCACACTCACAAACAACCACGGTGGTATTTTGGGAGGAATTGCTAGTGGGATGCCTATTGTGGTAAGGGTCGCTATCAAGCCAACACCTTCGATAGGTAAAGTCCAAGAGTCTGTTAACTTGAATACTGGTGAAAGTGAAGAACTGAGAATCTATGGAAGACACGATCCTTGCATCGTGCCTAGAGCTGCGGTATGTATTGAGGCTGCAGTCGCAATTGCGATATTGGATTCATATGTGGATGCAAGAGAATACAAGTCTAAATTCGACGAGGCGAGAGCCATTATTGATGAGCAGAACGACATTATTCTAGAGGCGTTTAATAAACGCATGGATGCTGCCAAAACTATAGGTGAAATCAAGGCTTCTAAGGGCCTTCCAATATATGATGCGGATAGAGAAACAGCTATTTTGAATGCTGTTTCTAAGGGCGCAAAGCCTGAGTATAGAGAATACACGACTGAACTTTTTGAAAAGCTTCTCGAACTGTCAAGAAACCTCCAAGAGGGCGGTTTCTATGGTGGTGCGGCTATAGATGATTTAGCAAGCGACTATGAGGAACAGGGCACAGTAGAAGAAAGACCGCTTAGAGCAGGACTTCTCGGAAGGACACTTGGACATTCTTTCAGTCCTAGAATTCATGAGATGATAGCTGATAGAACGGAACTCAACTACACTTATGAGCTCTTTGAGGTAGAACCTGACGAACTCGCAAGCTTTATGGAAGAGCAAGATTTTGATGCATTAAATGTCACGATTCCATACAAGCAGGAAGTCATTCAATACTTGGACGAACTAACACCAGAAGCACAGGCAATCGGTGCAGTAAATACAATTGTAAAACGCAATGGCAAGCTTATCGGAGACAATACAGACTACGATGGCCTCGTCTATACATTCAAGAAATATGGCGCTAAAGTTGCGGGCGCTAAGTGCCTAATTTTAGGAGAGGGCGGAGGAAGCAAGGCAGCTAGAGCTGCGCTTCTCATGTTAGGAGCTAAAGAAGCACGCACACTATCTCACAAAGAGATAGATGAGGGCAAAGCACTTGTTTTCCACGATGCAGATATACTTGTGAATGCAACACCGGTAGGCATGTATCCAATGGACGACGAAAGCATAGTGGACCTTAATTCGTTTATAAAGCTGAGTTTTGTTATGGATTTAATCTATAATCCTGCGCATACCAAACTCGTAATGGATGCAAAGATGCACGGAATCAAAGTAGCTACTGGCTTAGATATGTTAGTAGCACAGGCGGTAAAATCAGTGGATAGATTTTTCGACATCGAGCTCGAGGACGAGATCGTGGATGAAATCAAACACGAGTTGATTTTAGATGAGCAAAATATAGTAATCATTGGTATGCCGGGTTCCGGCAAGACTACGATAGGACAAGCTCTGGCTAATGTGCTAGGTAAAGAGTTCTATGATACTGATGAGATGATTGAGTATCGTTTAGGAAAGAGCCCAAAAGAGATAATAAATACTGAGGGTGAGCAAATGTTTAGAGAGTATGAAAAAGACGTTTGCTCTGTGCTTTCAAATGTTAAAAATGCCGTAATAGCTACTGGTGGGGGCATTGTAAAAAAGAACGAGAATTACTATAATTTGGCCAAGTATAGCCATGTAGTATTCATAGAAAAAGGCATGGATAGCCTGGCTGTTACGGATAGAC
Source organism: Anaerovoracaceae bacterium (assembly GCA_045629065.1). GTDB lineage: Bacteria > Bacillota > Clostridia > Peptostreptococcales > Anaerovoracaceae > JAKSSM01. The sequence goes on along the minus strand of JAZQQK010000032.1, from coordinate 26,563 downwards.
CGATATCCGAATTGCTTGGACTAGAGAAGATTTATCTAGATCGCTTACCAAAATATGAAAAATGGGCGAATACTAGAGTAAACATCGACGGACTTTCATTAGAGCAGGCCGTAGAAAAAATATTAGAGAGCATGTAGGAGGAGAAATGTCACTTAAGGTTGCATTTCACACATTAGGTTGCAAAGTTAACCAATACGAAACTGAAGCGATGGCCGAACAGTTCAAGGCGCGTGGCTATGAGATCGTGGGAGAGGAAGATTTTGCGGATATATATGTAATAAACACTTGCACTGTAACGAATCTTGCAGATCGCAAATCGCGACAGTATATTAGGCGAATGAAGAGGGTATCAAAAGAGGCATTTGTGGCTGTGACAGGTTGCTATTCCCAAGTGAAACCTGAGGAACTCACAGAAATGCCCGAGGTCGACCTCGTCACTGGTAACGGCGAAAAGAACAAACTCATCGATTTTATCGAGGAGGGAATCAAAACTCGAGATTATCTTAGAGATACCGCAAAAACTATCGGAATGGAGGCACCAAAGCTTCCTTGCATAGAGAAGGTTCTAAAGTATGATGAGCTTATAGAATATACGGACAAAGGCATAATTTGCTCTATGGAGAATCGTACGAGAGCGTACATAAAGATTCAGGAGGGCTGTGATAGGTTCTGTGCATACTGCTTGATTCCTTTTGCAAGGGGACATGTTAGATCACGCGACCCTAAGGAGATTGTAGAAGAAGCAAAGGCACTTATAGAAGCAGGTTTTAGAGAGATTGTTCTTACAGGCATCAACACCGCACTCTATGGTACAGAAAAAGGATTTATCGAGAAGTATGGTCTTGCGATGTCAGGCATGGAGACGATAATTAGGGATATAGATGCTCTTCCAGGTGAGTTTAGAATTCGACTTAGTTCACTTGAACCTACGGTTGTAAATGCTGAGTATGTCGCAAAACTGATAAAATATAAAAAGCTTTGCCCGCACCTTCACTTATCAATTCAGTCTGGAAGCAATAGCATAATTAAAGCGATGAATCGTCATTACACTAGGGATGAGTATCTAGACATTGTAAAGGTACTTAGGGATTACGATTCTGGTTATGGAATCACGACTGATATCATAGTTGGTTTCCCTGGAGAGACCGAGGCCGACTTTGAGGACAGTCTTGACATGGTAGAAAAGGTAAAATTCGCTAAAGTTCATGCTTTCAAATATTCCAAGCGCTCTGGAACTGTGGCAGGAAAATTGCCAAATCAGGTTTCAGGAGAAATAAAAAACCTCAGATCAGATAAGCTGATTGAGGCAAGTGATAGAGTAGCAAATGCTTTTTTTGATAGCATAGTAGGAACTACCAGAGAATGTTTGTTTGAAGAATTCTACGGAAAATATATTACTGGCTATGCCGATAACTATGTAAGAGTTTACGCAAAAGGTAGCGAAGCCGATATCAACAAGTTAGTAAAAGTTAAGCTTTTAGAAAAATATAAAGACGGAATGAAAGGAGAGATAGTAAATGGCTGATTGTTTATTCTGCAAGTTAGCAAGTCATGAATTCGATACTAAAGTAGTATACGAGGACGACGAAATGTTCTGCTTCCATGATATTGATCCACAGGCTCCAGTTCATGTACTTTTAATTCCAAAGAAGCACATCGAGAGCTTGGATGATTTAAAGCCAGAAGATGCTGAACTCATCGCTCACATGATGTTAAAGATTAAAGATATTGCCGCAATGCTTGGCTTAGAGAATGGTTATCGCGTTGTTTCCAACAACGGAGAGGATGCATTCCAAACAGTTAAGCACTTACACTTCCATATTTTAGGTAAGCGTAAGATGAGCTGGCCACCAGGTTAAAATTACAACCGCAGATGGCACTGCCTTCGGCAGCGCCCAGCGCGGGCAGTAATTTTAACCTCTCCCCCAAAAACTTCGTTTTTCGGGGGCCCCAAAGCAATTTAAAACCGCATCGGATGATGCGGTTTTCTTCTTTTTAAGGTCAGGAAATTCTACTAGAACTTCTTAGCTTTCTTTCTAGCAGCTTCTGATTTCTTCTTTCTCTTTACGCTTGGCTTTTCGTAGTGTTCTCTTTTTCTGAGTTCGCTCATAACGCCATCTCTAGCGCAAGATCTCTTGAATCTCTTAAGAGCAGATTCCAAGCTCTCGTTTTCTCTAACGATTACTGTTGCCATTCCTGATTCACCTCCTGACATTAGTGAAATTAGGCTTTTTATCGGCTTTTCAGCTGATAACGTTGGTATTATACCCTATTTATCTTGAAACTGCAAGTACTTTTGTAGTAAAATAATCACATGAAAATATTTTATGAGAACGCACAATTTATATCTAGCGAATTGCTCACTAAAATGGAGGCCGCAGCCAAGCGCGCACTTGAACTTGAGAACGTCCCTGAGGAAAGGACAGAGATCAGCGTAACCTTCGTCGACATGGATGTAATTCACAGGCTAAATCTCGAATATCGCAACGTGGATAGTCCGACTGATGTCTTGAGTTTCCCACAGTTTGAGGCGGATGAAGAGATACCTAGTTTTGGCGATATCATTTTAGGTGATGTTGTAATCTGCATGGATAAAGCGGAAGCACAGGCAAAGGAATTTGGCCACTCAGTAGAGCGCGAAATCGTATATCTTTTTACGCATTCAATTCTCCATCTCTTAGGCTACGATCATATGGAAGAGGACGAAAAGAAGGTTATGCGTGCTAGAGAAGAAGAAATTATGGACTATTTAGGTATTCCAAGGAGACAATAATTTGGAAAAAAGACTGGCAATAATTGAAGAAATAGATAGAACCGAGCTTTTTGGCATCATGGATTGCAATCTTCACCTAGTAGAAGAGGCAACTGGTGTAAGCATAATGCAGCGTAACGATGAACTTATTCTTACAGGAGAGTCCGAAGAAAATATCGATATCGCAAGTATGTCTTTAAGTGAATTTATGACTTATCTTCTCGAGGGAGAGGGCCTGGATAAACAGAAGGCATCATACATTGTAAACCTTGCAAAGGAAGGCGTTTCATACCACGAAAACCGTGTAGGAAAAGATGTAATATGTTTTACACACCGCGGCAAACCATTAAAGCCAAAGACACTTGGTCAAAAGGCCTATGTAGATGCAATTAGGACGCATGATATTGTATTCGGTATTGGACCAGCGGGTACAGGTAAGACATACATTGCAGTAGCTATGGCTATCAATGCTTTTAAGAACAAGGAAGTTCAAAAGATTATCCTCGCAAGACCTGCTGTAGAAGCCGGCGAAAGACTCGGTTTCTTACCGGGAGATCTCCAGGAAAAGGTTGACCCTTATCTTAGACCACTCTACGATGCGCTTTATGATGTGCTCGGTAGAGATGCAGCTCTTAGATTAAAAGAAAAGGAAGCTATCGAGGTCGTTCCTCTTGCATATATGAGAGGTAGAACGCTTGACAACTCATTTATTATCTTGGACGAAGCGCAGAACGCCACTCGCGAGCAGATGAAGATGTTCCTGACTCGTATGGGCTTTGGTTCTAAAGTGGTTGTTACAGGAGACGTAACACAGATAGACCTACCAAAGGGAAAGAAGTCCGGTTTGGTTGAAGCTATGAGGGTTCTAAAACCAGTTAAGGACATCGCTTTTTGTGAGCTTACAGATACAGATGTTGTACGCCATGAATTAGTTAGAAAGATTGTAAACGCATACGATCAGTATTATAAAAAGTATCCAGAAGAACTTCAGGAATAAGGAGAAAACATGACAGATAAAGAATTGTATAGAATCGCAAAGGATATGACTAAGATGTCATACGCACCATTCAGCCATTTCGCAGTAGGTGCAGCTCTCGAATGTAAAGACGGCACAATCATTACTGGATGCAATGTCGAGAACTCATCTCTCGGCGCTACAATTTGCGCAGAGCGTACAGCTATGGTAAAAGCGATTTCTGAAGGACACCATGACTTTGCGAAGATTATGATTACATCTTCAGGTGGAGAAGCTTGGCCATGCGGAATTTGCAGACAGTTCATGAAGGAATTCTGCGATGATGATTTCATCGTTATGACTGCCGCCGATGAGGACCACATCAAAAAGATGACTATGACAGAAATCTTACCAGAGGGATTCAGAGTAGACAGTTTCTAGAAAACCGAAGAGAAGATATAAGGAGAAATATGAAATCAGGTTTCATTTCAATTGTAGGACGTCCTAATGTAGGAAAGTCCACACTGTTAAATGCAATTCTAGGCGAAAAGATTGCAATCGCAACCGATAAGCCACAAACCACAAGAAACAATATCCGTGGAATTTACACAAGGGTGGATTCAAGGGAAGAATCGACAGCATCTGACGATATCATCAATCAATTTTTTGGAAAGTCTAGTAGTGCTGGCAAACCAAAAGATGGTGTGCAGTTGGTCTTCATAGATACACCAGGAATCCACAAGCCACATTCTAAGCTCGGAGAATTCATGACAGATTCTGCTATGGGTGCGTTTAGTGAAGTGGATTGTGTGCTATTTTTAGTGGATGAAAAGTATTCCGAAAAGGGTGGCGATCATTTCATTCTTGAAGCCTTAAAGCAGGTAAAGACTCCAAAATTTTTAATCATTAATAAGATTGATAAGATGAAACCGGAGGAATTCAAGGAAATCTATGAAGAATACAGCAAAATGGGTATCTTTGAGGAAGTGTACGGAGTATCTGCTAGAGAAAAGAAGAACGTAGACGTTATTCTTAAGCGGCTCGAGGAACTCGTACCAGAAGGACCTATGTACTTCCCAGAGGGAATAGTAACAGATCATCTAGAAAGATTCTTAGTTTCTGAGATAATTAGAGAAAAACTTTTGCTATATTTGAATGACGAAGTTCCTCACGGCACTGCTGTAGAGATCGATTCATTTGAAGAGGGCGGACACGACAAGGCGGGCAATGAGCTCACTCGAATCTCTGCCACAATCTTCTGCGAGCGCGATTCACATAAAGCCATTATTATCGGACACGAAGGAAAAAAAATAAAGGGAATAGGTAAAGCTGCAAGGCTTGAAATCGAGGCACTTCTCGGAACGAAGGTTATGCTTGAACTCTTCTGCAAAGTTCGTAAGGACTGGAAAAACAATGATCAGGCATTAAATAATTTTGGATATACGAAGAGTAAAAAATAATTGATTAAATGTAATACGAAAGCGGTGGGAGACCACCGCTTTTTCTTGATATAAAAAGTGTGATGTGGTATAATTAACCCGCAGTGCAACTAAATATTGCTTTTTACGGATTACAATGGTGTGCTTTTTATTTCGGTAAAAAGCACTACCTAATTTTGATTACCGTTGTAATCCGAACTCACGTTGCACTGCAGCACGAGGTAGTTGCTTTTTGATGCGCAGCTTTTGCTGCGCATTTTTTATTCTTTGCTTTTTCTTCTATATAATGTTATAATTTATATAACTATGGAATTGGAGGAAGTATGGTTACAGATACCGAAGCGATTGTGCTTAGACAAGTTAAAACTATGACTTCTAGACGCATGGTTGTGCTTTTCTCCAAGAAGTATGGCAAAATAAGTGTCGGCTCTTCAATTAGCGAGGGTGGGAAGAACAAATCTGCTCTTATCACAAGACCGTTCACCTATGGTAGATATGAACTTTTTAAGACGAAGGATTCATATAGTTTGAATTCCGGACAGGTGCTTGAAAGCTTTTATGGAATAGGTGAGGATTTGGATAAATACATGCAGGCAAGCTTTGTGCTTGAGCTCACTGACAAGCTAATTCCTGAAGAGGTTATGCAACCTAGACTATTCCAAACTTTACTGGATTTCTTAACGGCTTTGGAAAAGCGTTCTAAAAAAGTAGATACGCTTGTCATCGCTTATATGGTTAAGGCTTTGGATATGCTAGGAGTAATGCCTGTCATCGGCTCGTGTGCAGAATGTGGCAAACCAGGTTGTGATAGATTTTTCAGTATCAATCAGGGAGGCATGGTTTGTGGAGAATGCGCTAAGGCTCTCACTGAGAGCAGTCAAGACGTGATGATTTACGATACAAATTTTGGCATAGTAAACATATTAAAGTATTTCCAAAAAGAACCATTCAGTTCTTTTGAAAAACTTGCTTTGGACGATGAGATCGCATTAAAGCTCAGGGAAATACTGAAAAAGTACATGGAATATCACCTAGACATAGGTATATTGAAGAGCGAAATGCTCACAGTGGCTGATCCATCAGCTAAATAATATTTTAGACCTGCTAAACCATAGCGGGGGAAAGGAAACAAAATGGAAATTACACTCGAAAAAATCGAATTGGTCAAGGACAGAACAGGCGTATCCTACAAGGAAGCTAAAGAAGCATTAGAAGCTTGTGAGGGAAGCGTTGTAGATGCAATTATCCTGATCGAACAGAAGGTTGATGAAGATTCAACAGCAACTAAAGCAGAAGCTGTTACAAGCGATCTTATCGAAAAATTAAAAGCATTAGTCAAGAAGGGAAATGTTACAAAGATTTCTATCAAAAAAGGCGATAATGTAATTGCTAATGTTCCTGTAAATGCAGGCATCATCGGTGTTGCACTTGCTCCTTGGACTATGCTTATTGCAGCGATTGTTACATTCGGTAATAGCTGCAAGGTTGAAATTGTAACAGACGACGGCAAGACAATAGATGTTAGCGAAAAGGTTCAGGGTGGCGTTGATTATGCTAAAGAAAAGGGCGGCCAGGCTTGGGATTTCGCTAAGGAGAAGGGCCCAGAAGTTTGGAACTTTGCTAAAGAAAAAGGCGAACAAGCATGGGATTTCGCTAAGGAAGAAGGAACTAAGGCTTGGGATTATGCCAAGGAAAAAGCTCCAGAAGTTTGGGAAGCAGCTAAGGAAGAAGGAACTAAAGCTTGGGACTATGCTAAGGAGAAAGCTCCTGAAGTTTGGGAAACTGCAAAGGAAGAAGGAACTAAGGCTTGGGACTATGCTAAGGAGAAAGCCCCTGAAGTTTGGGAAACAGCAAAAGAAGGTGGCGAAAAGGCCTTTGATTATGCAAAGAATAGAGGTATGGATGCTTGGGACTTTGCAAAAGAAAAATTAGAAGAAAGAAAGAATGGAAAAGACGGCAAGTTGTTTGACAATGTAGATTTTTCAGATGATGATACAAAACTCGGAAAGGAAGATGAGAAATAATGGCATTTGAAGGCGTAACAATGGAGAAAGTCGTAGCTCTCGCAAAGAACAGAGGATTTATTTTCCCTGGTTCAGAAATCTACGGCGGACTTGCAAATACATGGGACTACGGTCCACTTGGAGTAGAATTTAAGAACAATGTTAAGAAGGCTTGGTGGAAAAAATTCGTACAGGAATCCAAGTACAACGTAGGATTAGATGCAGCTATCCTCATGAACCCACAAACTTGGGTTGCATCAGGCCACGTAGGCGGTTTCTCAGATCCTCTTATTGACTGCAAGGCCTGCAAGTCAAGAATTAGAGCTGATAAGCTCATTGAAGAATGGAATCATGATAATGGCGTAGAAATGGTAGTTGATGGCTGGTCTAATGAAAAGCTTGAAAGCTATATCGCAGAGAACAAGATTCCATGTCCAGATTGTGGCAAGTCAGATTTCACATCAATTAGACAATTTAACTTAATGTTCAAGACTTTCCAAGGCGTAACTGAGGACAGCAAGGCTGAACTCTATTTAAGACCTGAAACAGCACAGGGCATTTTCGTAAACTTCCGTAATGTTCAGAGAGCTTCCAGAAAGAAATTACCTTATGGTATTGCTCAAATCGGTAAGTCATTCCGTAACGAAATCACTCCTGGCAACTTCACATTCAGAACACGTGAATGTGAACAGATGGAACTCGAATTCTTCTGTGAGCCAGGTACTGACCTTGAATGGTTTAAGTATTGGAGACAATTCTCCATCGATTTCTTAAAGAAGCTCGGTATGACTCCTGAAAAGATGAGAACTAGAGATCACTCACCAGAGGAACTCGCATTCTATTCAAAGGGAACTACAGATATTGAATATCTCTTCCCATTTGGATGGGGCGAACTTTGGGGTATCGCAGATAGAACAGATTACGACTTGAATCAACACATCAAGACATCCGGTCAGGATTTATCTTATGTAAATTCAGAGAACGGACAAAAGGTTGTTCCTTATGTAATCGAACCTTCACTCGGTGCAGACCGTGTAGCACTCGCATTCTTAGTAGATGCTTATGATGAGGAAACTTTAACGAGTGAAGATGGTAAGGAAGATGTTAGAACAGTTCTTCACCTTCACCCAGCTCTTGCACCATTTAAGTGTGCAGTACTTCCTCTCGCAAAGAAGCTTGAAGATGTAGCAACTCCAATCTACGAAGAACTTTCCAAGTACTTCATGGTTGATTATGATGCTGCAGGTTCAATCGGCAAGCGTTACAGAAGAGAAGACGAAATTGGTACACCATTCTCAATCTGCGTAGACTTTGACACAGAAACAGATAAGTGCGTAACAGTAAGAGATCGTGATTCTATGGAACAAGTTAGAATCCCAGTTGCTGAAGTTCGCAAATATGTCGAAGACCGCTTAGAATTTTAATTGCAGCCAACTGGCGTAAAACCCATCAAATATTGCAAATATTTCAATTTAGGGAGAAAAAATGACAAAGTACATTTATTCATTCAATGAGGGATCAAAGGATATGAGAGAACTCCTTGGGGGCAAGGGAGCTAATTTGGCAGAAATGACTAAAATAGGTCTTCCTGTTCCTTTCGGGTTTACTATCACAACTGAAGCTTGCACAAAGTACTACGAAAGTGGTCGCAAGATTGACGAAGAGATCATTAATGAAATTTATGTAAAGATGGAAGAACTGGAGCAAGTGACTGGAAAGACATTTGGCTCTAACGAAAATCCACTTTTAGTATCAGTTCGTTCGGGCGCAAAGATTTCTATGCCTGGAATGATGGATACAATCTTAAACTTAGGCCTTAACGATCAATCTGTTCAGGGCTTAGCAAAGCTCACAGAGAACAAGAGATTCGCTATGGACAGCTATCGCCGTTTCATCCAAATGTTCGGTGATGTAGTTCAAGAAATTCCTAAAGAAAACTTTGATAAAGTTTTTGACGGTCAAAAGCAAAAGAAGGGAGTTAAGTTCGACGTAGACTTGACAGCAGAGGACTTAGAAGAAGTAATTGTTGGCTACAAGGAAGTAGTTAAAAAGTTTACTGGTAAGCCTTTCCCTCAAGATCCAAAAGATCAATTAATACAAGCAGTTCAAGCAGTATTCAGATCATGGATGAATGAAAGAGCAATTCTTTATAGAGAGTTGAACGATATTCCAGAATCAATCGGTACTGCAGTAAATGTACAGTCCATGGTATTCGGTAACATGGGTGACACATCCGGTACAGGTGTAGCATTCACTCGTGACCCTTCCACTGGAGAACACAAATTATTTGCAGAATTCCTAGTAAATGCACAAGGAGAAGACGTAGTAGCAGGTGTTCGTACACCTTATCCTATCGAAGTTATGTCTGAAAAATTCCCTGATGCATATAAGGATTTCGTAAGAATTGCTGAACTCTTAGAAAAGCATTACAAAGATATGCAAGATATGGAGTTCACAGTAGAAAAGAACAAACTTTACATGCTCCAAACTCGTAACGGTAAGCGTACAGCTCAAGCTGCAGTTAAGGTTGCTGTAGATATGGTTCAAGAAGGCTTAATCGATAAAAAGACAGCATTGACTCGTCTCGAGCCTGCTCAGATTGACCAGCTCCTTCACCCTACATTCGATAAGGATGAATTAAAGGCAGCAGTTCCATTCGCAAAGGGACTTCCTGCTTCTCCTGGAGCAGCTTGCGGAGAAATCGTATTCACAGCAAGCGATGCATCAGTTGCTGTAGAAAAAGGTAAAAAGGTCATCTTAGTTCGTGAAGAAACTTCACCAGAAGACTTAGCTGGTATGGTAGTAGCTGAGGGTATATTAACAGCTCGTGGTGGACGTACTTCACACGCAGCAGTAGTAGCTCGTGGTATGGGTAAGTGCTGCGTTTCCGGCTGTTCGGAAATCCACGTTGATCAAGACGAAAAGACGGTAAAAGATTCAAAGGGTAATGTATACCATGAAGGAGATATCATCTCAATCGATGGATCCACTGGTAATGTTTACTTAGGAAATATCAAGACAGTTGAACCTGAAGTATCCGGAGATTTCGGTATCTTCATGGGTTGGGCTGATGAAGTTAGAGAACTCAAGGTTAGAACAAATGCAGATAATCCAAGAGATGCAAAGCAGGCAGTAAAGTTTGGCGCTGAAGGTATCGGACTTTGCAGGACTGAGCACATGTTCTTTGATGAGGAAAGAATTCCTGCAATTAGAAGAATGATTCTTGCAGATACAGCTGAAGAGGAAGCAAAAGCTCTCGCAGTATTAAAGCCATTCCAACAGAAAGATTTCGAAGGAATCTACGAAGTAATGGGTGAGCGTCCGGTCACTATTAGACTTCTCGATCCACCTCTTCACGAATTCTTACCACACGAAGAGGAAGACATTCGCGATTTGGCAAAGACTATGGGAGTAACATATGAGGTGCTCGCTGCAAAGGTGGAGGAACTCCACGAACAGAATCCAATGCTCGGACATCGTGGCTGTAGACTTGCTATCACTACACCAGCTATCGCTGAGATGCAGACAGAAGCAATCATCTCCGCAGCACTCGCTGTTTCCAAGAGAATGAATATTACAATCGTTCCAGAAATCATGATTCCTCTCGTAGGTTCAGTTAAGGAACTTAAATTTGTAAAGGATATAGTTGTTAAGACTGCAGACAAGCTCATCAAGGAAGCAGGTTCCGAAATGAAGTACATGGTAGGAACTATGATTGAAACTCCTAGAGCTGCTGTTACAGCTGATGAAATCGCTACTGAAGCTGAATTCTTCTCATTCGGTACTAATGACCTCACTCAGATGACATTCGGTTTCTCAAGAGACGACACTGGCAAGATTATTAAGTCATATTTGGACAAGAAAATATTTGAAGAGGATCCATTCCAAACAATTGACCAAACTGGCGTCGGCAAGCTCGTTCAAATGGCTTGCGAAGCAGGAAAATCAGTAAGACCAAAGATTAAGCTTGGCATCTGTGGAGAACATGGTGGCGACCCTAAGACTATTGAATTCTGCCATAAGGTAGGACTTTCATACGTATCTTGCTCTCCATTCAGAGTACCAATTGCAAGACTCGCAGCAGCTTTAGCCGCAATTAAGGAATGAAGAAATACTTACTCACATTTTTAATATCTATGGTTCCCGTGGTTGAACTCCGCGGGGCCATTCCTTTTGGAGTAGCCGAAGGCCTACCTGTTGGTTGGGCCTTCGTTTTTGCGCTTATAGGAAACCTCATCCCTGTGCCTTTTATTATCATGTTCATCAGGCCTTTCTTTAAGTGGCTCAAGGGAAAAAGCCAATGGCTCGCAAGAATAGTACACTGGTTCGAAGCCAAGGCAGAACGCAACAAGGAGACAGTACTAAAATATGAGTTTTGGGGTCTTATTGTACTTGTAGCAATCCCACTTCCTGGCACTGGTGCATGGACAGGTGCATTAGTTGCTGCAATGATGGATATGCAGATGAAACGTGCTATACCAGCCATCTTTATTGGCGTAGTTATCGCAGGCATTATTGTGAGTCTCGCGACTATGGGAATTATCGCAATTATTTAGATAATTTAATTGACTTTTGGTCATCCAAGTAGTAATATAATATATGGTAAAAACATCTTTAATTCGGTCCAGAGAGGCCGGCAAGATTGGACATAGAAACCTAAGTAGGGAAATTTGGGCGGTCTTGCGAAAGCAAGGCTATTTTTTATGGCTAAGAAAGGTGTAAATAATTATTTCAAAGTTGATTTTAGGAGGTCATCATGGCAAAAAATCAAGAAGCGATTTATGACGCAAAGAAGCTTGGTACTGGCAAGGTTTTAGTACTTGGACTTCAGCACATGTTCGCAATGTTCGGGGCTACAGTATTAGTTCCAATCATCACTGGATTAAGCATTTCAACAACATTATTATTTGCTGGTATTGCAACATTATTTATGCACTTAGTAACTAAGTGGAAAGTTCCTGTATTCTTAGGTTCATCATTCGCTTTCTTAGGCGGATACGCAATTGTAAAAGAATTAGGCATTGAGCAAGGTTATGCAGATAACGTAGCATTAGCATATGCGTGCATAGGCGTAACTTGCGCAGGCTTACTTTACTTAATACTCGCAATCATTTGCAAGGTATGGGGTTCAAAGAACGTAATGAAGTTCTTCCCACCAGTAGTAACTGGTCCTATCATCATTGCAATCGGTTTAAACTTAGCACCTTCCGCAATAAATAACTGCGAATCAAACTGGTGGTTAGCACTTGTTGCAATCGTAGTTATCATTGTAACTAATATCTGGGGTAAGGGAATGATTAAGATTATCCCTATCTTACTCGGTGTTATTGCTTCATATGTCGTAGCAGCAGTTACTGGAAATGTAGACTTCACTTCAGTTAAAGATGCTGCTTGGCTCGGACTTCCAGTAGTTTGGGAAAACACTGGTTTAAGCGTACTCTTTGGAGCAGATACAAATTGGGGCTTAGTAGTATCATCAATCATCACAATCGTTCCAATTGCATTCGCTACAATGATGGAGCACGTTGGCGACATCTCTGCTATCGGCGGAACAGTAGGAAAGAACTTCATCGCAGATCCTGGTCTTCACAGAACATTAATCGGAGATGGTGTTGGTACAGCAATCGCAGCACTCTTTGGTGCACCTGCTAACACAACATACGGCGAAAACACAGGCGTACTTGCTTTAACAAAGGTTTATGATCCAATGGTAGTAAGACTCGCAGCATTATATGCAATCATCCTTTCATTCTGCCCTAAGTTCGCAGCTTTAATCGGTGCTATGCCAGCTGGAACAATCGGCGGTGTATCAATCATCCTCTATGGTATGATTTCTGCTATCGGTGTTAGAAACGTTGTTGAAAATAGAACAGACTTCCAAAATACTCGTAACGTAATCGTTGCAGCAGTAATTTTAGGACTTTCAATCGGTATCAGTTACTCAGATGCTGGTGCAATCACAATCGGAAGTGTAAGCTTATCTGGACTTGCAGTAGCTTCCATCGTAGGTATCATCCTTAACGCAGTTCTTCCTGGAAAGGACTACACTTTCAAAGAAGAATCCGAAGATGGCAACTCCCTTACACTTGGAAAGTACTAATACCTAGTATATAAAGCCTATACAAAAAGCGACTCGAAAGAGTCGCTTTTTTGGTGTAAAAATAGCATATAAAAAAGGCAGTTCTTGCGAACTGCCTTTTGCTTTTATTATTAGTTGATGTATCTAAATACGCCCTTAACCTTGCCGACTATCTTTGCATCGTTAACGATGATAGGGCTCATTGTGTGGTTCTCTGGCTGAAGTCTGATGTGATCAGCTTCTTTATAGAATGTCTTGACTGTAGCTTCAGATTCAAAGCCGTCAATCATGGCTACTACGATTTCGCCATTGTTTGCTTCTGGAGTCTGTTGAACTAAGATTAGGTCGCCATCCATGATACCAGCTTCAATCATACTTTCGCCTCTAACTTTGAGCATGAAGTTCACGCCGCTTGCAGCAAAACTTGCTGGAACAGGGAAGACATCTTCGATGTTTTCTTCAGCTAAGATAGGTTGACCTGCAGCGACTCTTCCTACCACTGGAATATCTACGACTTGTGAAACTTTAGATAAGCCATCATAGTTGCCTGCGGCTTTCAAATGTCCCGAGTTGGAACCTGGGTCCATAACCATTAAAGCACGTGGCTTGGAAGGGTCCTTTACGAGATAGCCAAGTTCAACCAAAGTTTCAAGATCGCTATGAACTGTAGAAGTGGATTTAATATCGAGTGCCTCGCAGATTTCTCTAACTGTAGGAGGGTAGCCCTTTGTAGAAACCACTTGCTTAGTATAGTCTAAGATTCTTTGTTGTCTTTCTTTAAGCATAATATTACCTCATTTATTTTATCTTGCGTCATTTCCTAAAGCAATATTACCATAAGGAAAACAAAAAGTAAACAGTTGTTCGCACAAATTTTATAAAAATCGAACATTTGAGCGATATAAAGCCAAAAATGTGTAAAATGCTAAGCTTTTGTTAAGTTTTTTTAATAACTTTTCTTGCCCTCAATGTATATACATAGTATACTTACTATGTATGCGTATGCGTATAAATATGTAACATAAGACTAGTACTATTACAGGGAAAAAAGATGAAAGAAAAAAAGGAAAAAGCGCAGAATAGACCACCAATGCGATATGTTATAGGTTTATCAATCGCATTGTTTGTATTGTGGATTTTGCTCTCTGGTAAGTTTGAAGCAAAATTGCTCATTATGGGTGCATTATTCTCAGTATTTACAGCAATAGTTTCTATTCCTGCTCTCACGCTTATCAGTAAGAAAACGGGTAGGGAGTTTTATCTTCTTGAAGTGAAGCCATTTAAGTTTATCGGCTATTCACTTTGGATGTTTGGACAAATCACACTTGCCTCTCTTGATGTAGCAAAAGCAACATTTAAGAGCAAACTTGTTGAGCCAAGAATTATTTATTTTAAGATGCCGTTCGAGAATCCATCAGCTACGGCACTATTATCTAATTCAATTATTATCACGCCGGGAACTATCACTTTAGATGTTTCAGACGATGGTGTTTTCACTGTGCACGCATTGACAAAAAATGCAGCAGAGGGATTACTCGAGGGTACAATGCAAAGGAAAGTTGCAGCAGTATATGGGATTGACTGCGAATATAAAGCATTACCAGAGAAAACTCTCGTACACATTCCAAAGGAGGTATGCTAATGCAGACATTTTTCATTGTATTAACATGTGCTGTAATTTTGTCATCGATTCCTCTCTTTGTTATGCTTCTTAGAAAGAAATCTAGTTTCTACGACAGATTTGCAGCTGTATCTGGAATTACCACTTCCACAGTATTATTCTTAATACTTATTGGACTTGCTGACGGCAGAACAGATCTATATATAGATATCGCATTTAGCTACGCAATTCTTTGCTTCGTAAGCTCGATCATCGTAGCTAAGTTTATGGCAGGAAGGGGGTCCAAAAAGTAATGATTCAAAATATGCTTTGTATTATCTTTACTGTAATTGGGTTAGCCCTCTTAGTAGTTTCAGTTGTTGGAACGCTCAAGTTCCCTGATTTCTACGCAAAGCTTCACGCTTTAGGACTAGGTCAAACTTTGGCCTTCATATGCTTCACAATTGGTATTGCAATTTATCTTGGATTCCAATTCGTGACACTTAAATTCATCATTGTCATGGCTGCAATTATGATTGCAGGACCTATCGGAACACACATTGTAGATAAGGTTGCTTTCGAGGAAGCCATGAAGAATAAAAAGAAAGAAAAGGAGGAGAAATAAATATGCCAGTAATTTTTATAGAAACAGCTTTACTTCTCATCCTTATCGCAATCACACTTACAATTATTTTTGGTAAGGATTTATTGATAGCAACAATCGTGTATTGTGCATTCAGCTTTACTGCAATGACTCTTTATATCGTTGTCGGCGCCGCAGACGTAGCGTTCACAGAAGCTGTAATCGGAACAATTTCAACGGTTTACTTTATCATTGCTATCAAGTCAATAGGTAGGAGATGTAAATAATGACGAGAGCTGATAAGAGAAACTTAATTATCATTATCGCGTTGATAGTTTGCATCGTTTTAGCTGGCTTTATCCTTGGCGATTTTATGCCACAGGTTGGGTCTAGTGACACTCCAGCTAACAGCTACCTATCAACGTACTATATCGAAAACTCTCTCCCAGACACTGAGACACCTAATATCGTAACAGCAATCTTGGCAGACTATAGAGGATTCGATACTTTGTTTGAAACATGCGTAATGTTCCTTTCAGGTGTTACAGCTTTATCGATTCTTTTCAGCGAAAAGAAGAAAGAGACTAAACAACCTAAAAAGGTGGAAAAGAATGATGATCCAACATTCGGAGGAACGGTACTCGAGACTTCGTTTAGACTCGTAGTTCCTATTGTTATCATCTACGCATTCTATGTACTCGCACACGGCGAGTTATCACTAGGCGGTGGCTTCCAAGCCGGCGCACTTTTGGCATCTGTTTATTTAACAGATAGACTTATTCCAAGCTCACATAAGCCAATCGTTAGATTCTCTGGCGAAACCGCTGCAGCTACTGCTGGTGTGGGTGTATTTATCTATGCTTTAACCGGTATTTTACCAATGTTTAATGGTGGAAACCTTTTTGAATATGAAAAACTTCCATTCGCTTGGGCCGTTAATGACGTGGTCGAGCTCCACTCTGTTGGTATTTTCATGATTGAAGTTGGTGTAACAATTGCAGTAATGGCAACAATAATTGCCATCCTTGAAGCTGTAATGGAAAGGACGGAATTCGATGACTAGTTTAGAACTTTTCTTGGCTGAAAAGGGCGTCTATATGTTGACTTTCATCCTCATGGGCCTAGGAATTGTCGGCATGATATACTGCTCCAACTATCTTAAAAAAATCGTTTGCATGAATGTAATGCAGGTCGCTATTATTTTCTTCTTCCTTATCTTAGGTCAGAAGACAGGCGGCACGGTTCCTGTTATTATCGGTGAGGCCGCAGAGGCTTCCACATACATCAATCCTATCCCTCATACTCTTATGCTTACTGCTATTGTAGTTGGCTTGGGTACTACGGGTGTTGCGTTAGCGCTCTTGATGAAGATTAAGAACCTCTATGGCACTATTGAGGATGATGAAATCACCGAGAGAAGAAGGGAGGATAGTAAGAATGTTACTAAATAATCTCCCTGTTCTCATTATCGCTTTTCCACTAGTTGCTGGCATACTTTGCCCATTGATTACTTTAATTAATAGCTTCTGGGGTAGAAGAGCGGTTATTATCGCTTTGGGTTGTTCACTCGCACTTTCAATCGTTCAGATTTTCAAAGTCGTAGAGATGGGTGAGCCTTGGCATTATTGGATCGGTGGCTGGATGCCTCCTTATGGCATCGAGTTCGTTATCGATGGTGTGAATGCGCTTATAGTTGCACTAGTTGCTTGCATAGGATTCATGACATCACTTTTCTCCAGCCCATTTGAGACCGGTTCTAAAGAAAAGAACTTAAGATTCAAATCAGCAGGATACTATTCAATCCTTTGCTTCCTTGCAATAGGACTGCTTGGTATGTCATCAACTGGAGATGCTTTCAACCTCTATGTCTTCATGGAAATTGTGGCTCTCGCAGGATATGGCCTTATCGCCATTGGTGAAGAAAAGGGTATTGTAGCATCTTTTAGATACCTCTTAACTGGAACTATCGGTGCTTGTATGTATCTCATGGGTATCGGTTTCCTTTACTCAGCTACAGGCACATTAAATATGGCTGATATTGCAGCCAAACTCCCTAGTGTAGTAGAGACTAACCCAACAGTTGTAATTATTGCTACTGCATGTTTAATCGTAGGTTTTGGCATCAAAATGGCGCTCTTCCCACTTCACGGATGGCAGCCAGCAGCGCACTCATATGCGCACCCTGCTGCAGACCCTATGATTGCAGGTGCTATGATTAAAATTCCTGCATACGCAATGCTCAGATTCTTCTTCTGCATCTTAGGCGAAACTACACCATATATGTCAGTAATCTTTAAGATTGTCGGCGTACTTGCAGTTTGCGGAATCTTATTCGGTTCACTTAGAGCTTTAAGGTACAACAAGATCAACAAGGTGCTCGCATATTCGTCAATCGGTCAAGTTGGTTATGTTGCATTAGGATTCGCTATTGGTAATTACTATGGCTTAATCGGTGCAGTACTTCACATTATTAACCATGCTTTCATGAAGACTGGATTATTCTACACTTCAGGAGCGTTAAAATATAAATATGGCATTCACTATATGGATAAGCTCGGTCAAGTATATAAAAAGATGCCAGTCACATCTATGACTATGGTAGTGCTCATGCTTTCCATGATTGGACTTCCTCCATTTGCAGGATTCTTCTCCAAGTGGTACCTCGCATTAGGTGCTATTCAGAATGGACAGTATTTATATGTAGCAGTACTTATCATTTCATCACTTCTTTCTGCTATCTACTTCTTTAGAATCTTTGAACATTTATTCATGGATAAAGAAGCTGAAGTTAAGAACCATACTCAGTACGACGCTGAAGGAAAGGGCTTAATTGTCGATGAGGATGATCCGTTCTGCTTCGATAAGGAATGGGGCGATAATTCCAAGCACAAGCTTGAAATCCCTCTTAGAATGCTTATCCCTATCGTATTCTTTGGACTTATGATTATTCTCTTAGGATTAGGCAATAACTTAATCGTAAGTGGAGTATTAAAAACTACAGTATTGGAGGTGTTCCTCGGATGATTTTTGGAAACTATTCACCTCTAATTGCAGTATTGTTCCCATTATTTGGAGCAATTCTGATTATTCTCTTAGGAGAACATGTTAACCGTAAGGTTAGAGAAACATTTACATTTGTTGCTGCGATTTGTGCGGCAGTAACCGTTTACTCAATGATTCCTGGCGCTCTTGCTGGAACAGAGTATCAAGTTGTAGCATGGGAAATCGTAGAAGGCGTTGCGTTAAAGTTTAAAGCTGATGCCGCTGGTATGGTATTCGGATGCGTTGCCTCCACTCTTTGGATTGTAACTTCCGTATATTCAATCGGATACATGAAGGCTGAACATGAAACTCAGCTCACTGGATATTTTGCAGCGTTCGCTACTTGTATCGGTGCTGCAATCGGTATCTCATTCGCTGCAAACTTACTCACTTTCTTCATCTGTTTTGAAATGTTAACTATTGCTACTTATCCATTAGTTACACACAACCGTGATGAGGAAGCAAAGAAATCAGGCAGAAAGTATCTCGCATACACATTGATTTCTGGTCAAATATTCTTTGCGTGTATAGTTACTGTATATGTAAAGTATGGAACTATGGACTTCGTTCCAGGTGGTTTCATTACACCTTTCTCAATGCCAGCTGGTACAATGTGCATCTTATTCATATTGATGCTCGGAGCAGGCTTAGTAAAGTCTGGTGTAATGCCACTTCAAAACTGGTTACCATCAGCCATGGTTGCTCCAACTCCAGTTTCAGCCTTACTCCATGCAGTTGCAGTAGTTAAGGCAGGCGTATTCTGCATCTTAAGGGTAACTTGCTATGTATTCGGACCATTTGCTGCAGCTTGGTGTAACGGAGCGCAGATTATCTCATGGTTCGCAGTTGGAACTATCATTGTTTCATCACTTATTGCATTAGGAAAAGACGGACTAAAGGCGAGACTCGCATTCTCAACTATAGGACAACTTTCTTATATCGTTTTAGGTATAATGATCCTTTCACAGATATCAATAACCGGTGCAATTTATCATATTGTTGCGCATGCATTCCTAAAGATTACACTCTTTATGTGTGCTGGTGCAATTATTGCAACTACAGGTCTTCACAATATCAGTGAGATGGGTGGATTAGGTAAGAGAATGCCTGTCACTATGACTTGCTTCTGCTTATCATCATTCGGCATCGCGGGCTTACCACTTTTCGCCGGATTCGTTTCTAAATATAACATCATCATGGGTGCTTTCGAGCAGGGTCAGTTACTCTTTGTAGCGACACTTATCTGTGCAGCACTCTTGGCATTAGGTTATTTGATGCCAGTCGTATATACAGCATTCAGAAAGCCTATCACAGAGCCAGTTCTTAAAGAGGGTGGAGAACCAAATAAGATAATGCTTATTCCTATTATGATTACTTGCGTTTTAGGCATTGTATTTGGTTGCTTCCCTAACTTTGCGCTCCATCTCTTCGATTTCGCAGGAATGGCTGCAGAACAGATTGAATCTGGTTTCCATGATGTTGTAAAACTCTTCGTTGATACAGCAGCGAAAGGAGGTGTCTTATAATGGAATGGCTTGAAATCCCTGGAATGTTTATTTTGGTAGGATTCGTAGGAGCTTGGGCGCTCATATTCGTTGCCAAAATTGTTATGACACACCTCTTACAACGTAAAGAGGACTACTACGAAGGAGGTAAGCATAATGATTAATGTCTTAGCTCCTGGTGCAAATGTTGCATTATTTAGAGTTGATAAACTCGCAATACTTTTCGCAGTTATATTTGGAATTGCGGGAATCATCACATTTATTTATTCGCATAAATTAAGATCCATTAGAGAAACACTGATAGAAATATTCTATGCAGTATGCTCCATTGGAATCGTTTTTGCGAACGATTGGATTACAATGGTAATCTGTTGGGAAATGATGGCTGTTTGCTCATGGTTCATAACTAATGAGGTTAGGACACCACAAGCAAAAAAAGCATCCTTAAGATACCTTTGCATCCATATGTTCGGTGGAAATATGCTCCTGGCAGGCGCTATTATGAAGATTCTCCAAGGATCTTATGAGGTGAGCCTTCTCACAGGAAACTATGATACAGCATATTGGTTTATCCTTATCGGTGTAGGTGTAAACGCAGCACTTCCACCACTCAATTCATGGGTATCTGATGCATATCCAGAAGCAACTTTAGGTGGTACTGTCATGATGGCAGCTTACACTACTAAGGTAGGCATGTACTTCTTAATCAGATGCTTTGCTGGTGAACAGT
The DNA here is from genome assembly GCA_045629065.1 of Anaerovoracaceae bacterium. Classification (GTDB taxonomy): domain Bacteria; phylum Bacillota; class Clostridia; order Peptostreptococcales; family Anaerovoracaceae; genus JAKSSM01. The sequence goes on along the minus strand of JAZQQK010000032.1, from coordinate 5,875 downwards.
TCTTGCTATATTTCGGCGTATTTATGGCAATTTATGGGGCTTGCATGGCGATGATGGAAAATGACTTAAGAAGGTTATTGTGCTATCACATCGTGAGCCAGTTGGGATACATCGTATCAGCGATTGCTATCGGTACTGAACTCGGAATTGACGGTGCGGCTTGCCACGCATTCAACAATATTCTCTACAAGTGCTTGCTCTTAATGTGTGCAGGTGCAGTAGTATATGCTACAGGAAAGAGAAAAATCACTGAACTCGGTGGTATGTTTAAGAAGATGCCATTGGTTTCAATCTGCTTCTTGATCGCATCATTATCAATCGCCGGTTTCCCATTCTTAAATGGTTTCGCATCAAAGGGCTTAATCATGGGAGCTGTAGAGGAATCTGGAATTAATTGGGCACAGATAGGTTTGACTGTCGCTTCTGTCGGCACATTCTTATCTATACCTCTCAAGTGTAACTATTTTGTATTCTTTGGTAAGGAAAACCCTAATCTAGAAATCAAAGAAGTTCCTACCGGAATGAAGATTGCTATTGTAATGGGAACATTAGGTTGCATTATTACAGGTTTATTCCCTGGAATGACAACTTATGCTTTAGCACCTTTTGCTACAGATTACAATCCATTTACACTTCATCATATCTTAGAATATATCGAGTTGTTCATCGGTGGCGGTCTTGCATTCTATATGTATAGAAAAAAGATGATGCCTCACGATGCTTTATCACTCGACTTCGATTGGTTATATAGAAAACCTATTAAGTGGCTCATTTGGTCGCTTTCAGACCTTGCAAACTTCGTTTTGAGTAAAGCTATGGAATTGATGGGAAAGTTCGTTAAAATCGGAGATAGATACCTTCACAGACCTTATCTCATCCCTAGAGATCTTAAGATTCGCTTAAGAGGTAAAAAACAGGGTATCGAGGACGACGATGTACTCGAAAAACCAGCAGGAAGGCTTGTAGGAATAAATATGGGCCTAGCTATTTTGATTGTTGTAATCGTATTATTATTTACTTGATATAGGTGACATAATGGCAAAAACAATTAAAGAATTGTCAGAGGCAGTTCTTAAAGAAACAGAAAAAATAATCGTAGGTAAAGAGCAGGAAATCAAGCTTGTAATCATGTCAGTTCTTGCTGATGGACACGTGCTTTTGGAAGACTTGCCAGGTTCAGGAAAGACGACTTTAGTAAAGACAATTTCTAAAGCACTCGGCCTCGAGTCCGGACGTATTCAATTCGTTCCAGACCTTTTACCATCCGATATTACAGGCATGGTGGTATATAATCAAAAGCTAGGTGATTTTGAGTTGAGAAAGGGTCCGGTAATGACCAATGTTCTCTTGGCTGATGAAATCAACCGTGCTATCCCAAGGACTCAGTCTGCACTTTTGGAAGCCATGGAAGAGCGCCAAGTTACTATTGATAACCAAAGATATGCACTTCCAAAGCCGTTCCTTGTGCTTGCAACTCAGAATCCGGTAGAAATGGAATCCACATTCAAGCTCCCAGTAGCGCAAATGGATAGATTTTTGATTAAGCTTTCACTTGGCTATCTTTCTTTCGACGACGAGGTCGTGATGCTCGAGAGATTAGGGGACAAGATTCCATTTGAAGAGGTAGAAGCTGTGACTGATAAGGATGAAATAATTGCGTCTCAAAAAGAAGCTGAGAAAGTGTTTATTTCTAATGATGTTGCGTCATATATCGTAAATCTCGTACAGCAGACTAGAGATCATGGCGACCTTGTTTTAGGCGTTAGCCCAAGAGGATCCAAAGCGCTATATAAGGCATCTAAAGTATGGGCAGCTATCAAGGGAAAAGATTTTGTTACACCTGATGATGTAAAGGAAATCGCAGTTCCAGTGCTTGCACATAGAATTATTCTTACACCACAAGCAAAATACTCGGGACTAACGGCCGAGAAGGTTATCGAAAAACTTCTTAGAGAAGTTAAAGTAGGGGCAACTTCAAAAGAAATAATAGATGAAATCTAATGCTATTAAAAAACTTAATAGCAGTAAAGTTCAGATAGAAGAAACATCACTTTTTACACTAAAATGGGCGATCATCGGATTCGCTATTTTAGCGTGCGTGATGTTTTTTATTGATTTAAATCCAGTCGGAATGATTCTGCTCGGCCTAGCAATAATAGGCATAGTAGGCAGACTTTGGACGAGGATTGCAGCAAAAAAACTTGCGGTGCATGTCGATTCCGAAAAAGCATATATGTTTCCAAATGACACTTCTTCTATTGAGTTCGACATCGAGAACGACAAAGCGATAGGAGTATCTTATCTGGAGATGGTAAAACCTTTTAAGAAACCGCTGGTAATCGAACCTGATGATTACGATGAAACAGAGGAAGAATACAGTATTAGATGTTCTCTTATAAAAGGTCATCAATCATCAAAGTATAATGTCGGAATTACTGCAAAGAAGCGTGGTATAGAGAGCCTTAAAAACACAAACCTATTTGTAGGAGATCCGTTTGGACTTGCGAGGATTGATGTCGGCTTAGACTCTTCATCTATTAAAGAATTCGTAGTGTATCCACAACTAGTTCCAGTTAATATATCAAGATTTACAAAGGATTTGTGGGAAGGCGAGCACAGCAATCGCGGCGTGCTTGATGACATTTCGGTAATAAAGCTTACTAGGCCATATGAATTAAATGACCCAGAAAAATCGATTAACTGGAGACTTCTCGCAAGAGGTCAAGGCTTGATGACTAACCAGTATGAAGTGATTAGCCCTAAGCGGATGCATATTTTCTTTGATGGTCATTCATTTAATGGCAGAGCAGATGGCGACAACATTGTAATGGAACCAAAGAAGGCAGAACTTGAAAACGCGCTTTCAATTCTAGCCTCATTAACATTGAAACTTGAGACGGAAGGCATATATCTGGGTTTTTCATTTCCTAAAACACCTACGCTTAATGCTGTCAATATTAGGGGACAAGAAGGTAGCTCAATGGAAGCTTTGTATCGCATGGCAGATTTTAAACTTTTTGATATGAAAGTTGAGTTTGGCTCCTATTCTGGCGATGTTCAAAAGAGCTTTGAGTTCTCACATTTTGAAGTGCAGGAAATCCTAGATTCCGTAGGTCAATACGGTAAATGTTATTTTGTCACATACGACGAAAAATCAGTTGCGAAAAGTGAACTCCTAAAGAGCCTTTCAAGAGCGGGAGTACCTGTAACCGCAATCACATACGAAGAATTGAAACTCCTCAGAGAAGGAGGTGCAGATAATGAATAGAAGATCCATAATATCGTTATTCATTGGATTTATGGGAAGGGCATATATTTTATTTGGAATCATTTGGTTATCCCTAATTGTCGCACAAAATGATAAGATAAAATATTTGGATGAAAAGTCACCTTGGCTAGTAGTTATTTTTGGAGTAATATTAGCCGTTTTATACCTGCTTTTAGGGAAAAGTAAATTACAGTTCCTCTCAATGTTTGAAATAAAACAATCGAGTTTTAGTGTACAAATTGTTATTCTACTTGTAATTGGCGTTTTAGAAATACTGACATCAAGATCCGTCGAAGTTGGAACTGATTGGGCGATGGCATCAATTATTATGGCGATAGTTGATTTTCTGGGAATCATGTTTACAAAGCATGCTGGAGCAACAACTAAAGAGGCTTCCAGTGAATCAGTTAAAACTACAATAGTAGCCTCAATAGTATTAGGTGGGGTAGCAGTCTTAGGAATTTATCTACTAAAGCCAATAAGCACATTTGTAGGTATGATTTGGGGAGGAGTTGTAAAGGTAATTAAGTTTGCGATTCAAAAAATAATCTGGTTCTTTAATTGGCTTTCATCCCTGGTTTACCATGGTGAACCTATAGAACATCAGAACGAAACACCATCCTACATGGAGGATTTTGTATTTGAATATAAAGAGACCTCAGAGATTGCTTTAAAGATAGTAGTCGGATTTTTTGCACTTTTGGCTATCATAGCTTTTATCATACTTTTCATTGCAATTATCAAGTACTTAGCAAAACGTTCTTTTAGAAAGCGTCAAGCCAAGCTAACTGGTGAAAGCATAGAATCGATGGAATTTAATTTTAAGGATTTTCTCAATGAAATAGCCAGATTCTTTAGAAGCATAGGCCATAAAATTAAGGCAAATGTTAGAGTAATTAGGCATCCAAAGAGCGTCGCAGCTGTAATGGTTAAACTAGAGCGAAAAATGTTCAAACGACCGATTTTGAGGCGTAGAGAATATGAAACTCCAACTGAATTTGTGAACAAGCTTAGAGAAAAATATCGTGGCGAAAGGGAAGAACTTTTCGATAGTTTTATAGAGGCTATTAATAGTGCTATTTATGGTCAAAATAAGTCTTGGCTAACGGAATATCCGGCTGCCAAAGAATTCATAAAAGAAGTTAGCAAAAAAGTGTAAAAAACCCTTGACACGCAAGGCTTTTGGTGTTAAATTATTACGGTAACGAAGAAGAAGTTATCCGCTTCTCACCTAAATTAGCCAAAGTCGCTGGTTGGGTTGATATGTAAAATTTACGCGTGAATTGCGTATTTTGTAGCGGATGAAACTCTCATCCGCTTTTAATTTTTTAGGAGGTGTCTACTATCGCTAAGGAAGCTATCATCAACGAAGAAATTCGTGATAAAGAAGTAAGAGTTATCGATTCAAATGGTCAAATGTTAGGCGTTATGCCAACTGCTGATGCTTTAAAGTTAGCGCAAGAGCAGGGCTTAGACTTAATCAATGTTTCGCCTAATGCAAATCCTGCAGTTTGCAAGATTCTTGACTTTGGCAAGTATCGCTATGAGCTTCAAAAGAAAGAAAAAGAAGCTAAGAAAAAGCAAACTATTACTGAAGTTAAAGAAGTTCGCTTAAGCACATTTATCGAAGAACACGACATCCAGGTTAAGGCTAAAACAGCTTCAAAATTCCTTCAGTCTGGCGACAAGGTAAAAGTTTCACTTAGACTTAGAGGTAGAGAAAGAGATTATGCAGATCGTGCCATGGAAGTTATGGTCCAGTTTGCTGAGTCTATTTCAGATGTTTGCTCCATTGAAAAGAAACCTGTCTTTGAAGGCAGAGGCTTAACAATGGTGCTTGGTCCTAAATCAAGCAAATAGCAATTCACTTTATCATATAGTTACAAATTCATTTTTATAGAAAGGACATTAGTCATGGCAAAGAACAAGATGAAATCCCACAGAGGAGCTTGCAAGAGATTACACTTAACTGGATCTGGAAAGATCAAGAGAAACAAGGCATACAAGAGCCATATTCTTACTAAGAAGACAGCTAAGAGAAAGAGAGGACTCAGAAAGTCTGCAGTTCTCACATCAGCTGACTTAAAGAGAATGCTTAGATCAATGGCTAAATAGGGTAGGAGGTAAGAACAATGGCAAGAGTTAAAAAAGGATTAAACGCTCATAAGAGACATAAAAAAGTTTTAAAATTAGCTAAAGGATTCTATGGCGCTAAACACAGCACATTCAAGGCAGCCAACCCTGCAGTAATGAGATCCTTAAGATCTGCATATGTAGGCAGAAAGTTAAAGAAGAGACAATATAGACAAATGTGGATTGCAAGAATCAATGCAGGCGCAAGAATGAACGGAATAAGCTACAGCCAGCTTATGAACGGTCTTAAGAAGTCCGGAATCGAAATCAATCGTAAGATGCTGTCTGAGATGGCAATTTATGATGCAAAGGGATTTGCTGAACTTTGCGAAGTTGCTAAGAAGGCTAACTAATGGATTATTTTATCAGTCATCTTCCGGTAATATTCGGAGCAGCATGTATAGTCGCTCTGGCAGCTGTGCTGTACTGGTATTCGCTGTACAGATCGGCAAAAGCCAAAAGACAGAGAGCTGA
>JAZQQK010000031.1:0-3503 GCA_045629065.1 Anaerovoracaceae bacterium | reverse complement strand
TGAGAATGAAGTTGCAAGAAAAATGGTATTTTACGTGTATGCAATATTGTGTTCTCAAGTATATTTAGACTCGTTTGAAGGGGCCTTATTTACAGTGAATCAATCTAATATGAGGGCGAGAGTTCCTATTGTAAACTGCCGTGAGACATTTGAATCATTAGTTAATTTAGGTATTGAACTCGCAAATATTGAGAAAGCGGATTATATGCCGGAAAATTTGCTTGGTTATGATTATGACTATTATAAATCGCTTATACCAGCAGGATTTAAGTTCAACAATCATAAAAATCCATTTGATGAGGAACACGAATTGATTGTACTGACAAATGGTGAAATTAGCATAGAAATACCTTGCCCAATAGCATTGCAGAAACTGAATATTTCTGGATATGATGTGATTAAGGCTGTGTGGCTTAAATTCAACTCTTACGCATATACTCACTGCGAGTTTACAGCCGAGGATATTGGAGGATTGTTAGATTATCTCAATACTCTTGAAAAACATACTGAAATAGTTGCTAAGATTGATGAGGTTGTAAAGAAAGTTCTGAAAAATGGTGAGGACTTGATTTCACCAGATGTTTCGGGGATAGTTGAAAACTAAATAATGTTATTTGTAACTTAAAAAAGTATTTATCAAGCATGGTGAGGAGTGACCTTAAAAGGTTGCTCCTTATTTTTTTGCGCTTTTTTATCTGAAATTCGGAGTTTCGCCATTTTCAAATACATATCTGTCAGAAGAGGAGTAAGCGCTTAATAACATAGTGCCTACCAAATTAAAAGAGGATGGTGATTATTCTCGTGCGGCGGAGCCGCCAGTCCGGTGTGGCGAGAGCCACCTATCCGGGCTGACAGAGCCACCGACTTTGTGTGTTTTTTAATTAGTTACTCGGCTTCATCCGAAGACATTCCATAGACTTCTCGCATAGAGCGATCATTGTTCTTATCGATGTATTCGATGTTGATCTTGTAGGAGTCGTAGGAAATGCGATCCATGATGGCATCTGCAAGGGTGCTTTCGCCGCCGCAGATCTGATTGTACCAGTCCTTCTCAGCCCATTGAGAGCAAAAGATGGTAGATGACTTTTTACGTCTCTTATGAATAACCTCCAGCAAGAGCCGCGCTTCTTGTTCTGTCAGCTTAAGAAGGAGCCATTCGTCAATAATCAATAGAACTGGTTTGGTATACTTCTTCAGAACATCCTGTAAATTTCCCGCATCTTTAGCAGCCTGAAGATCCATGAGCATATCAGGAAGACGTACAAACTTTGTTGAATAGTATTGCTTACAAGCTTCCATACCGAAAGCACAAGCCATGTAGGTCTTGCCGCTACCGGTAGCACCGGTAATGAAGATATTTCTGTTCTGCCTGATGTATTCGCAGGTGGACAGACGATTGATGAGGTCACGGTTCAGTTTTCTCCCTGAATGGTAATCAATCGCTGCAATGCTTGCATCTGGTTGCTCCAAACCGGCATTCTTGATCAGTCTGGCTCTGGCGTTATTCTTTCTGTTTGTATATTCGATATCAACCAGCATTCCAAACCGGTCTTCAAAGGAGATTCCTTTCATGGTTTCGTCTTGAAGCTGTGCTCGAAAAGCATCCGCCATAGGAGTCATGTGCATTTCGATGAGTTTGTCAATGGTACTTGTGTTGATCATGATTTCTTACCTCCGTAATAGCGGGCACCTCGTGTGATGCCGTGTGATTTAGGTGTTTCTTCGATTTCTGATGGAGAACTGTCAGGCAGTTTATCCTTCAGATTAGTCAAAAGATCCTTAATGCTCTTGTAGCTGGGTTTACTGGTATACTCCAGTGCTTTTTTACAGGCAGCTTCGAGCTTTACAGAGGTATGTTTATCGGCAAGTTTCAGCAATCCCATACAACTTCTGTATGATTGCTGCTCAATCCTGCCAGAAGTAAGTATTGCATCAATAACCTTAGCTGTGGATGGTCCGATCTGTTCGCCCCATCTACGGAAACGATCACCATCCCATTCCAGATATTTACGATGATCCTCAGGCATGTGTTCCTCTGTTGTGGAATACTGTCCCGGACGACCGTAGAGTCTATGATGAGATGCGATCCGGTTATGATTATAAAAAATCTCAATCATTGTATCTGTTACACGTACATCTACCTTATTTTTGATATACTGATACGGAACAGAGTAGTACATCTTGTCTACTGCGATGTGGTAATTAAACTGCACTGTAGAAAGTTTCCACTCTGCGATTTCAAAAGGTGTAGCAGGTAACGGTGATAGTAATGATTTTTCTTCCCCAAGAAATAAACCGATCCTGCTACATTCTTTTTTCTGGAACTTTCTGGCGTTGAAGGCATCTAGTTTCTTTCTGATTTCGCCATTCAGTTCTTCCAGTGAAAAGAATTGCTCATTCCTGAGCGCAGCTGTGATCCATGTAGAAATCTTTCCAACAGAACCTTCTACATTTGGTTTATCTTTGGGTTCCCGTACTCTGGCCGGAAGTACGGCAGTGTTATAGTGCTCCGCCATCTCATGATAGGTACGATGCAGTTCTACCGTGTACCAATCGCTTCTATTGTGATTGACGGCAGTAGAACAGTTATCTGGCACGAGAATCGGTGTAACGCCGCCAAAGTACTCGTACATGTGAACGTGAGCTGTGATCCAGTTCTTTGTACGTTCATTGATAAATGCTTCTACAAAAGCATACTGGCTGTAAGTCATTACGCCTACGAATATCCATGCGTCTGTGATTTCGCCGGTGTCAGGATCGATGATGTGAGCTGGATCGCCAGCCCAATCTACTTCGATCTGTTCGCCAGGTTTACGAGGAACATGCATTGTGGCACGGCGCTTCTCTTCATACTTCTGGATGTGATAGCAGAACTGTGAATACATTAGGGGCTCGTCGTTATTAAGACGACACTCTTCGCAGTATTCCGTCCACAGAAGCTTCTTGTTTACTCCGTTTCTAAGGAGTTCCTTGCGGATGTAATCAAAATCCGGAAGGCGCTTCTGTTTAGAAGTTTTATTGTCTTTCGGGAATAACATTTCCTCTAAGACACTGTCCGTCATGTCGTGATCCAACGGCCAGGAGATATTTAACTCCTTCGCACGTTTGAGAACCTTGCTGACGGTGTTGCGGGACACTCCCGCACTTGCAGCGATGCTGCGTTCACTGAGATCCAGGCTGTTAAGCCTTAGGATTTCTCGATATTGGGTCATAAGTTTGACCTCCTTTACCTGTATTCACACCTGAGTGTGTAACTACAGTATAAAGGAATTTCACTTATAAACAGGGGACGGAAGTGGCTCTCGGAACCTGGAATTCGTGGCTCTCCTTCTCCGGAACGGTGGCTCTGAAAACCCGGACAGGTGGCTCAAAGTACCCCGGAATAATCACATTATGCTTGTGGGAGCTACTGGTTGTGGTAAAAGTTCTACCATCAATGCATTGTTTGCAGTAGGTGAAGAGGAAGAAGAAACAACAGAAGTTGTTAACGATGGCGATGATGA
>JAZQQK010000030.1:0-18218 GCA_045629065.1 Anaerovoracaceae bacterium | reverse complement strand
CCACGACATTCAAGTTAAAGCTAAAACAGCTTCAAAATTCCTTCAGTCAGGCGATAAAGTCAAGGTTTCCCTTAGACTTAGAGGCAGAGAACGCGACTATGCTGACCGCGCTATGGAAGTAATGCAGCAGTTTGCTGAATCTATTTCAGATGTTTGCGTAGTTGAAAAGAAGCCAGCGTTTGAAGGCAGAGGTTTGACGATGGTATTAGGACCTAAATCAAACAAATAACCATTCACGTTATCAAATAGTTACAAATTCATTTTTATAGAAAGGACATTAGTCATGGCAAAGAACAAGATGAAATCCCATAGAGGAGCTTGCAAGAGATTACACTTAACTGGATCTGGAAAGATCAAGAGAAATAAGGCATACAAGAGCCATATTCTTACAAAGAAGACAGCAAAGAGAAAGAGAGGACTTAGAAAGTCCGCAATTCTCACATCTGCTGACTTAAAGAGAATGCTTAGATCAATGGCTAAATAGGGTAGGAGGTAAGAACAATGGCAAGAGTTAAAAAAGGATTAAACGCTCACAAGAGACATAAGAAAATTTTAAAGTTAGCTAAGGGCTTCTACGGCTCAAAGCACAGCCAATTCAAAGCTGCTAACCCAGCTGTTATGAGATCTTTAAGATCCGCTTATATTGGCAGGAAGTTAAAGAAGAGACAATATCGTCAGATGTGGATTGCTAGAATCAACGCTGGCGCTAGAATGAATGGTATTTCCTACAGCCAATTAATGAATGGTCTTAAGAAGGCTGGTGTAGAAATCAACCGTAAGATGCTTGCAGAAGTAGCTATCTATGATGCTGCTGCATTCACAAAGCTTTGCGAAACTGCAAAGAAGGCTCTTAAATAGTCTATAGAAATACTAAAAGGTATCCGCTAGGATACCTTTTTTATTATGCATAATCATATTCACAAGTTGCTATAGAATAGTACAAATGACAAAATTAAGCAGTTATTAACACAAATCAATGATTTGATTTAAGAACGTCGCATTCGCCATTGTTTGAATACTATAAAGCAATTACAAAAGTAAATGTTTGATACGATGAAATAATTACATTGCACGAATATAATAAGAATATAAAGTAGTTATACAATATCGTTTTTTGCTTGTTTTGGACAAGCAGAATCATTTGAATAGAAATATAGGAGTGTTTGAAATGTATGATGTAATTGTAATCGGTGGCGGCCCTGGCGGATATATGGCAGCGGAAAAGGCCGGCCATGCAGGACTTAAAACTTTATTAGTAGAAAAGGAACATTTGGGTGGAGTTTGCCTTAATGAAGGATGTATCCCTACTAAAACTTTATTAAACTCAGCTAAACTGTACAGTCATTGCACTGAACATTCTTTAGGTTTTGGCGTTTCTTGCGAAAATCCAAAGCTTGATCATCCTGCAGTAATCAATAGAAAGAACCAGGTTGTAAAGACTTTGGTAAGTGGTGTTCAATTCCAGATGAAACAGAACCATGTTGAAGTTGTTACTGGAGTTGGTTCACTCGCAGGAAAAGATGGAGATGTATTCAAAGTTAAGGTTGAAGGCGGCGAGATTTATGAATCAAAGAACGTTATTCTTGCAGCAGGTTCTTCAACAGTTGTTCCACCAATTGATGGTGTTAAGGAAAGCCTTGAAAATGGCTTTTGCATGACTAGTCGTGAAATATTAGATGCCACAGATGTACCAAAGAGTTTGGTAGTAGTTGGTGGTGGTGTTATAGGGCTTGAATTCGTTTCTTACTTCAATACTCTTGGTACAAAGATTACTGTTATTGAGATGTTGGACAAAATTGCTGGTCCAACAGAAAAAGACCTCTCAACTGAACTAATGAAGGTTTTAAAGAAGCGCGGTGTTGAATTCATTCTTGGTGCTAAGGTAACAGCAGTTAAAGATGGTGCTGTTTCTTATGAGCTCGGCGATGAAAAGGGCAAGGTAGAGTGCGAAAGAGTGCTATTAAGTGTTGGTAGAAAAGCTAACAGTGCTAACCTTGGACTCGAAGAATTAGGTGTTAACCTTGAAAGAGGAAAGGTAGTTACTGATTCTCACCTTGAAACAAATGTTAAGGGTCTCTATGCAGTGGGTGATATCAATGGAAAGATTATGCTCGCTCATACCGCTTATGGAGAGGCATATTGCGCTGTAAATAACATTTTAGGCAAAAAAGACGAGATGGATTATACTGCAATTCCATCAGTTATCTATACAAATCCAGAAATTGCAACAGTTGGATATGACGAAACTTCAGCGGCTAATGCAGGATATGATGATGTCGAAGTAATCAAGATTCCAATGGCATATTCCGGCAGATTTATTGCTGAAAATAATGATATGAGTGGTTTTTGCAAGATACTCTTTGACAGAAAATCAAAGACTATGATTGGCGCTCATGTAATGTCAAACTATGCATCAGAATTCATTGAAATCTGTGCTAACTTAATTACTCTTAAGACTACTGTAGCTGAGATGAAGAAACTTATTTTCCCTCATCCAACAGTATGTGAAATCATTAGAGAAGCCATCCATTTTTCAGCGATTGAATAGAGTTTTAGGAGAAGTATTCTATGCAATTCTTTGAGTCTAAAAGCTTTGATCCGTATTATAATTTAGCCTTGGAGGACTATTTCTTTCAGCATGCAGATGCCGAAAAAGGTTTTTTGATGCTTTGGCAAAACGATAATACAATTGTCGTTGGAAAGTATCAAAACACGGCTGAAGAGGTTAACCAAGCATATGTTGATGAGCATAGTATTAAAGTGGCTAGAAGACTTTCCGGTGGCGGAGCAGTATACCATGATAAAGGTAATTTAAATTTTACTTTTATTATCAAACAAAAAAACATCAAAGAATTTGACTTTAATGTTTTTGTCGTACCGCTCATATCGGCACTTAGAAAAATCGGAGTGAAAGCTGAATTTACTGGCCGAAATGATGTGACAATTGATGGAAAAAAGATTTCAGGGAATTCGCAGTATCTCAAAGATGGAAAAGTACTTCATCATGGTTGTATATTGTTTGATTCTAATCTTTTGGCAGTAAGCGATGCACTTAAGCCTAAGGATGCAAAATTTATCTCAAAGAGTGCGAAATCTGTTAGAAGCAGAGTTACAACAATAAAAGCGAATGTAAATGGCGACATCTCAATTGATAAGTTTAAAAGTATATTCAAGGCAACCATTGCTGAAACGAATAAACTCGAAGAGATTTCAATTTCTGATAGCCAAGAAAAAGAAATTCTCCAGCTCAGAAATGAAAAGTACGCCACTTGGGATTGGAACTATGGTAATTCTCCAGATTATGAGGAGAAGAAAGAGAAAAAGTTTGATGCTGGCTTAGTAACAGTATATTTGAATGTCAAGAGCGGAGTGATTACTGATATTGGTATCTACGGCGATTTCTTTGGGAACGGCGATATTTCAGATTTGACGGAAGCAATCAAAGGCTCGAAGATGAATGAAGAAATATTAGCAAAGCTTAAGACAATGGATTTGAATAATTATATTAAAGGACTTACAGCTGAAGAGTTGTATGATTTGCTGATTAATTAATATATGCTGTCGTGAGACATGATACATCTTTTGATGTTTCAACTTCCTATTTATACAAAATAAAAGAGGGGCCTTAAGTGAGTAGCGGGCCCTTCTTTTATTTGGGTTTTATAAGTTATGTAAAACGATACTATTCTAGATTCTTTTTGGCATTTTCCTCAATGTATCGCAATTGGTTAGCTAACTTTTCATATTCTTTAGGTGAAATACCAGAGAGAACAACGCGGTTAGCATCTTCAATTACACTATCGAGTTTATTCCATAATACTTTTCCTTCATCACAAATATAAATGTGCACGGATCTATGGTCATCTTTACTATAGATTCTCTCTATAAGTCCTTTTGCTTCAAGGCGAAGCAACATACCTGTAACAGAACTTGTGTCAATATGCATTTCTACTGCCAATTGAGAAGGTGTAAGATACTCATTCTCTTGAAGTAATCTAAGCATATTATACTGGCCAGGTGTTAAATCGAATTCGGCTAAACGGCGCTTAAAGTAGTTTCCAACAGCGTTTTGTGTGTTTGTTAGAATAAAATTTATACAATCAGCTACGTGCATAATAGTCTCCAATCTTTTTATGATTCTGCTAACTATTATACAACTTAAATCGGATTTAAGCAAAAGGTTTTATCGGTGGGGAGGAAAACAAGGAAAAGATAGTTTGTGAACAAATATTTTGTTGACAAACTATCTTGCACGGCATATTATATAACTATAGTATATATAGTATAGTGCACAAATTTTTTGTGCAACCATATTCGTCTCTATATTAGGAGGAACACAATGGATTTTAAATTAGACAAATGCCATGAACTCCAGCGTCAGCTTTTCCACAATTTCGCAGAGAACGAGATTAAGCCGATTGCGAAGGACATGGACGAAAACGAAGCCTATGATATGGACTTGCTTGCAAAATTGCAAAAGTACGGCTTTTTCGGCATTCCATTCCCAAGAGAACTAGGCGGTGGTGGTTCAGACAACCTAGGTTATGCGATTGGTATGGAAGAAGTTTCTAAGATTGATGCATCAACTGGAATTACAATGTCAGTTCATACATCACTTTGCTGCCAAGCAATTTATCACAATGGTACTGACGAACAGAAAGAAAAGTTCTTACGTCCGCTTATTGATGGCCATAAGATTGGTTGCTTTGGTTTAACAGAACCTGGCGCAGGCTCTGATGTAGCAGGCGCTCAAACAACTGCAACTCAAAACGAGGATGGTTCTTGGACAATCAATGGTTCCAAGATGTTCACAACAAATGCAGGTTTTGCAGATACTTGTACACTTTTCGCTCTTACTGATCGTAGCGTGCCTGCATCAAAGGGTATGACTTGTTTCCTTGTAGATTTAAAGGAAATGCCAGGAATCACAGTTTCTGCAAACATTGAACGTATGGGTATCCGTGCTGCTTCTAACTGTATCGTAACATATGATAATGTTAGAGTTCCAGCAGATCGTATCCTTGGCAAGATTGGTGGCGGATTCAAAATTGCGATGCAATCATTAGACAGTGGTCGTATTGGTATTGCAGCTCAGGCTGTAGGTATTGCACAAGGCGCTTTAGAAGAAGCAATTAAATATTGCAAAGCACGTAAACAATTCGGTAAGCCTATAACAGCTTTCCAGAATACACAATTCAAGCTTGCTGAACTGCAAACTAAGATTGATGCAGCTCGCCTTTTAACTTGGAGAGCAGCTAAGGCTGAAGATGATCATGAAGCATTTTCAGTGCTTGCAGCACAAGCCAAACTCTTTGCATCTGACGTTGCTATAGAGGTAACTCGTGAAGCTGTTCAACTCATGGGTGGTTATGGCTATTGCCGTGAATATCCTGTAGAACGTATGTATCGAGATGCTAAGATTACTGAAATCTATGAAGGAACTAGCGAAGTAATGAAGATGGTTATTTCCGGTTCAATGAAATTGAAATAGGAGGGAACAGATAATGAAAATTTTAGTTTGCATTAAACAGGTTCCTGATACTGCTGAAGTAAAGTTGGATCCAAAGACTAATACTTTAATTCGTGATGGTGTGCCAAGCATTATCAACCACGATGACCGTGCAGGTCTCGAAACAGCAATCCAACTCAAGGAACAAACAGGTGCTACTGTTACAGTAGTTTGTATGGGTCCTCCTCAAGCTGATTTCGCTCTTCGCGAAGCACTTGCAATGGGTGCAGATGAAGCATATCTTCTTTCTGCACGTGAATTTGGTGGTTCTGATACATATGCAACTGCAACAATTATTGCAACTGCTCTTAAGAAAATTGGTTTCGACCTTGTTATTACAGGCCGCCAGGCAATCGATGGTGATACTGCACAGGTTGGTCCACAGATTGCAGAACAACTTAATATTCCACAGGTATCTTATGTTGAAAAACTTGAGGTTGAGGGAGATAGTGTAATTGTTAACAGACAATTTGAAGATCAAACTCACGTGCTCAAGGTTAAGATGCCTTGCTTGTTAACTGCTCTTTCTGAGCTTTCAGAGCCACGTTATATGTCTGTTAAGGGCATTACTGAGGCTTACGCAAAAGAAGTAAAAGTTCTAAGTTTCCAAGATTTAGCTAATGATCTTAATCCAGATTTTATTGGCCTTAAAGGATCTCCAACTAATGTATTCCAGTCATTCGGTAAAATGCAACGCCAGGCTGGACACGTAATGACTGGACTTTCAGAAGACCAGGCAGTTGAAGCTATCATGGAAAAATTGATTGAACTTCACATTCTATAAGGAGGAGAATAGAGATGGCTAACAAAGATATTTTTGTAATCGTCGAACAGCGTGATGGTGTTGTTCAAAAGGTAAGTATTGAACTTATCGGCGAAGCAAACCGACTCTGCAAAGATTCTGGCGAAAAAACTGTAGCCGTATTACTTGGTCATAATATT
Organism: Anaerovoracaceae bacterium; assembly: GCA_045629065.1. Taxonomy (GTDB): domain Bacteria; phylum Bacillota; class Clostridia; order Peptostreptococcales; family Anaerovoracaceae; genus JAKSSM01. The sequence continues at coordinate 11,767 of JAZQQK010000030.1, read as the reverse complement.
AAAGATCAAGCTAATATGTTAATTCAATATGGTGCTTCAAAAGTACTCGTAGTTGATGATCCTATGCTCGATCCTTATACTACAGAACCTTACGCAAAGGCTGTTTACGAAGTAATAATGAAGTATAACCCTAATATTGTTTTATTTGGCGCTTCTTCAATCGGTCGTGATGTAGCACCACGTGTTGCTGGTCGTGTACATACAGGACTTACTGCAGACTGCACAAGACTTGATATTGCGGTACCAAAGTATCAGGAATACTTACGCAAGGCAACAACTTTACCTGCAGATAAAATCGATGCTTTAGATACTGATGAAATGCGTGAGAAGATTGATCCTAGCCTTTTAAAGATGACTCGTCCAGCCTTCGGTGGAAACATCATGGCTACTATCGTTTGCCCTAAGTATGTTCCACAAATGGCAACAGTTCGTCCTGGCGTTATGGCAATGCCTGAAAAGGATGTAAATGCTAAGGGTGAAGTAGAGATAGTTGATATCAAGTTTGATAAAGAAGATAGAAACGTTGAAATCTTAAAGGTTGTACATCCAGATAAAAAAGAAGTAGATATTACTGATGCAAAGATTCTTGTATCTGGTGGTCGTGGTGTTGGTGGTCCAGAAGGATTCGATACACTTCGTGCCCTTGCAAAAGAACTCGGCGGAGAAGTTTCTTCCTCTCGTATCGGCGTAGATAATGGTTGGATTGAAAAATCTCGCCAAGTTGGACAAACAGGTAAAACTGTTCATCCAAATCTTTATATTGCTTGCGGTATTTCGGGTGCAATTCAGCACCAAGCAGGTATGGAATCATCAGACTTCATCATTGCAATCAATAAAGACGAAAAATGTCCAATGATGCAGCTTGCTGATCTCGGTATCCAAGGTGACCTTCACAAAATTGTACCAAAGCTCACAAAGGCAATTCGTGAGTATAATGAAAAGAAAATGCAACTTTAATTCTAATACGATTACTAAAATAAATGGACCCACATTCGTGTGGGCCCATTTATTTTGGTGAAAACTATTAAAGATTGTTTTTATATTCTTCTGACTCTTTTTTATATGTTTGCCAGCTGTTTTCAATTTGCTGAACATCGGTCTTAGAAACTGATCGAACTATTTTGGCGGGACTTCCCATAAGGAATGATCCATCTGGTGCTTTGGTCTTTCCAGTGACTAAAGATCCTGCAGCTATGAAGCAGTTATTGCCTATAGTAGCACCGTCTAATACGATGGAACCCATGCCAACCAAGACATTATCCCCTATGGTAGCACCATGTACTATGGCACCATGTCCTACTGTAACATTGTTGCCGAGCGTAGTAATATGACTATCAGAGTGGAAAATACAACAATCTTGGATATTGCAGTTATCTCCAACTATAATTTCCTTATCTCCGCGCATAACAGCATTGTACCAAACAGAGCATCCTTTACCGAAGCTCACATTTCCAAGGACTTTAGCACCTGGAAAAATTATCACATTGTCATCAGTGACCATAAGTTCATAGTGGTTTTTATTCTTTTCTTTTTTCATATCAATTTGTATAAAGGTGGCGGATCAGTTGAATAATCAATCAATCCGCCATATGAGAAAGTAAGTTGCAGGGTACTATTTAACTAGTCCCTGCGTAATTAGTGAATGTGCAACAAAATCTGCCATTTTGTCATGGCCTAACTGATTCATATGTATACCATCGAGGAGACAGTTAGTGCGAAAATCATCATTATCCATTAGTTCAAATCCGTCTATTAGTTTAATACAGAAGCCCTCACAAAATGGGAGAAGCCAATCATGGTATTCGCGGTATTTACGAATAGACTCATCAACGTCAATAAACTTTGGCCATTGCTTTTCAAAAGCATCTCGATTAGGTAATTGAACTGCGACAATAACAGGAATTATTCCATTCTGAAATGCTTGATGTACTAGTGCCATAGTGTTAGATTGCACTACACCCACATCAGCGCCGGTAACAAAATCGTTCCAACCACCATCAATTAGTACTAAATCAGGTTTTTCTGGAACAACGTCATGATAAAATCTCGCAAGAATACCTGATGTTGTATCTCCATTAATACCCTTATTAATTACCTCTGCATTCAAAAGAGTTCTAAGCTGAGAAACCCAACATTTACTCTTTAGAACACCATATCCATTAATTACGCTGTCACCTAAACAAACAATTTTCATAAGAACTCCTTAAATAAGTATAGCTTTTACAAAAGAACCATTGCTGCTGCAATGGTTCTTTTATTATGCAATTCTTTAGTAAACCCAGCCACCGCCGATTTCTAGGCAGTAGCAAGTTAAATAGCTTGCGGCATCAGAAGCAAGGAAAACGATAACAGAAGCAACTTCTTCTGGTTCTCCCATTCTTCTAAGTGGAATTGACTGTTTGATCTTTTCTTCAACTTCTGGAGGTGTCTTTGCAGTCATTGGTGTACGAATTCTTCCTGGAGCGACGCAGTTAACTGTGATTCCTTCAGCGCCCATACGCTTACCTAATGTCTTAGTCATAGCGATTACGCCACCCTTAGATGCTGCATAGTGAACACCAGCAACATTCGCGCCATAAAGACCGGATGATGATGCGAGGTTAACAATTCTACCCCAGCCTTTACCTTTCATATGTTCATAAGCTTCTTTTACGCAAAGATATGAACCTGTTAAATTAATGTCTAACACTTTGCTATATTCATCATGTGGGATGTCATAGAATTGATGGCCTGCAGGATCTATACCAGCATTGTTAATCAAGATATCAACTGTACCAAGTTCTTGCTTAATTGTGTCAAAGAGTAACTTAACACTTTCATCATTAGAAATATCTGACTTTACAAATATTGATTCCGCACCGAGAGCTCTAGCTTCATCTCTTGTTGCGAGACCTTTTTCCTCATTAACATCACTGATTACAACTTTGCAACCTTCCTTTGCAAAGGCTAAAGCAATGGATTTACCAATGCCTTGAGCAGATCCAGTAACGAGAACAACTTTTCCTTTAATACCTAATTCCATATTATGTACCTATCCTCCTGGTTTTACTTTTGCTTGAACGCAATATATTGTAAATATTCAAAGATTAATTTTCTTTGATTATCTATACCTAATTTTTGATAAACATTTCTTAAGTGAGTTCTTATAGTGCATTCACTAATATATAGAGTCTTTGCTATGTCTTTATATTCCATTCCTTTGGCAAAACTATCCAAAACTTCTATTTCTCGCTCGCTTAAAACGTCGAAAGGTAAGAATTGTGGAGTTGCTCGCGAAGTCGTAGGCTTTATTTTTATGCAGTAAAACTTTCGAAGAATACCGCAAAAACCAGCCTCGGAATAGTTTGATATTGAGATTGAATAAGGCCATTTTTGAATTACATCATCACATGAATTAATTTTTTCAATTATGGTAGCAACAGAACTATTGATATGTGAAATTCCTGTGATGTCATGTAAATACTGAATGGCTTCTGAATTATAGTCCAAAATTGTGTAGTCTTTGTCGAGAATAATGTAGCCAATATTCATTTCGCTGATTAACATTGACTTTATATGAGATTCGTGTCTTCTCACCTGATCAGATTTGAAGTTAAGGTAACGATTTCTAATGATAGGTAAAACGCAATTCAAGATGTCTAATTCATCTTCTGAAAAATCGCCCTCGTTCTCTTCTTTGTATATGGCAATACGGTAATTGGCATCAACAGGTAACACTGCTATGTACTTCAAACCAGCTTCTGTTAAGAAATCCCTATATTGCTTTTGACCCAAATCATCACCAGACAAAATTTCAGTTCCTGTAATGACAAAAACTCTTTCTGGCATAGTCAAGTGAGAAAAATTGGATGTTATATATTTGGCTATATAATCGTTTTCAAAAAAGTGTTTCTTTTGGTAGGCATTAATAAAAAACTCCGAATGCGGTCCATAAGAAACGCTTCCAGCATATTGGAAACAGTTATCATACACAGTTATTGCTGAGTTATGAAAGTGAAAACAATCATCTAGTAGAGTTAGAAAAGCGTTATCGAAGAAATGCTCTGCCGACAATGCATGCTCTTCCAATTTTTTAACGAAATTAACAAAGTTATATAGTTCTACTTCATCGGTGTATTTAATCATATTTATGTCCTCATATATCACAAATGTGATGGTATTAGAAATAGAAAATTAAGATGGCATAAACCTTAGTTCGTGAGTATTACATCATATAAAGTACCTTTACATTACCACAAAAGTGCACACACAACAACAGCAAAGCCAATTTATGTAAAAAAGGAGTATGAGAATACCACAAATAGATGATAACAATCAGCGATTTAAACTTTGCGGCAAAAAAATCAATAAAGTAAAATTGAAATGGATAAAGGTAAAATCGATGTTAAAGGCGGTTTATTAATAGATTCGTAAAGATAGTTAGGTGCAGTTAAGCACAGTAAGGAAGGACAGTTATGGGAAGTATCAAATTTGATTTTTCGGGCCAAACTGTAATCGTTACAGGGGCTTCAGGCGGTATCGGCAAAGGAATTGCAAAAGGGTTTGCAGTTGCAGGTGCAAATGTTGTAATAGCTGATATGAACGCAGAAATGGGCAATGAGACTGCAAAAGAATTTGTTGATGCGGGTTGCAAAGCTATATTTCTAAAAGTAGATGTTACTAATCAAGAATCTGTAGATGAATTGGTAAATAAGACATTAGAGACTTTTGGAAAGCTAGATATCCTAGTTAATGGAGCTGGTGTTGCAGCAAAAGTTTTCGGCGATCCGTTCACTGACTTGATTGAAGAAGATTTTATTAGAACCTACAATGTGAACGTTTTGGGAGTTGTTCATGCATGCCGTTCGGTATTCCCAATATTTACTGACCAAATGTCAGGAAAGATCATTAATATTGCTTCAGTAGTTGGACATTCCACAAATCCTATGAATGTTCCATACGCGGTATCCAAGGCAGGCGTTCTTAACTTAACAATGAATCTAGCCAAGGAGATGGGGAAATATAATGTAAATGTAAATGCAGTTTGCCCAGGCTATGTTCTTACACCTATGTATGAAAAATGTGCACCGGCTATGATAGAAAAATTACCTGCTATGAAGGGAAAGAGTGCAGCTGAACTTGTGCAATATTTTTCAGAACAAAACTGCGCTTTAAGAAGACCACAGACAGTTGAGGATTTGGCAAATGGAGTTTTATTCCTAGCCTCTGATGGAGCCAAGGAAATCACAGGCCAAATATTAGATGTTGGTGGTGGCTATAAAATTTGATGCAAATTGCAAACAGTATAATACAAATTGCAAATAATTATAAAGGAGAAAGAATTATGAAAGTTGTAATGCCACAAATTGGAATGACTATGATTCAAGGCGTCATCAACGAATGGAAAGTTGCTGATGGAGCAAAGGTTGAGAAGGGACAAGTTATCTTAGAAATCTCAACAGAAAAATTACTTAACGAAATCGAGGCACCTGCAACAGGTACTATTAAGATTATTGTTCCAGAGGGCGAAGTTGCTACTTGCGGAGACGAAATCGCTGAAATTATCGAATAGTTCCGGAGGAAATAATGGCAGATCGTATTGTAAAATTAAATCCTATACGTAAGTTTATTGCTGATAAGCTTCGCCATAGTGTTACTACAAATCCACATGCATCTCACTTTTGCCATGTCGATGCAACAAAAATGCTTGAGCTGAAGAAAAAGTTAGCTGAGCAGGGAGAAAAGGTTACTATTACAGCAATTGTAACTGCAGCATTAGCACAAGTATTAACAGAAATGCCAGATTTAAATTCTAGCATTAATGGTGATGTTGTCACTTATTATGAGCATGTAAACCCAGCATTGGCTATGAATAGCCCAAGGGGATTATATGTATTAACAGTGAAGAACGCAGAAGAATTAGGCGTAGTAGGCATTTCGCATGCAATGGCTGATTTACGTACGCGTTTATTGGAAAACAAGATTACTGTAGATGATATGAAGGGTAGTTCAGTTACACTTACTAGTCTTGGCAAGTGTAGAACCAATTTCTGCACATCAATTTTGAATGATGATCAGTGCCTTATTATCGGTGTTGGTATGACTCAAAAGGAAGCAGTAGTTGAAGAAGACGGAAGCATAGTAGCAAAAGACATGATGTGGTTAATAATAAACTATAACCATTCAATAACAGATGGTACACCTATTAGTAACTTCTGCGACAGATTTTGTGAAGTCGTTGAAAATCCTGAAGAGTTTATTAAATTATAAGGAGTGTAATAATGGAATATTCAAAAGAAGAATTACTAAACATGTATTACCACTTAGTTAACGGCCGTATTTTCACTGAGAAAATGCAAGAAGCCGTAAACAATGGCGATATTCGTGGCTCATACCATACGGCATGGGGCGAAGAGGCAATGTTTGCAGCAATGGGTACAGCAATGAGAGATACAGATTGGTTTGTACCTACACATAGAACACAGCCTCTTACATTAATGAGAGTAGATCCATATGAATGGATTTGCGAGTTATTCGGAAAACGCGATGGTATGTGCAAGGGTTCTGGATATGACTATCATGCTAGTGATGTAACAAAGCATATCGGAGTTCCAATTGCTACATTAGGTTGCGTATACCCAATGTACACAGGCTTAGGTTGGGCATTAAAGCGTCGTAAAAAAGATGAAGTTGCTGTTGTTATTCAAGGAGATGGCGGCGTAAGCGAAGGTATCTGCTATGAGGCATGGAATTTCGCAGGCATTTACAAAGTTCCAGTTGTATATGTAATTGACAACAATGGTTGGGCAATGTCCACACCATTAGAGCGCCAGTCAGCAAACCCTAATATTTCTGACAGAGCAATTCCTCTCGGACTTTCAACTCAAATCGTTGACGGAAGCGATATGCTCGCATTACGTAAGGCATTTGATATTGCAATTGAAAAGGCAAGAAATTTTGAACCAAACGTAGTTGAAGTTAAGAATTTACGTTGGGGCTATCATTATGTTGGACAAAGAGCTTATGAACGTTGGGATAAGGACATCATCGAAGATGCAAAGATTAACAAAGACAGCGTTAAGCTTTATGAAAAATACTTGATTGAAAATGGTGTAATGGATGCAGCATATGCTGAAAAGGTAAAGAAGGAATGTGAAGAAAACCTTGACGAGTGCATTAAGCGCGCTAGAGCATGTGAACTCACAAAGTTCGAAGATGTTTACCTTAAGCATCATATCTATACAACACCTGAGACAGGAGGAGAAATATAATGAGCAAAATGTTCTTAAATAAAGCAATTGCTACTGCTGTTCTCGAAGAAATGGATCGTGACGAGAATGTAACACTTATTGGTGAAGACATTATTAACGTTGGCGGTGGCTTAAGTATATATCTTGGAGTACATGATAAATATCCAGATAGAGCAATTGATATGCCTATCGCAGAAGGCGGTTATGCGTACTTCGGCTTAGGAACAACTCTTGCTGGAGATCGTCCTATAGTTGACCTTATGTTCTCTGACTTTTCAACTTTCTGTGCAGATGCTATTATTGATGGTGCTGCAAAGATGGCTTTTAGTACTCAGGGAAAAGTAAAGTGCCCAATGGTATTCATGTTAGCTAATGGTGGACGTGGAACATTCGGAAATTTCGGTTCTGGATGTCAACACTCACAGTGTGCAGAATCTTGGTTCCAAAATGTTCCTGGACTCAAGATTGTAGCTCCATATTATCCAGCAGATGTTAAAGGATTGTTAAAGGCAAGCATTCGTGATGACGACCCAGTGCTCTTCTTCTTCCATGAAGGTTCACTAGGCATCATGGGCGAAGTACCTGATGGAGACGTAACGATTCCACTTACTAATGCTGCAAAGGTTATGACAGAAGGCGATGATGTTACAATCGTTGCTATTCAGAGCATGGTTCCAATCGCTGAAAAGGCTGTTGAAGACTTAAAGGCTGAAGGAATTAACGCTGAACTAATCGACCCAAGAGTATTAATTCCACTCGATAAGAAGACTATCGAAGCTTCTGTAAAGAAGACAGGAAAGTTAATTGTAGTTCAGGAAGCACCTAAGCGTGGATCTTTCTCAGGAGAAATCATTACATCAGTTCTCGAAGATTTAAAGGGAATGACTGTATTAGTTGATCGTGTTTGCACAATCAATGCTCCTGTTGGTAATGGTATTTCAGAATACCTCGCAGTTCCAAAGAAGGAAGATATCGTTAAGGCTGCTAAGGCACTTTGCGGAAAGTAAGAGATATGAATATTGTAAAATATGAAGATTTAAAGGTCGGAATGAGTGATTCTATTACAAAGACAATTTCCGAAGCAGATATTTATGGATACGCAGGAATTACTGGAGACTTTAATCCAGCTCACATAAATTCAGAGTATGCTAAAGGAACTATGTTTGAGACGAGAATCGCACATGGAATGTTGTCAGCAGGTCTAATTTCTGCCGTAGTAGGAACTAGACTTCCTGGTCCTGGATCAATTTATGTAGGACAGACATTAAAATTTGTTAAACCAGTTAGAATTGGCGACACTATTACTGCAACTGCTACAATAACAGAACTTATTCCTGAAAAACAAAGAGTAGTTCTTGAAACAGTATGCACAAATCAAAATGGTGATACGGTTATTGCTGGTGAAGCAAAGATGATGATTCCTAGGTAGTATATAATTTGTTTTCTTGTGTTGATACTACAACACTGATATAGAAAAGTATATTTTGAAAGGAGTTTATATTATGAAAGAAGTATTAAAAAAGGCACTTGTAATTGTTCTCGCATTAGCAATGGTATTTGTAATGTTTGCATGTGGAAACAATCAAGAAGAACAGCAACAAGCTGAAACAATCAAGTGGAAACTCTCCGTATCCGCAGCTGAAGGAACAGCTGGTGTAACTGAATTCAGAAAATTTGCAGACGACGTATTTGAAAAGACAGGCGGACGTCTTCAAATCGACGTATTCCCAGGAAACGCACTCGGAGCTGAAGCTGATATTTTAGCTAACTTACAAACAGGCGAAGTTGCAATGGCTCACCAGAGCTTCTCATTATTAACACAATATAATGAGGACTTCAACGTAATGGACCTTCCATTTATCTTTGACAGCAAGGAACACTTAGCTCGTTTCATGGAAACAAAGGAAGCAAAGGCACTCACTGAATCATTCCACAAGAATGGATTATGGGTTCCAGACATTTATCTTCTTGGATATCGTTTCCCTCAATCAAGAGATAAGGCATTAGCAACAGTAGCTGATTTCAAGAACATCATTTTCAGAGTAATGGATACTCCAGTACAGATGGGAACACTTGAAGCATTAGGTGCTACTCCAATTACAGTACCATTCAACGACCTTTACAATGCTATTCAGAGCAAGGTTTGTGATGCATGCAGCTTGGACGTTAACGCTATGTTCACTGTATCTTCATACGAAGTAGCTAAGTACGTAACAGCACTTCCACTCTTTGCAGTACCTCATGGTGCAATCATTTCTGATAAGGCTATGGAAGCTTTACCAGATGACTTACGTCCACAGGTAGAAGCACTCATTCTTGAATGGGTACCAAAGGTAATGGATGCTATGTATGTAGATAACAATGTAACTTTACTCAACAAGTTATCTGCTGAAAAGGGCTGCACAGTAACTGAAGTAACTGATACTGCTCCATTCGTAGAAGCTGTTCAAGGCGTTTGGGATGAAGTATGTGCTAAGTACTCTGGAGTTCAAAAATTATTAGACGTTATTAACAGCGTACGTTAATCACAATGCAATAAAATTTTGGGGGATAAGGGCTATTTATGCCCGCCCCCATTTTTGCATTTTACTAGAAATTATTATTTATTAGGAGATCAATGCTATGCGTATATTAAAAACAATTAATGACTGGTTGTTCCGCATTATTGGTATAATGGGCGCATTGTGCCTTTTCGCAATGGTAGTCCTCGTTTTTGCACAAGCAGGAGGTCGCTATGTATTTGGCTATGCGATTAAATGGAGCTCTGAACTTACGGTATACTTAATGACTTTATCAGTATATTTAGGTTGTACAATGGGTTATAGAAGTAACTCTATCATTTCTTTAACAATTTTGACTGATAAGTTACCTAAAATCTGGCAAGATATTGCAAAGATTATTGTAACATTGATTTTGATGTTCTTCTTTGTAGTAACATTCAAATCTAACCTTGCCACAGTAGCAAATGCGGCAATGCGTAAAAGTAGTATCATGCGTCTTAACCTCGGACTTATTTCAGGAATTTGGAATGTTGCTTCAGCAATTATGTTCTTGTTTGGTGTAGAAAAGTTAATACCACACATACAAGAGTTAATATATGATATAAAAAATAAGGGTAAAAAGATTGATAAATCAGAGGAGGTGAGCGCATGAGTGCTGGTATAATGTTTCTAATTTTCATAGGCCTTATGATTATAGGTGTACCTATCGCTTTCTGCCTTGGTTTATCTTCAATGGCTTATATTTGGGCTAATGGTCTTTCTTTAGCCATGGTAGCTCAAAAAATGACTTCCAGTTTGGAAAGCTTTATCTATGTATCCCTTCCTTTGTTTATTTTAGCTGGTGATATAATGACAACAGGTCGTATCACAAAGAAGTTAATGGATATTGCAAAGGCAATGGTAGGAAGCTTTAAGGGTGGTTTGGCTTATGTAAACATTGTAGTTTCTATGCTCTTTGGTGGTATTCAAGGTATGGCTGCTGCAGATACAGTTGCTATTGGATCACTCTTAATCCCATCAATGAAGGAAGAAGGATATGAGCCAGGATTCTCAACAGCAGTTACTGTTGCATCTTCTTGTATCGGTGCGGTTATTCCACCTAGCTTTTTGTTCATTGTATTCGGTTCGATGACGGGAGTTTCAATTGGAGCCATCTTTATGGCCGGATTAATTCCTGGTATTTTGCTCGGATTACTTCAGATGGCATATGTATTTTACCTTGGACACAGCAAGAGAAAGAAAGGTACTATTCCTCCAGGAGAAAAGCTTACTTGGAAACAACGTGGTATGTTCCTTTTAAGAGGACTCCCAGCTATGGGTTTACCTGTTATCATTCTTGGTGGAATTTGCTTTGGTATTGTAACTACTACAGAGTCCGCTGTTCTTGCAGTAGTTTATGCTATTGCATACTGCTTCATTACAAAGGATATTACAATTAAGCAATTCGCAAAGTTATTATTTAATGACGTAATGACTATTGGTTCAACAATGCTAATTTTAGCCACATCTTCATTATTTGGCTATATATTAACATCAGAACGTATTCCAGACCAAGTTGTTAATCTTTTAGTTTCTGTTACTGATAATCCATATCTTATGGTATTTATTATCATTTTCGTATTATTAGTAATTGGAACATTCATGGATGCTACTCCTGCTGTTATGATTATGGCGCCAATTCTTCTCCCTGTTATGACAGGAATCGGTATGAGCCCAGTAACGGTCGGTGTAACAATTTCGATGGCAATGGTATGCGGATGTATCACACCTCCAGTAGGTATTTGCTTATTCCTTGCAGCACCTATTGCGAAACTGCCAATAGAAAAAATAGCGAAGTCGGCACTGCCGTTCGTTGGCATTATGGTATTTGAAATCTTACTAGTTGCATTCGTGCCGTTCTTGACTACATGGCTACCTACAACATTAGGAATGATTTAACAGATTATTAAACACAATAAAGTAATATAATCAAACAAGGTGGAGGATGGTTTCCCTCCACCTTGCTTATTTATTTGGGGGCTGAATATTATGCGTATT